>CAZEXP010000016.1:0-46595 GCA_964516845.1 uncultured bacterium
TCGTCGGCCCTCCGGGCACCGGCAAGACACTGCTCGCCAGGGCCGTTGCCGGCGAAGCCGAGGTCCCGTTCCTCTCGATCAGCGGCTCGGATTTCGTCGAGATGTTCGTCGGAGTCGGCGCATCGCGTGTGCGTGATCTCTTCGAGCAGGGCAAGACCAACGCCCCGTGTATCATCTTCATCGACGAGCTCGACGCGGTCGGGCGGATGCGCGGCGCCGGCCTCGGAGGCGGACACGACGAGCGCGAGCAGACGCTCAACCAGCTTCTCGTCGAGATGGACGGATTCGAGTCGAACGAGGGCGTTATCCTTATCGCCGCGACCAACCGCCCCGACGTGCTCGACACGGCACTCCTTCGTCCCGGGCGCTTCGACCGCCAGATCGTCGTGGATCTCCCCGACCTCGCGGGTCGGCAGGGCATTCTCGAAGTGAGCGCCAAGCAGGTCGTTCTCAACGATGAGGTCGACTTCGAGCGCCTGGCGAAGAGCACGCCCGGTCTCTCCGGGGCCGATCTTGCGAATCTCGTCAACGAGGCCGCGCTGCATGCCGCACGCATGAATCGCGACTCCGTGATGATGATCGATTTCGAAGACGCCAAGGACAAGGTCATGCTCGGTGTCGAGCGGAAGAGCATGGTTCTCTCCGAGAAGGACCTCAAGGTCACGGCGTATCATGAGGCCGGTCACACGCTGGTCGGATGGGTCATCCCCGGCGGCACCCCGCTTCACAAGGTCACCATCGTCCCGCGCGGTCACGCGCTCGGGACAACGCACTTTCTCGACTCGGACGACCGGCGCTCACAGCCGAGGCAGCACTGGCTCAACGAGCTCGCCAACCTGCTCGGCGGCCGCGCCGCCGAGGAGACCGTGTTCAATGAGATCACGACCGGCGCGGCGGGCGATATCCAGTACGCCACCGAGATCGCGCGCCTGATGGTCTGCAGCTGGGGTATGAGCGAGGAACTCGGCCCCGTCGCGTTCGGCCGCCCGAAGCGCCAGGTGTTCCTCGGGCGCGAGATGGCCTACCCGGATGACATCAGCGAGAAGACGGCCGAGCTCATCGATGCCGAGATACGCCGTCTCGTCGATGGAGCGCTCCAGCGCGCACGCTCGCTCGTTCGCGAGCACGAGGCTGAACTCCACGCCCTCGCCGCAGCGCTTCTCGAGCGTGAGACACTGACAAGCGAGGACGTCGAGGAGATCCTGGGCAAGCGCCCGGAATCGGAGGATTGATGCGGCAGCCCCTCTCCCCCCGCGTTGTGCTCATCGACTCCCGCGAGGATGCCGCCCGCGAAATGCGGGCCATCGGCGTCTGCGAGGGGGGCGTTGACGCAATGCAGGACAAGGCGTGGTCGGTCGCTCTCAAGATCTCCGGCGCGTCGGTCCCGGTGGCGCACATTCTCAAACAGCAGATGCTCTCGCTCGGCGGCGACGCCGCCGTCCACGCGCACGTTCTCACACACGCGGTCGAGAGCTCCGACGTTCTTCTCATGGGAACACCGCTCCAGCTTCGACGCCTCGTCGAGCGGCTCTCCTACCAGCCGTTCGATGTCCCCGCGCTCGGCGAACGCATCGGAGAGATCATCGAAGGCATGACGAAACCCGCTGCTGCGCGGCTCAGGGGGAAGTCCTTCTCGCTCGACCTCGCGGACCGCGTCCACGTCATGGGTGTGATCAACGTCACACCGGACTCCTTCTCGGACGGCGGTCTCTATCTCCAACCGACCGAAGCGCTTCGCCACGCCCTCGCCCTCGTCAAGGACGGCGCCGACATCATCGACATCGGCGGACAGTCCTCGCGACCGGGTTCGAACCCGGTGACGGAGGACGAGGAGCTCAAGCGGGTGCTCCCGGTCGTCGAGATGCTCGCCGAGGAGTGGTCGGGGCCGATCTCCATCGACACGAGCTCAGCACGCGTGGCGCGCGAGACGCTCGCCGCGGGCGCCGGGATCGTCAACGACATCACGGCATTCTCGGGCGACCCCGAGATCGCCGGGGTCACCGCCGGGCACGGCGCCGCCTGCATCCTCATGCACATGCAGGGAACACCCGCCACAATGCAGAAGGACCCGTCCTATGGCGATGTGATGGGTGAGATCTGCGGAGCTCTCGCCGAAGCGGTCGAGACAGCCCGGAACGCCGGGCTTGGCGACGACCAGATTGCCGTTGACCCGGGGATTGGATTCGGAAAGACTACGGAACACAATCTGGCCATCCTCAAGCACCTTCCTGAACTGGCGGTGCTGGGGAAGCCGATCGTGATCGGGACGTCGCGCAAGGGCTTCATCGGCAACGTCCTCGATCTCCCGGTCGAGGAACGCCTCGAGGGGACCATCGCGACCGCGGCCTATGCCGTGGCGCAGGGTGCCCGCATCGTTCGCGTCCACGACGTCAAGCCGATCGTGCGCGCGGTGCGCATGGTCGAGGCCTGCATCACCCAGGGGGCATGACGAGATGTCCGGTTCCAGGATCATCATCGACATCATAGACATCGCCATCGTCTCGTTCGTCATCTACCAGCTGCTCCTCCTGCTCCGGGGCCGCCGCGCGATGCAGATGTTCGTAAGCCTCTTCGTTATCGTCGTCATCGGCTTCGTCGCCCGCTGGGTCCAGTTCGACGCCCTCAACTGGCTGATGTCCGGCCTCAAGGGGCTCTGGGCGATCATCTTCGTGATCCTCTTCCAGGACGAGCTCCGGCGCATCCTCGCCCAGATGGGACAGAGCAGACTGCTTCGTCCCTTCGTCAGGCTGGAGGTCAACGAGTCGATCGATGCCATCGTCACGGCCGTCAAAGCGATGTCTCAGAAGCGCACCGGAGCGCTCATCGTTGTCGAGCGTCAGGCGCGTCTGCTCAACTACTACCAGACCGGCGTGCTCCTCAATGCGCCGGTCGTCTCGAGTCTGATCGTATCGATCTTCACGCCTCTGACGCCGCTCCACGATGGAGCCATCATTGTCAACGGCGACGAGATCATCGCGGCGCGGTGCACGCTGCCGCTCTCGCAGAACCCGTACTACGTCCACACACTCGGGACCAGACACCGCGCCGCGGTCGGTCTGACCGAGGAGACGGACGCCGTTGCGGTCATCGTCTCGGAGGAAACGGGCGATATCTCTCTCGCACTCGGGGGGCAGATATCGCGTGGCATCACACTGAGCCAGCTTCGGGAGCGGCTCTCCCAGCTGTTGAGGAGCCCGACGCCCGAGGGGGCGGCATCCTGACGACGCGGACAGACCTGAGCATCTGAACCAGAGGAGACACGATGTACCAGCACGAACGGACCAACACCATCATCGCCTGGGCGCTGGGAGCGTTCTCGTTCATCGTCTACATGATGACGACGGCGCCAGTCGTGGCCTTCTGGGACAACGGCGAGTTCATCGCGGTTGGATACATCCTTGGCGTCGGACACCCGCCGGGTTCCCCGGTCTACACGCTGCTGAGCCGTCTGTTCGGACTGCTCCCCTTCCCGAACGTGGCGCAGGCCATCAATTTCACGGCGGTCGCCGCGGGCGCCGCCGCGATCTTCTTCTTCTACCTCGCGATCTCGAAGATAGCGAAGCGCTGGGAGGGCGAGATCAAGTCGTTCTCCGACGGGATCCCGACCTACGTTGCAGGCATCACGGCGTGTCTCTTCATCGCATTCTCGTTCAGCTACTGGGAGAACTCGCTCGAAGCCGAGGTCTACGCCTGGAACACCCTCGTGATGGCCGTCACGCTCTGGCTCGTTCTGAGATGGTCGGAGCTTGCCGGTCCGCCGCGAGCCCGGCGGCATCTCTATCTCGTGTTCTACCTCCTCGCTCTCGGCGTCGGCATTCACATGGGGAGTCTCCTGTGGGCGCCCGGATTCCTCGTCTTCATGATCCTCTTCGAGCGCAGCTACATCGGCTCGCTGCTCCTGGCGATACCGTTCGCGATGGGTTTCTTCCTGATGACCAAGGGAATGGCCTGGTGGCACGCGCCGGCGACCCTCTGGGTGATCGGATTCGCCCAGACCGCGTTCTTCGCGCTCCCGCGGCTCTGGCCGGAGCGCAAGAACGTCGGCAGACGCGTGAAGGACAAGATCCTCGGACCACCGATCCCGTCCTGGGTCACGCTCGGAACGGCTCTCCTGAGCCTCCTGGCCCTCGTGGAATCCGGAACCTGGTATGGCGGTGGAGGCGCCGGTTGGGCGCTGCTCGCCATCGCGTTCTCGGCCGTCGGCCTCTGGGGCTTCGTCAAGCTCGTCCGGAGCGGGACGATCAAGGAGCCGCAGACGCCCGCGCGTGCCCTGCTCGCCGCACTGCTCCTTTCATTCCTCGCGCTGACGGTCCATGCCTATCTGCTGATCCGCGCCAGGCTCGAGCCGGCGATCAATGAGTCCGAACCGAAAACGGTCAAGGCGGTGCTCGAGGTCATGCGGCGCGCGCAGTACGAACCGATGCGCTTCTTCCCGAGGCGAACACCGTTCGCGAACCAGTTCCGCATCGTCGGTGGTTATCACGCAATGCAGTTCACATCGTCGAAGAACATCCTGGCGATTCTCGCACCGTTCGTGCTTTCGCTCTGGGGACTCATCGTTCACGCGAAGCGTGACCGCCGCACCTTCGCAATGATGCTCATCGGATGGCTCATGGCGTCAGTCGGCCTCTTGTTGTATCTCAATGTCTCCGATCACGAGGTCCGTAGCAGGGAGTATTTCTGGGTTCCCTCCTACGTCGGCATCGCCATATGGATGGGCATCGGCTCCGGGGCCATCGTCCAGTGGGCGAAGGACGTCGGGAAGGCGTGGAGGAACGTGCTGGCGGTCGCCGTCATCGTGTTCGCGCTCCTGCCGCTGATGAGCAACTACCAGATCAACAACCGAAGCAACAACTACATCGCGCACAACTACGGCATGAACATCCTGGAATATCTTGATGAGGACGCCATCCTCATCACGAACGGCGACAATGACACGTTCCCGCTCTGGTACCTGCAGCAGGTGGAGGGCGTGAGACCGGATGTCGACATCGTCAACCTGTCGCTCAGCCAGATCAACTGGCACCTCAAGCAGATCAAGCAGGCGGGCGTGCCGCTCTCGTTCACGTTCGAGCAGATCGAACAGATGCACCCGTACTGGACGCGCGACCCGGAGACCAACGAACTCCAGCTCGTCACGCTCAAGGACATCGCCATCCACGACATCATCCGAACGAACAACTTCGAGCGGCCGGTCTACTTCGCGGTGACCGTTGACGATTTCATGGGGTACTACGACAACCTGAAGCTCGAAGGCATGGTCTTCAGACTGACCCAGGAGACCGGCCAGCACATGGTCGATATCGACCGAACGTACGAGAATGTCTTCGAGAACTATGACTACTCGAGCATCGTGGACGTCGACGACAACTGGCGGGTCATGGACGAGGTCTACAAGACGGGACCGACAGCGCGGCTCATCACGAACTACGCCGCCGGGTTCTCCAGGCTCGGATTCGTCGCAATGCAGAACCCGGAGCAGACGGACGAAGCCATCCGTCTCTACACGATCGCGCTCAAGTTCGCGCCCGACTACGGACCCGCACTCAACGGTCTCGTCGCCATCTACGCGGCCCGTCTTCTCCAGCCCCAGCTCGCGCTTCCGTTCGCGGAACGGCTCGTCGCCAGCCAGCCGAACCTGATCGAGGCGTGGGTGCGGTACGGCGGCGTGCACCTGATGATAGCGGAGGGGCTAGCGCGGCAGAACCAGGGCGAAGAGGCGAAGCCTCACTTCGAGGAGGCGGTCGAAGCATATGAGTACGTGCTCTCCCGCGACCCCGAGCGCTACGATGTCTACGCCGCTCTCATGACCGCCTATCAGCAGCTCGGCATGGCGGACCGGGTCAACAGCCTCATGGAAATGTGGCAGATGTACGGTCCGGACAACGCCGGCGACGCCGCTACGGCCGTCCCGCCGCAGTAGTCGTCGAGCGGCAAGCGCAACGGAAGAGGCACTCCGAAAGAACAACAGGTCCGACGGATCACCGTCGGACCTGTCGCGTTTTCCGCCGGCGGTGCGAACGTCAGTGCATCAGCACCGCCACAGCATGGACCACCACCTCGCGGGCCACAGCGCGCGCCCCGCGCCTCAGGTGCTCTTGAGAGTCACGGTGGCATAGCCCGCGTCCGGATCGAGCCACGCTCTCGCGACGCGGACGACGTCGTCGTTCGAGATCCGGCGCACGAGCCGCGGCATCTCCTCCATCCGCTCAAACCCCACACCCAGAAGTTCGGACATCGCGTAGGATGCGGCTCTCGTTGACTCGCGTTGCATCGCTATCTCCATCGTGCCCGCGACGTAGCTCTTCGCCCGCTCGAGCTCGCCGGCCGCCAGTCCGTCCGATCGCACCGTCCGCAGGACGTCCAGGAGTCCATCAACCGCCAACGACTCGTCGCCCGGACGGGCCGTCACCGACAACAGAACCGCTCCACCGGAGCCGAGAAGAAGCGGAGACGCGGAGACGCTGTACGCGTGCGGCGGGTTCTCGCGAAGCGCGACCCAGAGCGGACCGCCCATCATGGAGAGGGCGCGCGTTACGAAGCGCAGCGCGACGGCGTCGTCCGAGGACGCGGTTGGACCCGTCAGACCGAGCGCCACGTGCGACTGCCCCGGAGCGTCGTGATCGAGTTCGACCGCCTCGCGCAGCACCGGCCCGGGAGCGCCGACGGGGACGCCGGCCCCCTCATCGGGCGCTGCCGCGGCATGTCCGCCGACCGGAGTACGACCGGCGATTCCCTCAACCGTCTCGCGCAATCCCCGGACGTCGACCCTGCCGCTGGCGCATACGACGAGCCCGGCCGTCCTCAGACCGCTCAGGTAGCCGTCGCGAACGGATGCGACGTCCAGTCCCGCAAGGCTCTCCCGCGTTCCTCTGAGCGCACGTCCGTACGGATGGTTCGGGAAGATCAGCGGGAGCATATTGAGAATCGCTCGCCTGAACGGATGGTCCTCCGTCTCTCCTATCTCGCTCTCGACCTCGGCGCGGGCCATCTCGAACTGGCCGGGATCGAACGCCGGCTCGAAGGCGACCTCCCCCAGCAGAGCCAAGGCGTCATTCTGGAGTCGTGCAAGACACGTCGAGCCAAGACCGAATCCATCGCGGTCGACGAGCGTCGCCAATGAGGTCCCCATCGACTCGACCTCGTCGGCGAGTTCGAAGCCGGACCGTAGCCGCGAGCCACGGACCACCGTCCGCATCGCCAGATAGGTCGATCCCGATGATGCGTCGCTCTCATCCCGATGCCCACCTCGAAAGCCCATGGCCACCGATGTCAGCGGCAGTGTATCCGAATGACTCGTAACAAGCGTGACACCGGGCGCGAGGTTCTCGCGCGTTCGCACCGGCGTCCGCCGCTCGGCGATGATGGTCGGGCGCGAGAACCCTGAGGGCGCCCACGTTGCCCCGCGCTCGAGCACTTCCGCGCCGCTCCTCGCCACCTCCGCCGCCTCCGCCGCCTCCGCCACGCTCGCCGTCCGCCGCACCGCGTCGATGTGCTCCTCCATCAGTCCGGAGACGTCACCCCGCGGAAGCCCGCCCGCGGAGGGGCCGTAGACGATGAGCGTCGCGTTCTCAGGCCGCAGATAGGCGCGGGCCACCCGCGATACGTCGTCCGCCGACACGTCGGCCAGACGGTCGACATACGTTTCGGCGAGACGGCAGTCGCCGAGAAGCGCGAAGTACCCGAGTCCGCCGGCAAGCGCATCCGGCGTCTCATGCTCGAGAAGATAGGCCGCCTCCAGCCGCCGGAGGTTCTTCGACATCTCCTCGGCACTCGGCACCTTCTCCGCGAGTTCGATCATCTCGCCCATGATCCCGGCAACGACCGGGCCGATGTCGAGCGTTGTGGCGGCCGCGCGCACGACGAACAACCCCGTGTCGCGATACCCGGCGATCCCGGAACCTATGTCGTTCACGAGACCCAGTTCGAGCGCCAGCCGTCGGCGAAGCCGCGAACTCCTCCCCTGGCCCAGCAGACCTGACAGCGCGTCGAGCGCAGGGATGTCATCGTGAAGAGCCTCCGGGACGTGGAACGCCAGCGAGAGGTACGGCTGAACCACCGCTCCGTGGACGCTCAGCGCCCTGAATCCATGCTGGTCAGGCTCGCGACCGTCCCAGTGGCGGGGACGCTCCCCCGCTGGAATCCCGCCGAAGAGCCTCCGCGCTTCCGCCAGCACGTCCGACGCGTCGACGTCCCCGACGACGACCAGCACGATGTTGGCACCCCGGTAGTGTGCGTCGTAGTGGATCGTCAGAGCACCAGCCGTCATCGCGGCCAGCGACGCCTCGGTCCCCACGACGGGACGAGACAGCGGATGCTCGGTGAAGCTCGTCGCCATCAGTCTCCGCCAGACCAGCGTCTCCGGGTTGGCGTCTCCGGACCGCAGCTCCTCAATGATAACGGCGCGCTCCGTCTCCACATCCTCCGGAGCAAACCGCGGCGACAGGATGACGGACGCCTGCGCCTCGAGAACGCGGCGCCAGGTCCCGGAGGGCACGACCTGGTAGTAGGTGGTGTGGTCCGCACCCGTCATGGCGTTGACGTACCCGCCCGCACCGTAGACCTCGCGCGCGAGATCGGTCCCGGACGAGCCGTCAGGCTTGAACAGCATGTGCTCGATGAAGTGCGCCAGTCCCTCCCCGCCATCGGGGTCGTCAACGGATCCGGTGCCCACCCAGAGATTGAGCGCCACCACGGGGACCGTGCACACCTCGCGGACAACGACGCGGACGCCGTTGTCGAGGACGTTCACATGAATGTCGGCGGCAGCGCCTGGCTCCACGGCGCTCCCGGCGTCCGCGGACAGGCCGGCGCACTGCGGCGAAGCGGGGTTCGTGTGGGTCATGGGGTTAGATCCTCTCCAGTGTCCGCAAACCCAGCGACGCCTCGACGAGCGCCGGCTGAATGCTGCCGAGATCGAGGAGCCGGTCGTGGAACGACTTGAGGTCGAACGCGTCGCCCGCGGCAGCTTCGGCCCGGCGCCTGATGTCCATGATCGCGCGCTTGCCGATCATGTAGCTGGATGGCTGTGTTGGAGCGGTCGCATACCTCTTCACCTCGGCGGTCGCGTTGACCCGCTCCAGCTTGACCTCACGCACCATGAAATCGATGCCCTCGTCGAGCGTCATGGTTCCCCGCTGGATGGACGTGTCGACGACGATCCGCGCGCTCCGCCAGAGCGTCTCCTTGAGCTGCCCCAGCCGGGTCATCGGGTCCGGACAGAACCCGGCGTCCTTCATCATTTCCTCACAGTAGAGGGCCCACCCCTCGACGTAGACTGTGTTCCACGTCAACTTCCGGGCGAGACGCGGGGTGGCGTTCGCGCGGACGAACTGAAGGTGATGCCCGGGATAACCCTCGTGGAGCGCAACGATGGGGATCGTGTGAAGGCTGTGCCCCCTCAGCTGCCTCTCCTGCTGATCCTCGGTCTGCGACTCATCGACGGGCGTCACGTAGAAGTGTCCCTGCTGCCGTGTCTCGAATGAGCCGGGAGGCATATACGCCGCATACGGGAGCACGCGGCGCGCATAGATGGGGGTGTCGACCACATGAAGCTCTTCCTCGTCCGGGATCGTCACAAGGTCATGCTCCCGTACGAAGTCTCTGGCTCGCGCCATCTCGGAGGCGTACGTGGCGCGGAGCGCATCCTTCGAGGGATGTGCGTCCTTCAGGGTCTCGAGATGCTCCTCGACGCTCCGGCCGGGGTCGATCTTCGACGCAAGCTCCCGCATCTGAGCGCGCGTGCTCTCCATCGCGTCGCGACCGTACGCGGCAAGCTCATCACTGTCAAAGTCGAGGAGGTGCGTGTTCGTCAGGAGCCACTCGTACGACTCGCGACCGACCGCGAACGGCTCGGTGGCTTCCTCCGCCATCGCCCGGAGTTCGCCGGCCGCCTTCTCGAACGCGGCCGCGGCGACGCCACACGCCTTGCTGAGTTCAGCAGCCACCGCGGGAACCTCGGGGACGACATCTGCGACGATGCTCTGCATGAAGACCGCTCCGCCGGCGGCGTACTCCGCCGACACGGTCGCGAAGACGCCGGGGACGTCCTTGACGTTCTCGCTCATGCACTCGAGGACGCCGGGGATCTGACGAACACGGGAGAGCAGACTGACCGCCCGTTCCTCGAGCGGCGCGAACTCCTTCATGATCAGACCGTTGCATCCCCCCAGGGCCGTACCCACGTACGTGTTCGGCATCCGCTCGTGCGTTCGCAACGTCTCGTGGCGGAACACGTCGCTTCTCAGAGAGGAGGCAAGCGCCGCCGCGTCCACCCGCACCTCGAGCGGCTCACCGTCGAGCGGAAGCGACTCCAGCTCGGCGAGGAGTTCGAGGTCGTGGCGGTGCTCATCCTCGAGAGCGTCACGCGAGAACGCGCCCAGTTTCCCGTCGTGCTCGTGCAGACCAAGAAACGTCGAGAAAACGGGCGAATCGGTTGTCTTGACCTTGAGGTAGTGCTCTGTGAACGCGTCGAATGCGACGCTCATGATGCCTCCCGGGTGCCGGCCTTCACTCTGTGGCGGGAATACTCCGTGGGTCGGTCGGGGCAACCCGGCTCGGATGCCGGACGATGCCGTACCATGGATTCTTCCACGCCGCGCCAACCCGGGCAAGGCGTTTCGCTGTGGACACCCTCGGCTTCCGGCACATGCTCAGTCGACGGGCCGCACCGATATCCCGTAGATGCTCGTTCCGAGCCCCAGCAGCATGGCGCACTCCGCGATGGAGTCGGACAGGGCCAGAAGCCGCCGGCGGGTCGTTCGGGCGGGGACAACGGGTACGATGGCCACGGCGCCCGTGCTGAGCACGCCGAGAAGGACCAGCCCGTCGTCCGAGCCACGTCCGGGGCCACCGGGCCGCCGCTTCGGCGGCCCGGGCGAACACGCCAGCTCGAGGGCGCATCCGTCGGCGATCTCCGCGTTGAGCCGTCTCAGACTCCGCCCGAGCTTCTCCTCATTCGGATGTCCAGCCACCACATCCCCCTCCCGAAAGCGATGAGGCGCCCCGGCGTGGGGACTCGGAGACACACGACCACCCATCCCCACACGGCGGCCGGTCAGCCGCAGACGACCAGCCTCACCCTCCGGTCCCCACCGGAGCCTCCTGCCTGCTATCCTCTTCCGAGCAACCGACATGCCATCGCGCTCCGTCCGGACCGAGCCGGCCGCCCGCGCTCTGTAAGAGACTGTCCCGCGCTCCCTTGCAGATGCCGTGGTTCCACCACAAAAAAAGGGCGGCCTGAATCGGGCCGTCCTCTCGTCAACTCCGTTCACATCCCTGACGGGCACATCCACCGGTGCCGCGGCCGCGGAAACTCGGCACCCGGGTCCCGGCCATCCTACCGCCGGTCCTCCATTCGCCGCTGGATCTCGTAGGCTTCCAGCACGACGCCGAGTTCGTGAAGCGCCGACGCCAGCCGCGTCGCCGCCCCGATGCCGCTCCCCGCGCTCCGCTGCATGAGCTCTGCGATCCTGGCGCCGTCCTGACGTTCCTCGTCGGCGGTTTCGATGTATCCGGTCGCCGCTACGGCGACCCGGATGTCGCCGAGCTTCGCCTCGAGCGCCGGTGCCGCCTGCTCTGCGACATCGGCGAGGACACGCGACGCGTCCCTCAGACCGTTGACCGCACGGGCAAGCGTGGCCGCGTCGATATGCGGCCGAGCCACCTCATCCATGATCTGATCGGAGAGGATCTCGATCTCGCGCCTGAGCCCACCGAGCGCCTTGAGCTTCGCCGCGATCCCCTCTCCCGAGGCCTCGGCCCCGGTCGACGTCAGGCGCCCGAGCAGCCCGCCCGCCTCCGTGAGGTTGCGCGAAGCGCGTCGGAGTACCGATGTCTCCGCGCCGGCCCCCTCCTTGAGCTCTTTCATCGAGACCAGCACCTCCTGCGACGCGCGCAGAAGGTCGGGAGCTGTCCGAACGATCGCGTCAACGAGCTGGCGCGACGATCCCAGCGTGCGTTCGGTCTCGCCGAGGTGGCGGAGCTGAACCACGAGCGAATTGATGTCGTCGTTGAGCTGGCCGATCTCATCGGTCCGATGGAGCACGGTCAGGAGGTTGGTGTCTCCCGCCTTCGCCGCGCGGCAGACCCAGGAGAGTCTCCGGATGGCGCGCCCGACCGAGTTGCCCCAGACGGCCACTACAATGAGGGCCGGAATGATGATGGCGCCCAGCACGATCTGGATAATGGTCGGCGGCGTGCCGCCGAGGTACAACACGAGGAGAACGACATCGTGCACGATGAGCACCCCCGCCACAAGCGTGACAAATTTGATCTCGATCGCGGGTCCGCCTCGCTCCATCGTCCGTCAGCTCCTCGTTCTCGTTACATCCTGACTGGTTGCGTCGCCTGTGCGGCCATGTAGCACGGGCATCGTCCCTGGATTGTGCAACTAGCATGCCAGCGGGGGTCCCGCCGCTTCCGGGAGCCTCGGATCAGCCGAGCCGGTAGAGATCCGTGCGCCGGTCCTCCAGAATGTTGTTCCGCGGCGTGATCTGCTTGTCCCGCGCTTCCGCCGGGTCGATCTCGTGCACGAGGACTGTCTCGCCGGTGACGGGGGCGCGCCCGAGGATGCGCCCGCGCGGTGTGACGATCTCGCTCTGTCCGGTGAACGTGAGCGCAAGCCCCGCCCGGTTCTCCGTCCCCACCCGGTTGGCGGTGATCGCGAACACCCTGTTCTCGATGGACCGTGTCACCATCGCATCCTGGCAGTACGGAAGCACCAGATTCGCCGAGTGACAGAGGATGTCCGCACCGAGGAGCGCGAGCGAGCGAGCGACCTCTGGGAAAATCCAATCGAAGCAGATCATCATGCCGAGCTTGACTCCCGCGATCTCGACGACCGACGGCGCCCTGTTCCCCGGCAGGAAGACCTCCTTCTCCGTGTTGAAGAGCTGGATCTTGCGATACACCTCGCGCCTTCCGTCGGGCGCCATGAGGAGCGACGAGTTGTAGAGCCCGTCGTCAGCCCGTTCGGCGAACCCTACGATCAGCGCCGCATCCTTCGCCCGGGCGACCGCTGCGAGGCGGTCGAACACCCCGCTGTCCCGGGATTGCGAGAGGTCCTCCGCCTCAGCGATCGACTCGAACAGATAGCCGGACAGCGCAAGCTCCGGCATGACGAAGAGGTCCGCATCGACCGGCTTGATGAGATCGGCCAGGCGCCGGACGTTCTCCTCCACGTCTCCGAACACAGGTTCGAACTGAACTGCCGCTGCCCTCATGCTCCACCCGCCTTCCGCTGGAGATGCCCGTGCTTGCAGTTCGCAGTAATGATCAACACCCGGCCACAGCTGCGATATCACTTTTCACAATGTACGCACTTTGGCAGGGAGTAACGAGCCTGTTCATGTGCTCTTGCGACCATCTGACGGGACGCTCAAGAGATGGCACGCGTTCTGCATTCTGTAGTCTGAAAGCCGCAGAGAACGGGCCTTCCCCGCTCCGGCCACGGCCGGATGTGAGCTCGACTGACGCGGCGCTCGAGGCGGGACGCAGCCGGCAGGTCACCGCCGCCGCGCCGTGGCACACGGCTTGCATTCCTGAATCGACAGACAGCCGATGCTCCCGGATATCACCGCTTGGCCGAACGACGGAATCGAGGCAACGTGAAGAAGGCACCGACCCGCGCGACGAGACGCACCACCGCGCGCCGTAGGCTCGAGATCGGAACAGACGTTCAGACCTCGTACTTCTTTATGCTGAACTGTCTGCTCCACTCTCGCATCCACACGGGCATAGAATCGAACTCCGATGTCTATGACGAGGACGTCAACGTCTACCTCGCGCATCTTCTGAATTCACAGATCGATCCCGTGCACCTCGAGCGGGTGGGCCGCTACATCGCCTCCAGCGATGACGAGCTGCACAGGATGGCGGCCGATGCTTCGTCGGACCGCGAGCGGTACCTCGCATACAAGACGACCGCCGACTACCTGCTCCTCTCGATCGCCGTGTTCGACACGGTCGACCGGCCGAGGACCCATCTCCGGGCCGTGTATCACACGCCCCGGGAGGTATTCATCGCCCGCGCAGCAACCTACTACGCGCAGGCCGCGTCCTACGCCTGCCGGATCCACCGCGGTCCCGACGGAGTGTCACGTGTCCTCCAGAAGCTGTCCGACGGATTCGAGAACTACGTGCGGATCCTCATGTACATGCGCGGACAGTATCTGGGATTGCTCCGCCGCTACTCGGAGGGAGAGCTCTTCCATCTCGACCGCCAGGTCGAGGAGATACGACGCGGAGAGACGATGGAGCAGATCCGGGATGAGTTTCTCGAGGCCTACTCCGCGTGGATGAAGCCCGACAGCGAACAGCCGCGCGACGAACTCCGAGAGAAACTCCTCCGCCAGGCCCAGCGGTTGAGCGAGATCGACCCGACGTTCGACTTCCGCCTCCCGGCCTAGCGACCACCGATCAGGGTCGCCTGCGGCTACGGTCAGGATCGCCCGCGACCGTGCATACAAGAGCTCCTGCCCGCGCTCCGGCATCACCGGGAACACGGACAGGAGCTTCTTAGTTCCGCGGGATGAAGAGCTTCTGACCGACGTTGATAACGTCGGGGTTCGTCAGCTTGTTCTCCCGAATGATGGCGTTCACGGTGACGCCGTACTGCGACGCGATCGACGCGAGTGTCTCCCCGGACTTGACCTCGTGCTCGTACCCGCTCCCGACCTGGCTCTGGAGCGCGCTGATGTCCGCCCGCAACTGCGCGTTCTCGCGGGTGACCTCCTCAAGGACGATCTGCATCCGAGCCAGCAAGTCATCACGGTCCGCCTCTCGTCCCGAGTCGACATCCCGGATCCTGCCCTCGAGTTCGATCCCGAGCTGCTCCTGACCGCTCCGCACGGCTTCGAGCCCGCGGCCGAATTCCGCCTCGAGACTCGCAATCCGCCCCGAGAGCCCTGCGTTGACCGTCTTCATCGCCGCAATCTCGTCCTCGACCGCAGTCAGGCGCCCGTCGATCTGAAGCATCTTCTCCGACAGAGACGCCTGCCGCTGGGAGAAGTTCTCCTCCGCCTCCCAGACGTCCCTCTTGACCGCAAGACCGCCCGTACCACAACCGGAGAGCGTCAGTCCGACGGAAAGACAGAGAAGCGCTGCAAGGACGATACGTACCGGGCGGCACACACGGGTGCCGTGTGACATTGTTGCCGTCATGGCGACCTCCGGACTACTCGGAGACGACGAAGTGCGCTCTGCGATTCTTCGTCCACGCATCCTCGCTGCTCCGCGGGTCGAGCGGCTGCTCCTCACCGTAGCTCACGGTGCCGAGTCTTGCGGCGCCGACGCCGAGACCGACGAGATAGCGACGCGCCGCGAGCGCGCGCTGCTCACCGAGCGCCATGTTGTACTCGTTGGTGCCGCGCTCGTCGCAGTGCCCCTCGATCATCACGCGCACCTGGTCGTTCTCACGAAGCCAGTTGGAGATCCGCTGAAGGACGGCTTCGTCTGCGGCGAGAATGTTGTAGCTATCAAACTCGAAGTGGATATCCGAGAATACGCTCGATGCCGGCTCGACATAGATCGTGTCCTCTGGCTGTTCGTAGAGTCCGATGTCGTCGCCGCTGATCGCGCCGGCGTCCTCGGTGATCCCGAGATCCTCGGTCGGATCCATCATCACTTCTTCCTTGCTGCCGCAACCGGAGAGCGCCAGCATCGCGAACACTGCGAACAGACATGCTGCAAGAGCGAGGTTCTTCCTCATGACTCCTCCTCGCGGACGCGTCCCGCCCGCTAGTCGGACCACGCAGGGCTCAGATAGTCTCCGGCCCCGCTGGTCAGCCGCACAGGTTCCAGTTCATATATGTCTATCATATACAGGTCGGTTTTGCCTCCCTGCTTCACACTGTAGACAACGTGCCGACCGTCCCTCGCCCAGGACGGATCCTCCTTCTGACCTGACCCGCTGGTCAGTCTGATGGTCTCGCCGGTCTCGACGTCGACCGTGCAAATCTGGAACGTCCCGCTGATACGAGAAGTATAGACGATGAGGTCGCCCTTCGGTGACCAATCCGGCGACGTGTTGTAGTTTCCCTGGAGCGTCACCCGTCGCGGTGTTCCGCCGCTCGCTCCCATGACATAGATCTGTGGAACGCCTGCCCGGTCGGACAGGAATGCCACTCTCCGGCCGTCCGGCGACCAGCATGGTGATGACTCCGTGCTTCTCCCGAAGGTCAACCGCCTCGGGTCGGTCCCGTCCGCCCGCACCCTATAGATCTCCGGATTGCCGTCCTTGGACAGAGTCATCAGGATCTCGTCGCCGCGTGGCGACGGGGACGCGAAGTCGTTGAGACCCGGGAACGATGTCAGCCGCGACCCGCTCCCGGCGATCGTCGAACGCCGGCACTCATGACGGCTCCCCTGGATGAGCGTGTAGACGATCTCTTCGCCGCCGGGGAACCAGTCCGGGGAGACCGCGATCGCGTCCTGACGGGTGACACGCCGGCGGTTCTCACCGTCATAGTCCATCACGTAGACCTCTTTGGAGCCTGTCACACCGGAGATGAACGCGATCTTGGTCTTCGCGATCCCGGTCTCGCCGGTCAGCTTGAACACGATGTCATCCGAGATGCTATGGACGGCGTCGCGCCACATCTCACGGGTCCCGACATACCGCCGACCGAAGATCGCCTTTCCCTGCGCGAGGTCGTAGACAGTGGCCTCGACGTAGACCTCTAACAGATCGCCGCCGATCTTGCCTTTGACGAGGATTTCTCCTCCCAACGCCGACCACTCCTGGAACGCGATCTTCCTCGAGGTCCGGTCGGCGCTCTCCGTCTCGTCCACGAACTCCCGGTTCTCGACGATACTGAAGAACCCGGAGTGTCCGAGGTCGAACTCGAGGACATCCCGCACGGCCGCCGCATCGACGATCGTACCGCCTTCCAGCTCGAAGAGCGGGACAGCCACGATCACCTTCTGACCGAAAGCCTTCGACACATTCAGATGTACCTGCGCTCCGGCCGTCACCGCGAATATCAACATCAGCGGTACGGCCAGCACCGCCAGCGACGCGCGCCCCTGTTTCGTTTCCGGCATCAGAGCTACTCCTGCTTTACGGTGAAGTCGATGGTGACGTCCAGGTGGTCCTCCATGTAGTCGTCGGGAAGCGGCGGAAACGGCGCCGAGCTCTTGACCGCCTTGACCGCGGACTGGTCGACGTTGGGAAGACCGGACGAGCGTCGAACGGTCACGATCTCAGCCGAACCGTCGCGCCGGATGCGGAACGACACCTGGGTACTCAACTGGTCCTGTGTGATCAGGCGCGAGCTCGGCTGCTTCCAGTTCGAGCTCACCTTCCCCTGTATGATCGAAAGGTACCACGCGTACGGGAACCTCGAAGCCGTCACGGTCGCGCTCGCCGATGCCGCCGGCCGCGTCACCTCCGGCTGGACGTCCGGCTCGTCCGGTCGCTCTTCGTCCTGAGACCGAAGCCGCTCCGCCAGCCGATCGGCCAGGCTCTCTCGCTCCACGGGCGCCTCTCGTCGAACCGCCACGCGGCGCTGCGGCGCCGGTGCCTCGGGAATCCGTTCCTCGACGATCTCCTCGGCAGGTTCGGGCGGCGTCTCCACCGTTTCCTCCGCCTCCACCTCCGGCTCCGGCGCTGGAGGCTCGACGCGAGCCGGCCGACTCCGGACCTCAACGAGTTCAACGCTGTAGACGTTGAGCCCCATCTCTTCCTCCGCGAAGAGCCCCGGGATAAACGGGAGGAGGAAGAGCAGGACCACATGGGCCGATGCCGATATGATGAGGAACCGATTCACAGATCACTCCGCCGGCTTCGTGGCCATCCCGAGTCGCGAGAGCCCCGCGCTACGGGCCGCATCGAGCACCTCGACGACGCGACCGTAGCGGATGTCCTGGTCTGCCTTGATCAGAACGGCGGCGTCCGGATTCGCGGCCTGGATATTCGAAAGTCGCTCGCCGAGGTCGTCCATGGTGACCCTCTGGCCCTCGAAGTAGATGCGGTCGTTCGACGAAACCGTGACGGTCACGACATCCGACACGTCGATCTTCGCGGGCTCCGCGGTCGGCAGGTTCACCTCGATCCCCTGCTCGATCATCGGCGCAACGATAATGAAGATGACGAGAAGCGCCATCATGATGTCGACCAGGGACGTCACATTGATTTCCCCGATCGGGTCCATTCCCTGTTCATCGTGCCTGCGACGCACTGGCTCTCTCCTCGCCTTACCGCTCGCCCAGGTTCCGCTCGACGGTCGAGAGGAACTCCGATGAGAAGTTCTCCATGATCGTCGTAAGCGTGCGGACCCGGTTCATGAGGTAGTTGTAGCCCACGAGCGCGGGGATGGCAACGGCGAGTCCCGCCACCGTCGTTGTGAGCGCGGCCGAGATGCCGGGGGCCACGCTGGAGATGCTGGCGCTCCCGGTGACATACATCGCCGTGAACGCCTTCATGATGCCCCACACAGTCCCGAGCAGACCGACGAACGGAGCGCCGCCGACGATCGTCGCCAGCGTGATGAGATACTTCCGAAGGTCAAGCACCTGCTCCGAGATGGCGCGTCCCAGCGACCGGTCGAGACCGTCGATCTGGACGATCGAGAGTCCGCGCGCACCGCTCCGCCCCTGCATGACAAGCGAGAGCTGCTCGAGACCCGCTTCGAGTACGGCCGCGACCGGCGACGCCTCGAAGCGCGTTCGGTCGCCGTAGTGGTTCACCATGCCGTCTTGATTCTCGTGGAACTTCTTCAGCAGTCTCAGCGAACGGGCCTCGGCTCGCCTGAGCGTCAGATACTTGAAGAGGATGATGGCCCACGCGTAGACGGACACGACGAACAGGAAGAATACGATCACCTTCCCGACGGCGCCCGACTGCCCTACCGTGGCCAGAAACCCTGTGCCCACACGTTCCTCCTGTCTCTGCTACGGCCGCCCCGGGGCCGCCTGCTCCGCGCCACTCAGCGTTTCGGCGCGGAGGTAGTCCTTCCACCGGGCATCTATGTCATCGACCGGCGCCCCGAACACGATCTCGACGGCCTCAACGGCCGGTCCCGCGCCCGTACCCTGCTTCCTGTAGAGCTCTGCGATCGCCTTCGCCCCGCCGGTCGCAACGGCATACTCAATGAACGACCCGGCCAGCGGCTGCGCGATCCCGACTCCCAACCTCTCGTAATCGACCGGATCCAGAAGAGAGGCGAGCGTGATCGCGTCATCACTCGCCGTGATCTGCGCCGCCACTGCACGAAGCGGCTCGCCGCCCCATGTCCCCGATGCCGCGACGCCGATCCCGTCGCGGATGAACGGATTATACATCCTTCCGAGTGAGGCCGCAGCGGACACCTTCGCGGCCTCGCGTGTGAATGCGCGCTCTCCTCCATCCACCCAGGCGAGATGAACAGCGGTCGCCCACTCGACAGCATGAGCGAGTTCTGCGTTGTCCGTCACCGCGCGTTTCGCGTCAACAGACGGGTAGAGATAGACGTCTATTCGCGGCATCGGCGGCAGACCGACGGCGCTCTGCGCCCGGTCCAGAGCCAACGGGAGCTTCGTCCCGGCGTCATCGAGCTGTGCCGCCGCCTCGTCCGTCGCGAACTCGGAGCCGTAGTGGATGACGACCACGGATTCAGAGCCCGGCCCGGTCCCGCTTCCGAGAGAGCCCCGGGACTCGTCCGGCCCGCCGGCCTCGATCGTGGCCCAGCTCGCGTACGGATCCTCGAACTGCCCGGCGCCGCCGACGCCGGAGATGCTCATGATGAAGAGATAGAACACGGCGAAGAGAACCCCGACCTGGCGACCGCGGGGCCTTGGAAGCTCGAAGACGTGCTCGGCGGCGATGCCGAGCAGGATGAAGAACCAGATGGAGAAGAGGTCGACCTGTCTGGCGATACTCCAGAGAACCGGATGGCGCCCACCATCGATGAGGAACGACAGGTTCGCCCCCACGGAGTGCGACCCGGTGACGGCCATGAGACCGGCGATGGCGAGCGCGCCGAGCCCTATGGGCACGGACGCGTACACGACCGTGCAGAAGACAAGACCGAACCCCGCCCGCCCGCCACGGAGCATGCCGGAGAGCTTGTAGAAGAGCGCCTCGAGGAGAAGCACGAGCGGGACGCCGACAATGGCCGAGAGAACGGTCGAGGCGAGGAAGGCCGAGCGTGTCAGCGCCGGGTCCTGCCCCGTCCGGAGGGCCATACTCTCAAGGAATACATTCAGATGACCGCCGACGACCGCATAGGCGCCGCTGACCATCGAACAGAGAACGACGAAGAAGAGCGGCATGATCCAGTGCGGGTGGTCCCTGAGGCGCTGGAACGTCCGCCCCGGAAAGGCGAGCACCAGCGTGAATGCCGCAAGGGGGTTGAGCGGTGCGAGCGCACCTGTCTCGCGCTGATCCGGCATGAGCCCACCCGAGCGGGACACCGATCTTCCCGCAAAAGCCTCGTTGACATGAGAACCTCAACCCGCGGAGGAAGATGCGAAGAACGACGGGGCCGCGGGCACTCCAGGGGCAGACACGGCCGACTATCGCGGCCGGGTACGGTAGGCAACACACTAGACGGGATGATACGGTGTGTCAAGGAGGGAAGGCTGACAGCAGGCCCAATGGCAGGGGCTTTCGGCGGACACCGCGACCGCACCACCGGCGCCGCCGCCGCGGACTGACGCGCTACCCCTCGAGCGGGCGCATCGTCCGCTTCCGCCCGGCGAACGTGGCGATCTCGGTGACGCCGGCGCGGCGCAGGTGCGCGAGCGAGAGGTCGAAGTCCATACCGACCTGCTCGGGACTGTGCGCGTCGGAGCCCAGCGTTACGGCCACGCCTCGGGACGCGCACACCGAGAGGAACTCAAGCGTCGGGTAGAGCTCGACGACGTGCTGTCTGAGACCCGAGGAATTGACCTCGATGGCGACATCCGCGCGCGCCAGAGCCTCGGCTGCGGCCTCGTACAGCGGCGTGAGCGGGAGGTCCGTCGTCGCCCCGTGCTTCTTGACGAGGTCCGGGTGCGCCATGACATCGAACCCGCCGTACTCCGCGGCTTCGCAGAACAGCTCGAAATACTGCCGGTACATCGAATCGTGGTCGGCGTCCTTGTAGTTGGACAGGTCGCGGCTGTCGCCGAAGCCCCACCCGTCGAGATAGTGAACCGAACCGTAGACGTAATCGAACGCATGCGGTTCCGCCGACTCCCAGACCTCGTCCATCTGACCCGGGAAGTAGTCCATTTCGATCCCCAGGCGTATCGTCAGTTCATCGACGGACTCCTGGAGATCACGGATCGTCTCGACGTAGACCGGGAGTTCCTCCGGTCGCATGGTCAGATGGTCGTCATGCATGTTGAGCATCGGCATATGATCGGAGAACCCGATCTCTCCAAGACCCTTCCGGATCGCCTCGCGAACGTAGAGTTCGGGCTCTCCGCGCGCGTGCCCGCAGAGCGGTGTGTGGATGTGATAGTCGACAAGACGCGCATAGGTCTCGCGGCCGAGCTCACGACCCGGCCGCGTTCGAGGCAGTATGCGCCTCCGGAGTCCACGTCTCACTCGTCGCGCGAACGACAACGGCTACTCCTCTCCTCCTGCTGCACCCGGGGAACCGTAGCCCATCCTGCGCGCCACTTCCTCGCCCGCCTCCGTCATTCTCCTGTAGATGAAGCTCGGTGGTGCGTCGTAGTCCACGACCGCCATGGGACGCTTCGTCACGGAGTGAACGACCTCGCCGTGGATGAGAAGGCGGTACTCGCCCTTCTCCTCGTCATACGCTCGCTCGAGCGTGAAGTATGCAAGTCCGCCATACGGCGTGTCCTCCCGCAGGACCGTCAGCACATCCTCCTGCGACCGCACGATATCGACCTGGATGCCCGACGCGCGCGCGAACGAGCGCGTGAACCACGTCGCCGCCAGCACGGCGACCGAGTCGCCCGGCTGCGTGAAGAATCCATCCGGCGCGTCCACACGCACCGGCATCACCGCGACACTCGACACGGCCTGCGCAACCGGCGCGGTCGATTCGATCGAGCACCGCACGATCCCGATGACCATCGCGAGAACGCTCACGACCAGCAGAACCCTGAGCCACAACGGTTGCGCCGCGAATCCGCGTCTCGCCTCGCGTCCGGCGTTGGTCGCATTCTCTGTTTCGGTCACGTCGCCCTCCCCGCACGTGGCGCTCAGCTCTGTTCCGTCCTGTGACATAGCCTCGCTCCTCTACTCGCTCCTCTACTCACCCCACGCGCGGCGCACGAGCTCCGGCGCGGGCGGCTTCGTCATGAGGCTCACGAGGATGAACACGATCAGCGACACCGTGACCCCCGGGATGAATCCGTGGAGACCGAGCGGGTTTCCGCCCATCGCGCGTCCCGCGATCATCCACCCGAGAGCGACAACAGTCCCCGCAATCATCGAGGAGATGGCCCCCGCACGGTTGCCCCGCCTCCAGTAGACGCCGAGGACGACCGGCCAGAGGCAGGACGAAGCGATGACGGCCCACGCGAATGCCGTGATGACGAGCACCAGCGCGGGCGGCCTGTATGCAATGGCCAGCGAGATGAGACCGGCCCCGAAGCTCGCCGCGCGACCGAGGGCCACCTGTCGCTTCTCCCGGGTCACGATGTCCCCGCGACCCGCGAACTTCACTCCGCCCCCGAGGTCCTTGACGACGGCCCCCGAAACGATGATGAGTACGGACGCGAAGGTCGACATTCCAGCCGCCATCACTCCCGCGAGGAAGATAGCGCCGCCCCACGGGTTGAGGACGGCCTTGGTCACCAGTGGGATGGCAAGGTCCATCTCCGCGACGGACAGCGGCCGCACGATGAGCCGCGAGAGAGCGCCCGTCATGTACGGCAGGAGCGCCATCGCCCCGCCCAGCGTGGCGAGGACGACACCCAACCTGAGAACGCGCGTGTTCTTCATCGAGTAGAATCGCACCAGCAGCTGGGGCATACCCCAGACACCCAGGCTGACGATCATCGCGAACGATATCAGACCGCCCCAACCCCACACCCCGGGGGTTGTTACGAGCCCCGGATTGATGGAGGCCAGCTGGATATTGGCCGCCGTGAGCCCCCCGACCTTCGCGAGCGTTGCGAACGCCAGGAGCAGCAGCCCGAAGATCATGATCCACGCCTGGACGAAGCTCGTCCAAACGACCGCGAGGTATCCGCCGATCGACACATAGATGAGGATGATGAGCCCGGCCACAACCACGGCGGTCGTGTACGGGATTCCCATCAACCCCTCCATGATCTTTCCCATCCCCACCAGCACGCTGACATTGTAGACGATCATGAAGACGAAGATGATGACGGCCGAGAAGACCTCCGCATCGCGCGCGCCATAGCGCTTCCCGATGAACCCGGGGATTGTCATCGTGTCGAGCCGCTTCGTGAACTGCCACAACCGCCGACCGAGCACGATCCACGCGAGGGTGCATCCAACAAGCACGTTCGACGCCCCAATCCACAGCGTCGACATGCCGTAGTGATATCCGAACGCGCCGCCGCCGATGATGACGACGGAGCTGAAGTATGCCGCGACGAACGAGAACGCCGTGACCCACGGACCCACCTGGCGTCCGCCGATGTAGAAGTCCTCGGCACTCCGGGTGCGGCGACCCATCCAGACACCCATCACCACGAGCAGCACGAGGTAGGCCGCGAGAACGATGGAGTAGACGGCCATGTCACTCATCGTCGTCCTCCTCTCCATCGCCGCGTCGTGACGCGAGTGCGGACCATACGATCGCGAGCGCGATCGTCCCCGCAACCACGATGAGCGACGCGAACGTCCCCCATGAAAAGCCAAACGGTGCTGTCATGCGTTCTCCCTTCCGCGGCCCGCGACCGTCGCGAAGGAACCTCTAGAAGAACCTGTAGTATGCGCGCATGTACGGCGCCCAGTCATAGTCGAGCCAGCTGATCCCGCCACCACCGGTTCCAGACACACCAATCATCGCTGAAAGCCCGATGCTGAAGTGATGCCCGTTGTCCCAGGATATCCCGGGACAGACATAGTACCGCTTGTATTCGTCAGGCGTCTCGCCGATGTAGGCCTTCGCCTCCCAGAGAAGCGTCCAGTACGTGTCGAGCGGGCTCTCGATGCTGGCGGTCGCTATGAACATGTCCTTCACATCCGCGCCGCTCTCCGACTCGCCGTTCCACCAGTACGTGACGCAGAAGTGCGCCTGCGCATCGTCCATCCGCTGGGTTACCGCGAAGCCCGCGAGGAAGTCCGTGGACCCGTCCGAGAGCGCCGGGTTGGCCTTCGCATCACCCGTCGGGAGCATCACGCCCGCAAGAAGCGCCACGCGTGGGTATCCGCCCTCCCCCCGGTAGACCTGCATCTTCGGGTCGATGACGATGTCGCCGATGCCGGCGGAGCTCTCGCCGCTGCCCTCGGGGTCGAAGTCGACCTCGCGGAACGCCAACGGCACGCCCACCCGGATCGTCAGCCAGTCCGTCGCCCCGTAGTAGACGCGCGGGACGAAATCGACGGCGGTAACGCCTGTCCCATTGGGAAGGTCCTCCCACCCGCCAACGTCCTCTCCATGAAGGTCGTCGACATACGCGCGCCCGAAGTCGCGGTAGAGGAACCACGTGTCCATCATGAACGCGCCCTGCGGGATCGTGTTGGCGCTCGCGCCGACCAGTGGCGATGCGTTCGCGGGCGCGGTGAGCGCAAGAACGGAGATGAGCAGAACCAGGATCGTAGCGGTCCGCCTCATGCTTCCTCCTTGAGATGAAGAGGATATGATGTCATCCGGGATTTCGTCGGTGGCCGCGCCTGAAAGCGGGACTCAGAAGAAGACGCCTTGGAGAAATGGGGAAGGCCGGAGCCAACCCCATACCCCACGGCGTTTGCACAGTCAGCGATGCAGTTGACTGATGTGAGAAGAATACGCGACAAAGGACGTCCGGTCAACCACAGAGTGCATGTATCTCAGGATGGAGGCGGCCGGGACGACACCATGGAACACCCGCTCTCGGTATCGTCCTCATGTCACCTCACCGTACCCGTCGATGAACGCGATCTCTCCGAGAGGACGTCGCTCCGGCCGCTCGAGTTCGCCCTCGCGCTGCTTCTCGGTCATGAGACTCGTTGCTCCCGCGTCGTGGCGCCCCACGATAACCAGCGTGATGAGCGTCATGTCATCCGGGACGCCCAGCGCCTCCTTCGCCGCCTTGTGACCGTAACCCGCAATGGGGTGCGCGACCAGTCCGAGCTCGGTCGCGCGGAGCACGAGGAATGCGGTCGCCAGCCCCGCACCGAACAGAAAGTACTCGCGACCGTGGATGTCGCAGTCGAGGTCCTTCCTGCTGGCGACCCCGATGATCATCGAGCCCGCGGTCGCCCAGGCGTTCGCTTCGGGAAGCGCCTTGTGGAGGTTCGCGAGAACCGCCGGGTCCTTCGCGAAGATGAACCGCCACGGCTGGTTATTGAAGCACGACGGGGCGAGCCGCGCCGCCGAGGCAAGATCCTCGATGAGCCCATCGGTGATGTCGGCGGGAGCGAGGGCTCGATAAGCCCGTCGCGTGTCGATGGCCTCCTTCACGTGCATGGTGCCCCCCTCCTTCTGCGGACCGTGTGAGCGCCCGGCGCGGCCGCCGCGAATGCGTGGCCGTCAGCCCCCGAGCAGCTTCTTCACGGCCGCGAGGCGGTCCGCCCGACAGGCGGTGTCGCGGACCGGGTTGCGTCCCCTGGTGAGAAGCTCCTCCGCGCTGCCGCGTTCCGCGCGGTAGAGGATGCCGGTCGGGAGCGTCTCCCGGACCCTGGCGAGCGCGAGCGCGTCGTCGAACGACAGCGGCCCCGTCTCCATCGGTTTCGCCAGCTCGTTGTACTCGGCGTATCGGTTGTTGAAGGTCACGCACGGCTGGAGCACGTCGATGAACGCGAACCCGTTGTGCCGCACGCCGTCGGCGATGAGACCGGTCAGACCATTAATGTCCCCCGAGTACCCGCGCGCCACGAAGGTGGCGCCCGCCTCCAGCGCCAGGACCAGCGGATTGAACGGCGGCTCCGTGTTCCCGTGCGGCGTTGACGGACCCTTGTAGCCTTCGGGGCTCAGAGGAGAACGCTGTCCCGTCGTCAGCGCGTATACGCCGTTGTCGTGCATCACGACGGTCATATCGGCGTTCCTCTTGGCCGCGAACATCAGATGCGCGAGCCCCTCGCCCATCGTGTCGCCGTCGCCGACGAACACGACCACCTTGAGGTCCGTGTTGGCGAGCTTCATCCCCTGCGCTACGGCGACGGCCCGGCCATGGAGCGAGTAGACGCCGGAAAGACCAAGGTAGTCGAACATCTTCGCGTGCTGGCCAATACCCGCCGCCATCACGATCCGCTCGCGACTGATCCCGTCACCCTCGAGCGAGCGCACCGCCGCCTTCGCGGCGTTGAGGATCGCGAAGTTCCCGCAGCCGGGACACCACGTGTTCTCGCCGTAGGTCGTCAGGTCATCCTGCCCGGCCCAGACAGGGAGTCCGCCTCTGGCGTCTGTCGTCGGTCGCTTCGTCATGAGAGCACCTCCTCGAGTTCGCGAGCCAACTCGAGCGGCTCGAACGGTCTCCCGTCGTATCGTCGGACGGAGGCACGCGCCTCGATCCCCGCCTTCTCGCGGAGCAGCATTTCGAACTGCCCGGTCGAGCTCTGCTCGACAACGACCGGGGCGCTCCCCCGGAGCCCCTCGAGCTCCCAGGCGGGGAACGGTTCGAGGTAGACCAGCTGCACAACGGCCGCGTTCAGGCCCCCGGCGCGTACCGCCTCGAGAACGCTCATCGTTGTCGAGCCGTAGGTGAAGATGAGCGGGGCATCCGGTTCGCCGTGCCACACGACGGTCGAGAGACCCTTCAAGTAGTCAACGATCACGCCGAGCTTCCTGTTGCGTTTGTCGTGCATCAACGTGATGGCCTCCCCTTCCTCGGTGGTCACCCCGTACTCATCGTGCTCGTAGCTGCTCCATTTGATGAGCTCGGTCGAGGGCGGGAACAGCATCGGCGAGACGCCGTCATCGGTGATGGCGTAGCGACGGTAGTCCTCACCAAGAGCGAGGCTCGGCTCCGGCCAGGGGGCGCCCTCAACGTCGACCTCGACAGTGGCGCTGCACTCCGAAAGGTGCTTCTCCGTCAGGACGATCCCGACGGTCTGGAACCGCCACGCGATGTCCATCAGCTCGGCGGTCACGCGGTATGCCTCCGCGAAGCTCCCCGGGGATGCGACGACACGGGAGAACTCCCCATGTCCCTGGTTGAGAGCGAAGCGCAGGTCGGCCTGCTCGGTATAGGTGGGCACGCCGGTCGATGGCCCCGATCGCGCCGACAACATACAGAGGAGCGGAACTTCGGCCATCCCTGCGAACGACAGTGCCTCCTCCATCAACGCGAACCCGCCGCCGCTCGAACCGACCATCGCCCGCGCGCCCATGGTAGCCGCGCCGATGGCGATGTTCGCCACGGCGATCTCGCTCTCCGGATGCATGACCGTCACGCCAAGCTCGTCATCGTGTTTCGCCAGGTAATGAAGGAGAGATGACGATGGCGTCATCGGGTAGGCCGCGTAGACATCGAGTCCGGCCGCCACCGCGCCGAGCGCGATACACTCGTTGCCCGCGAGGAGCGGACGGGCATGGTCGCCGCGTTCGAGCGGGAACCGCACGTCGGTCGCCGCGAGCACGGCATCATAGATCGCGCGCCCGTACGAGACGTTGTTCTCCAGATCTCTCGGATACTCCGACCGAATGAGCCCTTCGAGATCCGCCGCCGTCATGCCGGTCACGGCGCAGAGCGCCGCCGCGCCGGCAACGCCGACTCGAAGCTCGGGGAACGGGTACTTCTCCGCCTCGGCGCGGACGGGAACCGTGATGACGCGCGCGTCGACCCCCGGCTCGGCCGCGGAGTCACAGACGAGCACACCTCCGATCGCCAGACTGCCGAGATGCTTCTGATAGCTCCGCCTGTCGAGCGCGACGATGAGGTCGGCCTTCCCGTAGTGACTCCCCACCTCGCGTGTCGCGGTCGTCACGACAGAGAAGTTGTGCCCGCCTCGGATGAGGCTCTGATAGTCGTCATATTGGAAGGCCCACCGTCCCATCTGCGCGAAGAGGTTCGCGGCGACCGAGCCCGCCTTCTTGACCCCCTCCCCGGCCTTCCCACCAACCAGGTATGTGAAAACGTCGCGGCTCATCGATTCCTCCAGTAGTGGCCCGACGGTGGTCCGACGGCGGCCCGACGGCGGCCCGACGGCTGCCCGACGGTGGCCCGGCGCCCACCCGCTGCACGGCGGGTGAGCCACGGACTCACCTGCCGTCTACGCCGGCTCATCCTCGGGCGCGGCAAGCGCCAGGGCCACATCGGCGAGCGTCATGATATCGAGCGCGTTGTGATGGAAGACCGTAAGAATATCGTCGGTCTCCCCGGTCCTTACGAAGTGATGGTAGACGCCCGGGATCTCAGCGCCCGGGATGTCACCCGCACGCTTCCTGCCGCAGAGCTCGCGCTCCAGCGTCTGGAGCCGGCAGTCCGGGAGCCGGTCGCCCCAGCGCCGTCTCGCGTGATGGAGAAGGTCAAGATGCGGCGGAAGCGACGGCTCGTCGATCGAATGATAGCCCAACCGGTCGCGAAGGACCGGGACGTCGAACGACTTTCCGTTGAACGAGACGAGCCGCGTGGCGTCCTCGAGCATGGTCTTCCAGCTTCGCGCGAGTTCGCCCTCCTCGGCGTAGTCGCGGGCGAAGACCTGCACGAGACGGATGTCGTCCGGCGTGACCCGCATCGCACCGAGCAGGAACACGACGCTCCCCGCAAGCCCCGTGGTCTCGGTGTCGATGAAGAGTGCACCCGACGGGTCGGCGAGCAGATCGCGGACATCCTCATGAACGTCGCCGCGCGCCAGCACGGCTCGGCCGACATTCCTGAACCGCGAAAGCAGCCGGTCCATCCGGGTCTTCGAGGTGAGCTCCGAAACGCTGCGATCGATGACGAGCAGACCGTCGTTTCGAACGACGCCGTCGAGCTCAAGAAGAGAGGAGGGACGAACTGTCTTCGGCGCGCTCGCGCGTCCCGGCCTGACGCCGTCAGGCCGGACAGGCTGCTCGAGATCCGAGAGCCGATCTCTCAAGCGGTCGTCCATCACTCTCCCCCGCCCTCCAGGGACCAGCCATCCGCTCCCGTCGCTCATACCGCCTTCACTCCAAGACCCGGTTCCGTCGGAAGCGTCATGCTCCCGTTATCGATCCGGACCCCGACGAACGGGTCGTCGGCGAGAAGCAAACCGCTGTCGAGATCGGCCCAGTCCATCAGCGGAGAGATATGCGCGGCCGCCGTGATGGAAAGCGAACTCTCCAGCATGCATCCGATCATCGTCGACAGTCCCCGTTCGCGCGCCATCCGCGCCATCCGGACGGCCTCGACGAGCCCTCCGCACTTCATCAGCTTGATGACGATCCCGTCGACCGCGTCCGCCACGAGAGGGATCGCAGCGCTCGTCGGGCAGCTCTCGTCCGCGAAGACCGGCACGTCCGCGTGCCGGTGCACGAGCCGGAGTCCGTCGATGTCATTCGCCCCCACGGGTTGTTCCACGAACTCGACACCGATCTCGGCCAGCACCTTGATCTTCTCGATCGCCTCGACCGGGGACCAGGCGCAGTTCGCGTCGACCGTGATGGCCGCCCCGGTCGCCGTCTTGATGTCCCGGACGATCTCGAGGTCCGTGTCCCGGTCGAGCTTGACCTTGAGCGTCGCGAATCCGACTGCCTCCCTCGCCTTCGCAAGCATCACGCCGGGCTCGTCGAGACCGATGCTCATCACAGTGTCCGGAGCGTCGGCGGGGTCGAGTCCGAACAGCTGGTGAACCGGTCGTTCGAACCGCTTCCCTATGATGTCGTGCGCCGCGATCTCGAGCGCTGCGCGAGCGGCGGGGTTGTTCGTTCCGCCGCGAGAGGTCAGCTCCGCCATAACCTCCGCCTCGTGGGCGCAGTGCTCGATGCGCGGCCGTATCTGCTCGAGGAACGAGGTCACCGTCTCAGCGGTCTCTCCATAGAACCGCGACGGCGCCGCTTCGCCGATCCCCGAGAACCCGTCCCCCTCAAGCCGCACGATGACGCTGTCGCTTGACGCGCTCGTCGTCCGGGCCGTACGGAAGATGTGCCTCGGAACCAGCTCGATCGTCTCGAATGTGAGTTTCATGCCATGCCCCGTCGTATGCAACGCGCGGTGCAATGCGCGTTGCGAGTTGTCGACCGCGTCGGCAGCGCTACCTGATATACGGATTCGACTGCCGCTCACGCTCAACCGTCGTCGATGGGCCGTGTCCCGGCAGGAGGATCGTATCGTCCGGAAGGGTCATCAGCCTCGTGGAGATGGAATCCATCAGCACCTCCCACGCGATCTCGTCGGCGTCGCACGCGCAGGGAAGGTCGGTCCGGCCGACGCTTCCTGCGAAGAGCGTGTCACCCGTGAACGCGAAGCCGTTCCCGACGAACGCCACGCCGCCGGAGCTGTGCCCGGGTGTGTGGACGGTCTTGAGTCCGATGTCGCCGATCTCGACGACCTCGTCGTCTGCGAGGAGCCGGTCCGCCGGCGCCACGCGGATATCCATCCCGAACAGACGCGAGGCATTGCGATCCGGGTCCGTGAGCTTGAGCCCGTCAAGCTCGTGGATGGCGACCTCGCCACCGATGGCCCGCTTGAGACGGTCGTTGCCCTCCATGTGATCGGGATGTCCGTGCGTGTTGAGGATCACTCCGACCTTCACACCAAGCCGCTCGATCTCCTTGATGATCCCGTCAAGCTCGAGCCGGTCGGATGTCCCCGGGTCGATCACCGTCGCGTCTCCGGTGGCAACCGAGGCGACGATATAGCAGTTGGCCTCGGCAAACCCGACGACCGCGCTCTCAACGATGACGCCCTCGCCGACCTCATGGGTCGTCCAGTTCATGGCTGTTCCCTCTCGAAATGAGTATGCGTATGGTCCGGCGGATCAAGCGCGTGCGAGGAGCTTCTCGAGGAGCAGGCGCGCTGATTCCTTGTCGGGGATCGGCCAGGCGCCTCCCGTGTCCGGGTCCTGGTGAATCGCGGGTCTCAGGATCGGTAGCCCGACGCAGGAGGGACAGCCATCCTCGCAGCCGCATTCGCTCACGAGCCCGAGGCACCCGCGGAGCAGCTCGTCGATCCGGTTGAAGCCGCGCTCCGCGAACCCCAATCCCCCCTCGAAACGGTCATAGATGAACATCGTGGGGAGGCCCGTGTTGCTACTGTCTACTATACCCCCGATATCGCGGCGGTCACACATCGAAAAGAGCGGGAGCACGGAGATGGCGATATTGCGGATACCGACCAGCCCCTCAACCGGGTTCAGCCCGGCCGCGCGGACCTCGTCCATGATCTCCTTGTCCGGGATGAACCACAGCGCTCCGGTCTCGAGGTGCTGCGGCGGCAGGTCGAGATTGCACCAACCGATCGAGTCCAGCTGGTAGAACTTGATCTTCTTGAATGCGGAGGTCAGCCACGTCACCGTCGCGTCGCCGAAGAACACGCGGTTGCCGGCCCACTCGCGCTCCTTCCGAGCCCCGACGATGCGGATTGACGACTCGAGCACGGGCTGTGTGTAGTAGTCGACCTCGCGCTTCTCCACGTAGGCGATCTTCTGCTCGGTGTCGAGCTCTCGAACGAAGTAGGTCTCCCCTTCATGGAGATAGACCGCCTCCGGGTAGACGAGCTCCGGCGCGCTGATGGCGTCTACCACGCCGATGACGGTGTTGTCGTGCGCGGCGTCGACGATCGTGAACGTGTCATCCGAGATCGTGCGGAGCCCGGCCTGACGCGCGGGATGCTCCGTCGACGACCAGTATCGCCTCCCCTCGATATCCGAGAGCTCGCCGAGGTCCTCGAGGATCTCCGTGATCGGCCCGGTGAGTTCACCGAAGAGCTCCGCGTCGGTGTCCCGCAGCGGCAGCTCAAAGGCCGCCGCGCGCAGGTGCTTCGAGAGGATGTAGCGGTTCCCGGGATCGATGACGGCGCTCTCCGGGTTCTGCTCGAAGAAATACTCGCCATGACGCATGAGGTACTGGTCGATCGGGTCGTTGTACCCGACGAGGAACGCGACCGACTCGTCTGACGCGCGGCCGGCTCTTCCCGCCTGCTGCCACGTGCTCGCGATGGTCCCCGGGAAACCGACGATCACGGCCGCGTCCAGACTCCCAACATCGATGCCGAGTTCGAGCGCGTTCGTGCTCGCCACACCCATCAGTTCACCGCTGAAGAGCTGCCTCTCGATCTCGCGTCGCTCCGTGGGCAGATAGCCGCCGCGGTACGGTTTGATCTTCTCGGCGTACTCGGGTCGCATCCTTCGGAGCGTGTCCTTGGCGTATCGATAGATGAGCTCGGCGACGACGCGCGCCCGCCCGAACGCGATCGTCTGAAAGTCGTCCGCTATGAGCTTGGCCATCAGCGTGTGCCCCTCGACATTCGTGCTCCGACGCTCCATCTGCGCGATATCAAGGAACGGGGGATTCCAGAACACGAAGTACTTCTTGCCCCGCGGACTGCCGTCGTTCTCGACGACGCGGACCGGAAGCCCCGTCATGCTCTCGGCGAGCTCCTGAGGGTTCGCGATGGTCGCGCTCGAACAGATGAACTGCGGAGAGCTGCCGTAGTGCTCGCAGACACGACGCAGACGCCGGATGACGTTGCCGACGTTCGAACCGAAGATCCCGCGGTAGGTGTGGACCTCATCGATGACGACGTAGCGGAGGTCCTTGAAGAACCGGTTCCACTTCGGGTGATACGGGAGGATGCCGGCGTGGAGCATGTCCGGGTTCGAGAGGATGATGTTCGCCTCGTCTCGAAGCTTCCGTCGCGTGTGGCGCGAGGTGTCCCCGTCGTACGTCCCGGTCCGGATGAGCGCCGTGAGTTCGGGGTCGAGCGCGGCGAGCCGGAGCATCCCCTTGAGCTGGTCCTGTGCCAGCGCCTTCGTCGGATAGAGGAAGAGCGCCTTCGAGTCCGGTTCCTCGAGGAGCCGCTCGATGACGGGGATGTCGTAGCACAGCGTCTTCCCCGACGCGGTCCCCGTCACGACCACGACGTTCTCACCGGCGCGGATCGCGTTGATGGCGTCCACCTGGTGCGAGTAGAGACGCTCAACACCCGTCTCCGCCAGCGCCTTCGCGAGGACGCCGGGGATGGCCCTCGCGAGTTCGCCGTACACGGCCTCCCGCGCGGGCACGACCTCCACGTGCGCGATCTGCCCGTCGTAGTCGCGATCGAGCGTGAGCTTCTTCAGGAATTCGGTGATGGTCAATCCGCGTCCCCGTCAGGGCTTGGAACAGACCCCAGCATCTCCATCATGATCTCGGCGTTCCGGGCCGCGTGCCCGGCGTGGCAGTTGTTGAAGAAAGCGTACACGCGCTTCGCCCCGGTCTCGAGCTTCACGAGCTTCTCGGCCCACTCGCCGAGTTCCTCGGTGTTGTAGTCGTAGTCGTACCGGTCGCCACCGCGCCCCCACCAGTTCTTCGTGTTGCGCCCGTGGAGCCGGACGTACGCCGTGTCGGTGGTCGCCACGGCAACGGGCGGCACGAGGCCCTTGAGTCCGGGCTCGTCCACCGAGCAATACCCGACCTCCTGCTCACGCAGGAACTCGAATGTCTCCCTGCCGATCCACGACTCGTGCCGGAACTCGACAAAGAGCGGGTCTCCCTCGAGCCTCTCGCGAAGCACTCCGATATGACGCATCTCCCGCTCGCCCTTCCTGAAACGCCACGGGAACTGCGCGAGGTATCCGCCGAACTTCCCGGCTCGCTTCAGCGGCTCAACCGCGCTCGTGAACGCCCTGTACATATCCGCGTCGTCCTCGATGTCGTGCGTCATCCCCTTGTAGAGTTTGACGATGAACTCGAACCCGTCCGGCGTCTTCCTCTCCATCCTCGCGAACATGTTCGCGCCGGGGATCCGGTAGTAGCTCGAGTTGATCTCCACAACACCGAAGTGCCTGACGTACTCATCGAGCATCCGGTTCCGCTGTGTGCCCGGCGGGTAGAACGGACCGATCCAATCGTCGAAGCTGTACCCGGAGGTACCGACATGGATGCGCCCGCGTCTCCCGACGGTGCGCGGCGCAGAGGCGCGCAGCTCCGGACCCGGTCCTGTGAAGAGGTCGCCCTGTCCGGCACAGGCGTGCTGCATCAGTCTTCACCCCCCGACCGCACGCGGTCCTCAACATCCTGGTGTCTGAGCATCTCGAATGGACTCGAGGAGAGTCCCGGCGGGAGCGCAACATCATCCGCATTCTTCTTCGCGTCGTTCCACCCGGCCATGAGCGACGAGCGGGCACCCTCGGGCGCGCTCCCACCCATCCACGACCCGGACGTCCCGCCGCCGGGCAACGGTTTCCCACTGCCCAGGCCCATCCTGAGGAACCTCGGCTCCGAGATCCGCCGGTTGTTCGACCACATCCTCCGGTCGTGCGAGACGAGACGCGCACGTGTGATGGCGTGCTCCCCAAATTTGTCGCGGATCGCGTCGATGGCCCCCAGCAGCTTCCGATGTTCGTCCTCATTGCGCTGAACGAAGAGGTCCATCTGCTGCCATTCCTTCACTCGGATGAGATTCGAGCAGTTGACGCCGACCAGGCGGATGGCCTGGCCCGGGCGCCAGTACCGGTGCAGAAGATCGCGCGAGACTTTCCAGAGCGTTCGCTCCTCGTCCGTATAGCAGTCGATCTTCTTCTGCCGGCCGATCGACTCGAAATCGGCGAATCGCAGACGCATGCTGATGACGTTGCTCATGTACTGCTTTTTCCTGAGCCTGCGCGCCACCTGGTCGCAGAGCCTCAGCAGCACGCGCTCCGCCTCCATGATGTCCCACGTATCCGCCGGGAGCGTGTGCTCGTGACCCATCGACTTGATGGGCATCCCGTCGAAGTAGGGTGTAACCGGCGTATCATCCTGCCCGCACGCCATCATGTGAAGGATCTCTCCCATGATGCCGAAGCGGCGGCGGAGCATCGCGACCGGGAAGTTCGCGAGTTCTCCTATGGTCGACACCCCCATGAGGTTCAGCGCGATCTCGGTCTTTGCCCCGATACCCCACATCTCGGAGACAGCCTTGTCGTTGAACATGCGGCCGAACTCGCCCGGTCGAAGCACCGTGATCCCGTCCGGCTTGTTCATCCCCGAACACATCTTCGCCAGGAGCTTGTTCGGGCCGATACCGACCGATGCGGTCAGGTCCGGCCCGAACTGATCGCGGATCTTCGCTTTGATAGCGCGCGCGACCTCCTCGCAGTTCTCCCACGTGCAGTCGGTACCCGTCATGTCGACGAACGCTTCGTCGATGCTGTACGGCTCGACGACAGTGCTCTGTTCCTTATATATACGGAGGAGTTCGAGCGACGTGTAGATGTACTGGCCCGGCTTGCCCTCGACCGCGATGACGTGCGGACAGCGGCGGAACGCCTCGACCGAGGACATCCCCGAATGGATGCCGTACTTGCGCGCTTCGTACGACGCGGCAGCGACCACGCTCCGCGTCGTCGGCTTGCCCGAGACGATGACCGGCTTGCCCCGAAGCTTCGGGCGGCACATCACCTCGACCGACGCGAAGAACGCGTCCATGTCGATATGGAAGATGACCCGCTGGTAGCGGGTCTCTTTCCCCGGGGTCGCCCGGTAGTGTGAGCCGCGTGCGAGCATGGCTATTCCAGTCGCATCCAGAAGCCGCTTCCAAAGAGCGGCTCGTTGACCTCGAGCCGCACCAGAACCTCGTTCTCCCCGGCGTCGAGCGGAAGTTCGACCTCGAACTGGTCCGGAATGAGCCGCCCGAACCCGTCCTCCGGACTTCTGCCCGGATCGAACCAGCCCCGCGGCTCGCCGCGGAACACCTCGACGCCGTTCACCCACATCGTGAGCTGGTCGGTGTAGGTCAACCGACATGTCTCCGTCCCTGCCTCGCCGGCCCGTACCGTCGCCCGGGCGAAGACGACGCCCTTCTCCGAGACGGCGTCGCCCAGTGCGCTCATCGTCACCACGCCACGCACGTCGATCGGTGCGTCAAGCCAGCCCCACTTCCCCGCGGAGAACGCCGCGAGCGCTTCGTCCTTGCCCGTGCCCTCCCCTAACAGCGGGCTGACGGTCCAGCTCCGGATAACGTCTCCTTCGATAACCCTGGTCCACGGGTCCTCAAGAACCGGAGCGACCTCTCCGGCAGCAAGCGCGGTGACCTTGAAGTTCCGCAGATAACCGGACCCGACGTAGTTCCAGAACCGGACACCGCCGCGGGAGAATGGAAGATAGCGGACGGTGTAGCAGGGCCGGTCGGCGTCGTTGACGTAGACGTTCGCGAACGAATTGCCGACATCTATTTGGATCTTCGCCCACTCGCCCTTGGGCAGCCTCACCATCTCCTGCCCGAACGGGAAGAGCTTCCAGGCGAGTTGGCCTTCGGCCCAGCGCCCGGATGATTCAAAGACGGCCTCGTCGCGGTCGCGCGTCGTGTAGACCTGGAGGTTGTTGCAGGAGCCGTCGTCCATCACGTGGAAGTCGGGACCGACCCACCCGTCGTTCTCTCCAGTCGTGCAGACCTCGAACTCGAGCCGGTACCAGGTCCAGTCTTCATCCCCGACCCACGGCGGGTTCTTCGCCGTACGTTCTCCCTCCGCCGGTTCGAGGAGAAAGACCGTGCCGTACTCCGGATGCTCCACGAAACGCCCGGGCGGAACGCGCCACCCATCGACCTCCGACCCGTCGAGCGGATCCTCAAAGAGAACCTGCCCGCTTCCGTGTTCCTTCATACCAACGTCCTCTGCAGTGCCCCCCATGCCGACAACCTCCGTGGCGACCATCCCGAGGATCACAAGCCCTATCATGAGAAATACCTTCATCGGTTCCCCCGTTCTCGCGCAGCAGCCGCACCTGCCTGCGCAGCCGGACGGCTGCGCTTAGCCGCGCGTTTACGCGCGGCCGCCCGCTTCTTCTTCTGACAGCTCGGGCAGATGAAACTCTGCGTGCTGCCCGTTCGAAGCTTCACCACATCCGTCCCGCAGGTCGGGCACGGCTTCCCCTCACGGTATCCGACGAGCAGGTCCTCGTAGAGAAATCCACCGGGCTTGCCGCGGAGCGTCTTCTCGTACCAGGAGCCGCCCTTCTTCGCGGCGGGCAGAAGCCCGTCGCGGATGGCCTGCCAGAGCCGGTCTATCTCATCGTCCCCGAGCCGATCGAGCGTCGTCGCCGGATGGACCCCGGCAAGAAAGAGTATGTCCTGGACGTAAGCGTTCCCGATGCCGGCGACGTTCTCCTGGTTGAGGAGGAACGTCTTTACGGCACCGCGGCGCCCCTGCACGAGCTCGCGGAATGCATCCTTCGAGATCTCGAGGGCGTCGGTGCCGAGCTTTGCGGTCATCTCGTGCTTGTCGAGCTTCCCCTCGGGCGCATGGTGAACGTATCCGAACCACCAGAAACGCACGCTCATGCACTTCCCGTCGTCGAGATCGAAGATGAACTGATATTTCTCCGGAAGCTTCTTGCGGGTCGTGAGAAGGACGTCGGCGCCCATACCGAGGTTCAGCAGGAGATATCCCTGACTGGTATGGATGAAGAGCCACTTCCCGTGGTGGGTCACATCGAGGATCGCAGCCCCGGTGAGGCGCTTCCTGAACGTCGCCGGTCTCATATTGAGACACTTGGGCTGAACGACCTCAATATCGGTAATGGTCTTTCCAACAAGGGCACGCTTCATTTCGCGTGCCCGCGACACGATCTCGGGGAGTTCCGGCATGAGGGGTTCCTTGTTTGTCAGCCCTCGGGATTTATCAGCCCTCGAGGTCGGTCTTCGAGAGCAGCCAATCCATCGTGCGGGTGTTATAAATGAGCTCGTAGTAATCCTCTTCGGCCGTGACGATCGCGAAGTGATGACACTTGAACTGTCCCTCGCGCACCTCCCACTTCCCCGTCACCCGCTCGACGTCGAAAACACGGCTCTTCCACTTGAATCTCAGTGGGTCCATCTGCCCGCCGCTGAATCTGGTCAGAACGGAGATGGGCTCGTTGATGTCCTGGATCATCGGGTCGGTTTCCATCCCGGAGAAGTTGCCGACGTACACCAGTGCCTCCTGAATCTCTGTTCTCATTGGTGCGCCGCCGGAAGACCGCGGCGGATGAAGCTCCCAACGCACAACGCCGGCCGACGCACTCATGCGCATCGACCGGCGCGACTAGAACTTTCGCATCAGCCCGACGACCTTCCCGAGCACACGCACCTCGCCTTCGGCGCCGGTGAGCTCGATGTCGTCGTATGCCGGGTTGTGCGCCTTGAGGACGACGTGCTTTCCGCGGCGCTCGAACTCCTTCACCGTGGCCTCGTCGTCGATCATGGCCACGACCACGTCCCCGTTCCTCGCGTCCGGCTTCGGATTGACGATCACGACATCCCCGTTGTGGATGCCGGCGTCCTGCATGCTGTCACCCGACACGCGGAGCGCGAAGCAGCCCTCGCGTCGCACGAACATCTCGTCGACCGCGAGCATTCCCTCGATGTTCTCGACCGCGAGGATCGGGCGGCCGGCCGAGACGCTGCCGACCAGCGGGATCTCCGTTCCACCGTGGCGCTCCCCCGAACTCAGATGATGTTCGAGCCATTCGATGCCACGGGAGATGCCACGGCGGCGACGGATATATCCACGGTCCTCAAGAGCGGAAAGATGGTAGCGCACACCGTTGGTGGAACTGATATCGAGAGCCTCCCCGATCTCGCGCATCGTCGGTGAGCGGTCGAACTCCCGGATGGTCTCGGCGATGAAGTCGAGCATCCGTTCCTGCATCGGTGTGAGATCGTGTCGCTTCGTCATATTGATTCCCTTTATGAAGCCGAGGCGGGCCGCGCCTTTTGGCAGGACTGGGCGCGCGAGCTGACCGTTTCCCCTTTGACGCCCACTGCGCGGCCCTGACACCTCGGCTTGTGATGGCTTCCTTGAGTGCCCGAAAGAGCCCATCTGGCTACCCTTCCGCGACACAGGACCACTCTACTGCACATTTGTGCAGTAGTCAATAGAAAAAGCGAGGGCCCCTGAAAATCCCGGGACACCCTGCGCGGCGCAGAGATCCACACCGGGGTTCCCGACCGGCGCGCCACTTCGTTGTGGCGCGACTCCCACCCCGCATGAGCATTGACTCACACCGCGGGCGGCACTAGTGTCGTTGGAGCGCGGAACGTACCTATGACCAGGAGAACACGATGAAGCTCGTGGAAGTGCTCAAGAGGGAGTGCGTGGCGACGGGGCTTGTCCTGTCGGACAAGAGGTCGGCGCTCGACGCCGTGGCGAAGCTCGCCGCGCGGTCTCCCGCACTCGCCGGCGCCGGTGCGTCGGTCATCGCCGATGCCCTCGCAAGACGGGAAGAGGTCGGGACGACGGGGTTCGGGAAAGGCATCGCCATCCCCCACTGCCGCATCGAGGGCGTGAGTGAATTCGTGGTGGGTCTTGCGGGCGTACCCGGCGGCGTCGATTTCGATTCGATCGACGGGAAGCCGGTGCGCCTGATCGTCTTCATCGTCGGGCCGGCGGACGGCTCGACGGCGCACATCAAGCTTCTCTCCGCGATCTCGCGCGTGCTGTCAACGGCGGGCGCGGTCGACGAGATGGTCGCCGCTTCAAGCGTTGAAGCGCTCGGCGAGAGCTTCCTGCGCCACTCGCGCGACGACACCGAGGCGCCGCGCGACGCCGCGCGCCACCTCTTCCAGATCTTCGTGCAGGACGAGGAGCTGTTCCACGAGATCATCGAAGTGTTCGGTGGAACGGAACCGCGGTTCACGGCCGTTATCGAGGCCGAGAACGCCAGCGCCTATCTCGCGAAGATGCCGCTGTTCGCCGGACTCTGGTCGGACCACCAGCGCTCGTTCAGCAAGGTCATCCTCTCGCTCGTTGACCGACGCATGACGAACGAGATGATCCGGCGGCTCGAACTGATCACCGGCCCGCTCAAGGACTCGGACAAGGTTCTTCTCGCGGTCCAGGACATCTTCTACAGCGGCGGCTCACTCACGACGTAGCCCGGAGGTCGTTCTTCATGCAGGAGCTGTTCCGCACCGAGCCGCTGCTTCTCGTCGGCATCGTCCTGATCACCGGGTACTTTCTCGGGCGGGCCGCCCGTCTCGCGCGCCTCCCGTCACTCATCGGGTTCATGATACTCGGCGTCCTCCTCGGACCGTCGCTGCTCGGGCTCTTCTATGAGGGGAACCTCGCAAGCCTCTCGTTCATCACCGAGATCGCGCTCGGGTTCGTGGCCTTCAGTATCGGTTCCGAACTCAGCATGCGCTCGCTCAAGGAGATCGGCGGCGGCGTGGCCGCTATCATCTTCGCAGAGTCGTTCGGAGCGTTTCTCATAGTGATGATGGTCGTGTTCTTCATAACGAAGAGCTGGCCGGTCGCGCTCCTCTTCGGCGCCATCGCGCCCGCGAGCGCCCCCGCCGGCACGGTCGCGGTCATCCAGGAGTACAGGGCGAAGGGCACACTCACGAAGGCGCTCTATGCCGTCGTGGGATTCGACGATGGCCTTGCCATTCTCATCTTCGGGTTCGCCGCCGCGCTCGCGAAGATGCTCCTCGTCGGCCAGCTCATCACGGACGGAAGCGCCGCGGTCAGCTTCCTCGAGGGGATGCGCGAGCCGACGTTCGAGATCGTGGGGAGCCTCCTGCTCGGGACGGTTCTCGGCTTCATCTACTGCCTGCTCGTGCGCAAGCTCACCACGGCGCGCGACATGCTCATCATGACGTTCGGCGTCATTCTCGCGTCCACGGGACTCTCGGTTCATTTCGGGTTCTCGCTCATCCTCACGAATATGGCTGTTGGATTCGTGCTCGTGAACACACGCCGAGAGGCGCTCGTGCACCGAGTGACCGAGCCGCTGCGCGACATCATGCCGCTTCTGTTCATCCTGTTCTTCTGTATCGCCGGCGCACACCTCAAGATCTCAGAACTCCCCAAGCTCGGAGCCATCGGCATCGCCTACGTCTTCGCGCGTTCCGCCGGTCTCATCGGCGGATCGCGTATCGGCGCGCGGTTGGGCAGGGCGGAGCCAAAGATCAGGAAGTGGGTCGGTCTGGGGATTCTCTCGCAGGCCGGTGTGGCCATCGGCCTGTCGCTCATCGTGCAGCACGAGTTCGGCGCGCTCGCCGCCGAGCCTCGCATCGCGCAGGCGATCACCCGCTACGCCGAGATGCACCCGGGTGTGCCGCCGATCGTCTACAGTCCGCTCGCCATCGGAGCGGCCATCATCACGGTCATCACCGCGACCTCGATCATCTTCGAGATCATCGGCCCCATCCTCACGAAGATCGCGCTGACGAAGGCCGGAGAGATCAACAAGGCGGACTAGGCCCGCCCTCCGCGTCCCAGCGACATCGGCATTACCTCGACGAACAGACGGATCTCATCGCGGAGGCGCCGGTAGTACACCGGCGCCTCCTTGTCGCGTAGCATCACGTGAGACCTCACCCTGCAGCATATCGAGGGTGTATCGTATCTCGCCGCCGACGTATTCAGCGAAGAGCCCCTGGTACTCGACGAGGTCCTCGATGCTCTTGAGCTCCCGCCAGTAGAGTTCCTCGCCACCCATGCGGACTGAGACGATGAGCCCGAACGGGCCCAGCTCGTACGTGTCGGCGAAGCGGTCGTTCGCGCCCTTGTCCACATTGACAACGAGCCACGTGAGCGCGCCACTCTGAAGTTCCGCCGCAAAATCGCGACGCATCAGTGTGTCCGCCAGCGCCTCCGCGGCGATGCAGGTGACACACCTGATGGTGCGATGGAAGTAGTACACCGTCACACCGTCTGAAAGCGGTTCTTCCTGAGCGCCGACCTGAGAGGCGAGCGAATCGACCGGCACCGCCGTGGCGTCCACGGGCACCGCTGTGGCCACGGGCGCCGCCGTGGCCGCAGAGAGAGCTGACGCGGCAACCACGAGCGCGAGGAACAGGCGGGCGCTCATCCCTGCAGCATTTTCTTGATCTCAGGCACGGACGGCACCTTGCCGACCACCTTGACCTCCCCGTCAAGGACGAGGCCCGGCGTCATCATCACCCCGAATGTCATGATCTCGTTGATCTCCGTCACCTTCTCGATCTCGTAGTCAAGCCCGAGCTCCCTGGCGGCCGCCTCCACGTTCTCGGCGAGCGCCTTGCACTTCGGACATCCACCTCCGAGGATCTGGATCTTCATGTCGTTCTCCTTTCGATGAGCGGCCCCGCGCTCGCGGACAGCATGCCTGCGAGAAGACAGCCCTGAGACCTAGAACAGCGTCCCGTAGATGATGCCGCTCAATGTCGCCATGACAACAACGAGCGACACGTACACGACGGTCTTCCTCGTGCCCATGACGCTCCGGATAACCAGCATGTTCGGAAGCGACAGCGCAGGACCTGCCAGGAGCAGCGCGAGCGCAGGCCCCTTCCCCATCCCGTTCCCAAGCAGTCCCTGGAGAATGGGAACCTCGGTGAGCGTTGCGAAGTACATGAACGCGCCGGCGACCGATGCGAAGAGGTTGGACCAGAGCGAGTTCCCGCCGACGGCGCGGCTCACCCACTCCGACGGAATGAGACCCTCGTGCCCGGGCCGACCCAGCAGAAGTCCGGCAACGAGAACGCCGATGAAGAGCAGCGGAAGGATCTGCTTTGCAAACCCCCACGTCGAGCCGAACCACTCGCCCGTCTCGTCCTCCCGTCCGCCCGTGATGACCGACAGCCCGATGATGGCCGCGCCGAAGGAGAGCATCGGATACTCGGGAACGAGCGCGGCCAGAATGATCGGTGGAACCGCCGCGAGCGCCACACGGAGCAACGGAAGTTTGAACCAGAACACGAGGGCCGCCGAGAGGCCGAGCGCGAGGACGGATGTCACAAGCCACTTCGCCCTGAAGATCAGCGCCCATACGCCGTGATCCGAAGCAGGCGCGCCCCAGTTGGCGAAGACGAGGATGCCGACCATGAGAGCGAGGTAGGTCGCTGTCTGCCACAGCGGTCGAGCCACCGTCGATTCCGGCATCATGGCCTGCGCCCGCGCCTTCTCGAGTTCCTCGCCACGGAAGAAGAAGTGCATCCCGAGCCCAATGATGACACTGAAGAGTATCGCGCCAAGCGCACGGGCGATCCCAAGCTCGGGACCGAGCACGCGCGCCGTGAGGATGATGGCGAGTACGTTGATCGCCGGACCGGAATACAGGAACGCCGTCGCCGGTCCGAGCCCCGCCCCCATCCGATAGATGCCGGCGAAGAGCGGAAGCACCGTGCACGAACAGACCGCGAGGATGGAACCGGAGACCGACGCGACGCCGTACGCTACGGCTTTGTGCGCTCCGGCGCCGAGGTACTTCATCACGGAGTTCTTGCTGACGAAGACCGAGATGGCCCCGGCGATGAAGAACGCCGGGATCAGACAGAGGAGCACGTGCTCCCTCGCGTACGACCGAAGCAGCAGGAGCGCCTCGAGAATCGCATTATCGAACCGCGGCTCTCCCACGGGCATATAGAAGGCGCCGAGGAAGACCGCGGCGATGATGAGAAGAATCCGTCCTTCGCGCTTCCAGTTCATTCTCTGGTTCCCTCTCCCTGATTCACCCACGCACTCGGCGTCTGCGAACCGGCGCCGATCAGCACTCGTGCTAGATCGTCGTCCAGATGAGGTAGACGCCGCCGAGGATTACGAGCACGCCACACACGCGTCTCACGATGGTCGCGCCGCGCGACCGCTCATTCCAGTTCATGTACCGCTGGACGATCTCGGTGAACGTGCCCGCGAGCACGATGACCGAGCAGTGACCGACACCATAGAGAAGAAGGAGAAGCGCCCCGTAGACCGGCCGCTCCGCCGCGGCTCCGAGCGCCACCGCGAGCATCGGCGCCATGAACGCGAACGTGCATGGGCCCAGCGCGACGCCGAAGATGAGCCCGAGGAGGAAGGCGGCCGGCGCCCCGCGCCCGATCGAATTCACGCGCCCGGGACCGCTCCACGGGACGCGGATGACGTCCAGCAATACGAGCCCGACGACGAAGAAGACGGCCGCGACGGCGTAGTTGCCGAACCGCCCGAGATCGCCGGCGATGCGTCCCGCGGCTGCCGTAATGACACCGATGACCGCGATCGTCACGAGGATGCCGACCGAGAACGCCAGCGACAACGTGAACGCCCGGCGCGTCGTGATCCGCCCCTGTCCGTTGACGAACCCGACGACGAGCGGGATGCTCGCAAGATGACACGGGCTGAGCAGAATGCTCAACACCCCCCAGGCGAGCGCCGCCGCGAGTGCAATGGCCGGGGCACCGTCCACGGCGTGCGTCAAACCGACGAAGAGCTCACCCATCTAGTCCCCCCCGACTGTCTCGCCAAACGCGTATCCCAGTTCGAACCACTTCGCCAGAATGTCCTCTCGCGACAGGAACCCCTGATGGCGAAAGAGCTCGCTCCCGTCGGGGGCGAAGAAGATCTGCGTCGGGATAACGCGGACCCCGTACTGCTCACCCGCGCTTCGGTCCTTCCAGACATCGATGAAGACGACATCGAGTTCCCCTTCGTACGTCTCGCGGAGTTCCTCGAGGATCGGCGCCATCATCTTGCAGGGGACACACTTGTCGGCGCCCAGATCGAGCAGGCGCGGCAGGGCCGCGTCGGACTCCACAACCGCTGCGTCAGTGACATCGCCCGCGGCGGTCAGATCCGCCTGCGCAATAACCTCGGGTGAATCCGTCCGCTCCGCCTGCGCAACAACCTCGGGTGAATCCGTCCGCTCCGCCTGCGCAACAACCTCAGGTGAATCCGTCCGCTCTTCCCGCTCCGGTTCCGAGCACGACGAGAGGAGAAGCGCGGCGAGCACGACGGCCAGAGCCACGGCCGCGACGGCGGGTCGAACATTCGCACGCGTCAGCATGAGCATCCTCCCTCGCCATCCGACTGGATCACGTCCTCGATACATCCGAAGAACCCGAGCACGCACGGAACGCGGAGACTGTAGTAGACCTGCGCTCCGCGCTTCTCGTCCCTGACGAGCCCCGCGCCCTTGAGCACTGACAGATGCTTCGAGACGGTCGACATGTCGGCTCCGACCATCTCGGTGAGTTCGGCGACGCAGCGCTCGCCCTTCGACAGCTCGTCGATGATGAACAGCCGCGTCGCGTGGGCGAGCGACTTGAGCACCGCCGCTCGCTGTTCGTATCTGGCCTTCGTCTTCGTGTTCATGCGTGCCCTCCCGCAGAGATGCCCATCCTGTATCATTTGGCGATTTTACCAAATAACCAAATATCAGGTCAAGAGTGAACCCGGCCTCCACAGAACCGGGTTCGTCTCCTGATTCCTCATGATCGATACCACGGCCGGCCCATCGCCGTGCGGCGGTTCGTCACGACATCGCCTACTCCTCTTCGTCGTGCCCGTGGTCGTGATGGCTGAACTGGCTCTTGTCGTACTCCATGCCGGGCCGGAGCGCCGACATCTTCCGGAGCCGGTCGACGATGCCGGGCAGGACCTCGATGACGTGGTCGACTTCCTCGCTCGTCGTCCAGCGACCGAGCGTGAACTGGAGCGAACCGTGCGCCTCTTCGTGCTTCACTCCCATCGCGAGCTGGACGTACGACGGTTCGAGCGTCTTCGCCGAGCAGGCCGAGCCGCTCGAGAGCATCACGCCCTCCATGTCGAGCGACAGCAGCAGCGCCTCGCCCTCGATGAAGGCGAACCGGATGTTCGCGTTGTTCGGAAGCCGCTGGTCGCGTGGACCGTTGAGCGTCGTGGCGTCGATCTTCAGCAGCTCGTCGATCAGCCGGTCGCGGAACGCCTTGACGCGCTCGACCTCGGCCGACATCTCCTCCTTGAGGAGTTCGGCCGCCTTCCCGAATCCGACGATGCCGGGAACGTTCTCGGTGCCCGAACGGAGCCCGCGCTCCTGGCCGCCGCCATGGAGTACCGCCTCGACACGCGTCCCCTTCCGGAGATAGAGCGCGCCGACGCCCTTCGGTCCATACATGTCGTTCGACGAGAATGTGACCATGTCGAACGGCAGCGTTGAGAGGTCGATCGGGAGCCATGACTCCGCCGCGACAGCGTCGGTATGGAAGAGCACTCCGTGCTTCCGCGCAATATCACCGATCACGCCGACCGGCTCGATGGTGCCCACCTCGCCGTTGGCCATCATCACGGAGATGAGGACCGTATCGTCGCGGATGGCGTCCTCGACGGCCGAGGGATCAACGAACCCGTCGGCGTCGACCGGCAGGGTCGTTACCTCGAAGCCCTCGCGCTGGAGGAACTTCAGCGGCGTGACGACCGAGCGGTGCTCGACGACGCTCGAGATGATGTGCTTGCCCTTCCGCCGCATCTTCATCGCGGCGCCCTTGATGGCCAGGTTGTTGGCCTCGGTCGCGCCGCCGGTGAAGATGAGCTCTTCGGGGTCGCACGAGAGCAGGGCCGCGAGACGATTCCGCGCGAGTTCGATCCCCTCGCGGACCGGATCGCCCGCCGCGTGAAGCGACGAGGGATTGCCGTAGCTCTGCGTGAAGAACGGGAGCATCTCCTCGACGGCCCTGGGGTCGACGGGCGCTCCCGACTGGTAGTCGAAGAATCCCTTCGTTGTGACTCGTTCTCCCATGTGTCACCTCCGACACGTGGT
>CAZEXP010000017.1:0-6245 GCA_964516845.1 uncultured bacterium
GCGCGGACGCTCTTGTTGAACGGGAACGAGTAGATCTCACCGTTCCACGTGTTGTTCTCGATCATGCCCTCCACGAAGTCGGCAAGTTCGTCCTCTGTCAGTCCGTCCGGACCCGCGATGTAGCCGGAGAGCGGCTCGGCGCTTCCGTTCTCGATGAGATTCTCGGTCCAGGCCTCGTACGCCTGTGCGAGGTCCGGCGGCTGACTCGCTGCAACGGCGGCCATGATCTTCTGCGAGAGCGCCTGGTAGCGGCCCATGCTGATGGACTGGATCTGGATGTCGGGATGCGTCTCGTTGAACTCGGCGACGAGTCCGTCGAGAGCGTCGCCGAGAGGCCCGCCCATCGCGTGCCAGAACTGGAGTTCGACGACTCCGTCCGTGGACCCCCCGCCTCCGCCACCGCACCCGTGAAGCGCGAGCGCCGCGACCGTCAGTGCGAGAAGCGCCAGCAGTATTCCTCTTCTCATATCCGCACCCCTCATCTCAATGCCCACTCGTTGTCAGCTCTTCGTTCCGGAGACTTCCCGCCGCGCGGTCGCCGGCTCTTCGTCCCTGAAATCGCCGCCACGCGGTCGCTAGCTCTTCATGCCCGACGTGGCGAGACTCTGGATGATCTGCTTCTGCGCGAAGAAGTACGCCACGATCAGCGGCGCCAACGAGAACGCGGCCGCTGCCATCATCAGTTCGTGACTCGTCCCCTGCTCCTGCGAGAACCGAGCGAGTCCCACCTGGAGAGGACGGACCTCGGGCGTGTTCGTCATCACGAGAGGCCAGAGGAACGAGTTCCATGTCCCTACGATCGTGAAGATCACGACCGCGACCAGCACGGCCTTCGAAAGCGGCAGGATGATCCGCCACAGGAACGCGAATCTGCTGCACCCGTCGATGATGGCCGCGTCATAGAGGTCGTCGGGGATCGTCTTGAAGTGCTGGCGAAGCAGGAAGATGCTGAAGATGTGCGCCAGCCACGGGATGATGAGCGCCTGGTACGTGTCGATCCACCCGAGCTTGACCAGAATGATATACGACGGAACGATGTAGACGGGCTGCGGCACCATCATCATCGAGAGAAAGATGAGGAAGATGTTATCGCGGCCCCAGAACCGCATCCTCGCGAACGCGTACGCGGCGAGTGACGAGGTAATGAGCACGCCGATGACGACGAAGACCGTCACGAAGATCGTGTTGAAGTAATAGCGCGCGAACGGCGCCTGGTTCCACGCCTCGACGTAGTTGGCGAAGCGGAGCCGGAGACGGCTCTGAACGTCGATCTCGGGGACAACTCGCTGCTCAGCGCCCACGGCCGCGCGGACCGTGACGCTCCCGGCGTCCGCGTTCCGCGAGACGACGTAGACCTCTTCCCATCCCCCCGCATCCGTGCGCGCGAACTGACCCGTCGGGACCCAGGTCGGCGGGAACTCGAGGATCTCGATCGGCGACTTCAAAGACGTCGAGATCATCCACCAGAACGGGACGATCATGAGGATGACACCGATGATGAGTCCGGCATAGATGCCCCCGCGTCCGACACCACGCTTCAGGCGATAGGCCGCGTTCATCTCACGATCGTGCAGTGTTGCCGTCTGCTCCACGTGTGGCTGTCCTCCGATACGGCACTTCAACGAACCGGTGTCCGTCCTGCCGGCTCACGGCCGGCGACGGGCTGGCGCTAGTAGTACACGCGACTCTCAACGACCCGCCGCTGGACGAGCGTGAGCGTGAGGATGATCCCGAAAAGAATGAGCGCCACCGCGCTCGCGTAGCCCATGTTCCCGCCGGCGTCGAACCCCTTCTCGAAGAGGTAGTAGACGATGACCTTCGTCGTCCCCATCGGTCCCCCGACCGGCGGACCCGTCATGAGATAGATCTGGGTGAAGACCTGGAACGATGTGATGGTCGTCGAGAGCATGACGTAGAACGTCGTCGGCGAGAGGAGCGGCCACGTCACGCGCCAGAAGACGCCGCGCGTGTTGGCGCCGTCGATCCGGGCCGCCTCGTAGTACTGGTCGGGTATGTTCTGGAGCCCCGCCAGAAAAATGACGATGTTGTAGCCGATACCGCGCCAGATGGCGACGATAACGACCGCCACGAGCGCCAGGCTTGGGCCCGAGAGCGCCTCGGGCCACCACTCCCACCCGAACCCGCCCGCCGCCATCTCGAAGATGCCTCTCGGTTCTTCGAGCCACATCAGAGAGTTCCCACCGAGCTTCTCGAGCACGAAGTTCAGAAGACCGAGGCGGGGGTGGAAGATCCACTTCCAGACCATCGAGATCGCGACGAGCGACGTCACGACCGGGAGGAAATAGACCGTCCGGTAGAAACCGAGCCCCTTGATCTTCTGGTTGAGAAGAACGGCGAGGAAGAGTGAAAGGAACAGACTCGCCGGGACCACACCGATGACGTAGTACGCCGTCGTGCCGAGCGAATTGAAGAAGGTCGCGTCCTGGAAGAGACGGAAGTAGTGAGCCAGGCCGATGAACCCACGCACGCGCCCCATCTTCACATCGAAGAACGACAGCACGAACGCCGACGCGATGGGAATCATGCGGAAGACGACGACAATGATCCCGGCGGGTACGATGTAGAGCGCCGCCGTGACCGGATCCATCGCCTTCTTGCGCTTGAGAGTCTCCAGCCAGTTCATGCAGGGGTTCCCTGTTGACGCCTGTCTGCTACCAGCTGTGCTGCTCGATCGTCACCTCTATCGTGGTCGCGCCGTCGGTCGTTGCGATCAAGTTTCCATAGTCCGGATCCGCGTCACGGCGCGTGTTCGGGAAGACGCGGTCCGTAACGAAGTAGTCGGCGTCGACCGCACCGATGCCCTGGAGGACCTCCTCCTTCTCGAGCGCGGCCTCGATCATGGCGCAGGAGATGAAGGCGACGCGAGGCGAGACGTTCTCGAGCCAGAGTTCGGAGCTTGAGTCATCGGAGCCGTGATGCGCGATCTGCAGGACGTTCGCCTTGACACCCTCCCTGCCGAACGCGTTGATGATGTTGTATTCCGTGAAGTGCTCGGCGTCGCCGGTCGTGATGAACGCGACATCGCCGAAGGACATCCTCAGCACGACCGAGTCGTTGTTCGTGTTCATACCCTCGGTGCCGGAGTCGTCGTCCTCGTCGATCATCCCGCCAAGACCCGCGGCAAGCACCTCGACCTTGAAGCCCGGCGTATCGTCCCAGTCGAGACCGTCGGTGTTGTTGGATGTGTCACCCTGCTGGACGTAGACGATGTCCGACCCGTTTTGCTGCGGGATCGAGATCATCAGCGGCGGGATCGAGTTGTAGAGTGTTTCCGTGCTGGGAAGGACGACCGTCTCGGCCCAGTGGCTCTGGAGCACTCCGCCGGAAGTCGTGAATCCACCGTAATGATCGGCGTGGCTGTGCGTCATGACAGCCGCGCGGAGCGTCGTCACGCCTCTCTCGCTGAGGAAGTCGAGGACGTCGTCGATCTTCTCCGAGTAGCCGGCGTCGATAAGAACATACTCACCTGATGGCGTCGTCAGAAGCTCGGAGAGACCCCAGCCGACATCGATCATCGACAGGGACATCGTCGCGTCGCGGAACGCCCGACCCATGACGGTGTCCGGCAGGGCGGCGGTCGCCTCATAGTCCTCGTTCCCCGCCCGGTCCATGCTCCGCACGCGGACGACGTAGTCCACGCCGTCCTCCATGCCGAGAAGCTTGACGGAGTGGTGTGTTGAGTAGTACTTCGTCGCCTCGTAGACGTAGTGCTCGAAGTCCTCTCCGACCTCACCGTACTCCAGCACGCAGAGCGCCTCCTCATCGGTCGACCAGCTCGCATGACCGCCTGAGTAGACGAAGCTCGTCACGACGGGCGGCGTCTGGTCCTGGGTTGCGTCATAGGGATTTACCTCGCTCTGGCTGCAGCTGACGAGCGTCAGCGCGATGGCACACAGGCCGCCGAGCAGACAGATAGTGATGCGTCTCATCGTGGCTCCCTCCTGGTTGCGCACGAAACGAAGTCGTCACTCTGTGGACCGATCAAGGTGTTGCGTTCGGCAGGAAGAGTCTAGGGGCTTGAGGCGCGGAAGTCAACGAGAGATGCCGTCTTACGCGGGCGCGAGGCACGTCGAATGACGCTCCTTTCATAACTTGAGTCGGTGTCGTGAGCTAGGCCCGCCGCGCGTGAGGAATGGTGAGCGTTGGACGCGCGCGCATACTCCGCGGGCGTGTCCCGATCCGGCGTGGACGGCGGACGAACGGCGTGCAGACGGTCAGTACGGCTTGCCGAGCTGCGCCGGCGGACGCGCGCGACCCATCACGCCGACGAGCGCGACCATGGTGAGCGCGTAGGGGATCATCTGGACGAACTGGCTGGGCACGTGCTGGCCCTGGAGTCCCATCTGCACGGCCTCGGCGTAACCGAACAGAATGCAGGCCGCCGCGGCGCCGACGGGGTTCCACCTTCCGAAGATCATCGCGGCGAGAGCGATGTACCCGCGCCCCGCCGACATGTTCTTCACGAACTGGTGCGTGTTGAGCGCGAGGAACGCGCCGCCGAGCCCGGCGAGCGCACCGCTGAGCAGTACGCCGGAGTATCGCATCCTGCGCACGTGGACGCCCAGTGTGTCGACGGCCTCCGGATGTTCGCCCGTGGCGCGGAGTCTCAACCCGAACCTCGTCCGCCAGAGAACGACGTGCGCGACCGCGATGATCACGAGCGTGACGTAGACGAGGGGCGGATAGTGGCCGAGAACCGCGTTGAACACGCGGGCAAACCCTCCCCACGACTCAGGGAGCATCCAGTTGGACATGCCGACGATCGACGGCGAGTTCGAGGAGCTGTCCCAGATGATCCACATCAGGAACTGGGTCGCCCCGGCGGCGAGCAGATTGATGGCCACGCCGCTGACGATCTGGTCCGCCTTGAAGGTGACCGTGACGACGGCGTGAAGGAGCGCGACCAGCATCCCCGCGAGCACACCGGCGAACGCGCCGGCCCACGGGTCACCCGTGTACCACGTCGCGACGACGCTCGCGAAGGCTCCGGTCAGAAGGATACCCTCGAGCGCGATGTTGACGACGCCCGAGCGCTCGGAGAACATCCCACCGAGCGCCGCAAGGATCAGCGGTGTCGCCATTCGCAGAGCTGCGTCGAACACGGCCACGTCGAACAAGGCCTATCCTCCGTTCCTCGAGCGTCCGAGACGGGACATGATGTCGCGCCCGCCGCTGCGGAGCGCGGTCAGCGTCGTCTTGAGTTCGGGCCTCGCCAGGGCGAGCGATGCGAGCCAGAAGAACAGGATGCCCGCCGCCCCCATCCCAGCGAGCGCCGCGATCCTCATCACGAACGGATCCGACTGCTCGACCCCCATGCCACCGCGGGCCACGTAGAACAACCCGACACCCATAATCGCCGTGGCCGCGACCGTTCGACCGAAGGACTTGAACAGCCGCTTGTAGTGCCCCTCCCTGAGTTCGCGGGGCAGTAGCACGAAGAAGAGCGCGAGTTTGAAGACGTGCGATATGGAGGTCGCGAGCGCGACGCCGGCGTGATCGAGTGCGCGGATCAGGATCCACGCCAGCCCGATCTTGAGCCCGAGCCGGGCGAACCCCGCGATCACGGGCCGCTTCGTGTCCTTGAGCGAGACGAAAGCGACCGTCAGAATGCTCGAGATGCCGAGCGCCCAGATCGTCGGCGTATAGAGCAGAAGCGCGGACGTGGTGAACGCCACCGACCGCTCGTCGAACGCGCCGCGCTGGAAGATCAGGCGGACGAACGGCTCGCCGATGAGCGCCATCCCGATCGAGACCGGAAGCAGGATGTAGAACGCAATGCGGATCGACCGCATGAGCTTCACTCCGAGTTCCTCGATCTCACCCTTCGCCGCCATCGTCGCGAAGAACGGGAAGAGCACGGTCGAGAACCCGACGATGAGTACCTCTCTCGGAATCTCGATGAGTCTCAGGGCGTACGAGAGACCGGAAATACTTCCCTCGGAGAGCATTGAAGCGAAGATACGGTCGACCACGTCATCGAGCTTCGCTCCCGCCATTCCGATGAGAAGCGGCATAGCCAGACGGATGACCCCGAGGAACATCGGATGCCGGAAGTCGACACGGACCGCGAAGCCCTTCGACCGCCGGATGACGGCCGGGAGCAGAACCAGGAACATCGCCACGCTTCCCACGACGACGCCGAACGCAAGACCGAGGATCCCGAACCGCGCCGTGAGGAAGATCGCGGCGCCGATGAGCATGAGGTTGTTCAGCGGGCGCGCCAC
>CAZEXP010000017.1:6345-43109 GCA_964516845.1 uncultured bacterium
CCGTGAGGAAGATCGCGGCGCCGATGAGCATGAGGTTGTTCAGCGGGCGCGCCACCCCGGGCAGCGCGAAGTTGCGATAGCAATGCAGGATGTCGGCGCAGAAGTTCGAACCGGCCGTGAACAGGACCGAGACCAGCATCACGCGCGTGAGCAGTGTCGCGAGCGCGTGCTGCTCGGCGCCGAAACCCGGTGCGACCGCGGAGACGATGGCAGGCGCCGCGGCGATGGCGACGCCCGTGAGCGTCGCGATAATGATGAACAGATCCGTGATCAGGACACCCGCGCCCTTCCAGGCGGCGGTCTCCCCCTCCACCTCGATGCACTCGGTGAAGTGCGGGATGAAGCCGGACCGGATCGGTGAACGCAGCCACGCGATGATGAGCGTCGGGACCGTGAACGCGACGAGGTAGGCGTCCATGTCGAAGCTGGTCCCGAACTGCGCGGCGACGACAACGTCCTTACCGAGCCCGAGCACCTTGGCGATAACGGCCATCCCGACGACCCAGACCGTCGATATGACGAGGCCGACCGACGGGTCGGCCGCGATGGTCCCGCGACCGTTCTCAGAGCGGCCAGCGCCCTTCGTCTGGTCGACCCGGCTCACGCCGACCTCCTCGCGCCAAGCTTGCGCTGGAGCACCTCGTTGCCCACGACGACCAGAATGATGGTCACGGCCTGGACGACGAGGATGAGTTCCCGCGGAACATCGGTGAACACATCGATCTCCAGCGCCCCGGTGTTGAGCATTCCGAAGAGCAGCGCGGCGAAGAGGACGCCCAGCGGCGAGTTCCTGCCCAGCAGCGCAACCGCGATGCCCATGAACCCGATCCCGCTCGAGAAGTTGTCGAGGAACCGGTGGCGGAACCCCATGACCTCGTTCGTCGCCACGAGCCCGGCGAAGGCGCCGCTGATGACCATGGTCATGACGATCGTCTTCCGGATATTGATGCCAGCGTACTCCGCCGCCTTCGGATTGAACCCGACGGCGCGGATCTCGTATCCCAGCGTCGTGCGGTAGAGGATGAACCACGCCAGCCAGATCGCACCGAGAGCGACAATGATCGACGCGTTCAGAGGATTGGCGTCCGGAAGCGGGATGCCGATCGCCTGAAGAGCGCTCGCGAGCCTCGGCAGCTGCGCCGCCGCCGGTATCTCGGCGGTCTGCGGTGTCATCTGCCCGGCCTCTTTGAACACCTCGATGACGAAGTACCCGGTCAGCCCGATCGCGATGAAGTTCATCATGATCGTGTTGATGACCTCGTGAGCCCCGAACCGCGCCTTGAGATATCCAGGGAGCGCCCCCCAGAGCGCGCCGCCCGCGGCCGACATGAGAACGAGGAGCGGGATGAGGAGCGGCGCGGGAAGTCCGTGCAGCGTGAGCGCCACCCACGCGCAGACGAACGAGCCGATGTAGAGCTGACCTTCGCCGCCGATGTTGAAGAGCCCACCGCGGAACGCGAATGCGACGGCGAGTCCCGCGAACACGAGCGGAACGGCGTTGAAGAGCACATACCCGATGCCGTCGACGCTGCCGAACGCGCCGCGGAAGAGGATCGCGTAGACCCTGAGCGGACTCTCCCCGATCGCGGCCACGACGAGTCCGCCGATGAGGAACGACGCCAGGACGGCGACGACCGGCGCGACGACGTTCGCTATGGCTCCCCAGCGCTTCACGATGCGGCGCCCGTCATGTGCATCCCCAGCTCCTCCTCGGTGACCGTGCCCGCTTCGAACTCCGCGACGATGCGTCCGCGGTACATCACGGCAATACGGTCGGAGAGCGTCATGATCTCCGAGAGCTCGGCCGAGATGAGCAGCACGCCGGCCCCTGCGTCGCGCATCCCGATCAGGCTCTTGTGAACGAATTCGATCGCGCCGATGTCAACACCGCGTGTCGGCTGCGACGCGATGAGAAGCTTCGGCGATCCGTCGAACTCACGCGCGACGATCACCTTCTGCTGATTGCCTCCGGAGAGACTCTCCGCCTTCTCCGCGGCATCAGCAGGGCGGATGTCCTGCGAAGCGATGAGTTTCTCGGCATGCGCGGTCACCGCTTTCGTCGACATCATCCCGTTGACGGAAAAAGGCCGCCGATGATGCCTGCCGAGCACGAGGTTCTCGGCGAGCGAGAACTCGAGCACCAGCCCGCGCTCCTGTCGGTCCTCGGGCACGTGCGCAACACCGAGATCCCGGACAGCCCTGGGGGTGCGGCCGGCGATCTCCTCGCCGCAGAGCCTTATGGAACCGGCGGTCGCTCGCCTGAGCCCGGTCAGAACTTCGACAAGCTCCGTCTGTCCGTTCCCCTGCACTCCTGCGATGCCGAGCACCTCTCCCGCCCGAACGGAAAAATCGACGGAATCGAGCGCGCGGATCCCCTTGCGACGAGACGCGGAGAGTCCGCTGACCTCGAGCACGGGCTCGCCGGGTGTCGACTCGCCGCGGTCCACCTCGAGAAGCACGTCGCGCCCGACCATCATGCGGGCGAGTTCCTCCTTCGACGTGCCCGAGGCCTTCACCTCGCCGGTGATCCGACCGGCGCGCATCACGGTGATGCGGTCGGCGAGTTCGAGAACCTCGTCGAGCTTGTGCGTGATGAAGATGATCGTGTGCCCGCTCTTCTTGAGAAGGCGCAGCGTCACGAACAGTTCTGCAACCTCGTGCGGAGTGAGAACACCGGTGGGCTCGTCGAGAATGAGGATCTCGGCGCCGCGGAACAGGACCTTGACGATCTCGACACGCTGCTCAAGACCGACGGAGAGGTCCTCGATGCGGGCGTCGGGGTCGAGTTCCAGACCGTATCGGTCGGAGAGGTCCCGGACCATCTCGCGCGCCGCCGACGTGTCAACGAAGAACCCGGACCGGACAGGCTCGGACCCGAGCACGACGTTCTCTGCGACCGTCAGGGGATCGACGAGCATGAAGTGCTGGTGAACCATACCGAGACCGAGGCGGATGGAGTCGCAGGGACGGTGCGCACGCAGGGACTCGCCCCGGAGCTGGATGTCTCCGGAGTCCGGACGGACCAATCCATAGAGGAGCTTCATGAGGGTCGACTTGCCGGCGCCGTTCTCGCCGACGATCGCATGGATCTCGCCCTCACGCACCGTGAGGTTCACGTCGTCACATGCCGTGACTCGCGGATAGCGCTTCGTAACGCCGCGCAGCTCTACGGCGGGATGCTCAGGCAACGGTCAGCTCCCTATTCCCGGGGAACGCTGATCTCGCCGGCGATGATGCCGGCCTTCGCTTCCTCCACGCGCTCAACCATCTCTTCGCTGATAAGCTCTCTGTTGTAATCGTCGACCGCATATCCGACGCCGTCCTCGGCAAGACCGAACTCATGCACACCGCCCACGAATCTCCCCTCATGGACGCTCTGTATGGCGGCGTAGACGGCGTTGTCCACACGCTTCACCATGCTCGTCAGCACGGTGCCCGGCGCGACGTAGTTCTGATTCGAGTCGACGCCGATCGCGAACTTCCTCGCCTCCCGCGCCGCCTCGATGACGCCAAGACCCGTACTGCCGGCGGCGTGGTAGATCACGTCGACACCCCGTCCGTACTGGAGGAGCGCGAGTTCCTTCCCCCTCGCCGGGTCGGCAAAGGCCTGCGGGCTCGAGCCGGCATAGGCCACCGTCACGGAGACACCAGGGTTGATGTGGCGCGCACCGGCGATGTAGCCGGCCTCGAACCGATGGATGAGCGGAACGTCCATGCCGCCGACGAATCCGATGCGGCCCGTCTCACTCGTCATCGCGGCCAGCGCGCCGACGAGGAACGAACCTTCCTCCTCGCGAAATCGCAGCCCTGCGAGGTTCGGTGGGAGCGTCTCGCCGGGGCGTACATCGAAATCGACGCACGCGAACTTCACGTTCGGGTAGTCGCCCGCGACGGTGCGGACCGACTCGCTGAACAGAAAACCGACACCGATGATGACATCGTAGCCGGCCTGCGCCAGCTTCCTCAGCCCGGTCTCACGATCGGCGTCCTGCCCGGGCTCGAACTCCGTGTGCTCGACGCCGAAGTCGTCGGCCGCGCGGAGGAGACCCCGGTACGCGGAGTCGTTGAACGACTTGTCGCCCTTGCCGCCCACGTCGAACACCATCCCGACCTTGAGCGCTCCGCTGCTCTCCTGAGGAGTTCCGCCACTGCACCCTGGAAGCAGGACGAGGGCGGTGAGCAGACAGACCGCAGCGACCGTCAGAAATCGTCTCATGAGAGGCTCCTCTCGTTGCGAAATGGCGGATACGTCCGCCACAAACTCGGTCGGCGGATACGCCCGCCGTACACTCAGCCGGCGGGTTCTTCTTCCGGGTCGGCGAGGCATGCGAGCGCGCCGCACGCGCGCGCTCTGCTAATGAGTATCACGAAAACACCCAATCCTGCGAGAACAACCATCGCGCCGCCCTTGAACACGAGATCCAGCCCCAGACGCGCCGCGACCAGGCCCCCGACGAGCGGAGCCACGATCAGACCGATGCTCATGCCGGCGTTGAAGACCGACATCACGGTACCCATCCCGTTGTAATGGTCGCCACAGCGCGCGGTGACCGCCAGCGCGGCCGGAAGTCCGAGCGCCAGCGAAACACCCGTCACCATCTGAAGGATGAACAACGACCGGATGGTCGTACAGTACGGGATCGCGAAGATGACCGACGCGCTCGCGAAGATGCCCAATCCCATGAGCAGAGGCTTGGACACACGGTCGGCCAACCTGCCGAAAGGGATCTGCATGAACCCGGCGAGCAGGATGTTCGTCGCGAGCAGAACACCGATCACAGAGAGCGATGCGCCGCGTTCCTCCGCCACGAACGGGAGAAAGGGAATAACGAGGCCGCGGCCGAACGAGACGGCGGTGCGAAACAGCACCGCCGCGAGGACGAGCGGGTCGCGGATCACATGGCTGAAAGGGACGCGCTTCTTCCATCGCTCCCGGTGAAGTCCCAGTTCCGGGAGGAAGAGCAGCGCGAGGATGAGCGCGACACCGGTGAGAGCGCCCATGGCGTAGAACGGCGCCCCCAACCCGAATCGATCAGCGAGCGGACCGCCGAGGAGCGGGCCGATGCCGAAGGCCGTGAAGAGCGAGACCATGAAGGTCCCCATCATCCGGCCCTCACGCCCCTTCGGCGCGATGTCGCCGACGTAGGCCTGCGCAACCGGCACGACCATGCCGCTGGCCGCGCCGTGGAGCGTCCGTACCGCGATGAGACCCCAGATCGAGTCGACCTTGAGGTATGCCAGCGAGAAACCGGCGAAGAGCGCGAGTCCGATGACGATGAACGGCTTGCGGCCGAACCGGTCGGACAAGCGTCCGATGATGGGCATGAAGATGAAGCGGGCGACGGAGAAACCCGAGAAGATGAGCCCGAGCGACAACCCCGCCGCGCCGAGGTCGCGCGCGTAGAGCGGGAGCAGCGGGCCGATGAACCCGACACCCATCGTCGCCGCGAAGACGGCGGTGAAGAGCGCTATGTAGACGCGTCGGTGCATGCCCCTCCTTCAGGAGGAACTAGACGAAGAGATCGGTGAACTTGAACTCGTTCACGTCGAACAGCCCGAGGTCGGTCAGCTTGAGCTCCGGAATGACCGGGAGCGCAAGGAACGACATCGCCATGAATGGATCCTCGAGCGGCGAGCCGAGCCTGCGCGCGGCACGGATGACGCCGCGAAGGCCCGTGACGACCTCCTCGAGCGGTCCCTCGGACATGAGCCCGGCCACCGGCAGCGGGAGCCCGGCCTTGAGCTCGCCGTCCGCGACCACGGCGAGGCCGCCCCGCATCTTGGAGATCTCAACGACGGCCGCCATCATGTCCTCGTTGCTCGTGCCGACCACGACGATGTTGTGCGAGTCGTGCGCGACCGAACTGGCGATCGCGCCCTTCCTCAGACCGAACCCCTTGACGATACCCAGCCCGATGTTGTCGCTGGCGTGGTGACGCTCGACCACGGCGATCTTGAGAAGATCGTGCTCGACGTCCGCGACGAGCTTGCCGTCCACGATCTTCGCCTTCTCGACGCTCGCCTTGGTCACGATCTGATCGGGCACGAGATTGATGACCCTGATCTTCCGCCCGTTGGCCGCGATGTCGAAGTCCTCGGGCGCGAGCCACTTGATATTGATCGAACTCCGGAGCTGCGACTGGCTGATCTTCGGCTTGGGGACGACCATCTCGCCGTCCTCGGCGACGAGCCTCCCGTTCTTGAAGACCTTGCGGATGTTGAAACGCTTGAGGCTGTCCACGACGACCAGATCGGCACAGTACCCGGGCGCGATGGCGCCCAGGTCCCGGATCCCGAAGTACTGCGCGGTATTGATCGTGGCCATCCGGATCGCGGTGACGGGATCGATCCCTTCCTTGATGGCGATCTTGACCATGTGATCGATGTGCCCGTGATCCATCAGATCCTTCGGGTGCCGGTCGTCCGTGACGAACATGCACCGATAGCTGTTCTCACAGGTCACGGCAGGCAGAAGGTCCTTCAGGTTCTTCGTGACGGAACCTTCCCGAATCATCGCGTACATCCCGAGGCGGAGCTTCTCGATGAGCTCCTTCGTCGTTGTACTCTCGTGGTCGGAGTTCACGCCGGTCGCCGCGTACGCATTGAGGTCCTTGCCCGTGAGCTCCGGCGCGTGCCCATCGATCCGCTTGCGGTCCTGCGTCATCGTGATCTTGTCGAGGAGCCCCTCGTCTCCCATGAGAACGCCGGGGAAGTTCATCACCTCGCCCAGACCAAGCACCCACTTCTCACGAAGAAGCGGGTAAAGATCGAAGCCGCGGAGCACCGCGCCGCTCGTTTCGAACTCGGTCGCCGGGACGCACGACGGGAGCATCATGTAGATATTGACGGGGCTGTACTTGCTCGAATTGAGCATGTAGTGGATGCCCTCGAGGCCGTGCACGTTCGCGATCTCGTGCGGATCGGCAACGACGGACGTCGTCCCCCGCGGCACGACCGACCGGGCGAACTCCTGCACGGTGACCATGGTGCTCTCGATGTGCATGTGCCCATCGATGAGCCCGGGGAGCACGAAGGCATTCTTGAGATCGATCTCGGCCTTGCCCTCGTAATCGCCGATGCCGACGATCCGACCGTTCCAGATCGCGATGTTGCCCTTGTAGACCTCGGCCGAGAACACGTTGACGATCCTGGCGTTCTTGAGCACGAGGTCCGACGGCATGGAGCCGCGCGCGACCCTGATCATCTTGGCAAGGTCCTTCATGTCCCCTCCGTCGCTCGTCCTGAGCCCGTACGTCTACTTCACGATCCGTGTGCCCGTCTCGCCGTCGAGCGCCCGCCCGATCGACTCCGGGTTCGTGATGAGAACCTCTTCGCCACCGCCCTCGATGAAATCGATGCCCGCGAGAACCTTCGGTCCCATGCTGCCTGGAGCGAAGTGACCCTCGGCGAGATAGCGCTTCGCCTCAGCGACGGTCATCCGGTCAAGACGAACCTCGTTGTCCTTCCCGAAGTTGAGCGCGACCTGCTCCACGTCCGTGGAGATCAGCAGCATGTCCGCTCCGATGTCATTGCCGAGAAGCCGTGACGCGTGGTCCTTGTCGATGACCGCCTCAACGCCTTTCAGTCCGTCCGGCACTTCGACGACCGGGATGCCTCCCCCGCCGACCGCGATGACAAGACTGCCCGCGTTCAGGAGAGCCTGGATGGATGCCGCCTCGACGACGCGCTTCGGGATCGGAGACGCGACGACGCGACGCCACCCACGGTTCGCGTCTTCGACGACGTCCCAGCCGTCGTCCTCCCGCCGCTTCTCCGCCTGCTCGCGCGTGTAGAACGGGCCGATCGGCTTCGCCGGCTTCGCGAACGCCGGATCCTTCGCGTCGACGACGACCTGCGTGACGACCGTGACGACGTCGCGCTTGATCCCCTTCTTCGCGAGCTCGCTTCCGAGCATCTGCTGGATCATGTATCCCATCGCGCCCTGTGAATCCGCCCCGCACGTGTCCAGCGGAAGAGCGGGGAGAACCGTCGAGGCCATCTCGGCACGGAGCAGGATGTTGCCGACCTGCGGTCCGTTGCCGTGTGTGATGACGACGTCCCAGCCCTTCTCGATCATCCCGGCGATGTGTCTGGCGGTCTCGCGGGCGTTCGCGAACTGCTCGGGAATCGTCCCGCGCTGCCCCGCCTTCGTAATGGAGTTGCCGCCAACGGCGACAACGGCAAGTTTGCCCATGATGTGCCTCCCTGATTCCCGGCGAGCCCTGGCGCGGCCCGATGGCCGCGCCCGCCCGCAAGGAAATCCCTACCCCATCGTCAGGGCCATGATGGCCTTCTGCGCGTGGAGTCTGTTCTCAGCAACGTCGTAGATGATCGAGCGCTCCATGTCGCAGACAGCGTCATCCGCTTCATTCCCGCGGTCGATCGGCATCGGATGGATGTAGACGGCGTCGTTGGTGCGCGACATCCGCTCCATCGTCGCCCGCCAGTCCTGATGCTCGGCCGAAAGCCGCTGATCCTCTTCGCGCCCGAGTTCGTACCGTTTCGGGTGCATCCAGTGCCGCGAGTAGACGACGTCGGCGCCGTCGTACGCTGCCTCCTGATCGTGCGTGACCTCGAAGCTCGTGCCGGCCGCGGCGCAGTTGGCCTTCGTGGTCTCGATGACCTCGGGGTCCAGTTCAAACCCCTCCGGATACGCCATGCGGACGTTCATTCCGAGCCTCGAATTGATGATGATACTCTCCTGCACCGAGCTCCACGAACGGACCATCGGTGAGTAGCCCCAGACCTGGAGGAGCGTCTTGCCGCGCGTATCGCCGATGTTCTCGCGCATGCCCATGACGTCAGCCAGACCCTGGCACGGGTGGAACTTGTCGTGCGCCATACTGATGATGGGCACGTCGGAGAAATCCGCGAAGTCGCGGAGGAACGTGTCGCCGTCACCATAGTCCTCGACGGAATCCTCGAGGATACGGATGCCGATACCCTCGGCGTAGCGGCTCATGACGTTCGCGGTGTCCTTGAGGATTTCGCCCCGCTGCGTCTTCGACTTGAGCCGCAGCGTCTTGGTCTCGAGGAACTGCGCATGCCCGCCGAGCTCCGTGGCCGCGGCCTCGAACGACTGCCGGGTGCGGAGTGACGAATTGTAGAACATCATCATGAACGTCTGGTGCTTGAGGATCCGGGCGTGCTCGTCGCTGTAGCGGTCGGCCTTGAGCTTGACCGCGAGGTCGAGCGTTGCCTCGAGCTCCTCGATGCTCCAGTCCTGCGTGCAGATCAGATCGCGCCCCTTGAGATTCACTGCCATCATGTCCTCCCCTACACGTCCATCGTCAGGGCCATGATGGCCTTCTGCACGTGGAGTCTGTTCTCCGCCTCGTCGAAGACGACCGAGTTCGGACCGTCAATGACCTCGTTGGTAACCTCATAGCCTCGGTCACACGGGAGGCAGTGCATGTACTTAACGTTCGGCTTGGCGAGCTTCATCTTCGCGGCGTCGCAGATCCAATGCTTGTTCGCATCGAAGAGCTCCTGGCTCTTCTCGAGCATCGGCTTGTCGACGATCGGCGGAATGAAGTGCTTCGATGTCCACGCCTTCGGATAGACGACATCCGCGTCCTTGAAGGCGTCCTCCATGCTGTTGGTGATCTCGAAGCTGCCGCCCGACTCCTCGGCGCGCTTCCGCGTGGCGGCGATAACATCGTCGTCAAGCTCGAGACCCTTGGGATGCGCCAGCACGACGTCGCAGCCAACGGTCGCGGCGGCGATGACAGCGCTGTGCGGCACGGAGAGCGGCTTGTGGACGGACGGGCTGTAGGCCCAGCTCATCACGAACTTCTTGTTCTTGAATCCGCCGCACTGCTCACGGACGGTCATGATGTCGGCCATGCCCTGGCACGGATGGTAGATGTCGTCTTCCATATTGATGATCGGCACGCGCTCACTCCACTTGGCGAACTCGCGCACGATGCGGTTGGCCTTGCCGTTGATCCAGCCGACCGGGTCGCCGTACATGCGGATCGCAATGCCGTGGCCCATGCGGTCGAGGACGCGAGCGACGTCCGAGATGCGCTCGGTCGAGTACGCGACCTCTTCGCCTTCGAGCGCCGGCGTGTAGATCTTGTCGGGATCGAGGAAGTGCGCGTGGCCGCCCATCTGGGTCATCCCCGCCTCGAAACTATTCCTCGTCCTCAGCGACTGGTTGTAGAAGATCATGAAGAGGGTCTTGTCCTCGAGGTACTTGTGCGGACGACCCGACTTGAACTTCGCCTTGAGTTCGTCGGCGAAGTCGAGGATGAACTCGACCTCCTCGCGCGTGTAGTCGAGGATGGTGATGAAGTCCCTGCCCCTGAAATCCTTGTTACTGAACACGTGCTCCTCCATTCATGAACCCTTCCGCGCACCGCGCGCGGAAGGTCCCGGCCTCGGGCCGGTCTGTCTACTCTGACACGCGGGGTTCGGCGAGACACAGCTCCTCGAGCGCCGTGCGTGTCAGCTCCCTGACGAGGATCGTCCGGTACTCGGCGGACGCCCTCACATCATCTATCGGACTCGAGGCATGGGCGGCTGTAGCCGCCACCTCCTCGATTAGTCCCATCATGTCATCCGGACAATCGGCCTGAGCCGTGGCGCTCCAGCCGTCAGCGAACAACCTCTCCGCTCTCGACGCGCGCACGACCGTCGGCGCCACCGAACCGAGCGCGATGCGGACCGCGCCGGCTGTCTGATCGAAGGTGACCGCGACCGACGCTATGGCGATGGCGAGCGCCTTCCGCTGACCGAGCTTTCGGTACGCACTCGATGTACCTGCCGGTGGGAGCAAAAGCGTCACGCGCGTCAGAAGTTCATCCGGCTCGAGCCGCGCCTGCCCCGGGCCGGCGAAGAGACCCGTCACTGGAACCTCCCGCTCGCCGCGCGTGGAGCGTGCGTGCGCGACGGCATCGAGCGCGGCGAGCGCGGCAGTCGCGTCAGCCGCCGGCGATGCGTTCGCCAGATTGCCGCCGATCGTGCCCCTCGCGCGAATCTGGGGAGCCCCGACCGTGCCGCACGCCTCCGCAAGGACGGCCGCGCGACGCTTCACGACGTCGTGCCTCGCTACGACCGCGTGAGAAGCAGCCGCACCGATGGTCAGCGTGTCACCATCGACACTGATCATCGCGAGCTCCGGGACGCCGGTCAGATCGACCAGTGTGCCGGGACCGCCATGGTCGGCCCGAATCCTCACGGCGAGGTCGGTAGCGCCCGCGATCGGATGCGCCGACTCATCCGCCAGCGCCGCGACCGCTTCATCGATCGTCTTCGGGAAGACCCACTTCGGCTCGTACACAACCCCTCCACGACTCTTGCGTTGGTGTATCTCCCGCCGGATCCGTGTGGCGCAAGGCGACTCGATCCTCGCCCCGCTATGCCGCCCGCCCCGGCGTGACGCCCCGTGCCAGGAGCGCCTCCAGCACTCCGCCCCCGACGGCCAGCGCCTTGTCGGAGATGGTTGCGGGATCGACCGCCAGGCCTCGAGGATCGACGTCGCCGATCTTCTGGCCCTCGCGGACCTCGACGCCATCTGCGATGAGACCGCGCAGGAGACCCGGCGTGGACACGCTGGCCGCCGCGCCGTCTACAGCACCCACGACATCCCCGGCGACGACAACGTCGCCGATCGAAGCGCTGCTCTCGAAGACACCGGACGCCGGAGCGCGGACCAGTCGCTTCTCAGCGACACCCATCACCGATGCCGGAGTCCCGGTGTCGGCCTCCGCCATACCGCTGCTGAGCACGCGTCCGAGCGAGTGTCCGCGGTTCGTCTCGATGACGGCGTCGCAATCGACGCCGGCCTCGAATCCCGGACCGAGCCCGATCGTCACGGGCGCGTCCTCGCGCGTCATCCCGAGATTGCGCTTCGCCATTCGCGCATCAACGACCGCATCCGGCCCAAGCCGGGTCAGAAGCTCGCCGTCGGGGTCGATCACGACGGGGAGCGCCCGCCGCCCGCCGTGTGTCTTGAGCCAGGCGACGATCTCATCGACACCCACGAGCTCACCGGTGAGATCCTCGACGTCGACATGTCCGCCGAAGACGGCCTCCGCGAAAGCAACGCGTCTGCGAACAACGGCGGGCGCGCGGGTCTCGAGGATGACGACGCCATAACCCGACCGCGCCAGTCTCGCGGCGACGCCGCTTCCGAGGTCACCACCACCGCGGACGACCACGAGTGCTCGCGGCTCGCTCACGATTGCTCCGGCCTGTTACTGTTCTTGAATCCGATCTTGTCTCTCAACTTCGCCGTGTCGCTGATACCGTGTCGGACCGCGATGATCTCGGCCACGACGCTCACGGCTATCTCATCCGGGGTCTCGGCGCCGATGTCGAGTCCGATCGGCGCATGAATCAGCGCGAGGTCGTCGCGCGACACGCCGTCAGCCTCGAGGTCGGCGAAGGCCGCGTCGACCTTCTGTTCGCTCCCGATCATCCCCATGTATCGGGGACGCCGCGGCATGAGCGCCTTGACCCAATCCTTGTCGTATCTGTGGCCGCGCGTAACGATGACGACCATCGAGTCGGCGTCGGCCCGGAGATCGCCCTCCAGAAGTTCCACCCCGCCAACGAAACGCTCATCGGCGAACGGGTACCGATCCTCCGTCACCATGTCCGCGCGGTCGTCGACAACGATGACCCTGAACCCCGACTGCCGCGCGATCCTCGCGACCGCGAGGCCGACGTGTCCTCCGCCGATGACGGTCACCGTCGGCGCCCCGGCGATCGGCTCGAGAAAGACCTCGATGCTCCCGCCGCACGTCATCCCCGCGTCGTCGCTGAGGTCGTACGTAACAAGTCTGCAACCGGCCACGTCTTCCGACGCGATCAGCGCCCTCGACTCGTCGATGACGGTTCCCTCGATCGCGCCACCGCCGACCGACCCGATGATCCTGCCGTCGGCGTAGATGATCATCCGCGCGCCGGCGCTTCTCGGGGTCGACCCCTCGGCGCGCACGACGGTCGCCACGACGCCCGGGACCCCGTCCCGGTGCATCCGCGCGATCTCCTGGTAGATGTCGGCGAGCTTCAGCGCCATGATCAACACTCCACCGGTCAAAGCGACAAACCCCCGCGCGCGCCCGACCACCGGTCGCGGCCCGCGCGGGGTAGTACTTCAGTTCGCAGGCCGGCACCTAGACGCCGGCGATACCGTCCTTCACAGCTTCGTAGTCCTCGGGCGTGTCGATGTCGACGAGGAACCCGTCATCATCGAGTTCTACCTCGACGATCCGTGCCGCCTCGCGCTCGAGGATATCCCGCGCGCCCGCATCTCCGTCCAGCTCTTCGAGTTCGTCCCGAAACGAGCCGTTGAGGAGGACCGGGTGACCGCGTCTGCCTCCGCTGACCGGGACGCAGATCGCGCCGCCGCGCACGTGCGCGTCGATCACGAGGTCGACATCCTCCGTGCGGAAGAACGGAGAGTCACCGTGCGCCACGAGAATCGCGTCGGTTCCCCACGAGCACGCGCTCACACCCTGTGCGAGTGACGTCCCCATCCCCTCCACGAAGCGCCTGTTCCCGACGAGTTCGATGCGCTCGTCGATGATACCGGCGAGCGCGGCGCCGACACTGTCGGCCTCCTCACCCAGAACCACGATAACCTCATCGACTCTGCTCGAGCCGAGAAGCTTCTCAATGACGAGGCGGATCATCGGCGTATCCTGGATAGCCAGCAGTTCCTTCTTCCGGCCCATCCGTCGCGACTGCCCTGCCGCCAGTACGACTGCGGAAACCATAGTTCCCCTTCCATACTGCCTGCCGTCACGCACCCGCTCGCCTTCCTTCGCAAGCGGGCACGCCGGCGGTGCTGCTTCTATCCCATCAACTTGCCGATGCGATCGACGGCCTTCTCAATGTTCTCGAGCGAGTTGGCATAGCTGAACCTGAGGTAGCCCTCACCCATGGCGCCGAAACAGGTGCCCGAGAGACAGGCAACGCCGGCCTCATTGAGTATCCTGTCGGCGAGCTCCTGCGACTTCACGCCCGTCGCCGTGATGTTCGGGAACACGTAGAACGCGCCCTTCGGCTTGAGGCACGTGAATCCATTGATCGAATTCATGCCGTCGACGATCACGTCGCGGCGCGTTTTGAAGATGGCCACCATCTTCTCGACCTCGTCCTGCGGACCCTCGAGCGCCTCGATACCCGCGATCTGGACGAACGTCGTGGCATGCGAGTACGTGTTCGTGTTGAGCTTGGTGAACTTCTCGGCGATCGGCTTGGGCATCGCCGCGTAGCCGAGACGCCAGCCGGTCATCGCGTACGTCTTGGAGTGCGCGTCCATGAGAATCGTGCGCTCCTGCATGCCCGGATAGCTGGCAATCGTGCGATGCTCGCCCTCATAGATCATCTTGCTGTAGACCTCGTCCGAGAGCACGATGACGTCATTCTCGACGGCGAGCTCGGCGATGCGCTTGAGGTCGCTGTCTTCCAGGATCCCGCCGGTCGGGTTCTGCGGCGAGTTGATGATCATCATCTTGGTGTTCTTGTTGATCTTCTGCTCCAGCTCGGCGATGTCGAACCTGAAGTCGCGCTCCTCGGAGTACTTGAGCGGGACGGCCTTGCCGCCTGCGAAGTTGATGGCCGATTCGTAGATCGGGTAGCCGGGGTTCGGGTAGATGACCTCGTCACCGTGGTCGACGAGCGCGAGGATCGGGAGAAAGATGATGGGCTTCCCGCCCGGCGTCAGGACGATCTGGTCCGGCGTGTACGTGAGCCCGCGGTCCTTCTCGAAGTAGCGACAGACGGCTTCGCGGGCCTTCATGAGGCCGGCAGACGGACCGTAGTGCGTCTCACCCGCCCAGATGGCGTCCGCTCCGGCCTTCCGGATGTTGTCCGGCGTGTCGAAGTCCGGCTCGCCGATCTCGAGGTGGACGATCTGCTTCCCCTGCGCCTCGAGCGCCCGCGCCTTCGCGAGAACCTCGAACGCGGTCTCAGTACCCAACCTGCCCATCCGCTCTGCAAACTTGAACATCTGATGTCTCCCTTCAACTGCACGGGGAGTACCCGTGGCTACGACTCCGGCTGCTCGTCCTTCTTCCGCGATATGACTTCCCTCACGGCCGCCGAGATACCCCGCGCCGTGAGACCGAACATGTTGAGAAGCTCCTCGTGCTCGCCCGACTCGCCGAAGCGATCGTCTATGGCGACGATCTTCAGAGGTGTCGCCCGACCCGTCTGCGCGAGAGCCTCCGCGCACGCGCCGCCGAGCCCTCCGATCGACGCTCCCTCCTCCACCGTGACGAGCGCGCCCGTTTCCACCGACGCCCTGCTGATGATGGCGCGGTCGAGGGGCTTGATCGTGTGGCAATTGATCACGCGCGCGCCGATGCCGTTGTCCTCGAGCATCCGCGACGCCTTCATCGCCTCGTAGACGACAACACCGCACGCAAGAATAGAAGCATCGTCGCCACGCCGGAAGACCTCGGCCTTGCCCACGGTGAACGGCGTGATGTCGGTCGTGATGATCGGCACCCTTGCGGCCGCGAACCTGAGATAGACCGGTCCGGGGATGCGCGAGGCGGCGATCGTCGCCTTCTTCGCCTCGATCGAATCGGCCGGAACAACGACCGTCATCCCGGGCAGGGTCCGCATCACCGCGACGTCCTCGAGCGACTGACGCGATCCGCCGGCGCCGCCGGCCGAGAGCCCCGCGTCAGCGCCGCAGATGTTCACGTTGAGCGCACCGTAGCAGATGGTCGAACGGATGATGTCCCACGCCTTCCCCGCCGCCAGCATCCCGTGCGTCGTCACGTAGACACACTTCCCGGCGAGCGCGAGACCCGCCGCCGTCCCGAGCATGTCCTGCTCGCAGAGCCCGATGTCCATGAAGCGGTCCGGAAAACGTTTCCGGAACTCGCCCGTGCCGCTCGATCCGGCGAGGTCGGCGTCCATCACGATGATGTCCGTCCCCCGCTCGGCCAGCTCGATCAGACCCCGCTCGTATCCGCGGTTGGTCGCCTCGAGCTTCACGGCGCTGTGATGCACATCCACCAATCCCATCTCTGCCATGTGTGATATCCCCTGGCGGTTACGCGAGCGCCCGCATGGCCTCTTCGTAGAGGTCCTCGGTGAGCTTCCGGTCGTGCCACTCGGGGCGATTCTCCATGAACGGAACGCCCTTGCCCTTCACGGTCTTCGCAATGACGACGGTCGGCTTCCCCTTCACGGACGCAGCCTCGGTGAACGCGGCCGAGAGAGCTTCGACGTCGTGCCCGTCGGCCGCGATGACGTGCCAGTTGAAGGTCTTCCACTTGTCGCCGAGCGGAGCGAGCGACGCGATGTCCTCAGTGTTGCCGTCGCCCATCATATGATTGCGGTCGATGACCGCGCAGACGTTGTCGATCTTGTGATGCGCGCCCGTCATCGCCGCCTCCCAGATCTGTCCCTCCTGCGCCTCTCCGTCCCCCATCAGACAGTAGATGCGGAAGTTCTTGCGGTCGCGACGGGCCGCGATCGCAAGACCGTTGGCGATGGAGAGCCCCTGCCCCGGCGAACCGACCGACGCGTCGATGCCCGGAGTCTTCTGCATGTCCGGAAAACCCTGGAGCTTCGACTTCAGCTTGCGGAATGTGAGAAGCTCGCGGACGTCGAAGTACCCGCGGCGCGCGAGCGCCGCGTAGAGCGCCGGGGCCGCATGCGCTTTCGAGAGCACGAGGCGGTCCCTGTCCTCCCACGTCGGGCGCTCCGGATTGACCTTCATCGTGTGCCAGTACAGAACAGTGAGAATATCGACGCACGAGAGCGAGCCCCCGGGGTGACCGGAGCCGGCCTCGAGCAGCATCGTCAGAACGTCCCGCCTGAGAACCGTTGCGACCTCTTTGAGCTCGACCGAGGTAGGACTCATGATCTCTCCCTACTTGAACGTCAGAGCCATGAGGCCCGTGTCGGGATCGAGCTCGCGGCGTGCCGCCAGGTCGGTTGTCATGATGACGATCTCGTTGGTGACGTTGACCTTGGCCTTGCCGAGGTGACCGGCAACCGAGGACTTGTCCGGCTTCGCGAGCACGGCGTGCAGATGGAACTGGTGCTCGCCCTCCTGGAAGACGATGTTCCCCGCCAGCGACACGAGCTCGAGCGGCTCGGGGAAGAGCACCTCGGAGTACTCGCCGTACTTCTTGTAGAACTTGAGCTCGGACTGCTTGAGCATGCCAATCCCCGAGATAACCACACCCGTCTTCACGTCGCATGCCGCGCAGATCTCCGTGAGCTTCTCGAACAGGTCGTCGCCCTGGTGCAGACGTATGAAGATCAGATTGTCCTTCTGCGCATACTCCATCGGCGTGTCATCCTCCTGTCGTGTTCTGATGCTCCGCGCCGCGAGACTCCACGGCGGTGTGCGGATCAGTGTCACTCGGTCGGTTCCTGCTCCGCCACGAGTTCGATCGCGTCAACGATCTTGACGTACCCGGTACAGCGGCAGAGATTCCCGGAGATAGCCTCCGCGATCTCCTCGCGCGTCGGTCGCGGATTCCTCATCAACAGTGCCTTTCCTGACATGATCATGCCAGGCGTGCAGAACCCGCACTGGACCGCGCCGGCGTCGGCGAACGCGCTCTGGAGACGATCGAGCTCTCCGGACTTCGAGAGCCCCTCGATCGTGAGCACGTCGCGGCCTTCGCACTGCGCGGCGAAGACCAGACACGAGTTCACCGGCTCACCATCGAGAAGCACGGTGCACGCTCCACACTCTCCGTTGCCGCACCCTTGCTTCGTCCCGGTCAAACCGAGACCGGTACGGAGAAGCGTCAGGAGCGACGCGGCCGAATCGACATCGGCGCTCCTGATACTCCCGTTGACGGTCAGTGTCACAAGCACGCCCGGCCTCCTCTTCCCGTGATTCACACTCGTCAGACCCCGTGGTCGTCACCACGCCCGCCGAGATCCTAAGGCCGGGTTGCCAGCTCCCGCTCCACATCCGCAAGCGAGCAACCGACCGACACCGGCTCGCCGACCGACCGCATCGCGCTCTCGGTGTCTTTGAGCCCGCTTCCGGTCATGAGCACGGCGATCGTGTCGTCGGCTCCCACGGCGCCCTCAGCGACGGCCTTGACCAGACCCGCGTAGGCCGTCACGCCGGCCGGCTCTCCGAAGATGCCGGTGCTGTCGGCGAGCGACGCGATCGCGCCGATGATCTCATCATCGGTGACAGTCATCATCCGGCCGCCGCTTGCCCCGACGCCCTTGACTGCCTTGCGCCAGTTTCTCGGGTGGCCGACCGCGATGCTGTCCGCACATGTGCACGCCTCGCACGGAACGACGTCGCCGCCGCACTCGAAGGCGGCCTTGACCGGGCTCGCACCCTCGGCCTGGACCCCGATGAGTTCGGGCACGCGATCGGTGAGACCCAGCCGCTCGAACTCCGCGAATCCCTTGTAGGTCCCGCTCATGATGCATCCGTCACCGACCGGAACGAACACGCGATCGGGAACGCGGAACCCCAGCTGCTCGCAGATCTCGAAGGCGACCGTCTTCTTGCCCTCAACGAGGTACGGGTTCACGGCACAGCAGCGGTTATACCAGCCGAACTTGTCAATGGCTTCCATCGCGAGATCGAACGCGTCATCGTAGCTTCCGTCGACGGCGAAAACGGTGGCCCCGTAGACAAGGAGCTGGGCAACCTTGGGACGCGGCGCCGTCTTCGGAACGAAGATGTAGCACGGCAATCCCTCGGCGGCCGAGAACCCCGCGAGCGAACAGCCCGCGTTCCCGGTCGACGCCGCGGCCACAGCCGTCACGCCCTCGTCGCGGGCGCGGGCGAGCGCGACGGATGTCGCGCGGTCCTTGAGCGATGCCGTCGGATTTCCGCTGTCGTCCTTCACGTGAAGTCCCGAAAGCCCCAGGTGACCGGGCAGGTGATAGAGCGGCGTCCACCCGGTCCGCGGTCGAGGCGTCGAAGCCATCGACTCCACCGGAAGAAGCGGCAGGTACCTCCAGTGGGAGTTCTCCCGCGACGCCGCAAGTGTCTCGCGGCTGATGTGCTTCGCGACCTCGTCGTAGTCGTAGAGCACATCGAGGATCCCGTCCGGCCCACAATCGGGACAGGTGAAACGCGCGTCCTTGACGCCGTGCTCCGCGCCGCACTTCGCGCACCGAAGTCCCGTGACGGTTGCTCCGCGCATCGCTACATCCTCTCCCACAGGTCGGCGGCGAGTTCGCGAGCTCGGGCTCGCGTCGCCCCCGCATCGACCGTCAGGAACTCGCGGTTGCGGTACACGACGGATCCGTTGATGACCACGGTGCTCACCATGCCGCCGGTCAGGCCGAATATCAGATGACCGCCGAAGTTGCCGTCGACAAGCGGCGTCGGCGGGTCGTAGTCCAATACGATGATGTCCGCCAGGGCTCCCGGTTCCAGAACGCCGACCCGGTCTCCGACGACACGGGAGGCGATGCTCGGATTATTCTGGATGCAGAGCCGCATTGCCACGTCGTGTCCCACCCGCGGGTCCCCCGCATCGTGGCGGTGGATGAGATTGGCCACCTTCATCTCGTCGAACATGCTCCCGGTGAAACCATCGGTGCCGAGCCCGACGAGGATGCCCTCCTCGAGCATGCGGATCACGTTCGAACGCCCGACCGCGTTGTTCATGTTCGACTGAGGATTGTGCACGACGATCGTATTCGTATCCTTGAGGATTCCGAACTCGGCGTCGCTCAGATGGATCCCGTGCACCGCGATGCTCCGGTCTCCGAGGATGCCGTGCTCGTGAAGCCGCTCGACGACCCGCTTGCCGCATCGTCTCAGACTGTCGTCAACGTCGGCGCGATCCTCGGCCGCGTGGATGTGACAGCCGACGCCCAGCTCGCATGCGAGCGCGGCCGCCCGGTCGAGGGTCTCATCATCGAGCGTGAAGCTCGCATGGAGACCGACGCTGGCCGTGAGCAGCCTCTCCCCCTCGGCGGAGGAATGCTCGGCGGCAACCCGCCGCCCGAAGCTCTCGTTCTCGGCAAGTCCTTCGTCGCGCTTCGTCGGGCCATCGCGATCCGTGATCTCGAAACACAGATTGGCGCGGATGCCGATATCGGTGAGCGCCTCGGCGACATTCTCGAGACTGTCGGTGACGCAGACCTGGCTGGCGTGATGATCGATGATGGTCGTGGTGCCGTTCGCGATGAGATCGAGTGCACCCGCGGCCGCGGAGTACCAGTTGTGCTCGTTGGTGAGCGCACGGTCGAGCCGCCACCACAGGTTCTCGAGGATCTCAACGAAGTTGCTGGAGGGGTCGAGATTCGCCATGAGACCGCGTGCGAGCGCGCTGTAGAGGTGTGTGTGCGCGTTGATCAGACCGGGCATGATGAGACCGCCGGCGGCGTCGATGCGTTCGACACCTGAGCCATCCGCGGCGAGCCTCTCAATGTCCCGGCATGCCCCGACGGCCGCTATCCGGTTGTCCTCGACCAGGACCGCCCCATCCGCGACCACCCGTCCACCCTCGCCACCCGTGAACATCGTCCCGCCACTGATGAGGAGCCTCGAAACCGTCGGCATGCGCCCTCCGGATACACCAAGACACTCGCGCGGCGCAGGCCGCACCGCAACCTCACACATTGTCTAGAACTCCGGAAAATGCCCATGCGTTGGGAACTTCCGGAGCTTTCAATGCTACGCCGCGCCCCTGTGTGTGTCAACGGGATTCGGGCAGAGACCTCCCGGAACGACGGAGTCGACCGATGTCCGACGCCGCGAACCAATGCCCGCGATACCACGCCACCCTTCTTCCCGCCCCGGGCGCGGATTCACTGAGTCTGCATCACCTCGGCTGTGGCATCCACATCATGCTCCTGATATAATGAACACGCTTTGCTTTGATGCCTCGTTCGTCGGCCACTCCAGCACCGCCGCACGCTGAGTTCGCCGGCGGCCATCGCACACCACAGCCGGAGGAGCAGCCATGAGAGCACCGACACTCGCTTTCGCCGCCCTTCTCACCCTCGCACTCGTCGCCACCGCGCTCGCCGATACGGGATACGTCGCCTGCACGACGTCTGACAGCGCCGTGCCATTCGACCTCACCACGTATGCCCAGGGAACTGCTCTCAGTCTCCTCCCCGAGGGCGACTACGGCTACGACTGCACGATGCGTCCCGACGGCTCCGAGGTCTGGATCTGCGGCGCCAGCGGAGACGGCGTCGTGGTGATCGACGTCGACACCAACATCATCACCCATCGCATCAACGTCTGGGAGTACCCGAACTCCGTCGTCTTCACGGACGACGGGCTTCTCGCGCTCGTGAGCAGTCGCGACGAGGACTACGTGGCCATCATCGATACCGGGACCTATGCGGTCGTCGACAGCCTCCTCGTCAACTCGGGATCGAGCGGCACGTATGACAGTCCGGGACAGCTCGCGCTCGATCCGGTCAGCCAGAAGATCTACGCGGCCGACTGGTACGGCGACACGCTCTACGAGCTTGCCTCCGACGGTCTCTCGGTCAAGGACATGGTCGACATCGGCACGAGTCTCTGGCAGCTGGTTGTCGATCCGGGTGGCGAGTACATCTACGTCACCGACCGCGGGAGCGACGTCGTGCGCGTCGTAGAACAGGCGACGCTGACCGAGATCACGACGGTCCCTGTCGGCGATGACCCGTGGGGCATCGATGTGACTGATGACGGGTCGAAGCTCGTCGTCGCGTGCGAGGACGACTCGAACGTCTACGTCATCGACACGAGCGACTGGTCGACGACGATCATCCCGCTCGAGGCGTATGCCGACCCACGCGATGTCGACATCCTCGACTCCGAGGGATACGCGTTCGTCGCCGGCGGTGTGCTCCTCTCCTCCGTCACGAAGGTCTACGTCATCCAGCTCTCGGACAACACGCTCAAGGACTCGTTCACGGTCGTCGGCGGGACGAACGCGAACGCCATCGCGGTCCAGCCGCAGATGACATCGGATGGAACAGGTGTTGTCGACTCATCGATGAGCGGGCTCAGTCTCTCGTGCTTCCCGAATCCCTTCAACCCGAAGACGGTTCTGTCGTATCATCTGTCCAACCCGTCCGAGGTCGAGCTCGCAGTCTACGATGTCAGTGGCCGGCGCGTCGTCGTCCTCGATGCCGGCGCGAAGGAGCCGGGTGACCATGAGATCGTCTGGCTGGGCATGGATGGAACCGGACACGATGTCGCAACGGGAGTCTACTTCGTGCGGCTCACAACGGAGCACGGTGAGCGGAGCGCGAAGGCAGTGCTGCTGAAGTAGGCTGCGTCTTCAAGGATGATCGCGCAGTTTCGAAGGGTCTTATCACGAGGGGGAGGGTATGAAGCGAAGGATGTTCGTGGTGTTCGCACTGTCCGTCGTCACGCTGACCGCGGCATGTGTGATGCCCGGCTGCAGTTCCTCATCACCAGCGGGGGCGGACGACGTCGTACCAGTCGCCGACCTCGCCCTCACTCCAGCTGCGGGCACGATCCTCACGGATGTCCTCTGCGACGCCAGCGGAAGCACGATTCCGTCGAGAGCTCTTGAGTGCCGATGGGATTTCGAGTCTGATGGCACATGGGATACCGCCTGGAACAGCGATCTCACGATGACCCACCGGTTCGCGGGTGGCGACACATTCGCCGTGACTGTCAAGATCGCCAACGGCGATGCCACGCACGAGGCTGCGACGAACTTCGTCGTCGACAACAGACATGGGCATGAGCTCAGCGCGGTCCATATCGACGGCACCGGTCCGAACTGCATGGCGTTCGACGGAACCTACATGTGGCGTACGGACTGGGCATACGGAACGATCTACAAGACCGACCCGGCAACCGGCACGACGATCCACACATACGAACCGCCGAGCAACTGGCCGAGCGGGATCGCGTGGGACGGAGCCAGCCTCTGGCTCACCGATAACCTCGGCGGGATGCGAATGTTCGAACTCGACCCGGCCACGTGTGAGACACTCAGTTCCTTCCCGGTCGGCGGAAGCTCCTATGCCGGGGGCCTCGCCTGGGACGGCACGTACTTCTATCACGGGGCCTGCCCGCTTGAGGGTTTCCCCGGAAACATCCGCAAGTACACGCGGCAGGGAGACTTCGTCGTGCAGCTTCCGCCGCCGCGTGGAACACATCGGGTGCAGGGACTCGCTCACGACGGCGAGAACCTCTGGGTGGCCGTCGCCGACGTGGACACGCTCTACGCAGTGGATCCCACCGACGGCTCCGTGCGCTTCACCACACCAGCGCAGGACCTGCTCTACGGCGTCGCCGTCGATGATGAAGGATCGCTCTGGGTACACCGAACCGGCGCGGGGTATCACCTCGCGCAGATAGTACCGTAGCGGGAACATTGTGGAAGCGGACCGGCCGGCGGACTATTCCTGCGACGACCGGTGGCCCGGCCGCTGACAGACATCACTCCGATGAACGAACGACCCGAGCTCGTGGGAACCCACGAGCTCGCGGTCTTTGACGATCCAGTGACCGCGGAGCATCGTCGAGACCGGCCAGCCTGAGACCTCCCACCCATCGTAGGGCGAGTAGTCGGCCAGCCCCTGAGTCACAGCGGGCGTAATGGTCACGGCGCAGGATGGATCGAAGAGCACGAGGTCCGCGTCGGTCCCCCGCGCGAGCGTCCCCTTCCGGGGACAGAGACCGAAGATCTCCGCGGGCTGCGTGCTGAGCCGGTCGACGAGCTGGTTCTCGGTGAGTCTCCCCTGCCGCACGCCATGCTCCCACATCAGAGGAAGCAGCGTTCCGATACCCGGCACGCCCATGGGCAGCTGGCGGAAGTCGTTCGCCCCCTCGTCCTTCGCCTCGGCCGTGAACTCGGCGTGATCGGTGGCGATGGTGTGTATGAGACCCTCCTCGAGGGCCTCCCAGAGCGCCTCGCGATGCGCCTTGCTCCGGATCGGCGGGCAGGTCGCGTACCGCTGACCGTCCGGCCCGGCAAGCAGCTCCTCATCGAGCAGGAGGTGATGCGGACAGACCTCCGCGTAGACCTCGAGCCCCACGTCCTCGGATTCCATGAGCGCCTGTACCGTCTCGCCGGACGACGTGTGGACGATGTAGACGGAAGCTCCCGCCTCGTACGCCGCGCGAATGACAGCCGCCACGGCCTCGCCCTCGGCGTAGCCCGGGCGGCTCGCACCGTGGTCCGCGGGTCCGAGATGACCTTGCTCTGTGAGCTTGCGAATCTTGCTCTCGATGATCCAGTCGTTCTCGCAGTGCACCTCGATGAGACCGCCGTGCTCCGACGCAAGAAGCAACGCCTCGTAGATCTGGTCGTCGGTGCTCGCGAGCCCCGCGTCGGCGTAGGTCGTGTACATCTTGAACGACGGTATTCCCGCCTCGATCATCTCCGCGATCTCGTCATCCTCCCGGTCGTCCCAACGGACGAGTGACGCATGGAGACCGAAGTCCACATGACTCCGGCCAAGCCCCTGGAGCTTGCGCTCCTCGGCCGCCTCCATGAGCGTCTGTCCCGGCTCGGGCGTGATGTACGTGATGAACGTCGTCACTCCGCCGAGCGCGGCGGAACGCGAGGTCGAGGTGAAATCGGATGAACGGTGGCCCTTGAGCTCGAGATCGACATGGACGTGCGGGTCGATCACCCCGGGAAGCACGAGCAGACCGGTGGCATCGACGATCTCGGCATCCGGGGGCGCCTCGAGGTCACGCCCGACCGCGCTGATGCTCTCGTCTTCGACGAGAATGTCGGCATTGAACGAGTCGATGCCGGTGACGAGCCTGCCGCCCTTGATGAGTATCGCCATGGATTCCCCTACGGCTCAACGAACGCGCCGATGAGCGCCCCAAGTTCCTCTTCGTGTCCCCAGTAGATGTGGTTCGCACCCTCGATGGTCGCGACTTCGACCCGCGGGGATCCGGTCGCCATCGAGCGCGTCAGCTCCGCGGCATCTTCGACAGGAACGGTTACGGCCTCTTCGACCGTTCCGAAGGTTGCGAGGATCGGCACCGCAAGTGACGCATACCGCGCGTAGTCGCCATCGCGCCCGAGACGGAACGGGAAGATGTCGGTCTTCGCGGGGTCCGCGTAGCTGCTCAGAATGGAGCGTGCCGAGATCGGAACCGTGCGGCCGGCTTCGATGCCGCGGTCAGGGTCGCTCTCGGCGGCCGCCGCGTTCGCCTCGGCGAGCATGTCATCGAGCGAACGACCGGAGCGTTCGTTGCTCAGACCGAACATGTCCGGCGGCGAGATGAGAACCACTCCTACAGCGCGCGGGTCGCTCCGTTCATTGAGATAGTAGACGGTCTTGCAGGTTCCGAGGCTGTGTCCCTCGAAGTAGATCTCGCGATGGCCGCGGGATGCGAGGAACTCCGCGGCCCCGCCGATGTCGTGGATGCTCCGTTCGAACATGTCCCGGGAAACACCGCCGGGCTCATAGGTCGTCTCGAGACCGCGACCACGCAGGTTGTCGGAAACGTAATCGTGCGCGCGATTGTTGTACGTGAGAAACCCCAGCCCCTTCTCGACGACCGCGTCACAGACGGCGTCGACGAACCGGTTCTCATAGAAGTTGCCGGCGAAGCCGTGCGTATGGAGCACGGCGCGACGCGCGCCGCCCGGAGGTGCGGCGTAGAAGCCGGCGAGTTCGAGCCCGTCCTCGGCCCGCACGCGTACGAGTTCTCCGTGTGAGTTCATGGGGTCATTCTAGAGGATGCCGAATGAGGGTACAAGCGGAAGGGGCTGACAGGGCGCCGGGCGCGAGCGGCTCGCGAGCTGCCCGCAGGGAGAAAAGACCCGAGCGCCCTGCCTGCTTCGCCACGGGCGCTGCGCCGCGCCCGTGAGCTGGACCGCCTACCGATAGAGACTCTTGATCATCCCCCACCGCATGGGCTCGACAGGGCTGGGTCCCGTGATCGTGACAGTGCCGTCTCCGACGCAGGGCTGGATGACGGTCCCCGTTGTTGTTCCGAAAACCAGGTCCTCGATTGCGACCGCGGTGAAGTCACCCTCGTGGATGCCGTTGAATTCGATCACGAGGATTGACCCGGGACTCGAGATGCTGACCGGCGGATTGATGTCGACGATGATATAGCCAACGCCTCCAGTCAGCGCGAGCGACGCCTGACCGCCGGGCAGGTCCGGCCCGGGATGCACGGCAAGCGTCTCAAGCACCGTGTGGTCGAAAGTCACGACCAGGTCGATGGAATTCACATCAGCGATGCCGTCTCCAAGCATGACCTGCATCGAGAACGGAGTGCCGACCTCCTCGCCCACGAGCGCCGGATCGATGTACACGGTCGCATTATCGTCGGAGTTGACCTCGGCATCGTCGCTCGTCACCGGGATGGGGAGATTATCGATGTCGCGAAACTCGACCATCGCGAACTCGAGGTCGGTCAGCCCGTTCGATTCGCACGCGAAGGTGATGGTCGCGAGCACGCCCGCGCCATTGATGGAACCGCCGAGTGCGGCCCCGTTGATGAGCAGCGCGTCCGATACCGTCCCTGTGACGGTCCAGTAGAAGAACGGTGTTCCCGGATAGTCATCGAGAAGCTGTCCCTGGGCCGCACCGACGACGTTCAGAATGGTCTCGTCGAAGTCGATGAGCAGATCGAACCCGGTGAGGTCCAGAACCTCATCATTGATGACGACGTCGACCGTGAATTCACCACAGACATCGGTCGTCACCGGATCGAGATAGACGAGGGGTGCTGCCGTTGCGACCCCCGCCACGAGCACGAACGTCATCGCCATCGCCGTCGCCAACAAGATGTTCGCACTTCTGTTCATGGTCCTCTCCCTTCAGACCCCTATCTCAGCAGAACCAGTTTCTCCCGGACCGTCTCGCCTCCGAAGCGGAGTTCCACGAAGTACACCCCGGCCCGCACTCCTGCACCGTCTTCACCGCGTCCGTCCCAGTGCGCTGTTCCCGACACACCGTCGAGCACATCGTGCCAGACGAGACGCCCGCGGACGTCATAGATGAGAAGCGTTCCACGCCTCTCGCCCGCCGGCGCGGACCAGCTCATCGTGGCCCCTCCGCGACAGGGGTTCGGGTGGACGATCAGAAGCGCAGCTCCATCTGTCTGCTGCGGATCTTCCACGCCGGTCCCCCCTACGATGACAAGGGCGCGCTCCGTGTTCACCGGCAGGATCGGATCCCGCCGCATATCCCTCAGATCGACGGTCGTGATCTCGATCCAGGTCATGCCCTGGTCACCGGCGGTGAGTTCGAGATCAACAAGCTCCCCGGGCGGGAGCGTGTGTGCCTCGTGTCCGAGGGTCACGTCGTTGCACGAGTGGCGCCCCGACTCGATCACGTCCCAGTGATACACCGTCCCGTATCCACACATGCTGAACAGACTCCCCTCGGACGCTTCTGTGAGTTCGATGACGCCCGTGTCAAACGTGAACTCGGTCAGGAAGCAGGTGACCGTGTCGGTGCCCGCATCCACTCGTATGCTCATCGAAAACATCTCGCCGGGCTCGACCGTAATCTCCGAGGGGTAGACGAAGACGGTCGGTACGGCGAGCGCAGTCGTTGACGATGTCAGGATGGCCAGCGCTGAAGACAGCAAGGCCGCCGCCACAACGAGAGGAGTCCGCAGCGGCGTGTCGGCCGGCACTCTGCGTGTCTCTCTCATGGCGTTTCCCCCTGATTCATGTGAGCAGGGAGGTTCGGCTCGAGCGGAACCGCGAGCCCAGAACGGAGGTTGCCGCCCGAGCCTCCCCTGAAGCTGTCCCCGAGAGCGGTCGGGAACTCTTCCCAAAGCTTTCGCTTCACCCCTGCTCACATCCTTTCAATGCGTCCCCGGGGACGCTCATGCCATCGCCGCGTGCCCATCGGCACGTGGCGCATCTACCGCATCAGGACCATCTTGCACTCGTGGCGCTTGCCATCCGCCTCGAGCACGTAGAAGTAGACTCCGCTGCCGACGGCCCGCCCGCGCGCGTCGGTACCGTCCCACACGACGGCACAGCGCCCGGCGTCGAGATCTCCGTCGATGAGCTCTGTGACGCGACGACCGGTGGCGTCATAGACCATGAGCCGCGCGGGTCCGCGGGCCGCGAGTTCGAATGCGATCGTCGTCCGCGGATTGAACGGATTCGGGATGTTCTGATGGAGCACCGTCCTGCCATCAGGCGCGTGTGATGAAACGAGGTCGACCACGCCTCCGCCACACACGAGCTGTTCGTTGGCCACACCGCGAAGCTTCTCCGCCTCGATCGTGACCGTCGTTCCGCCGGTGCCTGCGATCTCGAAGGCGAATGTCGCCAGCAGCTCGTCCGGCGTCAGCGTCGCCACCTCTCCGAACATCGCGATGTCGACCTGGATGACACCCGGCTCGCGCTCGGTCCAGTAGAAGAACCCGTCTCCGGAGGCCGCATCACCCGAGGGGTCGACAGAACGCAGCGCCAGGCCATTCGGGTCAAAGGTCAAGAGCGCGGAGAACCCGCGAACATCGAGACCGCCACAGAACGAGAGCCCGACTTCGACGAGTTCGGGCGCCCCTCCACCATCCCCATCGATGGCGCCCCCCTCCGCCGGCACAGCCACATCCAACCGCAAGGCCAACGAACCGCGTGAACCCATGCCCGCAGGCACGTGGGCAACCGCCTTGCCGGCAGGATCCACGCGGCCGTAGTTCATTGCCACGACCATCATATCCTCGAAGTCGATCGCGCTGTCGGTGAGTGGAATGCCAAACCGGGACCAATCGTCGGTGGGCCCGATATCCATTTCGGCAACGTAGTGCAGCTCGCCATCGGTCGTGTTGTAGGAATTCGACAGCACAACCCATTCGTAGTAGTCGACGTAGCCATCGTAGACACCGGGAGGACCCAGAGGATCATCGTCATCCACGTCGCCAAGCCAGTACGACGTTGACCGGTCCTGCGCACTCGCGACGGCCGCCGAGTAGTTGCCGGCCTCATCCCTCGCGAACGCGGTGTAGAGGTAGACGTTCCGGATGGGATCCGAGAACACCTCGTCGTCGTAGGTCTGGAACCCTGTCCCCGGAACGAACGCAACCACGATGCCGTCGGCCGGGTGCGCCGGGTAGGCGTCCTGCGGCGCGATATCGTCGTACTCCGGATACGCGCCGATCGCCCATCGCTTCCTTACGATGAGCGTCCCCTCGACCGGCGCCGAGCGGAATGCGGGCGCATTCCACGAGAGGTGGATGCGGTTGTGCCCCGGGAGCGCCTCAAGATCGGTCACGGCGTCCGGCGGCTGAAGGTCGACCTCGGTCGTCGCATCCGGGACCGTTGGCGCCGGCTCGATGTTCGTGACGTTGTCGACGCCGATCGTATAGAAGTCATACACGCCCTCGCCGCTGCCGGTGAAACTGATGGGGCTCGTTTGGTAGACCCCGCCGTACTGCGTGTACGGCCCCCCGTTCAGCCGGTAGTAGAACCACACGAAATCGGTGCCGCTGGTCGCGTCGTACTCCGTGAACGGAACATCGAACGTCACCGAGTTGACGTATGCGGGGAGCGGACCCGCTGCTGTCACAGGCGGCGAGTCGTCCTGCGTCGACGACTCCGTTGCCGACCAATCAGCGTAGTTATAGAGGTCGTCACGGCACTTCACCCGGTAGTAGTAGATCTGCCCGTCGGTAAGCATGGTGAAGGTGTGCCACGTGAACGGCGTGCAGCCGCTCGTGCTCACGACAACGGCGAAGTCAGGCGTCTCGGACGCCTCGACGCAGTAACCGACCGCGCCGGTTCCACTTTCGTTCGACCATGTGATGTAGTTCGTCGTCCCCTTCGTGAACTCCGGCTCCGTGTCGATGACCGGAACGTTCGGCGGCGTATTGTCGAGTTCGATGATGCCCGGAATGCCGCTCGTGAGGATGGGCATATTGTCCTGGTCGCGGAGCAGTCGCTCTGTGAATTCGACCAGCGTTACGCCGTCGCCCACGCTCTGGCCGGTGAACGTGATGCTGAACAGCTCACCGATACCGTACGCTCCAGCCGTGTCGCCCAGGATCGCGCCGTCGACGACAACGCTCCCCGGCTGCGTGTCGACCGCGAAGAACGCAGTGGAACCGACGTTCGAGAGGAAGTTCCCTTCCACCACGTCCACCTCGACATCCCCTACGAACGCGATCGCGTCATCCCAGGAGAGCTCTATGTGAAAACCGCGCAAGCCCTCCGTCACATCGGAACCATCGTACCGCACGATGAAGGTCGCCGGCTGTCCCGCGGAAACCCTCAGCGCAGTCGGAACGGTCTTGAGCATCGCGTACCCCCGCTCCGCCGACGCCTGCGGCACGACGACCAGCAGGAGCGCAAGGATGGTGACTACTCTGATTGCGTTTCTCATGATGCATGCTCCAGCCCTGAGTCCACCCGGCGTGTCCGGGTTCCCGTATCTCCTCACTTGATCTTGAGGACGCGCGAGCGCGTCTCCTGTCGCCCGTTGGTCAGCCTGACGAAATAGACGGAGGACGGGAGTTCGCGCTCGTTGTCTGCCTTGCCGTCCCACACGATGGTGCCGGCGCCGCCGGTCATGCCGACGTCTGCCGGCGCGTCGAGCGTGCACACATTCCTGCCCGCGACATCGAAGATCCCGATGCGCCAATCATCGGGGCCCGCCGGAACGCTGAAGTGGATGCTCGTTCCCGACGAAAACGGATTCGGAGCGATGGCGTCCACCGACGGAGCGACGATCGCCTCTTCGGAAACTCCCACCGGGTCGACGAAGATCCACCCGTTCTGTACTCCCGTGACGGGGAGCGGGTCGCGACGGATGTCCGTCATGCGAACGGTGTCGATCCTCGCCGATGTCTGCCCGGCGGCGAGTGCCGTGAAGCTCAAGTGGAGAAGCTCCCCGGGAGGAATGATGTGGCTTCCGGCTCCGAACACGGTGTCGAAGAAGTGCCAGAAGCCGGGGTATTCCTCCTCGGCGATGAACCACGTCATCGTGCCGCTCTCGACGTACAGCGTTCCCTCTACCGCATCGGTGAGCTCGACGATATCCGGGTCAAACGAGAGATAGAGCTGGAAGCTCGCGATCGAATCCGGGCTCGCAGCGACCCGGAAGTTCATGTCAAACGGTTCCCCGGTCTCCACGATGATGGCTCCGGGGTCGAAGTGGACGGCAGTGTCAGCGACAGCCGTCCCGAAGGGTGTGACTAGCAGGGCGAGCGTCACTGCAACAAGCAGCGCTCCTCCCGCATGTGGCCACAATGTCCGCTGCTGGGCTCGCTTCACCATGTCCTCCCCGCTCTCACCGGGGCCCGGGCACGGAGGCCCGAACCCCGGAAGGGATGTGCTACTTCAGAAGCATCATCTTGTGGCTGCCGCGGTACTCCGGCGTCTCCATCACACAGAAGTACACGCCGCTGCCGCAGTTCTCACCATGGTCGTTCCGGCCATCCCAGACGGCCGCATGACGACCAGGATCCGTCACACCGTTAACCAGCGTCCGCACCACGCGGCCCGTCACGTCGTAGACACGGATCGCAACGCGCGATTCGTGCGGGACGTTGAAGGCGATGGTTGTGACGGGGTTGAACGGGTTCGGGCTGTTCTGCGCAAGCTTGAACGCCACCGGGATGTCGCCCGTCGAGTCATAGCCCTCGAACTCGGCATCCAGCAACTCGTTCTCGACTCCGCGGAGCGCGGCCGACGCGAAGTCGACGCTGTACTCCTCGGTCGTCGTCTGGAACGTGAGCCTCGCCAGCTCACCCGAACCGCCGATGGACACACCGGAGCCGAGGATGGCGAGATCGATCTGGTCGTCGCCGGCCCACAGGAACGTCCGTGCGGCCGGTGAACTCATCTCATCAGAGAGCCTCGCCGAAACGAACTCCATACCTTCGAGCTCGAACTCAGCGCTGATGCCCTTCACGTCCCCGATGTTCCCGTCCAGGCGGAGCGCGAGCTCCACGAGACCGGTCGCGTCGGAGCTCATCTCTTCGAGCGACAGCGCCAGCTGGCCCTCGACCGGACCGCTCAGAAGCGGCACCACCCTCGCGGTGACCACGTCGTAGTTCATCGCGAACATCATCAGGTCCTCGAACCCGACGAAGTCGTCCGGCGTCGGCAGACCAAGCCTGCCGTAGCTCGGATGGACCGTCGGACCAACGTCCATCTCGTCCATGGGAGAACCGGCCGGCGGGGTGTGATACGCGAAACCGAGCTTGTCGATATCGGCGTCGTTCACGAGGCCGTTGTAGCCCCAGACGCCCATCGCGGCCGCCACATCGCCCAGCCAGTAGTTCGTGGAGAGGTCCGCAGAGGCTCCGCTGACATCAGCCACGCCATAGTTGCGCGCGATGTCATAGCAGAACGCCTGGTAGTAGTAGATGTTCCGGTCGACGACGATGTCGGCAATGGCTGCCAAGGGACCGTCGTAGACGTTGGTGCCCACCGTGTGGTCCGTCGGGTAGTACGGAGTGACCGTAGGCCATGCCGCGACAAACAGCGGGTAGACCGGATGGTCACCGACGTTCGCATTCCTCTGGACCACGACACCGTCCAGCCAGTCATCGGTACCCATCGTCCACGACAAATCGCACTTCTGGTTACCGGGCGCAGCATCGAATGCGGTCACAGCCGTCGGTGCGGTGTTGTCAGCGATGATTTCAGCGAAACCCTGCACTGCGGGATTGCCGATGCCGTCGGTCGCGTCAACGTCGACCCGCACCACATCGTTGAGGGGATCGCAGGTCACGCCAGTAGGCGCCACGATCGTCCAGACCGCAGCTCCGGTCGACCAGTCGTAGCCGGTCGGGTTGTCCGTCTCACCGCCGCCCAGGCCACTGAGATCGGCAAAAATATTGCCGACCCCGAACGCCGGGTCATCGTCCAGCACGGTCGCCGTTACCTGCGCACCATCCGTGTTCTTGATGTAGTCGTTGGTGTGCATGAGCGTCGTGTTGAAGATCTCGACGTCCGCGATCGTCGGCGCCGAGACGTCGACGATCAACAGACCGTCGTTCTCGTAGAAGCCAACAAGCGGCACGTTGTTCTGGTCACGCACGTTGACGATCTCGATGTCTATGTCGCTCGTACCGACCGCAACACCAGTGAAGTCGATCGTGAACATCGTACCTGCGCTCATCGCGCCTGTGATGCTGCCGAGAAGCGCGCAGTCGACCACGATCTCATTGCCGATACCGGGCGCCGCGAAGAAGAACGTAGTGCCGATGTCCTTGAGCAGGCCCCCCTGTTCAACAACGGCCGTCGTGGTGCTGGCGACCGAGCCGTCCCAGGTGAACTTGATGGAGTAGCCGTACATGGCTCCGCCACCGCCGCCGAGATAGTTCACGGCCACGGGCTTGGTCGCCCCGGCCACAGTCAGATACTCGGGGTCGGGATCGCAGACGATGTTGCCGCTGCCAGTCTTGCCGAGCCACGGGTCGTAGGCGATGTAGTCGGTGACCTCGTTGCCGAGACCGCCGGGGTTATGCCAGCCACCCGTGCCGGTGTCGTCGTTCGAGTCGAGCGGACCGCTGGCGTCGCCCCACCAGTTGTGAAGCGCGTCGATGCTGCCGGCTGAACCCTCGGCGCTCATACCGTAGCTGTCGTTACCGGAGATGTTGTTGTAGTGCGCGGTCACGACCGTGGCGTCGGTCGCGTCATAGCCGACGGCGACACCGGTCGTGTTGCCGTTGATCATGTTCCCGAGCATCGAAACAGCCGTGCCGGGACCGTAGTAATCGGTCGCCAGGATACCGGCAGACGTCGAGCCGTCCACCTGGGCAACGCCCTGACAGGCTGTGATGGTGTTGTAGTTCGCCACCCCGACAGCGCCGCCGCCGAACTCGATGCCGTAGTCGAGCCAGTCGTCGTCGCCTTTGCCCGTGTAGGTGTTCCACTCGAGCACCGCATTCGTCACACCAGAACCGAACGCGATGATGCCCACACGCTGGATGTTCTCGAACGTGCAGCCGTGGACGGTCCAGTTGGCGTCCATGAACGCGATGCCGAAGCCGACGTACTGCGAGAAACCGATGTTGCGGAAGTCGCAGTCCTCGGCCGTGCCGGTGCCGTGTGCACGGATCGCCTGATAGATGTTGTAGCCCGTGCCATCGAGAACCATGTTCTTGATCGTCAGGTCCTTCCCGGCGTTGACGAGCCACCAGGCCCGCGCATCACCGCTCGAACCGGTGTTCGAATCGGTCATGACGATGGGCTTGCTCGAAGCGTCACCCAGAACCGTCACGTCCTCGTCGATCACGATCTGACCGGCCTCAACGTAAGTACCCGGCAGCACGTTGACCGTGCTGGCCGTGACGAGGTTGATGCCCTCCTCGATCCGGCCATCAGCGCCGGTCTGAGGACTGTCGGCGTCCACCCAGAGCTCCGAGAAGTCACCCTGGAAGCCCGGGTCACCGAGATCGTCGCCCACATCGAGCCACGGTGTGTAGTCCACAACTCCGTCGAACAGACCACCGATCACCGCGTCGTCGTTGGTGCCCCACCAGTTGCCGGAAGCATCGCACGTTCCGGCTCCCTGATTGCGGACTGCAAATGCACCGGTCTGCCCCCCGCCATCGACGAACTCATTGTCGCTGATGTGGATGTTCGGAGCGTCGACATCCACAAGAAGCCGGATGCCAAGCGACATGTCGTCAGGAAGGGCGAAATCATTGAACTGCACCGTGTTTCCGGTGATAGCAACGTCCGTGCTCGGCGTCAGCCCGTAGCTTGAACCCCAAAGCATGAACGCACACGAGGGGTAGGTTGCGTTCGGAGACGGACCACAGGGCTCGAACACGTTGTTCGTGATCGTTGAACTCCTGAGGCCGACCTGCATGTAGGTGTATCCGCCATTGCGGAACGTGTTCCCGTCGATCGAGGAGTTCTCGAACTGCGAGCTCAGGTTCAGGCTCGCGCCGTCGAAGACGTTGCCGCTGATGAGCATCCCCGTCGAGTTGTAGACTTTGTTCCCGGCGAAGATTCCACCATCATAGAAGTCGTTGTTCTGGATCGTGAGATCGTCGAAGACATCCGAGCCATCGAAGTGCGCGAGCGCATAGGAGTCCGTGAACAGCGCGCCATCGACTTCGTTCCGCTCGATCATGATGTCGTCGCCGCTGACGTTGAACCAGAACGCGCGTCCGGCGACACCGTCGACGATGTTGTTGCGGAATTCGAACCCATCGCTCGTGTTGTCGCAACGGATGAGCTGGCCGGCAGAACCGTAGCCGGTCAGCGTGAACCCATCGATGACAACGTCGACCGCCTGGATATCAAACAGATGTCCGGTGCCAACGGTGACCACCGACTCGGTCGCCACGCGGTTGCGCGCGTCCACGCCAGCCTGCGCGCCATGGAGCGTCAGGGTCTTGTTAACGATCAGGTTCTCATCGTCGTAAGGACCTGCGACGACCGTGATCGTCGCACCAGGACCGGCCGCGTCGATCGCCGCCTGGATGGAGCTGTTGGTCCCGATAGGCATCGGTGACGTGCCGGGCACGGCCGCATACCACGGGCTGTAGCTCAGGAGACCACCGACCGTTCCGCCCGCCCTCACGATCGTCGGGCCATCGGCGTCGCCCCACCAGTTGAGTTCGGCATCCTGCTCGAGAGCGGTCGATGAGTAGACCGCATAGCTTCCATTGTCGAAGAAGCTGTTGCCTGTCAGGACCATGGTGATGGTCCCACCGTCCTCGTAGGCGTAGACGCCATAGTCCCAGTGACTGATCTCGCTGTTCGTGATTGTCACGTCGAGCAGGCCCGTGGCGTACGGAAAGATGCCGGCCTCATCCAGGACGTCCAGCCCGGTGAAGACGCAGTCGTCCGCCGTGAAGCTCATCCCCGCCCTGCTCTGACTTGCCTGATAGTCCTCCTCGAGCGGACTCCTCAGCAGCGGCGCGTTCCCACCACTGAGCTTGACGCCCGGCGCGTACGCGATGACCGCGGAGCCGGTGCACCCGGTCATGTCGCAGTCGACCATCGAGACATCGATGTCGTACGGATACACGCTGGTCTGGTTGCCGTCCAGCACAGTTCCCGTCACAACGACAGGGATGCCGTAGTCCGGCAGGAGGCCGGCCGCTGTCCAACTCTCGCCCGTGTAATCGTTGTCGTAGATCTCGCAGTCGGTGATCGTTCCACCCGAGCCATAGCCCGTCTGGATGCCGTTCTGCGCGGTGACGGTCGTCGGACCCTGACCCTGTGTGATAACACGAGTCAGTGCAACCGTGAGCCCCTCACCGAGAAGCGCGACGCCCGTCTTCTGATAGTCGTCCACCAGAACGTCGGTCAGAGCGATCGTGTAGGGACCGCCGGTGCCGTCGTTGTAGGAGTACACGCCGACGCCGTGCTGCGCGCCGCTGAACGTGCTGTTCATGACGTTCAGAACCTCGGCATCGGTCAGGCTGCCGTCACCGTTCCAGAAGGCGAGCCCGACGAAACGGTAGTTCGTGTCACCCTGATTGTTGCCGTCGATGGTGAGATTGGAGATATCCACATCGACGACCCCGTCGACGAACACGACCGGGTAGTTGCTGTTCGCCCCGGTCGCGAAGTACGCCGTCAGCGTCACCGGTGACTGGATGATCGTGGAATCAACACCAGCCCCCGTCAGCGTGATGTCGCCGGTCTGAATGTGTACCTGTTCTACGTACGTGCCCGCCGCGATGACGATGTCATCACCCGCGATAGCCACGTTGACTGCGCCCTGAATCGTGGCGTAGTCGCCCGGCACGTTGTACGTGGTGGCCATGACCGGCGCCGCACCGAGCACGACGGCCAGCGCCAGAGACAGAAGCAATGCGTGCTTCATTCCAACACTCCTTTCGTCCGCCTGCTGTTACCGGGCCGTGCGCCGAAAGGACCTCCTCCGCCCTCAGGCGCACCAACAGCACAGACAGGCGAGCGCCGGGGGGCCGCACCCCTCCGGTCGCT
>CAZEXP010000018.1:0-41318 GCA_964516845.1 uncultured bacterium
AACTCCAGCACCTGTTCCACGCAGAACTCCAGCACCTGTTCCACGCAGAACTCCAACACCTATTCCTCGACGAACGCCAGCACCCAGCGCGGTCGCTCGGGCGGGGATTCGTTGAACTCGCGCTCCCACGAACCCAACTGCCGCACTTTGGAAACCTGGCGCTCGACCTCGTAGAACGACGAAATGACACCGCCGAACATCGTCTCCTCGCCATCCTGGGGGACCCTCAGATAGAGAATGTCCGGGCGCCCCAGCCCCACGTCGATGGCAATACCCGTGCCGAGGTCGCTGAAGGCCGTCGCCACGAACGGCTGCGGGTCGAACGACGAATCCTGTCCGCCGCCGGCCGCGCGCGCATCCGCGCCGACGGAGATCTGCGCGAGCGTCCCTCCCCCGAAGACGCCGAAGCACGACCGCTGGAGTCCGCCGATGAACCCGGCGTAGGCGTCGAGTCTATCCGCAAGGTCCCTGTCGAGGAGTTCGTACTTCCAGAGCGTGTCGCGGACATGACCGATCAGGTCCTCGATCCGCACGTAGAGCTCGGGGTACGGCTCCACCATGGCGCACTCGCCTTCCGTGATGGGGAGCGCGGCCCGCAGCGCCTCGGTAGGCTCCGCCACGATCGCTGGAGCCCTCCTGAGGTCGGCCCATGCCGCGGCTCCCGTGGAGAGCATCCTCGTCTCCCACGCGTCGGTCTTCATATACGACGGTCTGGAGCCCCGGGGTGACTCGAAGAGCGCCGCGATGATGTGGAGCCAGCTCCAGTAGAGGTCGTGCGTCCAATCACCATACGTCAGTTCCTCGAGTTCGAGTTCGATCTCACGGTAGCCGAGCCGGTAGACCTCGCTGGCGAACACGTCCGCTCGATCGAGTTCGCGACGCGCCGCGCTCGACCCCAGAAGCGCCATGAGACTGAGGGATGGCGACGGGCCGTTCGGAACGCCGACACCGAGTCGTCTGAAGTAGGCGACGTCGCGGAACTCGCGGGGCGGAAGGAACCGCATGCCCCGGAGCGAGTGTGTCTCGACATGTGGAGGCGCGATCTTGCGAACGCGCTCCGCGAACTCCGCCACGGCATCGAGGTCGGCCAGCGCCTCGAGTTCGAACTCCTCTCCGAAGACGTCGTTCGCGATCTCCATGTACTCGGTGACCGTCGGGTCATCGGCTCCACCCCGGAAGAACAGAAGCGGCTCATAGGTGCGCTCCCAGAGCTCGTGCCACTCCCCGGCCTCCGTTTCCAGCGCGCGGGCCACCAGGATGCCCTGGATCGTGAGACGGTAGTCGCTCCTCCGCCCCTCGGGAAGCGCGAAGGCCATGCGGCCGTACCACGTGACTGCGCGGTAGAATCGAGAGAGGCGATCGCTCGTGGCGTAGTGACCGACAGGAACATAGCGGGAGTAGTCTTCGCCCGGCCCGGCGACGTCGTCAAGCGGCGAGGCACCCATGATCGGTGAGAAGCCGAGAACGCGGCCTTCCTCAATGAGGTCGAGTTCGCGTTCGACGAGCGCGAGTCCCGCCTCCGACGGGAAGAACGCCGGATCCAGGAGACTCAGCGCGACTGCGAAGTAGGCGTAGTTGAGCCGCGCTGCCTCTCGGACAGTCGGATCGCGCACGAGCATGTACTGGTCCTCGGAGAGACGGACCATCTCGCGTGACAGCTCCGTCAGCCGGTCGTACAGCTCGTCGTTCTCGAGTTCAAAGAGCACTTCATCGAGGAACAAGCGCGTCGTCCGAAGAACCGTGTCGGCGGTAATGAACGTGTGCACGCCCGCCGCACGAACGCTCTCGTACGCCTCGGTGATCTCGGTCGCATCGCTCGGCACCACAACGAACCCGCGCTCCGAGAGCATACGGTGACTCCATTCGGAGACATCAGGGACGCCGGCGTCCATCTCCTCCGAAAAGGCGCGGGACGACATGAAAGCGACGGCCGCCAGCACGATGACGCAAACGGTCGCCGTCCGACGCAGGTGTTCGCGCATATGCGCAGCCCCTCCCTCGCGTGCGGCCAAGCCGCGCGCGGCTACGTTCTGTCGGTCGCTGCCGGCTACGGCGCGATCACGCCGTCGGATGCGGTCACCCAGAGTGCCCGCACGGTCTCGCCACCGATTCGTTCGACTCTGTGAGGAATGCTGGCCCGAAACTGGATGCAGTCACCCGCGTGCAGCTCGAACTCCTCGCCTCCGACGACGACCTTGAGCGCGCCGGCCTCGACGAGCAGGATCTCCTCCCCGCCGTGCGGACGGGTTGCCAGCGGCCCCCGATCGAAATCGGAGAGTTCGACAACGCGTAGCCGACCCGCGGGGATCCCGGTGGTCAGGAAGTCCGCGCCGGCGACGGTGTGTCCGCCTTCGGTGATCACGTGATGCGCCCGCTCGTGCTTTCGCACGACGGACACGCTTGGTAGCAGCTCTTCCTCGACGAAGTAGGTCGCCGGCTTCTTCAGCGCCCTCGCGATTCTCAGGAGCGCGCCCACCGTCGGCGACGTCCGACCTCGTTCGATCTCGGAGATGTGCGTCGGGGACATCCCGGACGAATCCGCAACTTGCTTGAGCGTCATGCCCCGGGCCAGTCTCTCGAGCTTCACCCGCCTTCCCAGCTCTGCCTTGTCGAGCATGGAAAACCACCTCCCCCGTCTCGACTCCAACCTGGCCTCACCCGCTCACGGGTGACTGCTGCGTCGGGGAACACCCGGTGAGGACCGCCATGCCGACCGAGAAGCAACCGGCCACCGACTACGCTGCAATCGGCGGTCGACCATGTCACGACCGGCTACAACACACTAGCTGTATCTCGCGGACTCGACACGCCGCGAGTTGTTCTCCTTGTATTCCTTCTCCCATACGTCGTCCGCGATGGCGCGATATTCGCCCACGTGGCAGCCGGGGCAGAGCAGGTTGCAGCGCATGGTGGGACTGATGACGAGCTGCATCGCCGGATCACCTCACGATGCCGGTCGGGGACGCGGGCGGTCAGAACGCGACCGTCTCCTTCTCGCCGATCTTCTCCCTTCTACTCACACGACCGCCCCCGGCGGGATGATCTCCCGACACTCCGCCGATAGCGGCCTCATACACTCGCAGGATTTCCCTCGTCACGTGATCCCACCCGTACCGTTCGACCTCGGCTCGGGCAGCGCTGATGATGCGCGTTCTCAGTTCGGAATCGCGGGCGACACGTATGACCGCGCTCGCGATGGCGTCCGGCGACGCGGGCGGCACGAGAATGCCCGTTCTCCCGTCGTCGATGACATCCTTGTATCCATTGATGTTCGACGCGACGATCGCGGAATTCGACGCCATGGCCTCGAGCAGAACGATGCCGAAGCTCTCACCGCCGGTCGCCGGAGAGCAGAAGACATCGGCCGAGGCGTAGTGGCGCGCGAGCATCTCGTTCGAAACGTGCCCCGCGAACACGATGCGTCCCTGAGAGTTCTCCGGAACGTAGTCCCTGTAGTGCGACGCAAGCGGCCCGCCGCCGACAAGGACCAATCGGCAGCCCGGTACCTCTTCGAAGATCCTGGGCATCGCCCGCAGGAGGTGCTTCGCGCCCTTTCGAGGCTCCATGCGACCGACGAACAGGATATTGAACGAGCCGTCCCGCAGCTCCTCGATGGGTTCGGCCGATGCGAAGCGTCTCACGTCGACGCCGTTGGGAACGATCTCATACTCCCCGTCGAAGTACCTGATGGCGGTATCCCTGGCGGCGTTCGAGACGGCGATGCGCCGCGTGAGCTTCCGGACGTACCGGTCGAGCAGCGGACGGAAGAGCTTGTAGCCCAGCGACCGGTCGTTGCTCGCGTGGAATGTTCCAACGGCCGGCATGTCGACCTGCGAAAGGGCGGCGATACAGAGAGCGGGCATCAGCGGCTCGTGCAGATGCACGACGTCGAACGCCTCGTTTCGAAAGACCTTTCGGAACTCGTTGGACATTCTGAGGTCGACGGCGACAGGACAGATCGAGCCGTTCGCCGGAAAGGAGAATGCCCGCCCGATACGGATGACGTCGTGCTCGCACGGCGAACTGCCAGGACCGAACGACGTCGTGATGACCTTCACGTCGTGCCCAAGCCGCTCGAGTTCCAGGTACGTGTGGTAGACGTGCTCGGTCACACCACCCGGATACGGATAGAAGGCCGGTGTTACGATACCGATCTTCATGTCACCCTTTCTGATCGTTCCCGCATCTGCCGTCTCCCGTCGCGAGAGTCGCGACGACGTCCTACCGTCCCCAGACCGGCTGCAGCATGCACCACTGCTCCGGGTACTTCCCGATGTAGTCCTCGAAGACGTGCGCGATCCTCTGTGTATACGTTCGTACCGCGCTCTCGAAGTCGTCCGTGCTCTCGGGGAAGATCGGTCGCTCGATGTGCCCGACGTAGCTCCCGTCAGGCTGTCTGATACAGAACCCGGGAACGATCGCAGCCCCGCTCTTGAGGGCGAGCCAGGCGGCCCCCTTCGGGAGCACGGCCCTCTCGCCGAAGAACTCGACGTCCACTCCGCTGGCGCCCAGGAGGCTCTCGCCCACGAGGAACACGATCTCATTGCGCTTGAGCGCCCGCCATATCCGCATCGGCTTCCCAAGCGGGATGACGTTGATCCCGCGAACCTCACGCATCAGCGTGACGGCCTCGTCGGAGGAACCGTCCGTCACGGGTTCGACGATCGCCGACATGCTCGGAAGGCCCTTCTCCTGAGCGAGCGCCGCGGCGCCCATGTCCCAGCTTCCGACGTGCGCGCTGACGAAGATGGCGCCCTTGCCCCGCTCGAGCGCGTACTTGAGATGGTCGATCCCGTCAAGACGGACCATCTCCCCCACCTGACCCCAGAGCCCGCCCCCGGTCAGTCCGAAGAAGTCGACGTAGTAGTGACCGTAGCTCCTGAACATCGACCGCGCCAGCGCCTTGACCTCCGGACTGTCCGCGGGGTGCCCGATGACGCGTGAGGCGTTCGACCGGGCGGAGTTCCGCTTCGTACGGAACAGGATCCCGGCCAGCGCCGAGAGTGCGTTCGCGAGCCGATAGCTCAGGCGGCGCGGGATACGAGCCGCGACACCGCTCGCAAGCTTCATCACCGGATACGCATTGAGAAGATTCAGCTTCGATGTGTCGGCGTAGAGGAACGGCGAGATGGCGGCATAGCCGAGCGCGGCGAGACCCACAATGACCATGAGCTGCCTGGCGCCGATCAGGTCGACGACGACGCCGGACAGGATGCCGGCGACACCGAACGCCGTCTTCGACACCATGTCACGGAACCCGAACGCCTTGCCGATGCTCGAACCCGGCATCCGCTCCTGCAGGATGGTGTCGCACGTCACATTGGTCGGTGCGAGGAACATCCCGGCCAGGAAGATCCCGACGCTCAGTCCCGTCAGACTGGTCGCCGCCGCCATGGCGACGACGGTCACGCCCGCGAGCGCCATGCTTACGGCGATGATCGCGCGGCGCTGCGCGTGTGCGAAGAACCGCCCGACGACGAGCGAGCCGACGAGCATTCCGATGCCGGCCAGCGAGAACAACTGCCCGAGCCCCGCCGTGCCCATATGGAATTCGTTTCGAACGAGCACGGGCATGGCGATCAGCACGAATCCCGAGAGCATCATCGCGCCCGCCGAGGAGATCGTGGAATAGACGACGAGCGGGCTCTGCCGCATCTGCGAGAGCCCTTCCCTGAGATCCCGAATGAGCCGATGGTAGACCGAGCCGATGACCTCGGCCCCCTCCTCGATCGGCACGGCGATCTCGTGCCCAAGCCGTACGGCGTCCTCGGCGAATTCCGCCCGGCTGTGCGCGGACAGAGCGTGCTTCGCCGTCTCACCGAACGTCTTGCGCCGCTCCGCGAGCTCCGCGGCCCGCACGACCGCTATCTCGCTGATGCTCCTGAGCGCGATGAACGCGACGAACGCACCCGAGATGATATACGTCGCGGAGTCCGCAAGGAATCCCAGCGTATAGCCGTATCGCTCGACGAGCATGCCGCCGCCCCAGGGACCGATTATGAGCGCCACGACCGTCGACACATTGAGAAGCGAATTCGCCTCCATGAGCCTCCCGCCGGGGACGATCTGCGGAAGCGCGGCCGACTTCGCCGAGAGATAGAACCTGTTGACTGTGTAGACGAGGAAGATGATGACGTAAACGGACACCATCGAGCCTGAGACGAGAGGCACGAGCGCCACGAGAACGGCGCGGATGACATCCGACGCGATCATCATGGTCTTGCGGCTCACCCTGTCGGCGTAGACGCCGGAGATGGGACCGAAGAACAGCACGGGCGCACTGGCAAGCAGGAGAATCTTCGAGAACTCGAGACCGCTCGTTCGCGTTCCCGCGCTCACCGCGAAGATCAGCGCGGTCAGCGCCATCAGATTGAGATGGTCTCCAGCCTGGGACATGAGCGAGCCGGCCCAGAGTAGCGAGAACCCGCGCGAACGGAAGAGGCTGAAGAACCCCTTCGTCCGCTCGGCTATGTGCCTGTCCCGGATGGTCGTCCGCTCGGTCATGCTATCCCCACCCCCGCCTTCTCCAACTCGCCGGTCTCCCCCGAGACGACGTCGCGCGTCTCGCTGAGCACCGCGAACAGCAGGGTCCCGATCCGCTCCGCCAGGGCGTCGTCGGGATGACGCTTGAGGCGTTCCACCAGAGCGTGAAGCAGCGTCACCGTCGTGATATCCTCGTGCGTCGACCGGTGTTCGACTCGTACGTCCTCACCCTCGAGCGCGATGTCGGCGAGTTCGAGAAGCGTGATCGTGCGCCCGCGATGCGTATCGTAAAGACGCCGATTCGAATACTTATGGATGAGCCTCGCCATGAGCACCAATCATCTATAGTTTTCAGAAGTTTGTGCGTCGCACCATTATGCTAGGAGGGCGGCCTCTCACCGTCAAGCCTTTTCCTCCTAGATAGTTTGGGCATTCAGAGAAGCCCGTCAGCATGGCTATGCGTCGGTCCGTCCACCCCTCGCCGACCGCACCAGCGACCAGGTCAAGAGACCGAAGGTCACGATCCCCACCAGGCTGCTGTACCCGCCGGACCATGCGCTCCCGAGCGCTATCCGCTCGCTGAGGCCGATGTTGTCGAACCAGGCAACCAGCAACCCCACGATGGCGCCGCCGGCGATGAGACCCGAACTCATCAGCACGCCGTTCTCGCGGCGTTCCTGACGAACCCGCTCATCGCGGCTGCGCTCCGCGAACCGGCGCACGAGACCGCCGACCATGATCGGCACCGAGAGCCTCACGGGAAGATAGAGCCCGACCGCGAACGGCAGCGACGGAACACCAAGAAGCTCTACACAGCCGGCGATGAGGGCGCCTATGAGAACCAGCGTCCACGGCAGCGACATTGTCAACACGCCCTTGACCACCATCGACATCAGGACGGCCTGCGGCGCCGGGAGCTCCTCCGAGCCGATGCCGTACGTCTCGTGCAGGAAGAGAACGACCCAGCCGATGAAGATCGCCGAGCTGAGCACACCGATCACCTCGCCGATCTGCTGACGCCACGGCGTTGCGCCGATGAGGAACCCGGTCTTGAGATCCTGTGACGTATCCGACGAGATGCAGATGGCGATGCAGACAACGGCACCGACCGTGATGGCGCCGATCATCCCCGCCGGCCCCGTCCAACCCATGGCGAGGAAGATGACGCTTGTCCCGAGGAGTGTCGCGATCGTCATCCCGGACGCGGGCATCGACGAACTCCCGACAAGCCCGACGATCCGCGCGGCGACCGTCACGAAGAAGAAGCTGAAGACGACGATGAGAAGCGCGCCGAGCGCATTGACGGGGACGCCGGGCGCAAGCCACGTGATGAGGCCGAGCACGAGCGCGCCACCGGCGACGTATTGGAGCGGGATGTCGATCGTCGTCCGCTTCCGACAGTCGCCGCGTTCCGCGTCATCACCGCCCTCGTTCGCGCCCGCCTCCGGGCCCGCCGTCCTGCGCTTGCCCACCATCTCGCGAAACGCCTCGCCGAACGAGCTGGCCATCGTCGGGATGGCGCGAATGAGCGTCACGATGCCGCCGAACGCAACGGCACCGGCGCCGATGTAGCGAATGTAGTTGTCCCAGACGTCGCTCGGTCCCATCGACGAGATAGGAACCTCGGCCGGGAAGATGGGCGTCTGCATTCCCTCGCCGAAGAGCTTGATCATGGGGATCAGCACCAGCCAGCCGAGCGCGCCGCCCGCGAGCATCACGCCCGCGATCCGCGGACCGATCACGAAGCCTACGCCCAGAAGCGCGGCCTTGAGATCGGCGCCGATGGTCGCGCCGCTCGCACGGCGAAAGCTCCACGAGACGCGGTCCGGCCAGAGCGCGAGCCCCTGCATGAGGAACGTGTAGACCGCGCCGAGCCCGACGCCCAACATGACGCGGCGGATGTTCTCCCCGCCGGTGTCGCCGGCAACGAGGACCTCCGCGCACGCGGTGCCCTCGGGGAACGGGAGCTTCCCGTGCTCGCGAACCATCAGGTACTTGCGGAGCGGGATCATGAAGAGGACGCCGAGAAGGCCGCCGACGATCGAGAGAATGAAGATGCGGGAGATCTGCGGCATGAACCCGAGCACGATAAGGGCCGGGATCGTGAAGATGATGCCCCCGGCGAGCGACTCGCCGGCCGACCCAACGGTCTGCACCATGTTGTTCTCGAGCACCGAGGTCCTGCGACCGAACGCACGCGTCAGCGCGACGGCAATGACGGCCGCCGGGATCGAGGCCGAGACCGTGATGCCGACCTGGAGGCCGAGATACGCGTTCGCCGCTCCGAACACGATGCCGACGATCACTCCGATGAGGATCGACCGCAGCGTGAACTCGGGCATGCTCGCCGCGTGATGAACGTACGGCTCGTACTCCTCGCCCTCGCAGCCACCGTACGCGTCGGGTCCCAGACACCGCTTCTCGCTCATGCTCTCCCCCCGTTGAGCTGCAAGCCCCTCGCCGTGCGACCTGGCTCCTCGCTGCGGCGACTCCGCTCCACGTTCACCGTGAGGCGGGATGAGAACCTTATCGTCCCGCAGGCCGGACCAGCGTCAGCGAGTCCAGCGCTGCCGCGGCCTGCTCGTGTTCGCCATCTATCTCGAGCGCGCGTTCCCAGCTCATGCGCGCGGACTCGAGGTCGCCACGCATCTCATCAAGCATCCCGAGGCGCCAGAACGCCGAGGCGAGCTTGTGCACGTCCGGATGCTGCTCCGCGTTCATCAGGTCGATGGCCGCGCGGAACCAGCGTTCCGATTCATCCAGCTCCTCGCCGATCATCAGATACGCCTTCCCGATCTGATAGGGCGCGTCCGCCGCTTCGGGCGCGAGACGGGCCACGCGCTTCCCGACCGGAATGGCCTGTTCGTATCGGCCTGTCCGCATGAGGAACATCCCCAGGCCTCCCCACCCTTCCGGATCGGTGGTGTCGACGAGCGCCGCAGCGGTGTAGCTCGACTCAGCCGCCGCGAGATCCTCCTCGACCTCCGCGATGACCGCGTCGGCGATGTGGCCGAGGAACGGATCGAGTTCGGTGACCGTGGCCGCGGTCTCGCGGGCCCTGTCCATCCCCCCGCCCATCAGTCCGGGCGCCCTGGCATAGTACTGCACGAGCGCCATGTGCGCACCGACATTGGTCGGGTCGAGCTTGACGGCCTCCTCACACTCCTGCTTGAACTTACCTACGTAGAACATCGATGAGAACCCGCCCCGCATCAGACGGGTCGCGTAGCCCAAGGCAAGGGTCATGTGATACTCGGAGTTCTTCCTGTCCCTCTTGATGGCCTTCCTCGCGTACTCGATGGCGATGTCAGCATCGTCACGCGCGACGCCGACGAGCGCGAGCCCGTTGAGTGCGCGATGGTCGCCTTCGTCAACGTCGAGGATCGAACGATAGAGCAGCTCCGCCGCGTCGATGTCACCGGCGTCGAGTGCCCGGCCCGCTCTCGCGTTGAGCGAGTCGGCAGATACAGTCTGCGCCTGGGAGCCGAGAGCGAACAGAGCGACGAACACGAGCGTCAGGAACAGCGAGCCGCATGGGCCCGGCTGCAGCGTCTGTTTCAATGAGGTTCTCCCCTGGTTGTCTCGCGTGAGATCAGCAGCACCGCCCCCATGATCAGCAGCGCACCGACCGCCCCACCGCTCGCCAGCCGCTCACCGAAGACCACGGCCGCGAGCGCAAGCGCGAAGACGATCTCGATGAGCAGGATCACGCACGAACTCGTTGCCGAGATCGACTTGAGACCCCACGACCACAGCAGGAACGGCAGCACGGTGCAGAAGACCGCGGTGTATCCGACGACCCAGAGCCTCGAGTCGAAGGGCGGCGGTCCACCGTGACCCAGAACCAGCGCGACCGGCAGGACCGTCAGCGCCGTTATCGTCACCATCGCCGCCGTGAGCGCGCGGACGTCGACCTCGCCCGAAGCGACGATCCGCTTGTCGAGGAGGATGAAGGCCGTCCACAGGACCGCGGCCGCGAGCACGAACAGGTCGCCCGTCAGCTCAGGACCCGCAATCGGCCCGAACGCGCCACCGGTCGTCACGAGCATGACACCGGCCATTCCGACCGCAACGGCGGCGACCTTCGCCGGCGTGAACCGCTCGCGAAAGACGTATCGCGACGCGATGGCAACGAGGATCGTGCTGCTGTTGACGAACAGCGCCGCCTTCCCCGCCGTCGTCAGTGTCTGCCCCTTGAACTGGAGCGCGAATCCGATACCGTTCGACACGCCGAGCCAGATGACGAGCGGGTCGGTGAGCAGGCGGCCGACCGCGCGGAGCCGCCCGATCACCGCGGCGTACGAGACGGCGATGATGGCGGCGGTCGCGAAGCGGAACAGGACGAACCAGTAGGGGTCGATGGAGCGTAGCCCAAGCTTGACGACGACGAACGACGAACCCCACAGGAGTCCCGCGAGCGCGGTGGCGGCTATGGGCCCTCTCTGCTGACTCAATCGGGCCTCCTAGCCCGAGGGCCAGAGCACGATGGCGAGCGCAACGACCATGAGAAGGACGAGCGGAAGCGCCATCATCCTGTAGAACCGCGCGAACGTCGCGCCGAAGTGAACGCGAGCGAGCACGAGGCAGAGATGCACGGGTGAGATGAGGCAGCCGATGAACCCGGAACCGAACGCGAGCATCACGAGGTGCATGTCGGGATTCGGCGAACCAAGGAGCGGCATGAGAAGCGGGAAGGTCACGCCGACGTAGGCCAGGGTGACTCCGGTGATGAGTCCGATGAGCATCGGTACGGCGATGATGACAGCGAGTTCCGGCATCTGCATCTGAATGAGGAACTCCGGGACCGACTCGCGAATGCCGGTCGCGATGAGAAGATACTTGTAGGCTCCCACACCGAACACGAGCGTGATGATCTGAGGTTCCACGCCCCGACGGAGCGAGAGCATGACGTCCTTCACTCCGGCCCGCTCGAAGATCGCCAGCATGACGATCACGGCCAGCACGACCAGAATGAGTTCGATCTTGAGAACGAGCGCGCCGGTGATGACGATCGCGAACGGCAGAACGCCCTTGATGAGCTCCGGCCACGCGCGGCGCCGCTCCTCGGGGGATGTTTCGTTCCGACCGGCCCGGACGTGGCGAAGAACGAAGAACGCGCCCCCGACGATGGCGGTCAACGTAAGCGGCCACCCCGCCAGGAACATGTCGGATACGGGGCGGTCGATGAGCGTCGCTGTGAACACGACACCGGGATAGAGCGGCCAGATGTACTCCCAGACGTGCCGGAACCAGTAGCTGATGAACAGCAGCTGCTCCGGGGAGACATCGTCGTCCTTCAGCGCGCTGCCGACCATCGGCGCCGTCAGCATCGTGCCTCCCGGCATCGGCAGGAGTCCGCCGAACGCCGGGATGAGCGCCACAACGACGCGATTGTCGCGGATCATCTTCTTGAGGCCGGACACGAGGTGATCGAGATACCCAAGCTTCCCGGCGAGCGCGCCGAGCGCGAGGATCGTGGCGATCCGCCCGAAGAGCAGGAGCGTGTCCTTCTCGATGGCCGCGGCCCAGATCTGGAGAGCCGTCCACTTCGGCGCGAACCCGGCTCCGAGCGCCAACGTGCAGGCGCCCGCGAGCATCGCAACGCCGAGGTCGACGCGGAACCGCACGAGGATGATGATCAGGACGATCGAGGCCGCCAGCGCGAGGATGTCTCGCTCCATGCCGCTCACTCCATCCTATAGAAGGGGGCGCAGCAGTCCGGCCGCTGCGCCCCATCGTGTCGAATGCGCCGTGGTCCCGCTACTCAAGCTCCGACAGGGCGAGGTTCATGCGAACCATGTCGTCGCGCCACTTGTAGAAGCTCTCGGTGTACGTCACCAGCGAGATGAACTGCGCGAGATTCGTGATCCCACGCTCCTCCATGTGCTTCTTGAGCACGGAGCCGGCCGGGAGGTTCTCCTTCCAGTTCTGGAAGTACTCCTCCTTCTGGGTGAAGTGGCGAACGAGGTCCGCGTCCGTCGGCTGCTGGTAGCGCTCCTTGTGAACGACGCTCTCGAGAGGAAGCGACGGCGCGAGCGGCGGGCGCTCGGCCGGATGGCCGAGAAGCAGCATCGCCGCCGGAAGCACACCCTTGGGGAGCGAGAAGAACTCGAGCGTCGTGTACGGCTGCCAGACGATCTCCTGGACGTACTGTGAACCGAGCCCGAGCGACTCGGCCGCGATCACCGCGTTCTGCGCCGCCGAGTAGACGGCGCGGAGAGCGACCCAGAGCACGCCGATACCCTTGAAGTGCGCCGTCCCCCCCTGCAGTTCGGCCCAGCGGTTCATGCGATGGGTGTCGACGCAGAAGAGCAGTGAGACAGGAGCTTGCTCGATGCACTTCTTCCGCCCCTCACAGAGCATCGTGTTGAGCTTCTTCCTCCGCTTGAGGTCGCGCACGACGATGATCGAATAGAGCTGCGAACCCCGGTACCCGCCGGTCAGCGTTCCTCCCGGAGCCGACGCTCTGAGCGCCGCGGTGAGGACCTGATCAAGGGTCTCCTGGGACACCTCCTCGTCCGTGAACTCGACGATGCTCCGCCTGTCGTAGATCGCTTCCAGACAACTCTTCTCCACGTCACTCCTCCTGATCTGCCGGCCTGTGCCGGTCCGATGTTACACGTTCCGTTCCGAGATGATATTCCTCAACATGGCTCGCGCCCGATGCAGATGCGTCTTCAGCGTCCCCATCGGAAGCCCGAGTACGTCGGCGACTTCCTTGTAGCTCCTCTGCTCCAGATAGAAGAGCGTGACAACCGTTCGATACTGGTCCGGCAGCTGCGCGACCGCCGCGCGGACCTGTGTCCGGAATTCGGCATCGATGACAAGTTGATCGGGCCTGGTCCTCGTCGGTTCGACGTCGATCGCCGATTCGATGTGCGGCCCCGCATCGATGTCAACGGCAGGCGCCCGTTTGCGGCGCCGCTTCAAGTGCGTCAGCGCCCGGTTCGTCGCGATGCGATAGAGCCAGCTCGAGAATTTCGCGTCGCCCCGGAATCTTCCAAGAGCGCGGTATGCGCGGACGAACGCCTCCTGAGCCGCGTCGTGGGCATCCTCGTCATCACCGAGAATGCGCGCGGCGATCGTGAAGACGTAGTCCGAGTACCGCTCGACGAGGACCGCGTACGCTTCCTCCACCCCGCCCTGAGTCAGAGCGACCAATTCCTCGTCGCCGAGCGATCGCAGTGTTGCGCTGTCAGGAGCGGCCATCGGCACTCCCGGGGCATTCGGACACACCCACCCGACAGACCGATCGTCCGCGGACGGTCGGCAGGCCGGGTACGACCGACAATGCTAGCAGAACAGAGCCCGAATCCAAGCTGTTTTCGGGGCGAAACCCCATCCCCACTCCCGGGGTCATAGAATGCGACAGGAAGAGGGACTGACGGTCCGTCAGTGAGAGGACGCGACGGGGCGGACCCCCGGCACGAGCAGGACCGGGACCCGATCGCAGGCGCGGCAAGAGCCGCAGGAGGAAGTCACAATGACCATCCCCGGGATATTCTTTGGGATGACCATGTCGCTCATCAGCATCGGCGGGGCCGTCATCATCATCATGCTCATCGTCAAGGCGATCCAGGGCCGCCAGTCCAGCCGCGAGCGGATGTTCACGGCGGCGCTCGAGAGGGGCATCTACGATCCGAGTATCATAAGTCGCACCACGGTCAACAGCGGCGCGGCCTCGCTCGGCTGGGGCATCTTCTTCGCGATGGTCGGCGTCGCGCTGCTGATCGGCTTTGTGATACTCGGCATCGCGGGTGACGCGGCGCTCGGCGGTCTCATTCCGCTCGCCATCGGCATCGGGCTCATCGTGTTCCACATCATCATGAAGCGGAACCGTCAAGACATCGAGCACAACGGCGACCCGATCCGCTTCGAGGCCAAGACGGTCGCACCGACCGGTGCGGCTGGCAGCGTGAAGCACGATCACGGAAACCTCGAAGGTTAGCGAGAGAGGACGCGGCGCGACTCGAGGGAGAATTCCTTCGAGAGCCTGAGCGCCGAGACCGCGAGGAAGGCAGCAGCGACTGCGGCAAGCGTCCACCCGATACCGACGACGACACCGCCCGGCTGGAAGGTCTGTACGGCCTCCACGCCGGGCGAAGTCGTTAGAGTCGTTGTGAGACCATCGATCCAGGTGTTGACGACGGAAGCGAAGCGACCGATGGGGCCGGCGACGCCGCTGAGCGCGCCGGTTCTGATGAGCGTGGTCACGATGGCGACCGTCCCGAGAACCGCGCCGGTCGTCACGACAACGGGCTCGATTCCGCGGACCGCGGCCGGGCGCGCTATCTCGCGCATCACGGCCGTCGGGAGCCAGGCGGGCGCCTTCTCCACAGCGGTCGCGGCGAGAGCCGCGTCGATCGACCGGAGCTCGGCGCGAAGACCCCGGCACTCGGGGCATGCCGCACAGTGCTCGGCGAGGGCGAGAGCCTCGACTCCGCTCAGCCGCGCGGGGGCACCGAAGCGGTCATCGTCACCGAGGACGAGCGCATCGAGCTCCTTCTGGATGAGGCTTTCCGCTGCGGTGCAGTCCACGTACAGCTCCTGTCAGTCGTATCCCACCCGGCCATGCTCACGTTCCCACACGGTCATGCTCATCGTGGCGGCATCCGGGAGAGATGGAATCCGCCAATCCATGAGACACCCACGGGGGCGTCCAGGTTTCGGCAAGACAGTGGGGGCGTAACTCCATAGCCCCTGGTCACATCCGCGCCACGGCCATCCCGGACCGTCGGCAGGTTCCATACCGTGGGCCCGGTCAGGGCCTCACGACGACCCTGCGGACCCCGATATTCCCCGATCGATCGAACGCCCGCACGGCCACCGCATGCTCCCCCTCGGCGAGCCCCGGAAGTTCGAGGCGTCCCTCCTCCGATCGCGCGTCGTACATCCCGTCCCCGGGGTGGACCAGCTCCCATTCCCCGTAGTCCACGGAGACCTCGACCGCCGCGATCGGGCTCAAGGCGTCGACGATGCCGACCGCAAGTGTGACGCCATCGCGCCCCGCGGCGAGATCGATCGCACCCACGGTCGGGGGCGTGTTGTCGATAGTGAAAGTGCCGCTCGTCCCCTCGGCCTCGAACGCCGTCGGCGAAAGATTGCCGGGACGATCGGACGCGACAACTCGCATCCGATACTCCCCGTCCGGCATCGAGTACGTGTCCCAGGTGTGGACGGGCCTGTCAAGGTCGCCGGCCATCAGCCACCATTCCTTCTCATCCTCGTGGCGGACATAGACGTCGAAGATCAGCTCGTCGCCGTTCGGATCGAACGCATCCCACTCAACCGTCCTGACGCCGCGCGCCACCGGCGGGATCCCCCGCGCGCCGCGCTCGTTCGCGTCCAGTGAGTAGGTCACCTCGAGGCCCGACGGAAGCGTCTGTGTTGCCGTGTCGGTTCCGTATCCACCTGCAGCGAACCCGCTGCCGGCCTCGGAGACCGTGACGCTGACGATCTGCGGCGGTACGTTCTCGCGCAGATATGCAACCTCGACGGCTCGAAGCACTGCTTCCATGTCGGAGCCGCGGTCGAACCGGGCTCTCCACTGGAGGAACCGTGATGCAGGGCTCGCGACACGCCCGTGTTCGAGCGGCGCCCACGCGGTCCAGCTGTTGTCGGGGGTCTCGATGCTGCCGCTCCGCGTCTCGATCGTGATGTCGCCGGCTCCGTCGGCGGTCAGGAGACAGCTCCCCCAGCGCGCCGAGGTCACCGCGTCAAAGACGCGCGACTCGTAGCTCCCTCCGCCGGATGAATCGCGCCCGAGCCGATAGGCACGGCCCGGCGTACCGGTGGTGACGATCGCCTCATCACCGGATGAGATGATGGAGAGAACCTCGGCCTCCTCAAGGTCGGCAACAAGACCGTGTACACCCGGCTCGACGGCGTAGATCCGGCCGTCCGAGCCCATCCCGGCGACCACGGCGCCCCCGGGCATCCGCCCGAGCGAGACGACGGGCGCCTCGTTCGATCGCCAGATCTCATAGGCTCCGCCGGCCGTCGTGCGATAGACGGCGCCGTCACCGAGCGCAACGCTCGGATCGGCCATGTCATCGAGCGCCTGCTCCATCGAGACGCTCGACGCCGAGAAGAGCAGCGAGCCGTCGGCATCGGCGACGATGCCGGACACCTCGTCGTACCGCGTGTCGTACAGGACCCTGGCGTCACGCCCCGGTGTCACGTCAAGCAGAAGACCGTCTCCCCCGGTCCCGGCAAGAACGCGCTCTCCTGCCGCGATGAGCGTCACGACGTTGAGATCCGAGGGCTCCGCCAGCGTACGAGCGCGTCCGCCCCGGTCGATCGCGAGGACGACCGCATCCTCGCCGGTGCCGACGATCAACCCATGCTCGGGCGAAAACGTCATGGTCCAGATGTAGTTCTCGCCTGTCTCGCAGAAGAGCTCGGAGTCACCGTCCGAATCGACGCGGTAGATGTTGCCGCCCGGCGCCGTCCCGACGAACACGTCGCCGCCCCAGCCGACGGCCAACGCCGGCAGATCAACGTCGTCCACTTCGAAGAGCACGCGCCCTCCGGGCACATCAGCGCGGCAGAGCTTTCCGGGAGTCCCCGTCGTCACGTAGATCTCGCCGCGAGGACCGACGGCAGCGGACCAGACGTAGTCGCAATCCGGGACGTCCAGCGCGGTCAGCGGCACGCCCGGCACGACACGCCCGCTCTCGAGAATGGCGACCCCGGCCGCCGTCCCGCGGAGGAACCCCGTGTAGCTGTCGGTACGCCAGTAGGTTGTTTCAACGCCGGACGCCGTGCCTGCCGGGATCACGACGGCGAGCGTCGCGAGCGTCACCAGCGCGGTCGCCGTGCGTCCCATGCGGTGCGGCGTGTTGCGCTCCGGGGACCGTTCGTGCGTCTGCTTCATGTGCCCTCCTCGGGGAATCAGCCGATCGGCCGGCCACACCTAACGCGCGCCCGCCTCGTCGTCGACGATGGTCAACTGGATCTCATGAACGCCGACAACCGGGCGATCGTGTGTGAATTCGAATTGGTCGAGCACGGTCATCTCGGCTCGATCCACGGTGCCGGTCCCTGCGCCCGCCGCCATCACGAGCGCGGCGCGCCCGGACACGCCGGTGAGCTCGCGCCCGAGACGGGAGAACCCTGGTTCCATGGACAGGAGCTGGACGACGACCGTGTCCTCGGCGCGGACCTCCGCAATGGCCTCGACGATCTGCTCGTAGCTCCGGGGATAGGCGCCGGCGCCCAGACGCTCGATTTCAAGCATGTGATACTCCCCGGCCGCGGCTACGCGCAGCGCCACGGGTCCGGGCACGGCCGACCGAGGCACAACCAGATCGACCACGCGCGTGCTGCTCTCGCCCTGCCAGTTCCGGAGACCGATGCGGACCGCGAGCGTGTCGCCTGCAGCGCACTCGGCGCGTTCCGCGGTCACGTGTTCGATGAACGACTGACGGCGCTCGGACCGGACGTCGAGTGAGACCGTGACGCCGGTCAGCTCGCTCCGCCTGAATTCGTTGAGAAGCAGAAGCTCGACGACGGATGAGACCTCCCCCCCCACGCGGAACGGGAGCCCCTCGGTGAAGAACACGTTCTCGTAGGAAACGGGACCATCCCCCGTCTCCACCGTGACGGACAGCGCGGCCGTTGCGGCTCCGGAGAGTCGTGCGGCCTCGGCGACGGCTTCGGAGAAGGCCAGCCCCGTGAAGAGTGACGTGTAGGATGCGGAGCGGACGACATCGAAGTCATACCTGGTCGGGGCCCCGCCGTCGACCGACACGCTCACCGTCATCGGGATCATGTCGGGCACTCCGCCGAGACGGCCGGCCATCACCCTCCGGCGGTCCTGAAGGAAGGTCCCCACGGGCTCGCTCCCCGACGCGAACTTGAACGAGACCGCGAGCGACGGCATCGATGCGTGCACGAGGGCCGAGACCATTGGGAGCTCAACGGGTCCCGCGTTGAATAGCGGGTGTCCGAAGGCAAGAATGCGGTCGCCGTCGCGGTGCGTGACGGTGCCGACGGCGGTCATGCTGATGTCCCCGGACACGAGCTGTGCCCCTACGGCGGAGCCCGGTTCCATGACAGGGGACGCGGTCGACTCGGATGCGCCGGCGGCGTTCGCCGCCACCGATCGACGGTCCGGCGCGCCGGACGAGGCTCCGCCACCCCAGGCAGTTACCGGGACGAACCCGAGCGGTTCGAGCAACCCGGATGCGCCGGCAAGGAACGCTCGGTCGCAGGAGCGCACGAGCAGCGGCGTCCGCACGGGCGTCGGCCCCTGATCCACGGTCTCAATCTTCTCGTGCGCCTTCGCCGTGCCCGAAGTCACGCCGGAGAGCACAGCCAGCCGCCCGATGGGCGTAGCCGACAACTCTCCCCCGGACGCCAGGTCGAACGCGCGCGCGTACGACGCGCCGGCATCGCCGGCATCGCTCGTCGCCCCGTCAAGGATGTCCAGGGCGGGGAGCATCTCCTCGATCGGCGTGATCCCCGCGATGGGCTCGCGGCTGAATGCCCACGACATTGCGATCGCTCCAACGAGACGACCGTCGAGATAAACGGGACTCCCGCTCATCCCCTGCATGATCCCCGTGCGCTCGACGAGATCGCCGAACGCGAGCCCGAGAATGAGACTGCCTCCGGGGTGGTGCCCGGGAACGACGTCGAGGATCTCGACGCCGAACTCCTCGATCTCAGTGCCGCGGAAGACCGTTCGCGCGACGCAGAGGTCGCCGGGCCTGAGTTCGTCGAGTGGGACGATGTCGGCGCCCGCGGCCGAACCGACGATGACGAGCAGCACCAGCGCGGCGCAGAGCGCTGTCGCCGCCCGATTCCGACGGTCAGTTGGGGCGGCACGATCGGTGCCGTGGGGTGTGCGCGGACTGGGACTCAGGCTCATGAGGTGGCTCCCGCGCGCGCGGCGCGCCGTACGGGTCAAAGGTGATTTCGCTGGAGTGTCCCCGATGCGATGAGGCGTGTCAAGGAGTCGGCTGGAAGTGCGACCGGACTCCGCCCGTGACCCCGCTCTCGACATCGTAGAGACGGAACCGGACCGGCTGGTCCCACAGGAAACCGACGGCCTCGCCGTCTACGAGATACGGCAGGTACCGCCACATGTAGAGCGCCCGCCGCGCGGACTGCTCGCACGCGCGATCGACTTCGGACGTTAGAAGCCAGACGTTTGCGACCTCACCGGTCTTCGTGACATGCACGCGAAAGACGACGACGCCCTCGACACCCGCTGCCCTTGATGACTTCGGGTACGTCGGTCTGACGAGGTGCGCGACGATCATCTCCTGGCTTCTCGGCTGCGGCAGCGCCATCTCGAGTTCGTGCAGGAGGTCAAGGCCGTCATCGGCGATGTCATCGCTCTCGTCCCCGACCTCGCTGGTCTCCGACTCCCCCTCAGGGACCTCCCAGTCGGTGATCGTGATCGGCACGATACGGAACACGTTCCGCCCGCCCACGCCCCGGGCCACATGGAGCTCCCGCTCGCTGGGACCGACGTCTCGAACGACGTAGATCTCAGGGAGGATGTGCGTCGGGCCGAGATAGCCGATGGTGCGAACGAGAGGGATCCGGTCACGGAAGGGCGCGACGACGACGATCGCGACCACGTGCACCACAACCGACAGCGAGAGCGCAACGAGCACGCGCCGACGGTACGACCTGTCCCGGGACAGGCGAAACGCCTTGGAGGAGTCGGTGTGAGGAAACATCAGCCGCTCGATTCAGGGGGGCGAGGCAGCTGTCAGAACTCATAGCCCTTCGGGATGACAACGATGCCGCTTGGGGTGGTGGCGAAACGCTTGGCGTCCTCTTCCGGATCGTATCCGATCTGTGTCTTTGGCGGTATGCGGACGCCCTTGTCGACGATGACGCGCCTGAGCTTGGCGTATCTCCCGATGTCGACGTCCTCCATCAGGATCGACTCGAACGCATAGCTGTAGCTGTTCGTACGAACACCGGGCGAGAGAACGCACCGCTGAATACGACCACCTGAGATCACGCAGCCGGTCGACACGATCGAGTCGACCGCCACTCCCGTTCTGTTCCCGCTCTCGCCGTCAGCGAACACGAACTTGGCGGGCGCGTACATCCCCTGATACGTGTGGATGGGCCAACTGGGATCATAGAGGCTCAACCGGGGCGTGACGTCCACAAGGTCCATGTTCGCCTCCCAGTAGGCATCGATAGCCCCGACGTCCCGCCAGTACCCGGGGTCGTCCTCGCTGCCGAAGACGAAGGCACGAACGTCGTACCCCTCCCGGATCATGCGCGGGATGATCTCGCTGCCGAAGTCGAACTCGCCGTCCGCGGCGGCCTCCCTGAGCGCGTCGACCATCCGAGGCGTTGAGAACACATATATACCCATCGACGCGAGCACGCGGTCATCTCGCCCGGGCATCGTCTTTGGCCGTTCCGGCTTCTCCTGGAACCCGCGAACGACGAGATCCTCGTCAACCTCGGTGATCCCGAGCCCTCCCGCGTCAACCACGGCCCGTGCCTGGACGCAGATGGTCAGGTCCGCACCGGCGGTTGCGTGGTACGCCAGCAGCGGCTTGTAATCCATCGCGTAGATGTGATCGCCGGAGAGCACGAGCGTGAAACGCGAAGGCACCTGTTCGAGCAGATATGTGTTCTGCCAGATGGCGTCGGCGGTGCCCCGGTACCAGTCCTCACCCAGCCGCTGCTGCGCGGGGACGTTCTCGATGAACTCGTCCATCCAGTGACTCAAGAAGCCCCATCCCCTTCTCAGGTGCTTCGCAAGCGAACGGGACTTGTACTGCGTCAGCACGAACACACGGCGGAGATCGGAGTTCAGGCAGTTCGAAAGACTGAAGTCGATGATGCGGTAGATGCCGCCGAACGGAACGGCCGGCTTCGCCCGGTCACGGGTGAGCGGCGCGAGACGTTCTCCCTTGCCACCGGCAAGCAGCATCACGACGGTCTCTCTGTTCATCCAACCTCCGGGACAAATGCCTGAACTCGGCCCACGAAGCCCGGCAAAGCCGGACTTCGCAGGCTGGGCAGTACCCTACTCGTATCGCACCATGTCCCCGGCGTCGAACCCGCTCCCGGACACAATGCTGCAGATCGAATACTTCTCCTTGATGTCCGAGGCCCTGATGACGCCGATCTTCTCCTCTTCGGCTCCGAGGTTCAGACCGGTCATCGGATCGATGAGCGCCTCGCCCATGCGGTAGACATTGAACTCCATCCCGTCGGTGATCCCCGTGGTCTGACCGGCGTTGAGATAGATCTTCGTCTCGTCCGCCTTGACGACGCGTCCCGTCCAGGGCACGTCCTCGAGCGTCTCGGTGATCGACTCGACGAGCCCGTCGATCGCTTCGCGCGTGGCCTTCCCGACGAGCGTCTCGTCGAATTTGCCGTCATGCCCGAAATTGAAGTCCTCGGTCCTGAGCTTGAGACCCATCTGCGTCCTGTCGGCGTCAGCGGTCTCCGCCAGGATGATCTCCCCCGTCGTCGTATCGATCATCCGGACGTCGATCGCGACGCGAGCGGTCGTCTTCGAGATCCCGCCGCCCAGTCCCGCGATGCCTCCGCCCGTGCTTGACTCCATGTACCCGAACTCGGATACCGACCCGTAGACGATAGCCGCGACGCCGAGGAGCTTGCCGAGCTGCGGCGCCGTCTGCTCGGTCACCTTCCCCGACTGCCCGAGATTCTGCTCGGCCAGCACCTGGTCGAGCTGCTCGCGCTCCATGACGCTGAAGCTGCCCGACTGAACGAGCGCCGTCGTCAGCATGTCGGACATGCCGCCGCCGGGATTCGGACCGGTCCAGTGCCAACGACTGCGGTCGGTCTTGTCCTCGAACTCCACGACCGCGATCATCTTCTTGAGACCCTTCGGACCGTCGTCCTTCGCAACAGCGACGGTCGACAGCGCCGCCGAGATCATCATGACCGCGAGAATGGCAAAGACGCTCTTCGCACGAACGCTCATTATTCGCTCCCCCCGGGCTGAAGCCCTCTCCTCCGATTGCCGCGCCGTCCTCCGGCCGCAGCGAGACGTCCTCGCGTCTCGTGGCTGACGGCGCCACCTGTGACACATTGGCATCATTGTTATGTGGGGGGAACGGCAGTGTCAAGGACGAGCTTGCCGATGCGCCTGGTCTCACCCATATCCGACATCCCCACCGGCTTTGCGGTTGACTCGAACCGAAGCACGGGAGCACAATGAATCGACTCCAGCGCCCATCCCCCCATCGGCCGGACCCGCACGGGAAGCCCCCCGGAAGGGGTCACCTCATGACCAGCTCCAACGTGCCCAAACCCGCGCACCCCCACGTGCCGGGATTCACGCGCTCCATCGTGCCGGGATTCAGGCGCTCCATCGTGACGTGTGTGTGCGCGTGCGCGACCGTATGCGCGTGCGCGACCGCATCAGCGTCCGGACGCGCGCCGGCTCTCGCCGCCAGACCACTCGTCGACACGGCCGCCGAACTGACCGCCATCGTTACGAGCCCTACGTCCCGGGACCATCGTGACGGCGTGACCGTGCTCTGGTCGGACGACATGGAAGCCGGGACGAACGGGTGGACGCACCGGGATCATGGGTGGGGGATCGAGCCGCACTTCCACACCGACAGCTACATGGCGTTCGACGGAGAGCAGAGCTGGTGGTGCGGAAGTCTGGAGTTCGACGCGAACGGTGGCTACGGCAACGGGTGGGACGACCGGCTCGAGCTGCCGCGCATCGACGTGGCAGGCGCCTCGTACCCGGTCCTGACGTTCGCACACTACTTCCACAGCGAGCCACAGAGAGACATCACGTTCCTGCAGGCGATGCGCGGTGGGACCTTCGACGACCTCAACTCCGGATTCGACGGGCTCATCCCTGGCGGCGGATGGGTCGACATCGGTACGTACGGCTACGTCGTCGGCGACCTCGACAACCCACTCGAGATCAGGTTTCGCTTCACGTCTGACGGAACGAACTCGGACGAGGACGGCGGGTTCGATTCCGTCGGCGGCGCGTACATGGTCGATGACATCAAGGTCTTCGACTTCTACGGGGGCGCGGTGTTCTTCTTCGACGACTCGGAGAACGGAGGGCTCTGCAACCCGAACGTGCGGGGCCTCGCGGGAGACTACTGGCACATCGTGGAACGGGCGTGCGCCGCGACAAGCGCCACGCACGTCTGGTGGTGCGGCGACGATGCGGACACGTCTCACGTGCCCGGCCGCCTCGACGACTGGCTCATCTCCCCGCCCGTCGACGTCTCTTCGCTCGACGCCGGGACGGCCTGCACTCTCCGGTACATGCTCCACGCCGAAGTCCCTCCGGCTGACAACGACTACTGGACCGTCTACGCGTCGACCGACCGCGGCGGGACGTGGTACCAGTTGGGCGCATGGTGGGGCGACTTCGAATCGTGCTCCGGATGGAGCCAGGCTGGGATCGATGGACTCTCCGTGACACACCTGCTCCCTGGAACATCCTTTCGCGCGCTCTTCAGGTTCTTGACGACAGAGAATGGTTGTGGCCCGGGGACGGCCGGCGGGGCCGGGATCACGCTCGACGACGTGTCGCTCATCGCCGGAGCCACGGCGGTCACACGGATGAGCTGGGGAAACATCAAAGCTCTCTACCGCCGCTGACGCACCGGCACACGCAGCACAGTGCCGCACGCAACATTGCACATTCCCGGACTCGAAATCACCGACCCTGTTTTCGGGTTGACAGCGAGGGACACGGTGTCGAGAATGACGCCATCAAGAACATAGTCGCTTCAGGGGCCGAACGGAATGGAGCGACACGGCTGTCTTCACGGGAGGTACACAATGGGACTCCTGCGTAAACTGTCAATCTGCGCGGTCATCGGTATCGCGCTCGTTCTCTGTGCGGCCTCGGCTGCCGCGAGATCGCCCGAGAGCGCCACGCCGTTCCACACGGGCCCGAACCCCACATCGCGCGCCACGATCATCTGGCTCGATGACATGGAAAGCGGCACGAACGGATGGACGACAGTCGACCACACGGTCGGCGCCCAGCCACACTTCCACGTCGACACGTACATGGTCAACTACGGCTCGTACCACTACTGGTGCGGCACACTCGCGTTCGATGCCGATGGCGGATACGGCAACGCCTGGGATGACCGCCTCGGTATCCCCCCGACGGATGTGACCGCAGCATATTATCCGGTTCTGACCTTCGCGTACCGATACGACTCCGAAGCGGCGTACGACTTCACGTTCGTTCAGGCCGAGAGCACGGGCGTCTGGAAGAATCTCAATCCCGGGTACAACGGAACGAGCGTCGGGTGGCAGGACCTCGGCACATACGGGTTCGTGCTCGGCGCGTACGATAACCCCCTCGTGGCCCGCTTCCGCTTCATCTCCGACGGTGCGTACTCCGATGAGGATGGCTACTACGCCTCGGTGGGCGGGGCATTCATGGTGGACAACATCAAGGTCTTCGACTTCTACGGGGGTGCCGAGTACTTCTTCGACAACGTCGAGGACGGTGTCGGTCTCTGTACGCCCTCCGTGCCCGGTGCGGTGGGGGACTTCTGGCACATCATCGACCGGATGTGCCCGGCTTCCTCGGACCCGCACAGCTGGTGGTGCGGCGATGACGCGGACACAGGACTCATCCCGGGCGGCGTGGACAACTCGCTCATAACGCCGCAGATCAGCCTCTACGCGCTCACCGGCGCCTCCGCGTGCACGCTGCGGTACGCGATGCACATGGAGGTCCCAACCGAGGACAGCGACGGCGTCAACGAGTACATCTCCACGGACGGCGTCACCTGGTATCTGACAGGCGCCTGGTGGGGTGACTTCGAGCAGTGCGACGGATGGGCCACTTCCGGTCTTGACGGCGTCGATGTGACGCCATTCCTCCCCGCGGACAACCTGTGGTACCGGTTCCGGTTCACGACGACCGACAACGGCTGCGGTCCCGGCGTCGCAGGCGGGGCCGGCATCATGGTCGACGACCTCTGGGTCGAGGCGACTGAGACGCCGGTCGAGCAGTCGAGCTGGGGCAGCATCAAGGCATTCTATCGCTAGCAGGCGAGAGCCCGCCCGGGCGGGCTCCGGCAGCGGCATTACGAAGAGGGCTCCACGACGACGCCTCCGGCCTTGCGGTCGGAGGCGTCGTTCATTCCGTAGGAGTTGTGCCATAACGCGGACGGCGCTCTATTCCCGAGGTGCTTATTCAGTCTCCCGACAATCGCACCGCGCACCCGTACGCATCCCCGGACGACCGCGGTCCGACGGTCCCCGCATCTGAACCGCCGGTCCAGCATCATAATATGAATGTGGGCATGGAGGGCGCCGCGACCCGGCGGACGACCTCTGTTCGACCACGGCAATAGCGGTCATGGCTTCATCAATCCTTGACGAACGGTCAAAACTAAGGTAAAATGTTATGATAAGCAAAGTTGCACTGATGCCACACCCTCTGAGGGAGGAATCGATGCGTCTGGCCGGACTCCGGATCACCGCGTCCGCGGTGGCGATTATGCTCACCGCCCTGTGTCTTGCGCCGCCGGCATCCGCCGCGCCGGCGCTGACCACCACCTGTGATTTCAGCGAGGGTGACATTCTGACCGCAGAGCGCCGCGGCCACGATGTGGTCTCGATCGATGGTCTGAGAGCGACGCTCGAACTCGGTCGCCCCGAGCTCCCCGTCAGATATGTTCGTTTTGCCCTCCCCGACGGAATGACGGCCACCGGTGTGACCGCCGACGTGCGTGACGCGTCCCCCCTTGAGGGTCGCTTCGACGTGTGGCCGGTCCAGCCGCAGCAGGCGCTCTCACTCCCCTACGTCGCGGAGTGGCGCGAGCCGGACCCGACCGTCTACAACACCTCCGGGCTCTATCCTGCGACGCCGGCCAGACTGGTCGACACCGGGAACATCGGCGGCCATGCCATCGCGACGGTCGCCGTCTACCCGCTGCAGTACGAACCGACGACCGGACTCCTCACGCTCAACCGCTCCATAGAGATCTCGCTCGACCTCTCTCCCGCCGACCGCTCGCTGCGTCGCCCGCTGGCGCGCTCCGAGCGCGCGGAGACCGCGGTGACCGAGCACGTCAGGAGCATGGTCGAGAACCCCGACGACGTCCTCAGCTCACCGACGCTCAGGTCGAGAGATGCGGGCATCGACTATCTCATCATCACGGGGGCGGACTACGTCGATGAGTTCCAGCCGCTCGCCGACTGGAAGACCGACAAGGGCGTGCCGGCCGATATCGTCACGACGGCGTGGATCTACTCGAACTACGCGGGCGTCGACAACCAGGAGAAGATCCGCAACTGCATCATCGACTACTACACGAGCCAGGGCACGACATGGATCCTCCTCGCCGGCGACACGGACGTCGTCCCCGCGCGGACGGCATTCGCAACCGACGTCGGGAGTTCGAGTGAGAACGCCCTCCAGTGCGACCTCTATTTCTCCGACCTCGACGGCACGTGGAACGGCGACGGCGACAGTACGTGGGGCGAGATCACGCAGGACACGGTCGATCTCTACGCCGATGTCTTCGTCGGCCGCGCTCCGGTGAACACGTCGGTCGAAGCCTCCAGATTCGTCACGAAGGTCCTCACGTACGAGGGCGCGCCGGCCGGCAACACGCTTCCGACCGACTATCAGGAGAAGATGCTGTTCCTCGCAGAGGTGCTGTGGGACGAACCGTGGACCGACGGCGGAATCTGCAAGGACATGATCGACGACGACTCCGTCCCATCACTCTTTGATCCGATCACGAAGCTCTATCAGACCAACGGCCAGCTGACGAAGTCACGCACGCTCTCCGAACTCTCGAGCGGGCAGAACATCACGAACCACATGGGCCACGCGAACTACAACGTGATGAGCATCGGAAGCTCGGCGCTGTACAACAGCGACATGGACGGGCTCTCGAACTACAGCCGTCAGGGCATCTGGTACACGATCGGGTGCTGGCCGGCGGCCATCGACTACAACTGCATCGCCGAGCACTGGATGAACTCGCAGGGCGGTGGCGTCGCCTTCATCGGCAACAGCCGCTACGGCTGGGGCTCGCCCGGATCACCCGGCAACGGCACCTCCGACCGCTACGACCGCGAGTTCTTCAGGCAGCTGTTCAATGAGGGACAGGACGTCATCGGCATCGCGCACGCGGCTCACAAGGACGAGTTCGTAAGCGAGGCGAGAACCGACGGCACCACACGCTACGTTCTCTACGAACTCAACCTCCTGGGCGATCCCGAGATGCGCATCTGGACGACGACGCCGTCGAGCGCCACCGTGAACCACCCTGGTTCGGTGCCACTCTCCGGCGAGCCGTTCCTCGTCACCGTCCGCGGCTCCGATGACCAGGCGCTCCCGGGCGCGCTCCTCTACTTCAACAATGCCGAGATCGCCGAGACCTTCACGACCGGCCCGGACGGCATCGCCACGGTCGATCTCGACCCGACGATGACCGGTTCGGTCACGATGACGATCACCGGCCCGGGCGTCCTTCCGTACTCGGAAACGCTTCCGATCACGGACGCGCCGGCGGACACGACCCCGCCCGCCGACATCGAGACCCTGACGGCGGCCGACCCGTTCGACCTCGGAAGTGAGATCATGCTCGACTGGACGGGATACGGTGCGCCCTCCGACTTCGCCTCCTACCGTCTGTACCGTGCCACCGAGTCCTTCAGTGATGTCTCGGGGCGAACACCGGTGGCGGCCGGACTGCTCTCCGCCGGTGAAACGATGTGGAACGACACGACGGTCGACGACCTGCAGCCGTACTACTACGCGGTTGTCGCGGTCGATCTCTGGGGCAATGTCGATGAGACCGTAACGGCGGTCGGCCCGATCGCGTCAAGCGTCAACGCGCGCATCCTCCTGTGGGACGCCGATGACGGTGACCAGCCGTTCGACGGCGTCGGCGACGCGTACAGCGTCGAAGACGGAACGGAAGTGGCATGGGTTGACGCGCTCGATTCGATCGGCGAGCTCTACAAGTATGCACAGACGCTCCCGGCGGACCTCTCGCCCTACGGCATCGTTGTCTACCTCGGCGGCGTCGTGAACTTCGGAGGACTGAACGTCCAGATGACCGAGGAAGAGGCGGCGGCACTGCTTGCCTTCACGGACGCCGGCGGCAGCCTCTACATCGAGGAGCCGAACTTCGGCGGCCAGTACAGCGAGAGCGGAAGCGCATCCGAGCTGGACCTGTGGGACCGCTTCCATTGCGCGTACACGATGGGCAACGCGAAACTCGTCGGCAACGTCCAGACGCTGGCCGGTCAGTCCGGCGGCATCAGCGAGGGGATGAGCTTCTCCTACGACTACCAGGACGACCCGGACCAGTTCGTGGGCAGGATCACTCCGGACGACCCGGGAACAGAGCTGCTCTGGGCCGACCAGGGCGCCGAGGGTCGCGCTACGGTATACGTCGACGCCGGCAGCGGGGCGCGTCGCTACATGGCGTCGGTGCTGCTGGGTGCGATGACCGGAGGTGGCTACCCTTCGACCCACGTCGAGTACGTCACGAGGCTCCTCGACGACCTCGCCCTCATCGGAACGACCGGTGTCGACGACGTGCTCGGTGCTGCGTCTCATCGTCTTGACCAGAACAGCCCGAACCCGTTCAACCCGACGACGAACGTGCAGTACTTCGTCGCATCGGGGAACGCGCGGGTTCACCTCGCGGTCTATGATGTGCGAGGCCGGGTCGTGGCAACGCTGGTCGACGGCAGCTCGGACGCCGGAGAGCACACGGTCATCTGGGATGGGACAGACACCCGAGGCCACAGGGTCTCTTCGGGCATCTACTTCCTCCGAGCCGAGATCGACGGCTGGAAGAACGCAAGGAAGATGGTACTCCTCAAGTAGCCTCGGGAGTCCCATCACGGCGGTATTTCGCGAGCGCGTCGAGGAGAAACCTTCTTGACGCGCTCGCGTTATTGTGATAAGATACTGCTGATAGCTGATACTTCACATGCTGCCGCGCACTGGGCGAAACGCATCACAGGAGAGACATCACACCCCACACTGCTACTGCTCTGAGCGAACCGAGTCGACATCACGAACACGACAAGCGACGCGCGGGGTGTCCGGAGGACCGGACGCGGCAGTGACGAGTGCGTGAACCACGCCCACTGAATACACTGCGATGAACCGGGACCGGGTGCCTACCGACGACGCCTCGGTCCCGTTCGTGTCTGGAGACCCGATCGTATCGGGGCGGTCCGCAAGGGACCGATCGAACTGAACAGCGAACAAGAATAGAGCGACACACGCTCAGCAACGAGCAACTGCAGAAGGAGGACGTGATGACCTCGAGATCCGCGCTGATCTGGCTCGCCGCCGGGTTCACGGTGCTCACCGCCTCGCTGGCTGTGGCGGCAGGCCCGGCGATCGATGTGGCGATCGACGAGTCTGAGATCGAACTCGCGGCCGACGGACGACTCGTGACACCTGTGATCGATGGATATCGCACCCTTGCGGCGGAGGGCGCTCCGAACATCCCGGCGCGTGTCGTTCACTTCGTCATCCCGACTGACATGAGCGTCGCGGACATCATCGTGTCGCACGGCGACGAAATGACGCTCCCGGGAACGCACCGGATCGCTCCGATGCAGCCTGAGACCCCGACCGGAGAAGAGAGAGCTCTGGTCGATGCCTCAGCTGAGATCTACGGCAGCGACGCGGTCTATCCGCCCGAGAGGGCGGTCTACCTCGGCGAGGGCTATCTCGGCGGGTATCACATCGTATCGGTGGCCCTCTATCCTTTGCGCTACCACCCCGAGACAGGGCGACTCGTTGTGACCAGCGACCTCGAAGCGAGGCTTGAGCTCACACCGTCCCCCGATCGCTCGGCCCCCCGCCACCGGATGACGGCCGACGCGGCCGACACATACAGGAAGGTCGTCCACGGCCTGGTCGAGAACCCCGAGGACATCGAGGCATGCGCGAAGCAGGGTGTGGCGATCGTCAGCGGCGATTCACCCGGCGGGTTCGCACCGAAGTACTCACCGTCACTCGAGGGCAGCCTCGTTGAGTACGTCATCATCACGAATGAGGAGTATGAATCGTACTTCCAGCAGATCGCGGACTGGAAGACGAAGAAGGGCGTCCCCGCGGTCGTGCGCACGGTCTCGTGGATCGATGCGAACTACCCCGGAGGCTGCGACTCGGCGGAGCGCATCCGGATGTTCATCCAGGACGCGTTCGCATCGTGGGGCACGACGTATGTGCTGCTCGGCGGTGACACCAGCGTGGTCCCGCCCCGCTACGGCGTGTCGGCCTACTACGGCGGGTGGGAGATTTCGACGGACCTCTACTACAGCGACCTTGACGGAAACTGGAACGGGGACGGCGATAGCGAGTTCGGCGAAGGCTACAGCGGTCCGACATCGGCCGGCGACAGCCTTGACCTCTACCCCGACGTGTTCGTCGGACGCGCGCCCGTCGGATCGATCATCGAAGCCGAGACGTTCGTGGACAAGACGTTCGAATACGTCATGAATCCCAACCCGGTCTTCGCGGAACGGAACCTCTACATGGCGGAGGTGCTCTTTCCATATGACTGGGAAGAGGGCATGCTCATCAGCACCGACGGTGCCGAGGATGTTGTGGAACCCACGCTCTCTCTGGTCCCGGCGAACGTCCATGTCTCGCTCCTGTACCAGAACTTCGATCCATTCCCAAGCGCGTGGCCGCTGAACCGAGTGACGGCGATCGACTCGATGAACCAGGGCTACAACATCACGTCGCACATCGGTCACGGCAACAAGGACATCATGCGCTGCAGCCGGAACAACTACGTCACGCTGCAGGATGTCGACGCCCTCACAAACGGGCAGCAGAAGGCGGGTTACTTCTGGATGCTCAATTGCACGTCGACGGCGATCGAGTATGACTGTATCGCCGAGCATCTGATGAACAACCCGAACGGTGGCGCCTCGTCGCTGTTCGGCCCGACACGGTTCTGCTTCCCGACGACGGCGAAGGACTACTACTACTCGTGGTTCGACTACCTCTACACCCAGGGAACGACGCGGGCCGGCGTCGTCAGCGCGGCCTGCAAGATACCGTACGTGGCCGAATCCGAATACGACAACACGGACCGCTGGACCCAGATGAGCCACACGTACCTCGGCGATCCGGAGATGAGACTCTGGACGGCGCGCCCCAAGAACCTGACGGTCGTACACGCGGGCACGGCGCCGCTCGGTAACGTCAATCTGAGCGTCTCTGTCTCCAATCCCGCGGCCGTGGACAGCGCGCTCGTCTGCGTCGTGAAGAGCAACGAGGTCTACGCGCGCGGTTACACGAACGCCTCCGGCCAGGTGGTACTCTCCTTCACACCTGAGTCGACGGGTCAGATGACCATTACCGTCACGGCGCCGAACCACCTTCCTTACGAGGACACAGTCTCCATTACATCCACGGCGGGCGGGCACGTGTCGTTCAACTCGGTCACAATCGACGACGACGCCCTCGGACTGAGCGACGGCAATGCGAACGGCCTTGCCGAAGCCGGTGAGACCGTCCAGCTCAGCATGCTCGTTCGGAACGCCGGGCAGTCGGCGGCCACGGGTGTCACGGCGACGCTCGTCTCGACCGATCCGCTGCTCACGCTCGTGGACGACACCGAGTATCTCGGTGATCTGAACGCGACGAGCCAGGCGGAGTTCGATACGCTCTTCGCGATCCGGATCTCGAACGACTGCGAGAATGAGTACGAGACCGTGCTCGAGGTCCAGTTCGAGGACGCCGCGACGAGAACGACCTGGACCGACGACTACACGCTCCGCGTGCTTCGTCCGATCCCGCGGATGCAGCTGACCGAGTCGTCCGACGACGGAGACGGAGACGGCATCCCGGAGCCGGGAGAGACCGTGACGTTCACGGTTCAGCTGCTCAACGAGGGCAACGGTGACTTCGACGGGTTGACCGGCACGCTGCGGTACCCGAACGCCGAGGTCGCTCTCGTAGACAGCACCGAGGCCTGGGGCGATGTGGCCGCCGGTGCTGCGGCCGATGGCGCCGGTGGATTCCAGTTCACGGTCGCGAGCGCCGTCACGTCCCACTTCCGCATTCTGCTGACGGACGAGGACGGCAAGGAGTGGACGGTCCTCTTCGACCTCACGCCGCCGAACCAACCGCTCAATCTCGACGGCAGAGTCGTGGCAACGACGATCTTCCTCACCTGGGATCCGGTGACCAATGACGATCTCTGGGGATACAACGTGTATCGCGCGCCGGCCGTGTCCGGCCCGTACACCCAGGCGAACAACGGCGTCGTCGAGCTGATTTCCTACTACGAGGACGCCGGGCTCGATGAGAACGAGCTCTACTTCTACAAGGTCGCGGCGATCGACAGCTCGGCGAACGAGAGCGGGCTCTCCGATCCTCTCCAGATCAGCACGAACCCGCCGTCGCAGGCCGGATGGCCGCGGCCGGGCGGGGAACTCATCTACAACACCCCCGCCATCTGGGACATCGACCAGGACGGCGACCTCGAGCTCCTCGTCGGCGCGGGACACATCTTCTGCTGGCACGATGACGGCGTCGAGTATCGCGACGGCGATGGTGACCCGCGGACGAACGGTGTCTACGAGGTCGACGGCGTCGGTGGCTACCGCGCGTCGATCGCTATCGGCGAACTCGACGGAGACATCTATCCCGAGATCGTGGCTGCGGCCTGGGGCAACGTCGGTTCAGGGGTGCCTGAGTACGAGATCTTCGCGTGGAACGCGGAGGATGCGACGGTCCTGGATGGATGGCCGGTCACAACGGGCAAGTTCTGCTGGGCGACACCGGCGCTTGGCGACCTCGATCGTGACGGATTGGACGAGGTCGTCATCCCGTGTGCCAACGGATACCTCTACGCCTGGAAGGGCGATGGCGAGGAGCTGATCGACGGCGACGCGAACCCGTCCACGGACGGCATCTTCAAGTACCTTGGGTATTCGTGGGCCTACGCATCGGCGAGCATCGTGGATCTCGACAACGATCATCAGAACGAGATCCTCGTCCCGTCGCGCTCCGACAGCATCTACGTGTTCAATCCGGACGGAACGCGGGTCCCCGGCTGGCCTGTCGGGCTCAGAGGCGACGTTCTCACATCGCCCTGCGTTGCCGATCTTGACGCCGACGGGGATCTCGAGGTCATCGCGGCGTCCGATATCGACTCGCTCTATGTTTTCGATCACACGGGTCAGAGGTTGGCCGGCTGGCCGAAGTTCACGGAGATCGGCGGAGACTTCCCGCCATCACCCACGGCGGCTGATGTAACGGGCAACGGGCAGCTGGAGATCATCCAGGTCAACAGCACCGGCGAGATCAACATCTACACCTGGTACGGCACGAAGATCTCAGGGTGGCCCCAGTTCATGGACAGCGGCAGCCACTCGAGTCCGGCCGTGGGCAATATCGACGGCGACTCCGGATGGGAGATCGTCGTCGGCTCCAACGACGGCCAGGTCTACGCGTTCGATGCAGACGGCGACATCCTCCCCGGCTGGCCGATCCAGACAGGCGCCGAGGTGTACTGCACGCCGTCGCTCACAGACCTCGATCAGGACGGTGACATCGAGGTCGTCGTCTCGAGCTTCGACGCGATGGTCTATGTGTGGGATGTCGAGGGCGACTACGATGACGGCGACGGCGTTCTCTGGGAGACATTCCGCTGCAACTACCATCGCAATGGATTCGTGGGGTATGAGGATCCGGTCGGAGTGGCCGAGGATACACCCGTGAACGTCACGCGCGCCACGCTCGACCAGAACTACCCGAACCCGTTCAATCCGACGACGACGATCGCCTTCTCGGTCCGTTCCGAGGGCGCGAATATCGAACTCGGCGTCTACAACGTCGCCGGAGAGCTCGTCCGGACGCTGACCTCCGGCGAGGTTCCGGGCGGTCAGCACACGATCGCCTGGAACGGACGCGACGACGGAGGCCGCCAGGTCTCATCGGGCGTCTACTTCGTCAGGCTCGAGTGCGACGGACAGGCCGAGACGCGGAAGATCGCGCTTCTCAAGTAGGATATCCGGGACGCACTGCCGGCGGGTGATGCCTGGAGCGCGCCTGATGATGGAACATCCCAAACACAAAGAGGGCCGGGCTCTGATGAGCCCGGCCCTTTCTCGTCTGTCTGCCGCCGGCGGCGCGTCAGTCCTCGAGCGCTCCCGTCTGCCCGCGTCAGTCCTCGAGCTCGGCCCAGCGGGCGTAGAGCTCCTCGACCCGCTCGCGGAGCTTCCGCTGCTCCGTCACGAGGAGCTTCGCCTTCTCTCCGTCGGAGTAGACGGCCGGGTCGGCCAGCAGGATATCGAGTTCTTCGAGCCTCGTCTCGCCAGTCTCGATCTCATCGAGAGTCGTCTGCCGCTCCTCCCGTCGCGACTGCTTGCGACCGGAGCGTTTCTGCCGCTCGCGCGCCTCTCGCCGCTTCTGCTCTTTCGTCTTGGGACCGCGCGTCTTGGTGGTCTGCTTCGCGACGGCCTGCTTTCCGCTCTTCGACCGGCTCTGCCGCGCGGAGGCCGCCTCTGCCGCCTCGGCTGCCGCTCGCTCCTTCGCCCAAAGGTAGTCTCTGTACGTGCCGTGGTAGTAGCGCAGACTGCCGGGCTTGACCTCCAGCACCTTCGTCGCGATGGCATTCATGAAGGCTCGGTCGTGCGAAACGAAGCAGATGGTCCCCGTGAACTCCGACAGAGCGCGTTCGAGAACCTCGCGTGATGCCACGTCCAGATGGTTCGTCGGTTCATCGAGCAGGAGCAGGTTCGCGGGGCGAAGAAGCATCTTCGCGAACCCGAGCCGGTTCTTCTCCCCCCCGGAGAGAACGCGGACCTTCTTCTCGATGTCGCTCCCGCGGAAGAGGAAGGCGCCAAGCATCGTCCGGAGCCGGGGTCTCATCGCATCCGACGCGACCGTCTCGAGCTCGCCGAGCACGGTGTTCTCCATGTTCAGTTCCTTCGCCGGGTCCTGACTGAAGTACTGGATGGTGACGTTGTGCCCGAGCTTGCGCTCGCCGGCCAGAATCGGGAGCTTCCCGGCGATGACCTTCATGAGGGTGGACTTGCCAGCCCCGTTGAGACCGACCAGAGCGAGCCTCTCGCCCCGAAGTATCTCGACATCAACACCGTCGAGAACGACGCGGGATCCGTATGCCTGCTTGACCCCGCTCAGCGAGACCGTCACCGCGCCTCCGCGTTCGGGCTGCGGAAAATCGAAGTGGATCCCCTTCTGCACCGTCGGCACCTCGGTCAGCTCGATCCGCTCGATCATCCTCTGGCGGCTTCTGACGAGATTCGCCTTCTTCTTGTCGCCCTTCCATTTGTAGACGAAGGTCTGAAGGTGCGCGATCCGCCGCTCCTCCTGCTTTCGCGTCGCCATGATGACATCGCGCTGCTTCTCGCGCTGCTCGAGGAAGGACGTGTAGCCGCCGGTGTAGTCGTTGATCCCGACCGACGTCAGGTCGCTGATACGCGTCACAACGCGATCGAGGAATGACCGGTCGTGCGAAACCAGAACCACAGCTCCGGGATAGCTTTCAAGATACTCCTCGAGCCAGATGATCGATTCGAGATCGAGGTGATTCGTGGGCTCGTCGAGGAGGAGCACGGTCGGCTCCTCGAGCAGGAGCTTCGACAGCGCGATACGCATCTGCCATCCGCCGCTGAACTCCTCGGTCATCCTGTGCTGGTCCTCGTTGCTGAACCCGAGGCCGGCGAGGACTTCAAGAGCTCGCGTCTCGATGACGAATCCGCCCTCGGCCTCGAAGCGATGCTGGACGTCGCTGTACTCGGCCATCACACGGGTGCACTCGGCGACGGACTCCGGGTCCTCTGATGCGCCGAGTTCGCTCATCCGGTGCTCCAGCTCCCGCATACGGTTCTCCATGTCGAGCACGTGCTCGAACACGGAGAGGACCTCCTCGAGCAGCGTCCGCCCGGACAGCGTGAGCCCCTCCTGCGGGAGATATCCGTACGTCGTTCCCTTGGTGGCGGTGACCTGCCCCTCGTCCAGGTCGATCTCGTTCCGGATGAGCTTGAGCAGCGTGGTCTTGCCGCATCCGTTCGGCCCGACCAGACCGACCCGGTCGCGGTCACCCACGCGCCAGCTCAGACCCCGGAAGAGCGGATGGCCGCCGAAAGAAATACTGACGTTGTCGAGCAGGACCATCGATGAGACTCCAATCGTATGAAGAGTCGCCCGGCACAGACCCCGTGCCGAACCTCCTATCAGTATACCCGGGGAACCCCGAGCGACCAAACGCGACGCGCGGACCCGCGGAACGGCCCGCGACCGTCCGGCCGACGCGGTCGCCCGACCCCACACGGGGCGTTTCACCCCTCCTCATCGACGGTTCACGGGTTCCGGGGAGCGCTCGTCGGTCGCGCGTGGTTCAATGAAACCGTCGGAACTCAATGCGTGTCCAAGTATGCGTGGTTCGAGAAACGCCCGCAGCGCGGGCATCAGACGCGGCACGTTGCTGCGGACGTTCCCCCTGGAGGATGCCATGAAGAAGCGGATACTGTGGATCGCAGGAGTGGCGGTGGTCGTCATCGTCGTCCTGGTGTTCGTGCTCGGCGGGCGAAACGGCGGGCAGGTCTCGGCTGAGACGGGTGGTGAGCAGGGCGGCGCCGTGCGAGGAGCGACGGCCACAGCGGAGATCGGCGATGTCTCCGTCATCCTGACCGAGATCGGCGAGATCCGGCCGGAGACGGTCGTGCTGGTCAAGTCGAAGATCAGCGGCAAGGTGATCAGGCTCCCCGTCGAAGAGGGAGCGTACGTCACGCGGGGAACGCTCGTGGCGACCATCGAGCCGGACATGGCACAGGCGAGAACCGTCGCCACCCTCAAGAGCAGCTACGGGCGGGCGCGTGTCAATCTCGAACGTGCGCGCCAGGACTACGAACGCGACCTCGCGCTTCACGAGGCCGGCCACGTCTCCGACGAGGAGCTCCGGCTCTCGAAGGACGACTACGATATCGCCCGCGTCGACTTCCAGTCGGCGCTCGAGCAGATGCAGCTTGCCGAGGCGGACGGTGTCTCGATGGACCTCGACGCGGAATCGGAAGAGGTCCTCGACGTTCTCGCGCCCGCCACGGGGACGATCATCGACCTGAGCATCGAGGAGGGTGAGATCGTCACATCCGGCGCCGTTTCGTACACGAGCGGCACGACGCTGATGACGATCGCCGACCTCTCGGTCATGCAGATCGCCGCCGGCGTCAACGAGGTGGACGTCGGCAAGATCAGGAACGGGCAGGACGTCGTCATCGACGTGGACGCCTATCCCGCGAACGCTTTCCACGGCGTCATCAGCCACATCGCCCCCGCCGCGCGCAACGAGCAGGGTGTGAAGATCTTTGACGTCGAGATCACCATCACCGACAACGACCCCCGACTCAGACCGGGCATGACGGCGAACATCGAGATCCAGGGCGACCACTGCGAGGGGTGTGTCACCATCCCGATCGAAGGGGCCTTCCGGAAGAACGGCGGGTATGTGGCCTACGTGTTCGACGGCAGCGAGAACGAGCCGGTCGAACGACATATCGAGATCGGCATCAGCAACATCTCGACGACACAGATCATCTCGGGTATCGAGGAAGGCGAAGAGGTCGCGCTCTACGACCCGAACCTCGCCGAGACAGAGATGACCGACGATGAACTGAGACGCCAGCGTATGGCGTCGCGCGCCGGGAGGTAGAGCATGCTGATCGCCGTCAACGAACTGACGCGGACCTACGATCTCGGCGAAACGAAGGTCCACGCCCTCCGGGGCGTCAACCTCGCGGTCGAAGAGGGCGAATACCTGGCTATCATGGGACCGTCCGGGTCAGGCAAGTCCACTCTGATGCACATTCTCGGATGTCTCGACACACCGTCCTCGGGACGCTACGTCCTCGGTGGTGAAGAGGTCAGTTCGATGACCGGTCGCGAACTCGCGCGCGTGAGGAACCGACGCATCGGGTTCGTCTTCCAGAATTTCAATCTCCTCCCCCGCATCGACCTCGTCGCGAACGTCGCGCTCCCGCTCGTCTATCACGGGTCGGTGTCGAAGGCGGAGCGACTCAAGCGCGCTGCGGAGCAGCTCGAACAGCTCGGGCTCGGTCACCGGCTCAAGCACCGTCCGAACGAGCTCTCCGGCGGCGAGCGTCAGAGAGCCGCCATTGCGCGCGCACTGATCAACCAGCCGAACATTCTGCTCGCCGACGAGCCGACCGGCAACCTCGACTCCAGGACGGGCCGCGAGATCATGGACATCCTCGACGGTCTCTCTGCCGAGGGAAAGACGGTCTGCCTCGTCACGCACGACGCCAACGTCGCCGAACATGCCAGGCGCGTTGTGCATATGCAGGACGGTGCGATCGCTCGGGAGGACTTCTCTTGAACCTGGTCGAGAGCGTAGGCGCCGGTCTCCGCGACATGGGATCGAACAAGGGGCGAGCCGTCATCACCATGGTCGGCATCGTGCTCGGTGTCGCGTCCGTCGTCGCAGTGCTCTCGCTGATGCAGGGCGGGCAGGCGCAGACCGAGGCCTACTTCGAGGAGCTCGGCGGCCTGAGAGAGGTCCGCATCACCAACCAGAGAACCAATCGCATCTTCATGACGGCGGCCGAGCGGGCATCGGAGCGCCTCACCTACCGTGACGCGCAGGCCATCCGCTTCGAATGCCCCTCCGTGAGCTACGTCGACCCGGAGATATCCCGCTACTTCACCGTCAGCTACAAGGACAAGTCGTTCCAGATGCGCGTCCTCGGCACGACGGCCGACTACGTCTTCGCAGACAGCATGCCGGTCGCCGAGGGCCGTTTCATCACGGACCGTGACCTCGACACGTACGCGAACGTGATCATGATGGGACCGACCTACCGGGACGACCTCTTCGGCGATGAAGACTGGAGAGGCAAGAAGATCCTCGTCGAGGGAATCCCCTTCACGGTTGTCGGCATCATGGAGAAGAAGGAGTTCTACTTCCGCGGGGGTGGCGGCGAGCGGAATGTGCTCGAGTGGTTCAACCGCGGACACTACATCCCCATCACGACGATGATCAAACGCTTCACGGTGGACGATCGGCTCGGGGGACTCGAGATCTCGGCAAAGACCGTTGAACTCGTCCCAACGCTCATGGAGGAGACACGAACCGTCCTCACCCGCCGGCATGGCGTCGAGGATTTCGACCTCGAGTCGAAGTCCGAGCAGGTGCAGCAGCAGGCGGAGCAGGAGGCGTTCTTCAATATCATCTTCTGGGTGATCGCCTTCATTTCGCTCTTTGTCGGCGGCGTCGTCATCGCCAACATCATGCTCTCATCGATCACCGAGCGAATTCGCGAGATCGGTGTGAGAAAGGCCATCGGCGCGAGCTCGCGCGATGTCTTCATCGAGTTCCTCGTCGAGGCGCTCGTCGTCACGTCGCTCGGCGGAGCGATCGGTCTCGCAGTCGGATACGGTCTGGTGAAGCTCATGGAGACCGCGCTGATCATGCCGATGGCGTTCTCGCCGTGGATCCTCGTGCTCGCGTTCATGACATCGGTGGCGGTCGGCATCGTCTTCGGTATCTTCCCGGCGCTCCGCGCCGCGCGTCTCGACCCGGTCGAGGCGCTCAGATATGAATAGACGGAGGCACGCGTGAATTTCCTCGAGAGCGTGACAGGCGGCCTGGCTTCGATCTGGTCACACAAGCTCCGGTCCGCCCTGACTCTGGTCGGGATCGTCGTAGGCGTGGCGTCGGTCATCGCCATGTTCTCATTCGTGGGCGGCATCGTGACCCGCGTCCGCGAGGACTTCGAACAGATCGGATTCGACAACACGTTCTTCGTCAGCAACATGGACCCGATGAACCCGGAGGGCCGCGCGAGCCTCAAGGTCTCGAAGGGCCTGATGCTCCGCGAAATAGATATCCTCGAGGCCGAGGTGCCGGAGATTCGCGGTATCACGCCCGTCGTTGCGCACTACGGAGTGCTCCGAGGCGGCAACGAGGCGCTCCACGGAGAGGTGTTCGGCATAACGCCGGACGGGTTCATCCTCTTCGAACTCAATCTCGGACCGGGGCGCTACATCAGCGATCTCGATGTGGAGAATCACGCTAGAATCTGCGTGCTCGGCGAACTCATCAAGAACGATCTCTTCGGAGAGGACGCGGACGCCATCGGGCGTCACGTGCTCATCGAGGATGTCAGCTTCGAGGTGGTCGGCGTGCTCGCCATGAAGGAGTTCAGCCAGATGTTCGGCAACTCCGGCCAGGAGCAGGAGCACCGGCGCATCTACACGCCCACCACGACGATGACCCACTACATCGCGGGGACCAAGCGGATCGACACCTTCGCCGTGAAGCTCTACAAGGACTCCGATATCACGGCGGCGTACGACCACATCCACGAGACGCTCATAAGAGAGCATCGCGGCATCGAGGACTTCCAGATCGAGAACATCGCCGAGCAGCTCGCGCAGGCTGAGGTGCAAATGGAGCAGATGTCGGCGCAGTGGAACATGATCCTCGGCAGCATCGCGACAGTCTCCCTTCTGGTCGGCGGAATCGGGCTCCTGTCGGTTCTCATCATCTCCGTCAACGAGCGCCTCCGCGAGATCGGCATCCGCAAGGCGGTCGGAGCCGAGGACCGTGCCATCTTCCAGCAGTTCATCATCGAGTCCGTGACGATCAGCACGGTCGGCGGACTCATCGGGGTTGCGCTCGGAGCCGGACTGTGTAAGCTTATCACGTTCGGCGCGCAGGCCGCCGGACAGGACATCGTCATCCCAGTGTCCGGCATGGGCGTCGCGCTCGGGCTCGGCTTCTCGATCATCGTGGGGTTCCTCTTCGGGCTCTACCCCGCGGCGAAGGCCTCCCGCCTCGACCCGATCGAGGCCATCTCCCGCTACGCGT
>CAZEXP010000019.1:0-17436 GCA_964516845.1 uncultured bacterium
TTCGACAAGCGCGACCGCTCGCAGTTCCTCCAGGCGCTGGATGTCGTCCTCCGCGCCCTCACGCAGGCGTAGTCATCCGTGACCGCCACGCTTGCGCTATCCTCCCTACACTGCTAAACTGACGACACTTCGCCGCTGTCGAACTCAACGTGTTTCATGAGCTTGGCAGCGACGCAGCCAGAGAGCGACGACGAACCGCGGCGCGGGCCCACAACGAGGCCGGCGCGGCGGCTATGTGCGTTCATACACCATCGAGAGGAGTCACATGACAGACGAGACCAGAGCGGGCGGCGATCTCGCCGCCGTTGAGGCGCTCGCCGGAGCGCGCGACCGGATCCTCAAGGAGATCCGGAAGGTCATCGTCGGACAGGACGCGGTGATCGAAGAACTCCTGATCTCCATCCTCGCCGACGGACACTGCCTGTTGATCGGCGTGCCCGGGCTCGCGAAGACGCTCATGGTCAGCACGCTCGCGGGTGTGCTCGATCTCAGCTTCAAGCGCATCCAGTTCACGCCCGACCTGATGCCGTCCGACATCACCGGCACCGACATCATCGAGGAGGATCCCGGGACGCACGCGCGGAGCTTCAAGTTCATCCGCGGTCCGGTGTTCGCGAACGTCGTGCTCGCCGATGAGATCAACCGGACGCCTCCGAAGACGCAGGCGGCGCTCCTCCAGGCGATGCAGGAGAAGCAGGTGACGACCGGCGGGAACACCTACCCGCTCGCGCTTCCGTTCTTCGTGCTCGCCACACAGAACCCGATCGAACTCGAGGGGACCTACCCGCTTCCCGAGGCGCAGCTCGACCGGTTCATGCTCTCCATCCACGTCGACTATCCGTCCGAGACGGAAGAGAGGGAGATCGTCGAGTCGACCACGAGCGCGTATGCGCCCAAGCTGGAGAAAGTGCTCTCCGGCGCCGATATCATCGAGCTCCAGAGGCTCATCCGGCGCGTGCCGGTCCCTGACCACGTGCTCGACTACGCCGTGAAGCTCGCGCGGAGCACGCGCCCGACCGACGACTCGCCGGAGTTCGTTCGTGACTGGGTCAGCTGGGGCGCCGGACCCCGCGCGTCGCAGTACCTGGTGCTCGGCGCGAAGACGCGCGCCATCCTCCGCGGGAAGTTCGCCCCGGAGACCGAGGACGTCCGAGCGGTCGCGGGGCCGGTTCTGAGGCACCGTATCGTCACGAACTTCAACGCCGAGGCCGACGGCGTCTCGTCGCAGCAGATCGTTGACCGGTTGGTGGAGAAGGCCGGTTCGTAGAGCTGGAGTGGCGAGCGTCGCCGACGGATGTGTTGCGCGTCGAGGCTTCACACTTCCGTACGCACGGAGAACCGATGCCCGAAGAATCCTACAGACGGTTTCTCGATCCCGTCGTCGTCTCGAAGCTCGCGACGATGGAGATCCGCGCGCGTCTCGTCGTCGAGGGGTTCGTGACGGGCCTGCATCGGAGCCCGTATAAGGGATTCAGCGTCGAGTTCGCCGAGCACCGGCAGTACATGCCGGGAGATCCGCTCAAGCACATCGACTGGAAGGTCTTCGGCAAGACCGACCGTTTCTACATCAAGGAGTATGAGGAGGAGACGAACCTCCGCGGCTACGTGCTCCTCGATGCGAGCGGGTCGATGGGATACGGCTCGACGGGCGTGACCAAGATCGAGTACGCGCGCCACCTCGCCGCCGCACTGATCTATCTGATGCTCAAGCAGCAGGACTCGGCGGGACTGCTCGTGTTCGACGAGGTCGTCCGCGAGTTCGTGCCGCCGCGGTCGACACCGCGCCAGCTCCATCTGCTCCTCTCGGAGCTTGACCGGGCGAAGCCGGCGGCGGAGACGCACATCGGTGACGTGCTGCACGAGCTCGCGCGCCGGATGCGACGACGAGGACTCGTGGTGGTCATCTCGGACCTGCTCGAGAGTCCCGACACCGTTATCTCGGGTCTCAAGCACTTCCGGCACCTCAAACACGAGGTCATCGTCTTCCACGTGCTCGACCCGAAGGAGACGGCATTCCGCTTCGACGGCGATGCGACATTCCGCGACATGGAGACCGGCGAGACGATGACGACCGAGCCGCTCTCGATCCGGAGCGACTACGTCGGCGCCGTCGAGGATTGGATGGCGCGGCTCCGACGCGAGTGCGCCGAGAGCCGCATCGACTACGTGCCGATCCAGACGTCCACACCATACGATCGCGCGCTCTTCTCGTACCTGGAGAAGAGGAAGCGGCTGGGATGATCGAGCGCATTCGCGCGCTCTTCTCGTACCTGGAGAAGAGGAAGCGGCTGGGATAGAGAAAGCGACTGGGGTAGAGGGAACCGATGGGTCTTACCTTTCTGAATTCCGCGTTTCTCTTCGCCGCGCTTGCGGCGCTGTTGCCGCTCATCATTCACATGCTGAGCCGGCGACAGGTGAAGACCGTTGATTTCAGTTCGCTGCTGTTCCTCAAGGAGCTCGAGCGTCGCAAGGTGCGGCGTGTCCGCATCCGCCAGATCCTCCTGCTCATCATCCGCAGCCTGATCATCCTGTGCGCGGTGTTAGCGCTGGCCCGTCCGACACTGCGCGGGCTCAGCTCGGGCGCCACATCGCATGCGAAGACCTCCGTCGCTATCGTGCTCGATACGAGCGCGAGTATGGCTCGCCTGAGTGACGACAAGCCGCTGTTCGATCGGGCGCGGGAACGGGCCGAGGAGATCGCGCAGCTCCTCGGCGACGGAGATGAGGCCTTTCTCGTGAGCGCCGGTCGACCGGCACACGAGCTTCTGCCGACCGGCACCTTCAGCGTCGACGTGCTCCGCGACGCGCTCGATGCCGCGAGGCCGACGGGCGCCGGAACCGACTACACGGCGGCCGTGGCGCGGGCGCTCGCGTTGCTCGCGGAGTCGAGGAACCTCAACCGAGAACTCTACATCGTCGGCGACATGCAGCGGTCCGGATGGGAGCCGACGCCCCCGGTCGCTGCCGGGACGGCATCGCCTCGCGTCTTCCTCCTCCCGGTCGAGAGCGTGCTCGGCAATCGCTCGGTGGGAGCGGTGCGTGTGGAGCGGAAGTATGGCGGGGCCACGGGAGCGCTGACGGTTTCCGCCACCGTCGCCAATCACAGCGCCGTCGCCACGGACATCCCGGTGCGACTCGTCGTCGACGGCGCGCACGTCGGTCAGTCGGGCGTGAGTCTCGAGCCCGGCGCGACCGGGACTGTGAGCTTCTCGACCGTCGTCGACGAGAACGAGTGGCACGCGGGGACGGTCGAGCTTCCGCAGGATGCTCTCGACATGGACAATGTCCACCACTTCGCCATCCCGCCATTGCATCGGATGGACGTGCTGATCGTCAGCGCGGCGGGCGCGTCCGCCGACCGCGACGGCTACTACATCAAGCGGGCCCTCGACCCGGCCGGGGTCCGCGACCCGTACGCGTGTGCGGAGATCCCCGCGACGGCACTGCAGTACCAGGAGCAGGGTCGGTTCGACGTCATCATTCTGGCGGACGTCGGACGGCTCGATTCGGGAGCCGAACGATGGGCGTTCGAACATCTGGCGCGTGGTGGCGGTGTCGCCGTCGTGCTCGGTCGACTCACCGATATCAGGTACTGGAACGACTTTCTTCCGAACGAACTCGGGGCCGGAGCCATTATCGAACCGGTGGAGCGCAGGAGCGGTCTTCGGATAGCGCCGGCCGGGGTAGGGCACCCGCTCCTTGCCGGTCTCGTTTCCGGCGAGCGCCTGATCGATGACGCGACCGTGATGAGAGCGTTCCGCGCGGAGTCGGCGGGAGCCGAGCCCGTGCTCGAATTGCCCGGAGTCGGACCGCTGTTGACGCTGACGCGACCGGGCCGCGGCGGCCGTGCGGCCGTGCTCTACACCGGTCTTGGCGGTGGGTGGAGCGACCTTCCGAGGAGCGGTCTTCTCGTTCCCATCCTGCACAGGACGGTCGCCGGACTCGCCGGCGCCGGCCGAACGACGTCGGACGCCGAGGTCGGCGACGACCTCATCGTTCCATACGACGCGGCGAGCGCGAGCGCGCCCCAGGCTGAGCTGCCGGACGGACGCGTCGTCGTCGCCGAACGCCTGGCGGGAACGACGGGAGGGGCCGTGCTCCGCGGGGCGGAACAGGTCGGCATCTATCGGTTCCGGGACGCCGGTGGCGGCACCGCCGCCGGCGCAAGAGCCCTGGCGGCCGTGAACGTGCCCGCGGACGAGTCGGACCTGGCGCCGGCGGAGGAGAGCGACATAGGGGCGGCGCTCGGAGGACGCGACTGGACGGTCGTCGCGACCGACACGTCGCTTGCAGACGCCATCCTCGTGGCGAGACACGGTCGGGAACTGTGGCGCGTGTTCGTCTATGCTGCGCTTCTTCTCGTGGCCCTGGAGATGTGGATCGCACGACCGAGATACTGACCGACCGGGATATCGAACGATCGGAAGACCGACCGGGCGGGATGCCGACCGGCGGGAGTCCGACACACGGAGGAAGCGAGTGCCGGGACGCAAGATAGTCGAGCACGCACTGGCGGCCGAGCCGTTCTCCGGCATCGGCGCGCGGATCGAGCGCGGTGAGAAACGCCTGTGGGTCGGCGGCCTTATCGGCTCGTCGAAGACGCTTCTCGCCGCGGTTCTCCGGAAGCGCTTCCCGCACACCTGGGTCATCATCGCGCCCAACCTGTCCGATGCGGAGCACATTCAGGACGATCTCCTCACGTATCTCCCCGATGACCAGATCCTCCTGTTCAGCGAGTGGGAGACGCTCCCCTACGAACGCCGGTCGCCGCTGACATCCATCACCGAGTCGCGTCTCGTCGCGCTCAATCGCCTGATGTCCGGCGAATCGCTGGTTGTCGTGACGACGCCGAGGGCCATCATGCAGCGGACGCTGCCGCGGCGTCTTCTCAGGGACGTCACGATCCGGATTGAACAGGGTCAGCGACTCGAGCTCGAGAAGTTCAGTTCGAGCCTGGCCGATCTCGGATACCGTCGCATCCGGATGGTCGAGGACTCCGGGGAGTTCAGTGTTCGCGGCGGCATCATCGATATTCTCCCGTTCGGGTACGACCAGCCTGTCCGCATCGAACTCGCGGGCGACGAGGTCGAGTCGATACGGCAGTTCGATGTCTATACGCAGCGGTCGACCGGCGAGCTGACCGAGGTCGTTATTCTCCCGCGCCGCGAGGTCGTGCTCGCGGGCGAGGGGGCCGGCGAGCTCGGTCAGCGGCTGAGCAAGGCGCACCGCGTCGACTCGAAGGACCGCGACCATCTCCTCAACGGACTCGAGAACGGATTCTACTTCGAAGGCGTTGAGCAGTATCTGCCGGCCGTCCATCCGGACGCTGAGACACTTGTGGATTATGTCCCGGAGAGCGCGGGCGTCATTCTCGTGCGTGAGGATGAGGTCTGGGACCGCGCCGAGCTGATCTCGCTCGAGGCCGCCAAGATCTACAGCGCCTCCAGTGAGGACGTGCCGCTCTGCGAGCCGGAATCGCTTCTCTTGCCGTTCGATCGGATCATTGAACGGTTCGGAACGCGGCCGCTCATCGCGACGGGGCTGGTGCGGAGCCGCGCGCTCGAGTCACTCAAGCGCGTCGACACCGTTGTGAAACGACAGGAATCGTTCGGCTCGAACCTCGAGAGTCTCCGCGCGCACCTGGCCCTGCTCGCACGCGACAATCGCGTCTGGATCATGTGCGACAACCGGGGGCAGGTGGCGCGTCTTGGTGAACTGCTCGGCGACGCCGTGACCGACGTGGCGCTCGACGTGGGGAGCCTCGAGATGGGCTTCGCCGTGCCGGGGGCCGGACTGGCCGTCTACACGGACCACGATATCTTCGACCGCTATCGCCGTCGCCGCCGCCCGAGGTTCCGGGGCGGAGCGCCGATCTCGAGCTTCGAGGCGCTCTCCGAGGGCGACTACGTCGTTCACGTCAATCACGGCATCGGCCAGTACGTCGGGATGGCGCGCGTCGAGGCCGATGACCGGCTCATCGACTGCGTCATCGTGGAGTACGCCGAGGGTGGGAGACTCTACGTCCCGGCGGATGAGATCGACCGGATCCAGAAGTATGTCGGCAAGGAGGAACAGAAGCCGCGGCTCAACAAGCTCGGCGGCATCGCCTGGACCAAGACGAAGGCCCGCGCGAAGAAGGCGGTCGAGGAGCTGGCTCGCGACCTCCTGAATCTCTACGCGGCGCGCCGCGCTCGCCCGGGTATCGCGTTCCCGTCCGACAACGTCTGGCAGCGCGAGCTCGAGGCCTCCTTCATCTACGAGGATACCGAGGACCAGCTCCGCGCGACCGAGGAAATCAAGACGGACATGGAAGCCGCCAAGCCGATGGACCGTCTCATCTGCGGCGACGTCGGCTTCGGAAAGACGGAGGTCGCCATTCGCGCGGCGTTCAAGGCCGTGATGGCGGGCAAGCAGGTGGCCGTTCTCGTGCCGACCACGATCCTCGCGCAGCAGCACATGACGACGTTCCGCGACCGCTTCGCCGAGTATCCCGTCGAGGTCGACGTGCTGTCGCGGTTCCGCACCGCGAAGGAGCAGAAGGACATCGTCGAGCGCCTCGGCGAAGGTAAGGTCGATGTCATCATCGGGACACATCGGCTCGTCTCGAAGGATGTGAAGTTCAAGGATCTCGGTCTTCTCATTATCGACGAGGAACAGCAGTTCGGCGTCATTCACAAGGAGACCATTCAGCAGATCAGGAAGACCGTCGATGTTCTGACGATGACTGCGACGCCCATTCCCCGGACGCTCCACATGTCGATCATGGGAGCTCGTGACATGTCGCTGATCGTCACGCCGCCCCGAGACCGCCTTCCGGTCCGCACCGAGATCGCCTCGTTCGATGACGATCTTATCGTCGAGGCGGTGATGCGCGAGATCGACCGTGGCGGGCAGGTCTACTTCGTGCACAATCGCGTGCAGACCATCGAGGCCATGGCAAGCTACCTCCGCCAGCTGCTCCCGGAGATCATCATCGATGTCGGGCACGGGCAGATGCCGGAGCGGCAGCTCGAGACGGTGATGCTGCGCTTCCTCGAGGGGAAGGTCGATGTCCTCGTCTGCAGCATGATCATCGAGTCCGGTCTCGACATCCCGAACGTCAACACGATCATCATCAATCGCGCCGACCGGTTCGGTCTGGCGCAGCTCTATCAGCTTCGCGGGCGTGTCGGCCGATCGAACCATCGAGCGTACGCGTACCTGCTCATTCCTCAGGACAAGAGCCTGTCGGCGGTCGCGAGGAAGCGGCTCGGAGCCATCCAGGAGTTCACGGACCTGAGCTCCGGGTACAAGCTGGCCATGCGCGACCTCGAGATCCGCGGGGCGGGCAACATCCTTGGAGCCGAGCAGCACGGGCATATGATGGCAGTAGGGTTCAACCTCTATGCGCGCCTCCTGCGCGAGGCGGTCCGTCGGCAGAAGGGTGAGGCGGTAGTCGAGGAGCTGGAGACGACGATAAACATAAAGGTGGATGCATATATCCCGGACGGGTACATGCCGGACAACGACATGAAGATCGACGTCTATAAGCGAATCCGGGACGCCGGGTCCGAGGAGTCCGTTGAGGCGCTCAGGAATGAGCTCGACGACCGGTTCGGCCGACCGCCGGAAGAGGTGGGTTCGCTGCTGGACGTGCAGGCGCTGCGGGTGGTCTGCCGTGACGCCGGGATCCAGGAGGTCCGGCGTGAGGGGAGCCTCATTATTGCCAGGTTCGCATCCGACCGTTCCCCGAAGCCGTCGAGAGTCAAACAGGCGCTCGAGGCCACGGACGTGGCGATGGAGTTCGACGCATCAGCGGGACTGGCGGTCCGGTTCGAAGGGTCCCGCGACCGTCGCGAGGCCATCCGGATCGGGAGAAAGGTATTGAAGGGGTTCGCGGAATCTGGTAGCGTTTGATGCGGTGCCTGGGCCGAAGCGCGGGCGCTTTGTATATTGCTAACATGTTGACAGACTGCAGAATAGCTATCCCTCCGCGCTTGCTGGGGGGCCCCGAAAGGAGCGCTGCTATGTGGAGAGGTGTTGTCGGACTGGCTCTCATCTGCGTTATCACGGTCGCCGTGGCAGGCTGTGCGGGACCCAATGAGAAGCCCATCATCACGGTGACGGACCAGCAGGGTGTTGTCGAGTCGCGGACGGTCACGATCGGCTACGTCAACGAGCGTCTCCTGCATATGCCGCCGGCCATGCTGCCGGGCGGCGAGGGTGACGAGGCGAAGCTCGCCTTCCTCAATGAGATCGTTCGCAAGGAGCTGCTCGTGATGGCCGGGTACCGCCTGGGCATCAGCGAGGACCCGCGGATTGCCGAAGCCCTCGAGCACTTCCGGACGCAGAAGGCCGAGAACATGCTCCGTGATGACGTTATCCTGGAGCCGAGCCAGGTCACTCCCGAGGAGGTAGAGGAGTACTACACGTATCGCGACGCGATGTTCCAGCTTCGCGAGATCGTCCTCGCCGACGAGGAGAGCGCGAATGAGGCATATCGTCGCGTCACGGAGGGTGGAGAGGACGTCGCCGCGGTCGCGAGTGAGGTATCGACCGGTTCATCGGCTGCCGATGGCGGCCGCCGCGCGATCCAGGCCTGGACCGACGTTCACCCGCTGATGCGCGACGCGATCCGCCACAGCAAGGCTGGTGACATCGTCGGCCCCCTTGACCTCTCCGGAACCTATTACGTTCTCGAGGTTCTTTCGAAGAAGACCCCGGCTGATCAGCTCCCGCTCGAGGGACAACACCTCGCCGGTATCACGACCGAGTGCCGCGCCTTCAAGCGCGACCTTCTCGAGCACAGTGTGATCGATGGCTGGATGGCCGGTGCAGACATCACATTCGCCCCGGAGGGCATGGAGCTGACCTGCAGCAGAATCGCAGAGCGGGTTGTGGAACTCATCCCGCCGTACGAGGGCGAGATGACCACGGACATCGCGATCCAGCGCGCGAAGATCCAGATCGTTCCCCAGTTCAGCGAGGCGGAAGCCGCGATGGAGTTCGTCACGTTCAACATCGGCGGCAAGGCGACCACGTGGACGCTGGGTGACTACGCCCAGGTCCTTGCCGATTCGCCGGGGATCGAGACGCCGAAGCAGGGCACCGAGCTCTACATAGAGGATTCTGTTGAGAAGCGCGTGTTCAAGATGATCAAGGACTACGAGATCGAGAAGCGCGGCTACCTGACGAGCCGCGAGATGGAGGATTACCTGGCGGCGCGCAAGGAAGAGGCGATCGTCGACCTGACGTACAGCGCCGAGGTCCAGCAGAAGATGGTGGAACCGAGCGGGCAGGAGGTTCGCGAGTTCTTCCGCGCGAACCGCGACCGGTTCGTGCACCCGCCACGAGCCACCGTGCGTCAGCTCATTGTCGGCGACGAGGCGCAGGCGAACCTGATCCGCCAGCAGATCATCGAGGGCAAGTCGAAGTTCATCGACATGATTCGCACGCACTCGATCGACAGCTGGAGCCAGAGTCGCGACGGTCTCATCGAGAACGTGCTGCAGGGCGAGGGGCGCCTGTCGTATCTCCAGGAGCCGGCGTTCGCTCTCACGGTCGGCGAACTCAGCGAGCCCATTCGTGCGCCGGGTGGGTACGCGCTCATCATGGTCGTCGAGAGGTTCACGGAGGAGCAGCTGACCTTCGATGAGGTTGGCGCCAACGTTGTGGAGCACCTGACGGCTGAGCGGCGCGAGGCGCGGCTTACCGAGTTCCTCGACGAGATCAGAGCGACCGTCGACGTGCGCATTCACGAGGAGAACCTCGGGCTGATGACCGACCCGTCCGAGGTCGGAGCGCTGCAGACGATGCGGCTCGAGTCGGGGCAGTAGCGCTCGCACGAACGACAGATGACGATGGACTATGACGGCCGCGCCCGCCTGCGGGAAACCGCTCGGGGGCGGCCGTCTGCTGGTTGGCGCTCCGCGCGCCGTCATGGAGGGAACGTGAAGGCACTGGTCGTGGTCGTCGCGACGCTCGCCGCCGGGCTCATGGGGCTTGCCGGATGCGGTGGAGGAAACGATGGGAACGCGGTGGCGCGTGTCGGGAGCTCGTCGCTGTCCGTGGCCGACTTCTACGCGTCGATCCCCGAACAGGACCTTGCCGTGATGACGCTGGAGGACGAACAGGAGGCGATCAACAACTGGGTGAAGACGGAGCTCTTCTACCAGGAGGGACGCCGCCAGGGTTTCGGGACAGGGGATGGCATCGAACGCCGCGTACGGGAGATCGAACGCGAGCTCGTGGCCGAGGCCTGCATTCGGCATCGTCTGGATGAGATCGAGCCCGTGACCGAGGACGAAGCGCGTGTGTACTTCGATCAGCATCGGAACGAGTACGGCATTCAGGTCCGGCTGGCGCACATCCTCGTGCGCAACAGGGAAGAGGCTGAGCGAGCGCTTGCACAGCTCGAGAGCGGGAGTCCATTCGAGTCCGTGGCGGAGAGTTTCTCCATCGACCAGACCGCATCGCTCGGCGGCGACCTCGGCTACGTGCGCCGCGGCGATATGATCCACGAACTCGAGGAGCGCGCGTTTGCGTTGAAGGTCGGTGGGGTGAGCCCCGTCATAGCGAGCGGCTACGGGTACCATATCATCAAGGTGCTCGACCGCCACCCGGGCGCAGGTCAGCCGTCTTTCGAGTCGAAGCGCGCAGCCGTGATGAACTTCCTGACGTCCAAGCAGCGGCGCGAGGCATTCGATGACTGGCTCGTCGAGCTCGAGGAGCGCGCCGTCGTGGTCATCGACTCGGCTGGCCTCAGACATGCTTCGAGGGAGCGCGTCGATGACGAAGCCAGGACCTCCGCGGACGAAGGTTCCGAAGGGGACACCACGGAGTTCATCGCTCCGTAATGAGGAGAACACCATGGACAACATGACAGCACGGCACGCACTCGCGTTGTCGGTCGCGCTCCTGCTGATGGCGACCACGGCACCGGCTCAGACCGACGAGTTCGATCCCGGCGCCGCCGGACTCGGTGCGGCACCGCGGCTCACCGAGCAGCCCGAGCCGAAGCCTGAACCCGAGCCGCTGACCGGGCGGCAGAAGGTCGACGGCATCGCGGCCATCGTCGGAGATGAGATCATCCTCGAGAGCGACATCGACGAGGAGCTCTACCTGTTCAACATGCGGAGCGGCGGTCAGGCCCTTACCGAGAGCAATGTCCTCGAGTATCGCACCAGCGTTGTCCGCGAGATGGTCGACGAGATGCTCCTGGTCGCCAAGGCTCGCCGCGACACCATTCTTCTGGCGCCCGGTGCACTCAATGAAGAGCTCGGCCGTCGCGTTCTCGAGCTCGAGGAGCGGCACGGCTCGCCCGAGGCTCTTGACGCGGCGCTTGCCGCCGAGGGGCTCACGCGGGCTGGTCTTCGCGAGATCTACCGTGACGACATCGAGAAGCGGATGTTGGCCGAGCAGGTCATCCGCCGCGAGGTGCACAGCAGGATCGACGTCACGTGGCGCGATGTTGAGACGTACTACGAGGAGAACGGATCGGACGTCGGAACGATTCCGGAGGCCTTTCACGTCTCCGGTATCGTCTCGGCCCCCAAGGTGAGCGAGGAGCTCAAGCGCGCCGCCTACGAGCGGCTGAGCGCGGCAAGAGCCGAGCTCGGCGCCGGCGTCTCGTTCGAGGACGTTGCGGCTCGTTACTCCGACGACGCTTCGGCGACACGAGGCGGCGACCTCGGTTGGATCGGGCGGGGGATGATGGTGCCGGAGTTTGAGGAGGCCGTGTTCGCGCTCTCCGAGGGTGAGATCAGCGGCGTCGTGCCGAGTCGGTTCGGGTTCCACATCATCAGACTCGACGAGCGCGACGGCGAGCGCGTACGGGCGCGTCATGTCCTCGCGCGTGTCACGCCGGGTCCGGAAGATATCGTACACGCCCGCGCGCGCGCGGACAGTCTCCGCGCGATGATCGTTGATGGCGCGGACTTCGCATCCGTGGCGGGCGGTTACTCGGACGACGAGGCGTCGAGCGAGCGTGGCGGCGACCTCGGCTGGTTCGCCCCGGGCGACCTCGATGTCGCGTTCGAGACCGCGCTGAGAGTGCTCGATGTCGGCGGCATCACCGACATCCTCGAGGGCGACGGCGGCTACTACATTCTCAAGCTCGTCGAGTACGAGGAGCCGAGAACCGCGGAGCTTGACGAGATCCGCGACGAGCTCAAGGAGTACATCTTCGGGCTGAGAGCCGAGGAGCGGTTCCAGGAACTCATGGAGGAGCTTCGTGATGAGATCTTCATCGAGATCCGGACCGAGCTTCTCGACGCTTCATAGCCCTGACGCGAGGCAGTGCTCCAGTCAGTGCGACGGTGCGCCATGAGACTCGACCAGTTCCTGAAGCTGTCACGACTCATCAAGCAGCGGACGATGGCGAAGCAGGCGTGCGATGGCGGCCGCATCTCACTCATGGGTCGGAATGCCCGGGCTGGAGGCGAGGTGCACGTCGGAGACGAGATCGTCCTCAATCTCCGCGACCGCTTCATCCGCGTCCGCGTCGTCGAGGTTCCGAAGGGGAATGTCAGCAAGGTTCGCTCGAGGACGCTCTACGAGGTGTTGGAGGAGAGAGATGTCACTTCATTCTGACAACGGCCACAGTCACGACCTCCGGCCCCGCATAGCACTGACGATGGGCGACCCCGCCGGTATCGGCCCCGAGGTCGTTCTCAAGGCCGCCGCGGTCCGGAAGCTCAGAGAGCGCTGCGACCTCGTGGCCGTAGCGTCGCCCGGCGTGCTTGAGGACTGGAGCGAGCGGCTCGGGATACCGCTCGAGATCGAGCGCCTCGATATCGGCGATGCCATCGGGAAGATCATACCGGGGAAGCCGTCGATCGACGGCGCGACGGCCTCACTCGAAGTCATCCGCGCGACGACTGAGATGTGCCTCGAGGGCGCGTTTGACGCGATGGTGACCGCGCCCGTGTCGAAAGCGTCTATCACGGAGACAGGCGTTGAGTTCCCCGGTCACACGGAGTTCCTCGCGAGAGCGAGCGGAACCGGCAAGTACCTCATGATGTTTGTCGCCGGCGCGAGACGCGTGGCGCTCGTCACGACGCACCTCTCGCTCAGCGACGTCCCGCGCGCCATCACGCGCGACCGCGTGCTCGAGAAGCTCGTCATCCTCGACGCGGGTCTGAGACTCTGGTTCGGTGTGAAGCGACCGAGGATCGCGGTGACCGGCCTCAACCCGCACGCGGGAGAGGGCGGCATCTTCGGCAGCGAGGAGATCAGCGAGATCATGCCGGCCATCAAGACGGCGCGCGACCGCGGCATCTCGGTCGCGGGCCCTTTTGCCGCCGACACGATCTTCACAGGGCTCGGGGGCGCCGAGGGCCCGGGGAGCGGGTTCGACGCGGTTCTGGCCATGTACCACGACCAGGGGACCATCCCCATCAAGATGCTGGGGTTCTCCGAGGGCGTGAATATCACCCTCGGGCTCCCGATCGTGAGGACGTCCGTGGATCATGGGACGGCATTCGATCTCGCGGGCAAGGGCCTGGCGGACCCCGGGAGCATGATCTCTGCAGTCACGCTGGCCCGAGACATCGCGCAGCGCCTGCGACGACTCACCAGCGCGGGGCGCGAGATCGAGGCTCAGTAGCCGACCGCTGGTCCGTCGCAGCAGGTCCGACGGCGGGCTGAATCGGCTTGATTCCCACCATGCCGGGCGATACAATGATAAGCTAAGTCAGGATGCGAAGTTCCGCCGATTTTCGGCAGAGCTGTCCGTCGGGAGCGTCGATGGGACTCGAGAGGATCAAGGGGCAGGACTCAGCTGTCAACCTCCTCACGTCGGCCTACGCCTCCGACAGGCTGCCGCATGCCTATCTCTTCCACGGTCCCGACGGGGTCGGGAAGGAGATGGCGGCGCTCGAGTTCGCGCGGGCGCTCCATTGCGAGGCGGAGGGGCTTGTCAGCTGCGGTGAGTGCAGCGCGTGCCGGATGGCGGATGGCCTGAGCCACCCCGACACGCATCTGATCTTCCCCGTCCCGACGACGATCAAGCCCGCGGAGCTCGCCGAGCTGAAGGCGTCGAGTCTCAAGACCGGCACTCGCGAGCAGGACTTTGGCAGGAAGACGGCCGTTATCTCCGTCGATACGGTGCTCTCGGAGATCGTGGTCAAGGCGAACAAGCGGCCGTACATCGGTCCGTGGAAGGTGTTCGTCATTGCCGACGCCGACAGGATGACGACCGAAGCGGCGAACACGCTCCTCAAGACGCTCGAGGAGCCGCCGGAACAGACCGTCATCGTCCTGACGACCTCGCGGGCGACGGCGCTTCCGGCGACCGTTATCTCGCGCTGCCAGCGCGTCGCGTTCGCGCGTCTGTCGCGGAAGGACGTCGAGGCCGTGCTTCTGACGGATCCCCGGTTGGGATTCGAGTCGAAGGAAGCCAAAGCGGCCGCGGCGCTGGCGCAGGGGTGCCCGGGCATCGCGGTTCGCGCCGGGAGAGCCGGGCTCGCCGGCGAGCTCAAGAGCGTTGCGCTCATCATGAGCGGGACACGGCTGACGAACGCGCCGTCGCTCCTCGATGAGGCGAACAGACTGGCGTACCGCCTCGGGCGGGACGAGCAGCAGAAGTTCCTCGACCTGATGCTCCTGTGGTTGCGCGATGTGCTCTCGCTCTCGCAGCTGCGCGGGAGGAACCGCGCGGGCGCCGTTGAAGCCGGCGCCGGGAACGGGTCGGGGCCTGGTGAACCTGAGATCCTTTGCGCCGGCCACCGCGCGGAGATCGAGCGGATGGCCGACACGATGAACGTCGACGACCTCGAACAGCTCATCCACAAGGTCGACGACGCCCGGCGGGCCATCGAGCGATATTCGAACCCGTCGATCGTCTTCACCTCGGTGCTTCTCGACCTGGCGGTCGTGAGGAAACGGGCGTCGACAAGGAGAGGTGCGGCTCATGGAGTCCGGTAGCGTAGAGTCCGGAAACGAGACACGCGGAGTGCTGCGCGGCACACCCGAGTCCTTCGAGTTGGAATTCAAGGGTGGCCGGAAGGCTCTCTTCGGGAACCCGCGGAACATCCCGTTCCGTGTGGGCGACCAGGCCATCGTCGAGGTCGATCGGGGCCAGGACATCGGCGTGATCGTCCGCGAGGGCGACGAGGCGAGCAAGAAGCTTCAGGACACGGGCATTCTGGGTCCGATCCTCCGGCGCGCCACGACTGGCGACGTCGCGCGGCGGGAGGAACTGGTTGAGAAGGAAGCGGAGGCTCATCGCATCTGCCAGCAGTGCATCGCGCGCCAGAGTCTTCCGATGAAGCTGGTTGACGTCGAGTGGCAGTTCGACGGCAACAAGATCCGCTTCTACTTCACGTCGGACCGCCGGGTCGACTTCCGGAAGCTCGTCCGCGATCTCGCCAGCATCTTCAAGACGCGTATCGAAATGAGACAGATCGGTGTCCGGGACGAGGCGCGCCGCCTCGGCGGTTTTGGACGCTGCGGTCGCTACTACTGCTGTCGCGGCGTCATCAGCGACTTCGACCCGGTGACGCTCAAGATGGTCAAGGAACAGCACCTCGCGCCGGGATCACCGAAGATCTCAGGCGGCTGTGGGCGGCTGATGTGCTGTCTGAGGTATGAGCGCGACCTGTACTCGCAGGCCAGGAAGGAATTCCCCAAGCTCGGGACGAAGGGCACGATCGAGGGCGAGACGTTCAAGGTCATCGGCACCGATATCTTCCACAGGACGGTGACGCTCGCGCGCAAGGACGACGATCCGATCACGGTGACGGTCGAGGACTTCAAGAAGGGCAACATCATAGCGGTCGGCACCGAGGAAGCGAACTCGATCCAGGAGGACTACTGGGACGAGGCGGAGCGCATCAGGGGCGACGACGAGTAGCGCACCAGGGGCGACGACGAGTAGCGAGAGGATACGATGGCGGGCAAGTACTACATCACAACGGCGATCGACTACGTCAACAGCGCGCCGCATATCGGTACGGCCTACGAGAAGATCTCGGCCGACGTCTTCGCGCGCTACCACCGGCTTCTCGGTGATGACGTCTATTTCCAGATGGGCAACGACGAGCACAGCCTCAACGTCGAACGCGCGGCGCGCGAGAAGGGCATGGACCCGCACGCGTACTGCGACGAGATGGAGGGTGTGTTCCGCAACATCTGGGAGAAGCTCGAGATATCGTTCGACCGGTTCGTCCGGACGACGAGTGAGGAGCACGAGCGTCGCCTGAGCCTGTTCTTCGAGGCGCTGTCCGACGACGTCTACAAGGGTCACTACGAGGGCTACTACTGTGAGTCGTGCGAGGCGTTCCTCCAGGAGAAGGACCTCGAGGACGGGAACTGCCCGACGCACGGCACCGAGCCGGCATGGATTCGCGAGGAGAACTACTTCTTCCGTCTCTCCAAGTACGCCGACGCGTTGCTCAAGCATATCGAGGCGCACCCGGAGTTCATCCAGCCCGAGTCGCGCAAGAACGAGATCGTCCAGCTGATCAAGGGTGGACTCGACGATATCAGCGTGACGCGCGCCGGTTCCGAATGGGGCGTTCCACTTCCGAAGGATCCGTCGCACGTCATCTACGTATGGGTCGACGCGCTGACCAACTACATCACGGGTGTGGGGTACGGCGAGGACGACGCGACGTTCAGGCGCTGGTGGCCTGCCGACGTGCATCTCATCGGCAAGGACATCACGCGGTTCCACTGCGTGATCTGGCCCGCGATGCTCATGAGCGCAGGTATTGAGCTGCCGAAGACCATCTATGGCCACGGCTTCGTCTACTTCAAGGGCCAGAAGCTCTCGAAGAGCCGCGGCATCATCGTCAACCCGCTTGAGGCGTCCGACATGTTCGGCCCGTGCGCGCTCAGGTACTTCCTGATGCGTGAGGGAACCTACGGCAAGGACCTCGACTTCACGTGGGAGCAGTTCCGCTCACGGTACGACTCGGAGCTCGCCAACGACCTTGGCAATCTCGTCTCACGCGCGACGGCGATGGTCGAGAAGTTCCTTGGCGGGCGTGTCGCGCTCCGGGCCGAGGGGACGAGACATCTCGGTGGTGGCCACGAGCTCATCGCGCTCGCGAAGTCGGTCGCCGCGGACGCCGCGAAGGCGGCGACGGACTACGCTCCTCAGATCGCGCTGGGGCGCATATGGGAGCTCGTCCGCCGCGCGAACGCCTACATCGAGGAAGAGAAGCCGTGGGTGCTTGCGAAGGAGAACACCGACCGACTCGAGCAGGTCCTGTTCGACGTGCTCGAGATCGTTCGGCAGGTCGCCATCATGACGTGGCCGTTCATGCCCGAGAAGTCCCAGGAGATCCTCTCGCGCGTCGGACAGACGTTCGTGCCGGGGGCCGTTCCGTATGATGAGCTTCTCTCGTGGGGGTACGGCTGGGTCGATGGTGTCACGGTGACCAAGGGCGACCCCGTGTTCCCGAAATACACCGACGACGATCTCAAGGCGAGGTTCGACGTCCTCTCAGGAGC
>CAZEXP010000019.1:17536-40645 GCA_964516845.1 uncultured bacterium
TCCAGGAAGGACGGCAAGCCGATGATCAGCTTCGACCAGTTCCAGGCCCTCGAGTTCAAGCTGGCCAGCGTACTGGAGGCCGAGAAGGTCGAAGGGGCCGACAAGCTTCTCAAGCTCAGGGTCGATCTCGGCGGTGGTGACATCCGGCAGATGGTCGCGGGCGTCGCGAAGAGCTACGCGCCCGAGGAACTCGTCGGCAAGACGATCCTTGTGCTCGCGAACCTCGAACCGGCGACGATTCGCGGGGTGGAGTCGCAGGCGATGCTGCTCGCGGCGTCGACGAGCGACGGACTCACCGTGCTCGTCCCCGATCGCGATTTCCCGGCCGGAACGAAGGTAAGCTAGGTGCTCGTCGATACCCACCTCCATCTGGATCTCAAGGATTACAATCAGGACCGCGAGGCCGTCATCGAACGGGCGCGCGCCGCAGGCGTGCGGTTCATGGTCAACATCGGCTTTGATCTGAAGACGACGCGCGGTTCGATCGCTCTCGCTGAGAAGCACGACTTCATCTACGCGAGCGCCGGTCTTCATCCACACGACGCGAAACTCTGGAATCACAGCTTCGAGACTGAGCTCGAGGAGCTGGCGCGGCACCCACGCGTGGTTGCCATTGGCGAGACAGGTCTCGACTTCTATCGGAACCTCTCGCCGAGAGGCGATCAGATCCGGGCCTTCCGCGGTCAGATCCGGATGGCGAAGCGGCTGGGTCTTCCTCTCGTCATACACAACCGCGACGCCCTCGACGACGTCCTCAGTATTATCGATGAGGAGGAGGCGGGGGAGGTCGGCGGAGTGATGCACTGCTTCCCGGGCGACGCCGACTACGCGCGCGAGGTCGTCGAGCGCGGGTTCCACGTCGGCATCGGCGGTTCCATCACGCTTGAGAGGAACGGACGGCTCGCCGAGGTCGCCAGGACGATTCCGCGCCGGCGCCTCGTGCTCGAAACGGACGCGCCGTGGCTCACACCACAGCCCCAGAAGGGCAAGGGGATGCGCCGCAACGAGCCCGCTTTCATCGTCAGCGTGGCCGAGGCCATCGCGGAGGCCACCGGAATGTCGTACGACGACGTGGCGAGGCAGACCACCGGCAATGCGATGCGACTCTACGGCATCGAGCCGCCACGGCCGTCGATCGCCTACGAGATGTGGGGCAACCTCTATCTCAACATCACGAACCGGTGCACGAACGAGTGCGAGTTCTGCATTCGCTATCAGACCGACATCCTGTGGGGATACAATCTGAGACTCGACCGCGAGCCGACCGCGCAGGAGCTCCTCGATGCCATCGGAGACCCGACGCGGTTCGACGAGGTCGTCTTCTGCGGGTACGGTGAGCCGACGGTGCGTCTCGATGTCCTGCTTGAGGTCGGGAGAGCGGTCCGCGAGGCCGGTGGTCGCGTTCGCGTGGATACGAACGGCCATGCGAGCCTCATCTGGAACAGGAACGCGGCGCCCGAGCTCGCGGAGGCGGCCGACGCCGTCTCGGTGAGCCTCAATGCGGAGAGCTCCGAGGTCTACGAGCGCGTCTGCAAACCGAGCTTCGGGCCGGGCACGTATGATCACGTCAAGGCGTTCATCCGAGAGTGCGTCAAGGCGGGGCTCGATGTGACGGCGAGCGTCGTCGATGTCCCGGGGATCGACATCGAGGCGTCGAGGAAGGTCGCGGCGGAACTCGGCGCGCGCTTCCGAGTGCGGGGGGGCTGAGCCGTGGACGTGCTCTCGCCCTCGGCGATGCTGTCGAAGTATCGGCTTGCGCCATCGAAGGACCGCGGGCAGAATTTCCTCGATGACCCGAACGTCATACGCAAGGTCGTCGATGCGGCGAACATCGGCCCCGGCGATATCGTTGTGGAGGTGGGCTCGGGCTTCGGTGCGCTGACCTTCGGGTTCGCGGAGCGGGCGGGCCACGTTGTGGCCGTGGAGCTGGACTCCGGCATCGTGCGGGCCTTCACCGAGGAGTACGGCGACCCCCCGGGCATCACGCTGGTTGCCGGCGATATCCTCGATTACGATTTCGCGGCGGCATGCGCGCAGTTCGGACGGGCGAAGGTCGTCGTGGCGGGGAATATCCCGTACAGTATTACGAGCCCGCTCATTGCTCGGCTCGTCGATGTTAGTGCGCACGTGTCGCGGGCCGTACTGATGGTGCAGGCGGAGGTAGGCGACCGGCTCGTGGCGGAGCCGGGCACGCCGGAGTACGGAAGGCTCTCGGTCGCCGTTCAGTTTCACGCGGTCGTGCGGCAGCTCTTCACAATACGGCGGACCTGCTTCACGCCGAAACCGAAGGTAGACTCGCGCGTCATCGAACTCGATTTTGCGTCGGCGCCTCCGCGCGACGCGGGCAGAGCCATCTTCGAGACCGTCGTGGCGGCGGCGTTCGGCAAGCGGCGTAAGATGCTCCGAGGCGCGCTGGCCGGCCTGCTCGAGGAGCTCGGTGTAACGGCGGAAGGACTTGCGGAGACATCGGGGATCGAGCTCTCCCGCCGCGGAGAGACACTCTCGGTCGAGGAGTTCGAGCGGCTCGCTCTCGCCCTGCGGGACACGGAGACGGTGTGAAGACATTCTCTCACATCACGTTGCTGGTATTCGCGCTCTTCGTCGTCATTCTGACGGCGAGCGGAGTGGCGTACGGTCAGGCGGCGGAGCCGCCGGCGGACACTGATGGGGGAGATGGTGGCGGTGAGGGCGCGGCCGGTGACAGCCTCGCGGCGCATGCAGACAGCCTTGGCGTCCCGGTCGAATGGAACGAGGACATGCAGTCGTTCCAGAACACCGGTCCCGGTACCCGACCACGCGTCGCCGCGCTCGAGCCGGCCTTCCACCCGACGTACAAGCTGACCTACAAGCGCGACGAGGGCATCGGTACGTGGACTCACAACTTCACGACGAACTACCCGATCTCGAGGCGGCTCAAGTTCAACTCCTCGGCGGCCATCACGACCAAGGAGGACGAGGTTCTCAATCGCGAGAACCGTCAGGAAACGTGGGCTGCGGGACTCAACTACGCTCTTACCAGCGCCGTCGGCATGGGCGTGAAGTTCAATCGTTCGTACCAGATCGATACCCGGAATCCCGGGAAACCGAACGAGGTCAAGACGTCTCGCGAGAAGGAGACGATGGACTTCTCGACCAGCTACAGCAAGACGCACTTCTCCAAATTCTCCACATCGCTCAAAGCGGCGGCCGGTATTGAGCGAAACGACTACGCGGATATCACCAGCAACGGTACCACGCAGGACGTGACCGCCACTTTGGGCTACGAGATCGTCGAAAACCTCGATTCGAAGATCAGCTACACGGGTCGGCACTCGGTTCTGGATTCAAGGCAGGGCGACTTCGAGAGCACCGATGAGTCCACGAGCCACTCGCTGGGCGCGGTCTTCGACTACGAGTGGGCCGGACACATCTTCAACGTGGACACCCATCGGTCGTATTCCGAGACGCAGTATCCGAAGGAGGGCCAGACCGAGCAGCGTGAGCAGGAGTCGGAGGGCATGGGCTTCACGTCGGAATTCCAACCCCTTGAGAATCTCGGGATGGACTTCGGCTACGACTACTCACGGAGTCAGGCGTACTATTCCATCGAGACGACGAGGGACAGCGACGTCCGTTCGCGGGCCGTCAACGGCAAGATCGACTACAAGCTGGGGGAGACATCTTTCTCGGCTCAGCTCTCTTCAAAGAAGGACAGAAGCGATCAGTTCAGCATCCAGACGGGAGACACGTACAGCGACAGCTTCGGCGCCACGGTGGCCCACACATTCAGCTCGAAGCTCAGCGGCACATTCCGCGGCAGCGCCTCGCTCATCTCGTTTCACTACGATGACCCCGAGGCGAATGACCAGGACCGCGACCTCCTGAATCAGGAGGCGACGCTGACGGTCGACTACAAGCCCCGGAGTGACATCACCACCGACATCCTCCTGCGCGTCAAGGAGAGCCAGCTCATCTACATCCGGACCACGCGGACCGGCCACAACAAGACGACGAACACCTACAGCATCCAGCCTTCCATCACGAAGATCTTCAGCCCGACCGTCAGCGTCAGCCAGAAGTACGAGCTTTCGGCCGACTACTTCTTCTACACGTTCGACACGCGTTCGAACTCGCTCATCCGGAACTTCGGCGTCACGACGGACCTCTCCTGGCGGATCCTTGAGCGCATCAATACGACGTTCACGCACAAGTACCGCGGACAGGACGACGGAAGCTATGTCGAGGGCGACGACGGCATCGAGAGATACGGGAAGACCGGCGAGCGCGACACACACACGCTGGGAATCGTCGTTCGATACAAGCTCTTCGGCCTGATTGATCTTGAAGTCCAGCAGGACTACAGCGTCTCAATGAAGTGGATCATCGAAGGCGGCAATCGGCGGCTCTCCTGGGAGAAGCACGATACGAGGATCCAGGGCAAGGCGAGCCTGAGCCACAACCTCGAGGATGGCACGACCGTTCGGGCCTCGGTGTCGCGGACGCTGAGGGACGCGGCCAACATCAACGAGCGGCAGCGGGATGTCTGGAACGCCTCGATCTCGCTCGAAAGGACCTTCTAGTGACGAAGCGTGCACGCACGGCGATATCAGCGAGGCGCGGCCGTCGCAGCGCAGCGACGGCGACGCTGGCGGGGCTTCTCGCTCTCCTTCTGCTTTCCGCCGGCTGCCTGTTCAATCCGCGGGATCCCGACGGGCCTCCCGACAGCACCGCGGATGACTGGGAGACGCCGGTGACGACCATAATCCTGCGCACGAACCTGAAGGCGGCGCTCGAGGGCGAGAACATCGGGAACATCTCCGACTGTTTTACTGATGATTTCCGGTTCCACGTGGATCCGTCGGACTCGCTCGACGCCGGGGCGGAGGGCGAGGTCCGGTACGCCGACTGGGTCAAGGATGACGAGGTCCAGGCCACGCAGGCGATCTTCGCTATCGCATCGGAGATCAACGTGACATTCTCCACTGTGGAGGCGACCGACGAGAGCGGAGATGACATGTACCGGCAGGAGAACTACGTGCTGACGGTCTTCTGGCAGTCCGGCCAGAACATCAACGAGGAGATCACCTACAAGGGGCGGGCGACGCTCCACATGCGCCGCGAGCAGTCGAGCTGGGCCATATACGAGTGGGTCGACCGTCGCACCGTCGAGCCTTCCGAGAACGAGACCTGGGGTGTGCTCCGGGGTGACTACCGCCAGTAGCGCTCCTGAGAAGCGTACGCGGACCGCGTTTGTCCGGGACGGAGCACCTGCCGAATATTCGCAACTTCGGTGCGTCCAACCCTCCGTTGCGGGGCCCGGTCGGCACGATGATTGCACTCTTCTTACCGGTTGTGCTATCTAGTGGAACGTGTTATCCTGTAAAGAGTTGTAAGCTCTGTTCCGCGTACTTACGCGGAGCGGAGGTTGACACAGCACCCTATTCCTGATATGCTCTGGTTGTGTGAGTGAGGACACGAGGAGGGATTGTACGATGCTCAGAACATCCGCGCGGCTCAAGCTGGCTGTCGTCCTTCTCGCTGCCCTTGCGCTGGGTCTGACCGGGTGCTCGCTGTTCGCGCCCGAGAACGGGGACCCGCCGGGGACGACGGGAGACACGTACAAGGAACGCACGACTCGCCCGAACGTCATCCACAATCTGATCCGGGCCTACCAGGAGATGGAGTCCGACGAGTATATCAATTTGCTCGCCGATGAGTTCGAGTTCTGGCTGAACCCGGGCGACCTCAACGATCCGGAGAATCCGCTGCCTCCGTACTGGGGGAAGACGGAAGAAGCTGACATCGCGCACAACATGCTCGACGAGGGCACGAACGTCATCACGATCACGCTGACGCTGACGCAGATTGGTGCGGAGCAGGAGATCGAGGGACCGAATCCCGGCGATCCATCGACGTGGGAGGTGGTGTACGGAGTCGACCTCTTCGTGTACCTGCCGGGCGATCTGATCCTCTGGGCCAACGCCGCGTCGCAGTACACGTTCGGTGTCGATCCGAACGAGACCGGGCCGAACGGCGAGACGCTCTGGGAGATCCAGAAGTGGGAGGACATCGACCTCGAGGGTCGTCCGACCATGCCGAGTGATTCCCAGCAGGTCTCGATGACGGCGATAAAAGCGCTGTTCCGGTAGCCGCACGATGCTCACGGCTGGCTGAGCGTGAGCCGGATGAGAATATCCACGGGGGACGGGAGACCGTCCCCCGTTTGTTGTGACCCGCGGCCGCCCGGCCCACCCGCTGTTGACTCCCGCCTGTGCCGGGCCTAGAATCCGGCAGAAGCGGCGGAGTTTCACCCGGTGCTCGTGTTGAGAACATCATTCCCGTTGAGAACGTCGTCCTGCGGCGTCGAGGCGTCACCATGGCCCGGACCCGAAGTGAGAAGAAGCGTGACGAGAAGATCCGCCGGGTCCTCTCGCTCATCCGTCTCTGGCTCATCGTCATAGCGCTTGCGCTGGTCGTCATCGTCGGCGTCGTCGAACTCTTCTCGAGCGGCAGGGCGGGCGTGGTCCGCGAGCGCATCTTCGGGAAGCGGGACGTTACGACGCGGGCGGAGCGGATCGACGCTGCGCTCGACGACGCGCTGGCTCGTCTTCACGTCACCGGGTTGAAGACGGAACGCACCGAGCGCGACACGCTCGGCTATCTGTATTCCCGCTGGGAGAAGACCGGGCGGATCCCCGAGGGAACCAGTCTCTACGAATGCAATCTCGCGCTGACCGAGGCCGCGCGAGAATCGGGCGGCAGGCTCATCCGCGGTTCTGAGACGGACGCCGACTGGAGGGGGCTCACGTCGCTCGATCTTCGCTTCGGCATCGGGGAGCTCGAGACACACCACGTCGTGCTCAAGGAGACCGAAAGAAGCGACGCGCCAATCGTCGCCCGGCGGGAGCAAGCCGGCCCGCGTGTCGCCATCGTCATCGATGACTTCGGCTACAACAGGTCGAAGACGGCACTCGGCTTCCTTGAACTCGAGCAGCCGATCACTGTTGCGGTGCTCCCGCAGTGTCCGTATACGCGAAGGATCGCGAATGAAGCGGACGCCGCGGGGAAGCAGGTCATCGCGCACATCCCGATGCAACCCGAGAGTTACCCGAACGCCAATCCCGGCGACGGCGCTTTGCTCGAGCGTCATTCGGCGGATGAGCTGCGCGCGCTTACGCGCGCCGTACTCGAGGAGATACCGCACGCGAGGGGCGCCAACAATCATATGGGCTCCCGGCTGACGACGAGGCAGCCGCACATGCGGGCCGTGATGGAAGAGCTCAAGGCGCACGGGTTCTTCTTCGTTGACAGCGTAACGGCCGCCGGGTCGGTGGCGTACGACGAGGCTCGTCGCGCGGGGGTCCCGGCGGGGCGGAACACGCTCTTCCTCGACAGCTATCTGGACGAGTCGGGACGACTCGATGTGCCGGGTCGGCTTCGCGCACTCGAGGAGGCGGCGCGCCGGAACGGATTCGCCATTGGTATCGGACACCCGAAGCCGGAGACGCTCGACGCGCTCAAGCGCGGTCTTCCGGCAATGCAGGCGCGCGGGATCAAGATCGTTTTCGTATCCGAGCTTGTTGAGTAGTCTCAACACCCAGAACTGCAGGAGGGCATCACATGAGACTTTCCGTCAACGTCGACCACATCGCAACGATCCGCGAGGCGCGGATGGCGAGCGAACCGGACCCGGTCTGGGGCGCCGTTCTCGCGGAGCTGACGGGCGCGTGCGGCATCACCGTTCATCTGCGCGGCGACCGCCGGCACATCCAGGACCGCGACGTCAGGGTTCTGCGGGAGACCGTCGCCGGCGTCCTCAATCTCGAGATGAGTACGTCCGATGAGATGGTCGACATCGCGTGCGACCTTCTTCCGGACATGTGCACGCTCGTCCCGGAGGGGGAGGGTGAGCTCACCACGCAGGGAGGGCTCGACATCATCGGCGACGAGGATCGCGTTCGGAAGGCCGTCGAGCGCATCAAGGAACACGGAATGGCCGTGAGCATTTTCATCGATCCCGATGTCGTTCAGGTCGGGCGCGCGAAGGCCGTCGGAGCGGATATCGTAGAACTGCATACGGGGATCTACGCGGAGGCCGAGGACGCGGACGAGGTCGAGCGCGAGTTCGAGAAGATCCGGGTCGCGGCGATCGCGGCGAACGAGATGGGTCTCGCCGCGCACGGCGGTCACGGGTTGACCTACCTGAATATCGGCCCTATCGCCGGCATTCCCGAGATAGAGGAAGTGAGCATTGGTCATAGCCTGATCGCCCGGGCGGTCATCGTCGGGATGGAGGAGGCGGTGGCGGAGATGCTGGCGCTTCTCGAGGCCGGGGAGTAGCCACAGGTCTTGCGCCGGGCCATTTGCCGTTGACCAGACCCCGCAGAACCCGGTAAAATCATAAGTTAACTAGCCAAACGGGAACCTCGTTGAGCATTCCGGGGGAGTCGTCCCGGTTTGTTGTGGAGGAAGTGCATGACACCGAAAATGCGATGGAAGGTGCTCCTGGTCCTTGTCGTCGTGATTCTGGCGGGCTGGAGGGCGTCCTACACGTTCCGGTTCCTCTCGCTGAGCGACGAGGACCTCGCGGCGATGTCGACCGACGACGTCGCGCAGCTCGAATCGAATGCCGTCCGGTTGGGTCTTGATCTTCAGGGCGGCATGCACATGGTGCTCGAGGTCGACAAGGAGGGGCTGTCGGCCGACGAGGCACGGGACGTCATGGCTCGGGCGCAGGAGGTCATCACGAATCGTATCGACCAGTTCGGTGTCGCCGAGCCGTCGATCCAGATCGAGGGTGACAGCAGGATCATCGTCCAGCTTCCTGGCCTCCAGGACGAGCAGCGCGCCAAGCGGCTCATCGGCCGGACAGCGCTTCTGGAATTCCTCCCGGTCGCGGGCCGGGAAGAGACCGACATCGCCCTGAGGGCACTCGACCGCGCCATCTCCGAGCAGATGCTCGCCAGCGGCGAGATCTCCATGGAGTCGGAGACGGGTCTCCCGCTCTCCGAGACCGAGCGGATCGAGCGTGAGCGCCCGTTGTCGGTCAAGCTCCGATTCCCCGGCGAGATCCCGTTCATGCCGGAGAGCGATGTCGCCTGGGCGAAGGCGAGGCTCGCGGGGCTCGATCTGGGTGCGGTTCTCCCCAGTGACCCGCAGAATCCCGGCACGCCGCGGTACCGCATCGCCTGGCACAAGGAGACGCGCATGCTCTCCGATGACGGGGAGGAATACCGCGGGTTCTACATCCTCGAGGCCGACCCGGTCATGGTCGGTTCGTCGGTCATCTCGGCGGACGTCAGGCCGGGACTCGACCAGGACTATCCGAACGCGCCGGGTATCTCGCTGCGGCTCTCTCGCACGGGTGGCCGCACGTTCGCGGAGTACACCGGAAGGAACATCGGCAACTACATCACGCTGGTTCTCGACGACGTCGTTCAGTCGGCTGCCGTCATCAAATCGAGGATCCCGGCCGGGACACCGGCGTCGTTGACCGGGAACTTCACCGACGCGGAGGCGAGCGACATCGCGATCGTGCTCCGCGCAGGTCGCCTGCCTGCTCCGATGACGGTCATAGAAGAGCGGACCGTCGGTCCGTCGCTCGGTCGCGACTCGATCAATCTCGGTGTTCGCGCCATGCTCATCGGGTTCCTGCTCGTCGTGTTGTTCATGCTCGTCTACTACAAGGCCGCGGGCGCGATCGCCGTGGCGGCTCTTGTCGTGAACGTCCTCCTGATCATCGCGCTGATGTCATCGCTTCCGGTTGATCCGAGGCCGGCGCTGACGTTGCCTGGTCTGGCGGGCATTATCCTGACGATCGGTATGGCGGTCGATGCGAACGTGCTCATCTTCGAGCGGATCCGCGAGGAGCTGCGCAACCAGAAGACGATCCGCGCTGCGATCCGCGACGGATACGAGAGGGCGTTCATGACGATCATGGACGCGAATGTGACGACCCTCATCGCGGCCGGTGTTCTGCTCTACTTCGGAACGGGGCCGATCAAGGGGTTCGGGGTCACGCTCTCGCTGGGCATCATCTCCAGCATGTTCACGGCGATCGTGGCGACGCGCGTTGTGTTCGATCTCTTCACGTCACACTGGAACATCAAGCATCTGAGCATCTAGCGAAGTCGGCCGGGCGCTCGTGACGCCCCGGCACAGGAGGTCACGAAGATGGAGTTTCTGGTCGGCACGCACATCAACTTTCTCGGACACCGGAGAGCGGCCTTCATCGTTTCCGGCGTCGTCATCCTGATCGGTCTCATCTCGCTGGCCGTTCATGGAGGGCCGGAGCCGGGTATCGACTTCGCCGGCGGCGTTCTGCTGCAGGTGAAGTTTGACCAGGCCATCACGGCCGAGAGTATCCGCGAATCGCTGGAGGCGGTGGGGGTCGGGGAGGCGGAGATCCAGCATTTCGGCGGGAACCGTGAGGCCATCATCAGGCTTGCGGCGCAGGAGGCCGAGGAGGAGGATCTCGCGGGCGTCATCCTGGCGCGGCTCAACAGCGACAATCCCGGGAACACGGCCACGTTCATGCGCGAGGAGCTCGTTGGACCGAAGATCGGCGCGGAGCTGCGCACGAAGGCGACGATGGCGATCATCTACGCGCTGATCGGGATCCTTATCTATATCTCGCTCCGCTTCGAGTTCAAGTTCGCCGTGGGAGCAGTCGCGGCCCTCGTCCACGACGTGGTCATCACGCTCGGGCTGTTCTCGATCACCGGTCGCGCGATAACTCTCCCGGTCATTGCCGCGTTCCTTACGATCGTCGGGTATTCGCTGAACGACACGATCGTCATCTACGACCGCATCCGCGAGGACCGGCGCAAGCTCTACGGCAAGAGCTTCGTCGACATCGTCAACACGAGTCTCAATGAATCGCTTTCGCGGACGCTCGTCACATCGCTGACCACTCTTTTCGTGGTCGTCTGCCTGTTCATCTTCGGCGGCGAGGTCATCAAGGACTTCGCGTTCGCGCTCATGGTCGGCGTGATCGTCGGTACGTACTCGTCGGTCTACGTTGCGAGCCCGCTCGTTGTCGAGTGGCAGATCAAGTCGGATGCGCGGAGGCGCCGCCGACACGCATAGTCGCTTGGGCGGAGCGCCGTGCTGCGGGACGATGAGATGTCCGGCCGGCGCGTCGGACGCCGGCAGGAAGAATCGAGGCGGCGCTCCCCGTGGGCGCCGCCTTTGCTATGAACTCGGATGGTCGACGCCGCGTCTAAGAGAGCAACAGGAGAATGCTGATGCTCGAGCGCAAAGCAGACGGAAGACGGCTCCGGCCGGCGCATGCCATCGCAGTCGCGGTGCTGGCCGCGGTCGTGACGTTCCTTGCATCAGGGAGCTGTTCACCCGCTCGGGCGGCGCGCATGTCGGAGGACGGCCGAGGCGTGACCATCGCGCAGCTGAAGTACCGTGGCGGTGGTGACTGGTATGCGAACCCGACGGCGCTCCCGAATCTGCTCGACGCCCTGGCGGAGCGAACGAACGTGGCGGTCGCGCGACGGCCGGCGTCGGTCGCTCCCGACCAGGAAGAGCTCTTCACCTATCCCATCATTCACATGACCGGGCACGGACGTGTGCAGCTGGCGCCCGAGGACATCACGAATCTCCGGGAGTACTTCGAGCGGGGCGGTTTCCTCTGGGCGGACGACAACTACGGGATGGACACGTCGTTCCGCGCGGAGCTCTCGAAGGTCCTCCCTGAGAGCCCGCTCGTGGAGCTGCCGTTCGACCACGACATCTACTCGTCGTTCTATGAGTTCCGCGAGGGTCTGCCGAAGATCCACGAGCACGACGGCGGGCCGCCGCACGGCTACGGCGCGTACCTCAACGGTGAACTCGTCGTGTTCTACAGCTTCAACACGGATATCGGCGACGGTCTCGAGGACGCCGAGGTCCATGACGACCCGCCCGAGAAGCACGAGGCGGCGCTCAAGATGGGTATCAACATCGTCGTCTACGCGCTGACACACTGACGCGCTGACGCACTAGCGCACTGGAGCGCCGCTGGGCCGATCGCGACCTCCGCCGGCGCGCAGTATCAGAGAGGTACTGGATGACTCGCGCACCCGAGCACGGACACTCCGAACTCGTACGGCGCATCGCGGCCGTCGGCCGGCAGTGGAAGACGCGGGCGGTCATCGCCGGCGTGCTCCACACGGTGGCGATCGTGCTTGGCGGGTCGCTTCTGCTGCTCCTGCTCGAGAGTTTCATCACCATCTCACCGCTCGTTCGCATGGTCCTCATGCTCGCTCTGGATGGGTTCGTTCTCTACGCACTGGTCACACGCGTCGTTCGGCCTCTCATCCGCAGGATCGACCCGGTCGCGATCGCGGCGCGCATCGAACGCGGCTATCCCGAGCTCGGTGAGAGCCTGGAATCGGCGACGGAGCTGTGGAAGAAGCGCGATACCGGGCGGCACGGTTACTCGGTCGATCTCATCGACGGGCTCATCGTCCGGACGGTTGAGGAGGTCGCTGGACTCGACCTCGGTTCGGCCGAGCGGCCGCGCGGGCTCAGACGCGCGGCGTTCGCGCTCCTCGCGGTCGTCGCCATCAGCGCCGTCGGTGTATTCGCGATGGGCTCGAGACTGAGTCCGGCATTCGAGCGGCTGCGTCATCCACTCGTCAGGGAAGCGCGGCCGCGTGTGGTGCTCATCGTCTACCCGGGCGACGTGACGGTTGTCGCCGGTGACGATCTGGAGATCGAGGCACAGCTCATCCTGACGCCGGGTGCGGCGTACAGCGCGCCGTCGCTGACCATCAACCGGAGCGGCGAGGTCCCCGTGACACGCGCGATGGACGAGGCGGGGCGGGCGCCGGTGGAGCCGGGCGGTGAGGGAGCCGAGGTCGCCGGCCATCTTGCGATCATCCGCGACATCCGGGGGCCGCTGACGTACTCGGTAGCGCTCGCGGGCGGCGCGAGTCTGTCGTTCGACGTGGCCGTCATCGATCCTCCGTTCATCACCGGGCTCGACATAGAGCTCACGTTCCCAGGCTACAGCGGTCTCGTCCCGAGACGGAGCGACGACAACGGCGGTGATGTCACGGTACTTCCAGGGACGTCGGTGACGGTGACCCTTAACGCGAGCAAGCCGCTCGAGGCGGCGCGGCTCGACCTCGTTTCCGGGGCGGACATCGAGATGGAGCGGCTTGGGCCGGACACCTTCACGGGCCGGTTCGTCGTTTCCGGTGATGACGCCTACTCCATCCATGTGACCGATACCGACGGGCTCGCCAACGCGACACCGCCCACGTACGCGGTGTCGGCCATCCGGGACGAGCGGCCGCTCGTCCGGATCGTCGACCCGGGCGAGGACCGCGATGTCCCGCGCGAGATGGCGCTCCCGCTCGTTATCTCGGGAATCGACGACTACGGCGTGACGCGCATCGACATTCGCTACTCGCTCGAGGGCTCCGCCGAGGAGGTCGCGTCGACTCTGCGGGGGTACGGCGGGCGCGGCGAACGCGAGGTCGTCCTGGAGACCGCCTGGGACCTCTCCGAGACCGGTCTGCTGCCTGGCACGATGCTCGTCTACTACGCCGAGGTCTTCGACAGCGACCTCGTCAACGGTCCGAAGAGCTCCCGGAGCGAGAGCTATCTTCTGAGGTTCCCCTCGATGGCCGAGCTCTACAGCGACGCCGTCGGTGAGCAGGACGAGATCCTCGACGATCTTGATGAGCTGATGCAGGAGCAGGAGGACGTGAGCGAGGTGTTCGACGAGCTCGAGGAGGAAGTCAGGAGCGACCCGGAGCTCGACTGGCAGGATGAAGAAAGGGTCGAACAGGCGCTTGAGCGACAGGAGGACATCGCGGACCAGGTGGCGGAGATGGCCCAGCGGATGGTCGACCTCGGGGACCAGATGAGCGAGAGCGACCGCGTCACTCTGGAGACGCTGGAGAAGGTGGATCAGATCTCGGAGCTTCTCGACGAGGTGGCGAGCGACGAAATGCGCCAGCTCCTCGAGCAGATCCGTGAGGCGATGCGCGAGGTCAGCCCGGAGCAGATGAGCTCCGCGATGGAGCGGATGACGTTCACGCAGGATGACTACCTTAGAAGGCTCGAGCAGACGCTGAATCTCCTGAAGCGCGCGAAGGCGGAGCAGACCCTGGCCGATGTTGCGAACCGCGCCGAGAATCTGGCGGAGCGCGAAGAGCAGATGGCCCGTGAGAGCTCCGAGTCGCCGGACGCGCAGCGGAGCGCTGAGCTTGCGTCCGAACAGCAGCAGATGGCGGACGAGCTGGAACAGCTCAAGCGGGATCTCGAGCAGGCCATCGCGGAGATGCAGGAGGTCGACCCCGGGGCCGCCGCGGATATGCAGGAGGCGCTCGACCAGCTCAAGCAGGCGGACACCGCGCAGAAGATGCAGGATGCGGCGCAGAAGCTCGGCGAGATGAAGCCCCAGGAGGCCTCAGCGCAGTGCGAGTCCGCATCGAGCGATCTCAAGTCGCTCTTCTCGAGGCTCTCGAACTGCAAGGGTTCCATGGCGTGCAGCCTCAAGGACCGGGACCGGGAGGCGACACTCCGCGCCATCGGCGAGCTTCTTGCGGTCTCGGTTGCGCAGGAAGAGATCCTTGACGTTGTGTCCGAGCGGCCGGGACTCCCGCGGGAGGAGCTGGTGCGGCTCGTTGCCAAACAGACCGACCTCGCCGAGTCGCTCTCCTACATCGCGGAACGGCTGTTCCGCGTGTCGAACGACTCGTTCGAAATAGACCCGGCCACCTATCGACGGATCTCTATCGTGCGAGCGGACATGCTCCGCGCGGCGCAGCGGCTCGCGGCCGAGAGCGCGCGTGGCGCCGAGACGAGCGTGCGGGATGCGCTGGAACGCATCAACGCGCTGGTCGTCGAGCTTCTCACATCCAACCAGTCGAGTTCATCCAGTGGCGGGTCGGGCGCGCTTCAGCAGCTGATGCAGCAGCTCACACAGATGGCGGAGCAGCAGGCGCAGCTCAATCAGATGACCGAGTCGCTCCGACAGCAGATGGGTGAGCAGGGAGGCATGTCGCACCAGGAACAGCTCGCGCGGATGCGGGCCGAGCAGGAGCGACTGATGGAGCAGGCGCAGCGTCTGGCCGAGGAGTTCGGGAACCGCTCTGAAGTCCTGGGCCGCCTTGACGACACGGTCGACGAGATGGAGGGCACGCTCGCGGAGATGGAACAGCACGGCGCGTCCCAGGAGGCCGTCGACCGTCAGAAGCGCATCCTCTCGCGGCTTCTGGACGCCCAGCGGTCGCTCCGGAGACGCGACTACACCCGGGAGCGGCGGTCGAGCGTCGGTGAGACATACCGCCGGACCTCGCCCGACGCGCTCGCCGACGAGATCACGCAGGCGCGTCGCGAACTCCGTGAGGACCTGCTTCGAGCGATGCAGCGGGAGTACCCCGCCGAGTACCGGGAACTCATCCGAGCCTACTTCGAGAGCCTTTCGCGCGACATGGAAGGCGATGCAGGAAGCGGCGCGGCCGGTGGCACGGGTGGGACCGAAGGGGGTGGCGAGTGATGCGCGACCGTCAGTTCATTCCGCCGCGAGAGGGCGCCGGGCGTCGCGCCCGGCGATCGATCGAGGTTGCGGTCATCGTGGTCGCTGCGCTTGCGATGTTCCTATCCATTCCGCTCGTGACGTCTCCCGCCGCCGCGCGTGAGCTCCACGAGGACGAGACGATCGCGACCCGGATCGCGGATGTGCGCCGAGCGCTCGCGCTCGAGGAGTACGGACGGGCCGCCGGCCTCGCCGAGGACCTCTACGCCGAGTACCCCGACGACCTGGCGGTCTTCTGGGCGCTGGCGCGGACGTACGCGCAGGCGGGCCGGGACCGCGACGATCTGATACCGCTCTTGAACGACTACCTCGCGAGAAACCCCGGGGACCGTCGCGCGACGATGGAGCTCGGCTCGGCGCTCGCGCGTGAGGGCCGGAGCGACGAGGCGCACGCGACATGGATCGAGCCGATGCGCGGGCGGGAGGTGGACCCTGGCGGCTATTCCGAGGTCGGCGCTCTCGAGATCCGGCACCGGATGTTCGAGCACGCCATTGAGACATACGTCGAGGGGCGCACGCGAGCCGGAGAGCCCCATCTGTTCAGCCAGGACCTCGCCCGGGCGTACATCGAGACCGGGCAGAACGACGAGGCGATCGCCGAGTGTCTCAACGCCGTGAACGAGAATCCCGGGATGGTCCAGTGGGGGATGAACGTCGTTGAGGGCATCCTGGACAGGACCGGGAACGAGGGTCTTGTGGAGCGATGGGCCGCGACCATCGCCGCGCGCGAGAACGCGCGGCCGCAGGAGCTTAGCTTCGCGGGCAGCCTGTACGCGCTCGTCGGGAGGATGGACGACGCGCTGGAGGCCCACACGCTCTCCGACCAGCATGGCGGCAGGCGGGGGATGGAGCTGCTGGAGTACGCCAGGCTCGTCCGCGATCGGGGCATGCTCACGGAGGCTGAGCGCGCGCTGGCAGTGCTCTTCGAACTCTATCCCGCGGGCGCTGCGGCTGCGGCCGCGGGGAGCGAGCGCGCCGGCATCCTCGTCGAACTGGGCGACCCGGAGGGAGCTGTCGCCGAACTGAAACGGCTGGCGGAGGCGTTCGCGGGTCGACCCGAGAGCTACGCGGCCCTCATCGAGGCCGCCGAGACCGAACTCCATGAACTCGATGACCCGACGGCGTCGCTTGCCACGCTCGCCGCGTTCCACGACAACGTTGGCGGGATCGCGAGACCGACCTTCCTTCGGGCCGGGCTCGTCGAGCTTGATGCGCGGCTGGCTCGCGGCGAACTCGATCTTGCCTATGAGAAGGCCGGCGCGATCATCGCGGGCGGAGCCGAGAAGGAGACCGCCGAGCGGGCCGGATACGCCCGGGGATTCATCTCGTTCCTCCGAGGCGAGAACGCCGCGGCGATCACCGAGCTTCGCGAGACGGTCGAGAAGCATGTCGGCGGCCGGCTCGCGAACGACGCCATCCGGCTCATGCTCGTCATCTCGGATGCGCAGGAGGCCGGCGACGAAGAGCAGGCGGCGCTGTACGCGTCGGCGCTTCTGGCCGAGGTGACCGGAGACGCTCGGTCGGCGGCGCGGGTCCTCGATACCGTGGCGACCCGGTACGCGGGGACGACGCTCGGGTCGGAGGCGCTCCTGCGGCTCGGATCGCTCACGGAGCGGACCGGTGAGCCTCGTGACGCGCTGGATGTCTATGAGCGCGCGCTGGCGGCGAGCGAATCGATCGTCGTGAAGGCCGAAGCGCGGCTTCGCCGGGGCATGATACTCAAGACCATGCGCGGGCACGAGAACGAGGCCATCCGGGAGTTCGAGGCGCTGCTCGATGAGCTGCCGCCGAACCACCTCTCGGGCGAGGCGCGACGAGAGCTTGAGACGCTGAGGCGGAAGGGGGCAGGGAAGTGAAGAGGACCTTGACGCGGAGCCGCGCACGGAGCGTCGCTCTCCCGCTTGTCGCACTCCTGCTCGCCGTGACGATGGTGACGGCCGCCGCGGCGTCCACGCTCATTCCGATGGATCTGACGCAGACCGATCATCTCAAGTCCTACGGTGTTGCGTACTGGGCGATCGAGAAGGGCTACCGCGTCGAGTGGCTCCTCAACTACCGTGGTGGGTCGTTTCACATACTCGATGGCGGGAACGACGTTGAGAACGAGTGTCGCTACCGCGGCGTGTTGTTCGAGCCGACCGGCGGAGCGGCGCTCCAGTCAGTCTACTCCACGATCGAAGATGAGAACATGGAGGTCGTGCTGCTCGAGAAGGCGCCGGCCGTCGCGCTCTACGCTCCCGACATCAACATCCAGCAGTGGGACGACGCGGTGATGCTCGTGCTCGACTACGCGGAGATACCCTACACCGTCATCTGGGACCGCGAGGTGCAGGCGGGCGACCTCTCGAACTACGATTGGGTTCATCTCCATCATGAGGATTTCACGGGGCAGTACGGCAAGTTCTACGGGAGCTACCGGAACGCGGAGTGGTACAAGCAGCGGCAGGCCGACTTCGAGCGGCTCGCGCATGAGGCAGGGCTCCCGTCCGTGGCGGCGCACAAGAGCGCGACCGCGGAGGCGCTCCGCGAGTACGTCGGCCGCGGCGGGTTCCTCTTCGCGATGTGCTCCGCCTGCGACAGCTACGACATCGCCCTGAGCGCCGTCGGCGTCGATATCATCGCGGAGCCGTTCGACGGCGATCCGCCGGAGCCCGGATGCCAGGACCGGCTCGACTACTCTCGGACATTCGCGTTCACGAACTTCGAGCTCTTCACCAGTCCGATGATCTACGAGTTCTCCGACATCGACATGACCGAAGAGGTCAAGATGCGCTCCGAGGAGACCGATTACTTCACGCTCTTCGACTTCTCCGCGAAGTACGACCCGGTCCCCACGATGCTCACGCAGTGCCACGTCGATATCATCAAGGGCTTCATGGGTCAGACGACGAGCTTCCGCCGCAGCCTCGTGAAGCGGCACGTCCAGATCCTCGGTGACTACCCCGGGCGCGACGAGGTGAAGTACATCCATGGCAATTTCGGCCGCGGGACGTTCACCTTCCTCGGCGGGCACGATCCGGAGGACTACCGTCACATCGTCGGGGACCCGCCGACCATCCTCTCCATGCACAAGAACTCGCCGGGGTTCCGTCTCATCCTGAACAACGTGCTGTTCCCGGCCGCGAAGAAGAAGGAGCGGAAGACCTGATACTGCCGCGCGAGCCATCCCGGTTACCCGAGCGGGCATTCAGGCCGAGCAGCGACGGGCCAGCTACATCTGTTGCGCCGTTACTGTCCGGTGTATAATGGAACCGATCAAGTCGGAACCGGTCGTACTGGAGCCACTCAGCCGGGCATGTGAGCGGCATCCCTCGGGGCAGTTTCAAAAGGAGGACCGCGATGCGTGTCATTGCTATTCTGTCGATTCTGCTTCTCGTCGCTCCGACGCTTGCCGCTGCGGGCGAGCACAAAGTGAGAGCCGAATCCCCGGAGACTCAGTCGCGGGGATTGCTCGATTGCTCGGCGGCGATACCTGTGACATGCGGGCAGACCATCTATGGCACCAACGTCGGTGCCCCATCCAACGTCGCCGCCTACAGCTGCGACTGCTGGGACGCCGTTGGCCCCGAGGTCGTGTATGAGCTCACGATCGGCGGCGCCAGCAACGTGGCCTTTTCGGCGCAGCTTTCAGACAACGACCCCGACATTGACCTCTACCTCCTCGGGAGCTGCGATGAGGACGACTGCATCGCGTGCGGCGACATGTTCCTCTACGCGGCCGATATCGCCCCGGGGACCTACTACCTGGTCGCGGAAGCGTATCAGTCCTCCGACGTCGGCGAGTTCGAGATCCAGATCCAGTGCTTCCCGCTCGACGAACTCTGTTGTCCGTCGGTGAGCGAATGTGTCGTCTACGACTTCGGCGCCGGCAACAACGGCGTGACCATGGAGAGCTGCGGGCCCGGCGACCCCACCTGGGAGTGGGGAACGCCGAGCGGGATCCCGACGGAGGCGTGCGATGGTTCGGCGATCGGTAGCGTGCTCGGTACGACCCTGACCGGTGAGTATCCGGACGACGCCGGCGATATAGCCATCATCGGCCCTTTCACCGTCACCGAGAACTGCACGTGCCTGGAGCTTTGCCACTGGTACGAGATCGAGGAGACATACGACGGCGGCAACGTCAAGGTGTCGACCGACGGCGCCTCGACCTGGGACCTCATCATTCCGCAGGAGGGGTACAGCAATCTCGCCTGGGAGGATCCCTACTGCGTGGACGACGAACTGGTGTTCGCCAATGAGTATGACCCGGCGCCCGAGTTCTTCCGGAACTGTTTCGATCTCGGCGCCTACGTCGGTCAGGAGATCCATATCGGCTTCTTCTTCGGCAGCGACGGCAGCTACGGCATGCGCGGATGGTACATCGACAAGGTCATCCTCGGGACGGGTGACGTCCCGGTCGAGCGCTCGAGCTGGGGTGCGATCAAGGCGCTGTATCGCTGATCGATCGGTCCTGGCGGCGCCGCACTCGTATAGCACCGGGCGTGCGACGTGAACAACGCCGCGCGATATGGAGAGCGCGTGCGATGTGAACAACGAAGGGGACGGGCGTCTGGCCCGTCCCCTTCTTCGTGTGTTCATGCGATTCCGTCCGTCGGCGACAGCCGTCGGGTCGTGGTGTTTCTACGCCGCCGGGATCCACGACAGCAGCAGTTCGATCTCCGCCGCGAACATGGTCTCGTCACCCTCTCTGAACCCGACGTGCCGGTACATCAATCGACCCTCATGGTCGATGATGACCGTCGTCGGGATGCCGCGGACGCCGTACGCATCGAACGTTGCATTGCACTCGAAGAATGTCTCGTACGTCACACCGCAGTCCGTCAATACCTGCTTCACCGCGTCACTGCCGAGCCCCGAGGTGATCGAGACGAATCTGACCGGCATGCCTCCGAAGGTGGTGCTGAGCTCTGCGAGGTGTGGCAACTCCACACGGCAGGGTCCTCAGCCGGCCCCCCAGAAGTTGAGCACGAGGATGGACCCTTCGCAATCGAGCAGGCCGACGGTCTCGCCGCCAACGCCCGTGAGCGTGAAGTCGGGCGCGGTCTGGATCCCGCCGTAGCGGTACTGCGTCACGACCGAACTGAGCGAAGCGGTGTCGCCGGCGCGCGCGAGCCACAGCATCAGCGCGTCCCCGCCGTTCTCCGCCGGGTTCGGCGAGCGGGCAACGATGGGCGCGAGAAGCTCGACGGCGGCCTCCGCGTCATCGGACGCGTCATAGATGTCGAGCAGATGTGTGACCATAACGTCGTCGAGATCCGGATTGCCGGGCGTCAAGTCGATCGCCAGGAGGATCGCGGACTTCGCCGCGTCGTAGTCGCCGAGCTTGTAGCGGGCCCAGCCGATGCTGTCGAGTACATTGGCGCTGTCCTCGGCCGAACTCGCGAAGACGAGCGACTGCTCGCAGAGCGAGAGCCCGAGCTCCGGATCGAGATCGCTGTCGGCAATGGCGTATCCGACCGCGTTGAGGCTGGTCTGGTCACCGTGCTCCGCCATGAGCTGGGCCATGGCGTGAGCGGACTGCATCGCGGCGCCCCCATTCTCCTCGCGGAGACGCATGAACCGATGGTAGTGAAGGGCGTACTGGTGCGCGCCGTCGGGCGATGCGGCCAGAAGTGAGTCGATGAATGCGACCTCCGTCCCCGGACCACGAACGAGAATGATCTCGCCGAGCATCGGGCGGTACGCGCTGATAAGAACGGGCGTGAACCACTCAGGCACGTCGCCCTCGAGGCCGAGACCGGCGTCAGCAAGCTCGAGCGTCAGGCCCGTGTCGGGGAAGGGCGTCGGCCAGCGGTCCGTCAGCGCCGGATGGATGGCGCTGCGGATGTATGCGGCGCCGAGCAACTGCTGCGCCGTGCCGTCGCCGCGCTCGAGGATCTCGCGCGCGAGGGCGTCCGCCTTCTCGGCGAGGCCCGGGACCTCGGCGTAGTAGAGATTGACGAGCACCATGTAGTGCTCCTCGGACAGAAGCGGCGTGATGAGTTGGTCCGGGACGCCGCCCTCAAGCATCTTGTCGATGCAGGTCGCCCCATCCACGCTCTCACCGAGCTGGCCGATCGACTCCGTGATGCCCTCCGCGGCCTGATCGACATAGGCCTGCTCGAGATTCGGGTGGTCGGCGACGAACGCGAGGATGGCATCGATTCGCGCAGCCGGGTCCTCGATGGCGGCGAACGCTTCGATCTGCTCCGCCATGCGCCCCTCCTGGAACTTCGCGAAGCCCCATATGATGAGGGCGCCGGCGATGGCGATCAGGATGATGAAGATACCTCTTCTCATGGACTCTCCTCCGTGGCGCGGGGGCGCATGCGCGCCCGCACGAAACCGTATTGCGCGTCCAACGCAGGTCGCGCGAGGGCTGGCGCGACGCGCACTGGTCCGTTGAACGGGGTCCAGTATAGGGGTTGCCGGTTGACTTTCACAGAGCTTTCACGTAGGCTATCTCGCCTAGACATGAGGAGATGCGGATGATGATGGGCGGCGGTCACTCTTGGAATGTTTCGGTCCAGGACGCCTTCCGGACCCAGGAGGATCTGAGGTCCGGACTCGTTCTCGAGGATGACTTCGGCGAGATACGCAGCGTCGCTGGTTTCGACGTCTCCTTCTCGGCTGAGCGGGACCTCCTTCATGCGGCCATCGTCGTACTCGACGCCGGGACGCTCGAGGTCCTCGAGACCGTCTCCGCGTCGGCGGAGCCGATCTTTCCGGACGTGCCCGGTCTGCTCAGTTTTCGCGAGGGTCCGGTGGTCGAACTCGCCTACCGGAAGCTCGCGCGGGAGCCGGACCTTCTCATGTTCGACGGCCAGGGCATCGCGCACCCTCGGGGGCTGGGTCTCGCCTCCCACATGGGTCTTCTTCTGGACCGCCCATCGATCGGATGCGCCGGGACGCGCCTGATCGGCGAGTTCAAGGAGCCCAAGCAGAAGCGCGGAGCCATGCGGACGCTGTCCATCCAGCGCAGAAAGGTGGGCGTCGTCCTCAGGAGCAAGGACAACACGAAGCCCCTGTTCGTCTCGCCCGGACACAGGATTTCGGTGGAATCCGCGGCGGAGTGGGTGCTTCGGACCGCGCAAGGGTATAGACTGCCGGAGCCGATTCGGCTCGCACACATTGCAGCCGCGCGCGTGAAGGGGTAGACTCCGGATGATCAGGACGAAGAGACGAGGTTGACACGTGCATCGCCCGGCCCGCACGGCGCGGCGACGCGAGAGGACTCCGTTCGTGCGCCCGCTGTGGCGCCGGACGCAGCCCGGGAGGTGAAGAGCACGGGTGGAGCTATCAGACGATAGAGGGATGGGAGGTGTTGAGATGCCCAGTTCGTTTCCTGCCTGCCGCATGTGTGAGAAGGGTGTGTTGATCCCCTTGTCGGATTATGGGCGCGATGGGGCGGCCATTACGTACAAGGCCTGGGTGTGCTCCAACCCCGAGTGTGGATTCCACCTCAGGATTGACAACGGCGAAATCAGTCGCGGCACCAGAGTCAACGAGGCTGCCAAGTAGAGCCGGACGCTTCTGATGTCGGGTCGGGATGCAAAACAAGAATGTCCCGGTTTCGCCCGTGCTCGCCTGCCCGGGAACGCACA
>CAZEXP010000020.1:0-40005 GCA_964516845.1 uncultured bacterium
TGGTTACCTCGTCTGCGTCGACGACCGAGCCGCTGAGACGCTTGCGGAGCACGATGGCTCTGAGCGCGTCACAGATGCTCGAGAACTCCACACCACGTGGACAGCGCGAGGCGCACTGGAGACACGATGCGCATATCCAGATCGTCTCCGAATCGAGCGCGGGCTCGACCTGGCCGAGCTGCAGCAGGCGGATGACCTCGCTCGGCATGATGTCCATCTCCTCGACGACCGGGCATCCGGCCGAGCACCGTCCGCACTGGTAACATGCGGACAGGTTCTGGCCGGAGAGCTCTGCAACCCTCTCGACGAGATCTCCCTTGATGACTTCTGCGCTCAGCTTGAGCCTCATCCACACCTCCGATGATTCTTCGGACACGTGTGCGTTCGCCCACCCGTGTCGATGTGTGATCTCACTCGTGTCGTGTGTTGCCCGCGTGCCGGTCGCGCGTGCCGCTGGCTGTGCTCAACATGGAACGATAGGCAAGCGCTGCCGCCCACCTACCGAACTCGAGAACAGCCGGCCAACCGGCTGCCCGACACAGACGCACCGCGGCGCGGTTGTGTCTTTGCCACGGTGACATTGGCTTTAGAGTCTACTACCGGGGCCGGTGAGTGTCAACCCGCCAGCGCGCTGAGACGGCCAGAACAGGCCGCGCCGGGGACGCTCCCACGCGCGGCAAGACGGTGACGGCGGATGTGTTCCTGCTTGTCGGACGATGCCGCCATCCCGTAGCCTGTAGTGACCCGTTACTCGAGCGTGCCAACGCCGCCATGGAAGGATCCCGATGCGAACCCCTGCTACGGACCGATGCGCCAGCCCGACATCTCGAGGCCCGGGTCTGCCCCGAAACGTCTGGATCGTCACGGTCACCAGCTTCCTCACCGATATCTCAAGTGAGATGATCATCAATCTCGTCCCGCTGTTCCTGCTCAACGTGCTCGGCGTGAGAACGGCGCTCATCGGCGTCATCGAAGGAACGGCCGAGACGACAGCGAGTCTCCTCAAGCTCTTCTCCGGCTGGTTCTCCGACAGGATCGGAACGCGGAAGTGGCTCGCCGTTCTCGGATACGGCATGTCGACGGTCGCCAAGCCGTTCCTCTACTTCGCCGGCTCATGGGGAAGCGTGCTCGGGGTGCGGTTCGCCGACCGCGTCGGTAAGGGTATCCGGACATCGCCGCGCGATGCGCTCATCGCGGACAGCGTCGACGAGAGCCGGAGGGGAATCGCGTTCGGGCTCCATCGCGCGGGTGACACGGCAGGCGCCATGATCGGGATCGGCATCGCGCTCGCGGTGCTCCTTGCGGTGCAGCAGAACACTGAGCTTTTGACGAGGGCCACGTTCCAGATCGTCGTGCTCGCGAGCATGATCCCCGCAGTACTGGCAGTCATAGTCCTCGCCGTCGGCGCGAGAGAAACATGCATCCTCGGCGAGAAGCGAACGCCGCCGAGCCTCTCCCTCGCCGGCTTCGACAGCCGGTTCCGGCGATTCCTGTTTGTCATCATCCTGTTCACGCTCGGCAACTCGTCGGACGCGTTCCTCATCCTGAGAGCGCAGAACGCCGGGCTCACCGTCGCCGGCGTCCTCGGCATGCTCATCACTTTCAATTTCGTCTACGCCGTCGTCGCCAGTCCGGCGGGGGCGCTCTCCGACCGATTCGGCAGGCGGCGGTTCCTCGTCGCCGGATGGCTCATCTACGCGCTCGTGTATGCGGGATTCGCTGCCGCAACGAAGGGCTGGCACACGTGGGCGCTCATGGGTGTCTACGGCGTCTACTACGGACTGACACACGGGGCGGCCAAGGCATATGTCGCCGACCTCGTCCCGGCCGACCGGCGCGGCACCGCCTACGGCATCTACAACGCGGCGGTCGGCATCATGGCTTTCCCCGCGAGTCTTATCGCGGGTCTGCTCTGGCAGGGCGCCGGCGGGTGGCCGGGCCTCGGGCCATCGGCGCCGTTCGTCTTCGGCGGGGCGCTCGCACTCGTCGCCACGACGCTTCTGGTCCTCTTGTCACGCGACGAGGGCAGGTCACCGACCCGAGCGAGTGACTGAGGCGGGCAGGCAACCTGGAGGGAACGACAACGGACAGCGAGCGGAACAGGGAGGGGACAATGGAGAGAACAGACACTGGCAGGATGATACGACGCCACGTCGGTCCCACAGCCGGTCCGCGCGTCGCGGCGGTCCTGCTCTGCGCGACCGCGGCGCTTCTGGCCATCACATCGGTTGCGGCCATGGCCACGGAACCGATCGCCACGTTCTCGATCGTCGGATACGACCCGGCGACCGACGAACTCGGCGTCGCGGTGCAGTCGAAGTTCTTCGCGGTTGGCGCGGTCGTCCCGTGGGCCCGCGCGAACATCGGAGCCATCGCGTCGCAGGCCTACGGCAACACGGCCTTCGGTCCCAGGGGGCTGGACTTGCTTGAGGAAGGTCTCCCCGTCGACGAGGTCATGAAGGCGCTGCTGGTCGACGACGAGGACCGCGAGAAGCGGCAGGTTGGCATCGTGGACGCGAGCGGGAATGCGCACGCGCACACCGGCAGTGAGTGCATGGACTGGGCGGGTCACCACACGGGTGAGAACTACACTGCCCAGGGCAACATCCTCGTGAGCGAGGAGACGGTGCTCGCGATGGCGCGCGCGTTCGAGGAGACCGACGGCATCCTCGGCGAGCGGCTCATGCGCGCCATCGAGGCCGGTCAGGCGGCGGGCGGAGACTCGCGCGGGATGCAGTCGGCCGCGATCCTCATCGTCAAGGCCGGCGGCGGATACGGCGGGTACAACGACGTCTACTGCGACCTCCGCGTCGACGATGCCGAGGACCCGATCGCCGAGCTGCGTCGGATCTTCATGATGTGGAAGGAGGAGGCGCTGATCCTCGAGGGGTATCGCCTGCTGGAAGCCGGCGAAGCCACGGCCGCGATCGCCATCGGGCGACGCGCGGTCGAGCAGTATCCGGACAGCGCCGAGTGCTACTACCACCTCGCCTGCTACCTCTCCCGGGGAGGGTTCGGGGACGAGGCGCTCGAACACGTTCGGGAGGCGACAGCGCGCGACGCGCTGCTCGGGCCGCGCGCCCGGCTCGACACGGACCTCGAGCCTCTGTGGCAGGACCCGGCCTTCCTCTCTGCGACCGGCGAGTAACCGTCCATCCGACGGACGGCGAGTAGCCGTTCACCCGCCGGTCAGCCCCGGTCCCACCCGCAAATAGCGCCGGCGGGACGCGCATCCTGCGCGACTCCCCCCGCCGGCAGCATGAACCGCGCAGACCCCCCGGCCGACGGCGACCGGGGGGTTCCTGCGCGGGCGGCGAACGCTGCGTGCGGGCAGCTCTAATGCGTTCTTCAGCAGAGGCTTACGGCCATGTCGACGACGACGGCGCAACGGCTGAAGCATGAGGGATCCGTCACCGACTGACAACCGCGAACTGGCAGGATTAATGCATGCATATGAGGCCTGGAATCCCTGTGTGAGGGCCGCACCAGAGGTCTGGATCGAGCATGCGGAGGCGGGTTCGGTGGACGAGAACAGAGCGACATCCGACATCTCTGCGGAAGACGAGCGCAGGCTGCGCGCACGGGTCAGCGCGCTCGAGCGACTCAACGCGGAGCTCTCCGCGCGGGAAGAGCGATTCCGCACGATCGTCATCAACGCAACCGACGCGATCACCGTCGCGCAGGATGGCGTCCTCAAACTGATCAACCCAAACGTCTCCGACATCTCGGGACACGACGAAGCGACGCTTCTCTCGATGCCGTTCTCCGAGTTCATCCACCCGGATGATCGCGCGATGATCGCCGACATCCATCTGCGGCATCTCCGGGGTGAAGACAGTGGAGAAGCGTACACGATACGCATGATCGCGGCCGGCGGCGAGATCCGGACGGTCGAGGTGCGCTCGGTCCTCATCCAGTGGGAACAGCGACCCGCGGTGCTCAGCTTCCTGCACGATGTGACTCTCAGACTCGAGGCGGAGCGCTCGCTCAAGGACAGCGAGACACTCTATCGCTCGCTCTTCAACCAGGCGAACGATGCTGTCTTCATTATGCGCGGCGACCGATTCATCGACTGCAACGCAAGAACGCTGGAGATCTTCGGGTGCACGCGCGACCAGATCATAGACCAACCCCCGTACGGGTTCTCGCCGCGGCAGCAGCACGACGGGCGCGACTCCCGGGAATCGGCCATCGAAAAGATCACGAGTGCGATCGCGGGGGTTCCGCAGCGATTCGAGTGGCTCCACGCCAGGTACGACGGCACGACCTTCGACGCGGAGGTCAGTCTGGGCTGCGTCGAGGTAGGCGGCGAGAAGCTGATTCAGGCCTTCGTCCGCGACATCAGCGAACGGAAGTGGATCGAGAGGATCCAGTCGACACTGCTCGGCATCTCACAGACAGCGCACTCGGCACGAAGCCTTGAGGAGCTGTTCTGCGCCATCCGCGGAGCGCTTTCAGCTCTGATGGACACCACCAATTTCTATGTCGCTCTGTACGATGAGCCGTCGGACACATATCGATTCGAGTGCTTCTATGACGAATTCGATGAGGTCGAGCTTCATGCCCCGGTCGGGGGGAACGGGTCCGCGACCGACTTCGTGCGGCGCGGTGCGAAGCCGCTGCTCGTCTCCGCGACGGAGTTCAACGAGCTCGCGGGACGCGAGGAGCTTCACCGCGGCGGCACACCTTCCAAGTCGTGGCTCGGAGTCCCGCTGATGACCCAGCGCGGAGTGCTTGGCGTCGCCGTCGTCCAGAGCTACGTTGATGAGAATGCCTACACGCGCCGAGAGCTGGACCTGATGTCGTTCGTCGCGGAGAATCTCGGCACGGCGATCGTGCGGCTGCAGGACGAGGAGAACAAAGCGGAGCTCGAACAGCAGGTCCGCCAGGCGCGGAAGTTCGAGAGTCTCGGTGTCCTGGCCGGTGGTATCGCGCACGATTTCAACAACCTTCTCACGGGCATCCTCGGCAACGCCGACCTCGCACTCCTCGACCTGCCGCGGACGTCCTCTGCGGCCGTGGCCCTCAACGAGATCCGGAACATCTCACAGCGCGCATCCGAGCTCTGCCGGCAGATGCTCGCCTACTCCGGACGCGCGGCCACCGCGCCCGAGTCTTTGGACCTCGCCGCCGAGGTGCGCGGCATGCGAGACGTGCTCAAGTCACTTGTACCAGAGACGGTCACGTTCACTCTCGACGCAGCCCCGGCCGGAGCGGTGAACGCGGATCGCGCGCAGCTCGCGCAGGTCGTTCGCACGCTCGTGACCAACTCGGTCGAGGCGCTCGACGGAAGCCCGGGCGAGATCAGCATCACGACGGGGACGACGTGTCCGAGGGGCACTTCACGACCCGGCATCGCCGGGACCGATACGCTGCCCGGCGGCACGGCCTGCCCGTTCATCGAAGTGCGCGACACCGGATGCGGCATGGATGAAGAGACGCAGCGGCGAGTGTTCGAACCTTTCTTCTCAACGAAGTTCACCGGCCGCGGGCTTGGTCTGCCGGCAGTCCAGGGGATGGTGCGAATGCACGGCGGGACCATCAATGTCGCAAGCGCGCCGGGGGAAGGAACCACGATGAGGGTCGTGTTGCCGCCATCAGACACCGAAACGACATCGAACACAGAGGAGCGCGAAGTGATGGAGAATCCGAGACCGGAGCTGATTCGCACGACACGAGTGCTCCTCGTCGATGATGAGGACGTCGTGCGCAATATCGGCGAGGTACTGCTCGACAAGGCGGGATACACCGTGACCACGGCAGCGAATGGCCAGTGCGCCCTCGAGTTCTTCCGTGAGCACTCCGAGGAGATAGCCTGCGTTGTGCTCGATCTCTCCATGCCGGACATGGATGGGGGACAGGTGTTCGAGATGATGCGCGATGTCCGCCCCGATGTCCCTATCCTGATCTCGAGCGGATACTCCGGGGACGACGTCATGGCGCGCTTCGAGAAGTGCGACCATTGGGGATTCCTCCAGAAACCGTTCAGTTCGGACTCGTTGATCTCAGAGGTGTCGCGCGTGATGGGAGATGCCCATCGCCCTTCGTAGGACCGCACCCTCCCATTGCCAGATGCCGCTTGCGTTTGTCTCGCCCGATGATAGGATACGCTCAGACTTGGATTGGTGTGTGCAAGATGCGCTGGCGTGGACCCCGAAGACACCTGCAATGACAAAAAGGAAACACTCCATACCGGCGACCGTCGCGGCTCTCATCGTGGTCGCCTTTGCCCTCGCGGCATTTCAGTCGGCCCTCGCCCAGGAGGGACGCACGCTCATCGCGCGCGGGGACGACAACTACCCACCGTATGAATTTCTGGACGATGCCGGTCAGCCGGCCGGATACAACATCGATCTCCTTCGCACCATCGCCGAGGAGGCCGGACTCGAGGTCGAAGTTCAACTCGGCCCCTGGCATGCAGTGCTTGATGATCTGCGCGAGGGCCGCGCCGATATCGTGACCGGCATGTATCGTTCCTCCGCGCGCGACGAGGAGTTCGACTTCTCGCACACGCACGTGGTCGTGACACACTCGCTGTTCGCCCGGAAGGGATCGCCGATCCGCACGCTCGAGGACGCGCGAGGAACGTCGATCATCGTCCAGGACGGCGACATCATGCACGACTACCTGCTGGAGACGGGGCTCACGGACAACATCGTGACGGTTCCCGATCAACAGGCCGCTCTTGAACTGCTCGCCGGCGGCGAGTACGACTGCGCGCTCGCGGGCAAGCTCCAGGGCCTCTTCCACATCCATCGGAGCGGGCTGACGCATCTCATCACACCGGTCGGCGAGGAGATCCTGCCGCGCGACTACTGCTTCGCCGTCCAGAAGGGCAACACCCAGCTCCTCGCGAGACTCGCGGCCGGACACACGGCGGTCAGGACCGCGGGACTCGACACCGAGATCAGATCGAGGTGGTTCCCGGAGGAAGCGCCGGCCGTGAAGTGGCGCGTGCTCAGGTTGGCGGCCTGGATCGGTATCCCGCTCCTGCTCCTTCTGGCGGCCGCCCTCTACTGGTCGTGGTCGCTCGAGCGCGAGGTCGCTCGCAAGACCCGCGAGATAAAGCGCGAACTCACGGAGCGCATCCGCATCGAGGAGGCGGTCCGCGATCGCGAGGAGCAGCTCAGGAAGATCGTGCAGAACATGCCCGTCATGGTGTTCGGATTCGACGACATGGGGCGCATAATGGCGTGGAACGCCGAGTGCGAACGCGTAACGGGATACTCGGCCGACGAAGTCATCGGCCGCGACGCCATTCTCGAGCTTCTCTACCCCGACGACGACTTTCGAAGCAAGCTCCTGGCGGAGTGGAGCGAGCGCGGACGCGACTACCGGAACTGGGAATGGGAGATTACACACGAGGACGGCTCGCAGCGAATCGTCTCGTGGTCGAACATCTCGGACCGCATGCCGATCCGCGGGTGGGCGCACTGGGGCACCGGCATTGACGTGACGTGGCTGCGGGACATCGAGCACTCGCTCGAGTACGGCGAGGACAAGTACCGCTCGATCTCGGATCTGACCTCGGACTTCGCGTACGCTTACCATGTGGACGAGAATGGGACGTTCACGGCCGAGTGGGTCTCCGGAGCGCTGGAGCGTATCTCCGGATGGACCAGGGAACAGCTCAAGGCCCGCGGCGGATGGGAGACGCTGTTGCCGCCGGAGGACCGACCGATCGCCCGGAGGCAGGTCGAGCAGCTTCTTGCCGGACAGGAGTCCGTCGTTGAATACCGGATCCTGACGCAGAGCGGAGAGACACGCTGGGTCCGCGACTACGCGCGCCCGATCCTGGATGACGCGAGCGGACGGACGACGCGCGTGGTGGGCGCCGTCCAGGACATCACGGACCGCCGCGCTTCCGAGGAGGAACTCCGCGGCTCGGAGGCTCTCTATAGAATGACGATCGACTCGATGCACGACGCCGTTCACGTCGTGGACCGGGACCTCACGATCACCCTGCTGAACCGACGGTACAAGGAGTGGCTGACGGGGCTCGGAGTTCCGGTGCCCGGCATCGGCACTCATCTCAAGGACGCCTTCCCCTTCCTGGACGACCTGACGCTCGGGAACTACGATCAGGTGTTCGGCACGGGTGAGACGCTCGTGACCGAGAATCGTGTGAAGCTGGGCGACAACGAGGTCTTCACCGAGACGACGAAGATCCCCGTCGTCGAGGAAGGGAAGGTCACGCGAGTCATCACGATCGTTCATGACGCCACAACGCGAAGAAGAATGGAGCGGCTGACGCAGGTCCAGCGCGATCTGAGCATCACACTCCATTCGGTGCAGTCGGTGGAAGAATCGCTGGACCGCTGCATCCGGGCCGCGTTCGACGTCTCGGGCGCCGACGCGGGCGCCGTGTTCCTCGCGGAGGACGATGGCTTCCGACTCGCCGCGTCCGTCGGTCACTCGGATGAATTCGTCCGAGCCGCGCAGCGGCTCGACCCGGATCTGGGGCTGGTTGCGAACACTGTCAACACAGCGGAAGGAGCGTTTCTCAAGGCAAGCGACGCCCTGCCGGCAGGAGACGCGACTGACGGGGTCCATCAGGCGTTCCAACGCGAGGGGATCTCCGCGGCGGCGCTGTTGCCGATCACACACGAGGGTCGACTCACCGGTCTCCTTGGCATCGCTTCGAGAGAGATCGCGGACTTCCCGGAGCACGCGCGCGAGGCGCTCGTCACGATGGCGTCCAGCATCGGAGCCATCGTCGCGGGCAAGAGGGCAAGTGAAGCCCTTCAAGCGTCGGAGGAGAAGTTCCGAGGTCTCTTCTCGTCCAGTCTCGACGGCATCGCCGTCGGTACGCTGGACGGCACGGTCCTCGAGGCCAATCCGGCGTTCCTCAAGATCGTCGGTCGCACGATGGACGAGATCGTCGGTACGCGGTTCTCCGACTTCACGCCGGAGAAGTGGCGCGAGTTCGACTCACGGATCAACGCCGCGGTCATGGAGCGCGGATTCTCAGAGGAATACGAAAAGGAATACTACCGGGGCGACGGGGGCATCGTGCCGGTTGCCGTTCGGGCGTGGCGCGCCCGCGATGAACAGGGGCAGCCGACCCGGATCTGGGGCACAGTGCGTGACATCACGGCGCAGAAGAACGAGGAGCTGGCGCGTTCGGTCCTCCTCAATATCTCGCAGACCGCCGGCAGCACGGATACGCTCGAGGCCTTCCTGCACACGGTGCGACAGGAGCTCGGACGCCTGATGGATACGACCAACTTCTATGTCGCGCTCTACGACGAGGAGACCAGGCTCTACTCCTTCCCGTACCACGCCGACTTGCTCGACGCGGCGCCCACCGGACCGGTCCCGCTGGAGAACAGCGTCACCGACTACGTCAGACGAACCGGAGAACCGTATCTCATCGATCAGCGAACGCAGGAACGACTCGAAGACGAACAGGATGTCACCGTCTACGGCGAACCCTCCCCCGTCTGGATGGGAATGCCGCTGAAGACATCCCGCGGCGTCTTCGGCGTCGTGGCCGTCCAGAGCTACGACGAGAGTGAGCTCTACACGGAGCGCGAACTCGAGTTGATGCGATTCGTTTCCGGAAACATCTCGCTCGCCGTAGAGCGGAAGAAAGCCGAGGAGGAGCGACGGGGACTCGAGGCACAGGTCCGGCACACGCAGAAACTGGAGAGTCTCGGCGTGCTCGCGGGAGGCATCGCGCACGACTTCAATAACCTGCTCACGGGCATCCTCGGCAACGCGGACATGGCGTTGATGGAACTCAACGAGAAGGATCCGGCGTCCGAGAGCCTGCGAGCGATCCGGGACACGGCGGAACGCGCGGCCGATCTCAGCCGGCAGATGCTCGCGTACTCGGGCAAGGGACGCTTCATCATCGAGCCGATCGAGATCAATGAGGTCGTGAGCGAGATGTCGCACCTGCTCGACGCGTCACTCTCGAAGAGCGCGATCGTCCGGTTCGACCTCGAGGAGAACCTGCCTCTCATCACGGGCGACGCGACGCAGATCCGCCAGATCATCATGAACCTCATGACCAACGCCTCGGACGCCATCGGAGACGACAACGGCGTGATCGCGCTGAGAACACACGCCACCAGGTGCGACCGCCATGAACTCTCGCAGGGCTACGCGAATGAGGAGCTCCCGGAGGGAATGTACGTCTGCATCGAGGTGGAAGACACCGGCACAGGAATGGATGAGGACACGGCGTCGCGCATCTTCGATCCGTTTTTCACAACAAAGTTCACCGGGCGCGGACTCGGGCTGGCGGCCGTTCTCGGCATCGTGCGCGCTCACAAGGGTACGATCTCGGTCGAGAGCTCACCGGGGGTCGGGACGACGTTCCGCGTTCTCATTCCCGTCAGCACGGACGAAGACGCCGTGGCGGCGGTGCACGACGCCGTGAGGGAGCCACGCTCAGCGTGGAACTCCTCGGGCGGGACCGTCCTGCTCGTCGATGACGAGCCAACGGTACGCCGCGTAACGCAGCAGATGCTCGAGCGCGCCGGATTCGACGTCGTCACGGCGTCGGACGGACTCAAGGCGATCGAGGCCTACCAGAAGCACTCCGGCAGCATCGTCTGCGTGCTTCTCGACCTCACGATGCCGAACATGGGCGGCGAAGAGACCTTCCGGGAACTGAGAAAGCTCGACCCGGATCTCCGGATCATCCTTTCGAGCGGCTATGGAGAGAAGGAGATCACGGGGCGCTTCGTCGGCAAGGGCCTCGCCGGCTTCATCCAGAAACCGTACCTCGCCGCGAAGCTCGTCACCAAGGTCCGCGACGTGCTGTCGAACTCCTGAAGAACCCCCATTCTCTGACACTATTCGCCCTCGGCGGCCCACGGAAGGCCCATCCCGCACCGTGTGATGCCGCCACGCATCTACATATATAATGAGGAGAGAACCCGAACATGGCGCCGCCGGCAGCTCCAACCGCCTCGGCGGTGAGAGAAGCCCCTACCTTCTCCAGCACGCGGGAAACCCCGTGGACTGGTATCCGTGGGGTGATGAGGCCTTCGAGCGCGCCAGAGCCGATGACCGGCCCATCTTCCTCTCCATAGGATACTCGACCTGCCACTGGTGCCACGTCATGGAGCGCGAGTCCTTTGAGGACGAGGACGTCGCGTCCCTCCTGAACGAGTCGTTCGTCTGCATCAAGGTCGACCGCGAGGAGCGGCCCGACATCGACGGCGTCTACATGGACGCCGCGGTCCTGATGTCCGGCCGGGGCGGGTGGCCGCTGACCGTCATCACGACCCCGGGCGGCGCTCCGTTCTTCGCCGCCACGTATCTCCCCAGGAAGAGCCGTTTCGGCATGACGGGCATGATCGAGCTTCTCCCGCGGATAGCGGGTCTCTGGAGAACGCGGCGAGCGGAACTCGTGGACACATCCGAGCGTGTCACCGCCGCCCTGAGAGCGGACAGCGGTCTCACGCCTACGGACAGCACCCCGGGATTCGACGGCAGCAACGCAGGGATAGCGCCTGACGGGACGGCACTCGGGACAACCGTTCTCGATGCGGGGTGTGCCGCGCTCACCGATTCGTTCGACGACCGGCACGGAGGGTTCGGGGACGCTCCCAAGTTCCCGTCGCCACACAATCTGCTGTTCCTCCTCCGATGCCACGCGCGCAGGGGCGACGCCAGGCTCCTGGAGATGGTCGAACGAACGCTCACGGCGATGCGCCGAGGAGGGATCTACGACCATGTCGGCTTCGGGTTCCACCGATACTCGACCGACTCCCGATGGCTCGTCCCCCACTTCGAGAAGATGCTCTACGACCAGGCGCTCCTTCTCATGGCGTATGCCGAGGCATGGCGCGCGAGCGGCGACCCACTCTTCGAGCGGACGGTCCGTGAGACGGCGGAGTATATCCGGCGCGACATGACCGACCCCGATGGAGGTTTCTATTCAGCCGAGGATGCAGACAGCGAGGGTATCGAGGGGAAGTTCTACGTCTGGACGGAGAGCGAACTGCGCGACGCGCTCGGCGCCGACGCCGGGGCCGTCGGCCGCCGGTTCGGGGTTCGTCCCGAAGGCAACTTCAGGGACGAGGCGACGGGCGAGTCTGCGGGAGCCAACATCCTTCATCTTCCGGAGCCGCTGCCATCGCGGGACGAACCGGTGCCTTCACCGGTAGCGCCGCGCTCACAGGGAGAGCAGTCGTGGGAACAGGCTCGCGAGCGTCTGCTCGAGGTCCGCTCCTCCCGCGTCCGCCCCGACCGGGATGACAAGATCCTGACCGATTGGAACGGACTCGCCATCGCCGCCCTCGCCCGCGCCGGAAGCGCAATCGATGCGCCCGCGCTGATCGAAGCCGCCGGAAGGGCCGCCGACCATGTGCTGTCTACCGCCCGCGACGAGAGCGGACGATTGCTCCACCGCATCTACGATGGAGAGGCCGGGCTGACGGGACTGGCCGACGACTACGCATTCATGGTCTGGGGATTCATCGAGCTGTACGACGCGACGCTCGAGCCCGCACGACTCGGGGCGGCCGTTGACCTGATGGAGGAGATGATCACGCGGTTCTGGGATGAAGACAGAGGAGGGTTCTTCCTCTCGCCGCACGACGGGGAGCGACTGCTCACCCGGCAGCGGAAGGTCTACGACGGAGCGATCCCGTCGGCGAACTCGGTCACGCTTTCGAACCTGCTTCGACTCTCTCATCTCACGGGACGCTCGGAATTCGAGAACCGCGCCGCCCTGCTGGTGCGCGCGTTCGCCTCGGACGTTCGATCGCACCCGGCCGCCTTCGCGCACTTCCTCTCCGGCGTGGACAGGGGGCTCGTGCCCGCCCCGACCATCGTCGTTGTCGGAAAGCCGGGCGCGAATGACACGACCGCAATGATCTCGTCCGCGAGGAATGTGTCCCGCCCCGGGGCGCATCTGCTCTTCGCGTCCGAAGACCGCTCGTCGCGTGACCGATGCCTGCTCGAGAAGCTCGCGCCGTTCGTGTCTGACATGGGGATGAGAGAGGGACGCGCCACGGCCTATGTCTGCCAGGGACGGTCGTGTTCGTCGCCGGTGACGGACCCGGAGGATGTTGCCCGCCTTAGCCTGCGTCCTGACCTGATTCCGGATGAAACGCCTTGAGGTTCCAGATGTTGTTCGCGTACTCGGTGACGGCCCGGTCGCTCGAGAAGCGTTCGATTCTCGCGACGTTGAGAAGCGCCTTCCGCCGCCACGAACCCTGGTCCCCATAGTCGGTTCCGATCCGTCTCTGCACATCGACATATGACGGCAGATCGGCAAGGTGCAGATACGGGTCACCCGATTCGAGAAGCGCCTTGAAGACCCACTCGAAGAGTCCCGGCTCGCGCGGGCTGAACCGGTCCGACGCAAGCGCGTCGAGGACGCGTCGCACCTTCTCGTCCGAATCGTAGAGGGCTCTGGGATCGTAGGCTCGTCGCTCCCTGATGTCACCGACCTCCTCGGCCGTGAGACCGAAGATGTACATGTTCTCCTCGCCGACCTCGGCGAGGATCTCGATGTTGGCGCCGTCGAGCGTGCCCACCGTGAGCGCCCCGTTCATGGCGAGCTTCATATTGCCGGTCCCCGACGCCTCGGTTCCAGCCGTTGAAATCTGCTCGCTCAAGTCGGCCGCCGGGATGATGCGTTCCGCCAGCGACACGCGGTAGTCGGGCAGGAACGCCACGCGCATCAGACCCGTCGCCTTCGCGTCCCGGTTGACGACGTCTCCCACGTTGTTGATGAGCTTGATGATCTGTTTCGCCGCCCAGTAACCGGGCGCCGCCTTCCCGGCGAAGAGATAGGTCCGCGACGCGGCCGGTTCGACACCGTCCTCGACGAGCTCCAGGTACTCATAGATGATGCGGAGCACGTTGAGAAGCTGACGCTTGTACTCATGGATTCGCTTCACGTGCACGTCGAACATCGTATACGGGTCGACCGTGATGCCGGTCGTCTCGGCTACGGTCGCCGCCAGGATTTCCTTGTTCTCATGCTTGGCAGCCGCGAACGCGTCAAGGAACGCTTCGTCGTCGATGTGCTGCTCCAGACCGCGAAGCCGCGAGAGGTCGGTGACCCAGTCGGTCCCGATCGTTCGATCAAGGAGATCCGCCAACGGCGGGTTCGCCTTCTGGAGCCAGCGGCGCTGCGTCACGCCGTTGGTCACGCTCGTGAAACGCTCCGGCCAGAGCGCGAAGAAGTCGGGCACGACGTCCGACTTGAGGAGTTCGCTGTGCAGGTCGGCCACGCCGTTGGTCGAGTGGCTCCCCACGATCGAGAGGTGCGCCATCCGCACCCGCTCCTCCCCCACGGTATCTATGATGCTCACGCGGCGGCGGCGCGCGGCGTCGTCCGGCCAGACGTCCATGAGATGCTCGCCGAACCTTCGGTCGATCTCGCGGATGATCTCAAGATGCCGCGGTACGACCCGATGAAGGAGCGACGTCGGCCACGTCTCGAGGGCTTCCGGCATGAGGGTGTGATTCGTGAAGGCGAATGTGTCCTGCGCGATCTTCCAGGCGTTCTCCCACACGACGTTGCGTTCATCAACGAGGATACGCATGAGCTCGGCGATCGCGAGCGTCGGATGCGTGTCGTTGAGATGCACCGCGACCTTCTCCGCGAATTCCTCGATGCGATCGTGTGACGAATCGAACCGCTTCACGAGGTCGCGGACCGCGCACGCCACAAGGAAGTACTCCTGAATGAGACGAAGCTCCCGCCCCTGCTCGACCGAGTCCGAAGGGTAAAGCACCTTTGAGACGGTCTCGGATGCGATCTTCTGCTGGACGGCACGCAGGTACTCGCCCTGGTTGAAGATCTGCATATCGAAGTCTTCCGACGAGCGCGCGGAGAAGAGTCTCAGGAAGTTCACGGTCTCGCCGCCGTAGCCGACGATGGGCATGTCGTACGGGACGCCGATGACGATGCGCTGTCCGAGCCACACACGCCGCGGCAATCCGAGCGCGTCTCGCTGCTCCTCGACCCATCCATAGACGGGCACGACGACCGACTCATTGGAGCGCTCGATCAGCCACGGGTTCGACGACGACATCCAGTTGTCCGGCTGCTCGCGCTGGTAACCGTGGTCGATCCGCTGCTTGAACAGACCGTACTGGTAGTTGATACCATAGCCGTAGCCGGGCATGTCCAGCGTCGCCAGCGAGTCAAGGAAACACGCTGCCAGACGGCCGAGTCCGCCGTTGCCAAGCGCGGCGTCGCGTTCGCACTCGCGGACCTCTTCGAGATCGACACCGAGTTCTTCGACCGCCTGCCGACAGGCATCGAAGAGGCCGAGATTGAGAAGGTTGTTGCCGAGCGAGCGCCCGACGAGGAATTCCATTGAGAGGTAGTAAAGCCGCTTCGCGTCGTGGTCGGCGTATCGCCGCTCGGTCTCGAGCATGCCGTCCACGAGGAATTCGCGCACGGCGAGACTCACGGCGCGGAACATATCGTCGCAGTCGAGGTCGGCGGGCTCAAGACCGAGCGAGTATCGCGCGTGGCGAACGATCGCCTCGCGGAGCCGAGGGACAGTCTTCCTGAGTGTCGTGTCCGTATCGCTCGCCATGGTCGTGACCAGCGCCTTCCTGTCCAGATCGTCGGATAGGTGCTTCAGATGACCTGCAAACGATCTTGCGTGGCAATACTCTACTACGGTCTGGTCCAATCCGAAACACCACTCTCACCGTCGGAGTGATCATCGCTCGGCAAGGGGCTCTCGTGGTTGGTCGGGGAGACCTCACCACGTCGACTCGTCTCATCCAGAAGCTGCTGCCGATGCTTGTCCTCGTACATGCTCGCGTCGGCACGAGCGAGGACGATCTCAATGGACGCGCCGTCGTCCGGATTCCAGATGGCGCCGCCGATCGCCAGGCCGAGCGGGAAGCCCAGATCACCGATCGCCTCGACCCACTCGTTGAAGCTGTTTTCGAGCCGTCTGCAGACGAGTTCAATGTTGGCGTCGCTCTGGGGCATCACGATCAGGAACTCGTCACCACCGAATCGGACCACCATCTCGCTGGCGCGGACATGATCCTGCAGAAAGCGCGCAACGACGCGGAGGACGTCATCACCGATGTGATGTCCGTGCAGGTCGTTGATCGCCTTGAACCCGTTGATGTCAATCATGATGAAGCCGATGCCGTGGCCGTAGCGCCTCGCGCGATCGACCTCCTTCTCCAGTTCCGCCGCGAAGTGACGCCGGTTGTAGAGCCCGGTCAGCGGATCGCGGACCGCCATGTCGCGCAGTTCCTGGAGCAGCCGGATGCGGCGCAAAGCCTCACCCGTATGCCCAAGCAGGAGTTCGATCAACCGCACGTCCTCGTCATCGTACTCGACCGGATCGTTCGATCCGACGCAGAAGACGCCGTCGCCCAACGGAACGCAGATGCCGCTGCTCAGACCGAAGACGTCTGCCCCATCGGTATCCGCCGCATGGAAGACGATGTGTCTCGTGTCGCGATGGGCCGCCGCAATAGGTCCGGCCGAGATCGCGGTGCCGGCTCCGCTGTCCCGCGGAATGTCGGAGCACACGGATCGTACGACCAGCTCACCGTCGCTGGCCCGTGCCACGATGCAGCGAGGGAATTCCAGGACCATCCTGGCCGCGTCCGCGGTGATCCGACATATCTCTTCTTCGCTGTCGCTGGCCTCCAGCCGACGGGCCGTCCCGTGGAGTCCCTCGATCTTCCGTCTGGAGGAGCGCAGGGCGCACTCCACATCGTGCTTCTCCGTCACATCGGAGATCATCACGAAGTCGGCCTCCGGTCTCCCCTGACTGTCCTGTATGACCGTGCCTACGATGCGACCGGTTCGTTTGGTGCCGTTCTTCGCAACGAACTCGAGGTCGTACGGCGCGACGGGCCGACCGCTCATCCGACGGATGAACATCTTGGCGACGACCGCCTTGCTTCGCGCCGTGAAGAACGGCATCTGAAGGACTGTCCTGCCGATGATCTCCTCGGAAGAGTATCCGAGCCAGTCGGAAAGTCGGTCGTTCAGCGTGAGGAACGTGCCCTTCTTGTCCAGGAGCACGATCGCCTCGGGGGAAAGCTTGAAAATGGACTTGTAGAGACGCTCACTCTCGTACAGCGCCCGCTCCGCCTGCTTCTGCTCGGTCACGTCCCGGATGATCCCATGGTATCCGACGATGGAACCGTCCGCGGCGCGGCGCACGCTCGTCGTCAGGAGACACGCCATCGTCTCGCCCGAGCGCTTCGTCAACTGGAGTCCGTAGTCCGCAACCGTTCCGCTCCGCTCGATGGCGCGCTGGAATCCGGCGCGGTCGGCGGGATTCGCGTAGAGAGTGTGCGCGTCGGCTCCGATCATCTCGTCGCGCGACATGCCGAACAGCGCGAGCATGGCGGGGTTGGCCTCGAGTATTCTGCCTTCGATCGAGGTCACGTAGACAGCGTCGTGCGAGTCTTCGAAAAGCATGTGGTAGCGGCTCTCGCTTTCGAGGAGGGCGAGTTCCGCTTCGCGCTTCCTGGAAGCCATGTCCATGTTGTGAAGCGCGTACGCGATGTCGCCGGCGACGTCCTCGAGCAGCGACGTCTCATCGTGATTAGACAGGTAGTGAGGCGCGATCGAAACGTTGAGGAACCCGTACGTCACGCCGGCGTACCCGAGTCGCACGCTCATCGCTCCACCCGTGAGGTGCTGACCGGCGAGCGGGCACCCACGACAGAGTTCCTTCGGATCCTCGATGGCGATTGCTCCCGAGGATGACGTTGCCTCCGCCCAGCACGCGGGCCGTACTCCCTCTTCGATCCTGGACCGCAGGGCATCGATGTCCTCGCCCACGCCCGCCTGCGCGAGATTCCGGAGCTTCCCGGTCCCATCGACAAGTGCAACCCAGGCGTTGTCGTAGCTCCTGGTCCGGACGAGTTCGTCGCAGACCCCCTGGATCAACCGCTGTGGACTGGTCGTCCTCAGAACGAGTCTTCCGATGCTCCGATGAGCATCGAGCACGGCTCTGAGATGATCGAGGTGAGTGGCGGAAGTCTTTCTGGATGAGATGTCACGAAGGAAACCGGCGATGCCGACCTGCCTGCCGTTCTCACGGACCACGATCGCGCAGTCCTCGAACCAGTGCACGCGTCCGTCCGGTGAGATCAGCGGGATCTCGCTCGGGAATTCGTCGCCCGTCATGATGGTACGCGCGAGTTCCCCGGAGACTCGCTCGCGATGCTCCGGGGCGACCAGCGAGAGGAGTTCGGTCCCGACGAGCGCGTCCACATCGAACCCGTAGCGCCTGCCGGCGGACGAGACGAACGTGATCGTTCCGTCGGTATCGGCCTCATAGAAGATGTCGCGCGCCATCAGGGCTCGCGTTCTCTCAACCATCCGGTCGTCGGGCGACTTCTCTCCCGCAGACCGCTCCTCCGGAGCATCCCCTCTGGTACTCATGATACCTCGGTCGACTGAGCCTGTTCGGGGACGACACCCTCCGTCCCCTCCTCCATGTTCGCTCATGTGCTCGCGCCGCGCCGCCCGTTGGTGCTCCCCGACACCCCACCGGCCGCGCAGGCCCGTACCCCCCATACGTTGCACCTTCCGTGCCGAAACCACCGAAACCGTGCGATGCTGTCTTCCAGTTCCTGAACGCTCCAACACTATTCCTGGTGAGCCGTTTGACCCCACTGCAAGGGGTCTTTGACTCACGGGGGGGCATCCGGTAAAGTCGGACGGCGTCACCTTCACGCGCCATCCCTGGAGTCCGGCCGGAAGACGCGCCGGGCGACGCGAAAGGAGCTTCGATGGGGCAGAATGCTCGACAGCCCGACGGCGCCGTCGGCGCCCCGGTTCGCCGCGTCGACGCGGACGACAAGATCACCGGCCGGGCCCGCTATCTCGACGACATCGTCCTCCCCGGCATGGCGCACGCAGCGCTCGTGTTCCCGGGACTGGCCCATGCGAACGTCCGGGGCCTGGATGATTCGCGGGCCAGGTCCGTTCCGGGATTCGTCGCCACGCTCACCGCCGCGGATGTTCCGGGAGAGAACCAGGTCGGCTGCGTCGACCGCGACCAGCCTCTCCTCGCCGGAGAGCGTGTTCGATACTCGGGCGATGTCGTCGCGATCACCGTTGCGGACACACCTGCGGCGGCGAGAGAGGCCGCCCGAGCGGTGGCCCTCGACCTCGAGGAACTCGAGGGCGTCTTCGACGCCGAGAGAGCCATGCGACCGGACGCTCCGCGTGTCCACGAGGGCAACAACGCATATCTCCACTACCGCGTGCATCGCGGCGATGTCGACAGAGGGTTCGACGACGCCGACGTCATCGTGGAGCGAACCTTCCGCACGAATCACCAGGAGCACTCCTACCTCGAACCGCTTGGGGCGCTCGCGGTTCCCGAGGACGGCGGTACGATCACCGTCTACGGCACGATGCAGTGTCCGTACTATGTGCAGAAGGCGGTGGCCGGCGTCCTCGGGATTCCGCTCGCGCGCGTACGCATCGTCCAGACCGTCACGGGCGGCGGTTTCGGAGGCAAGGAGGATGTGCCGAGTGAGATCTGCGCGTGCGCGGCCGTCGCCGCGTGGCGCACGGGCCGACCGGTCAAACTCGTCCACACCCGCGAGGAGGACTTCTACCGCTCGAGCAAGCGCCATCCTATGGTCGTCACATGCAAGCTCGGAGCAACGAGAGATGGACGGTTCACAGCAGCCGACATCCACATCGTCGCCGATGCAGGCGCATACTCGACGCTCACGCCGGTGGTGCTGTTCCGTTCGGTCGCGCACGCGACCGGCCCATATGAGATCCCCAATGTCCGCACGGACGGATACGGCGTCTACACGAACCGGCAGACAACGGGCGCCTTCCGCGGCTTCGGACAACCGCAGACCATCTTCGCCAACGAGTCGGTGATCGACGAGATCGCCGATATCCTTGGCATCGACCCCATTGAGATCCGTCTCACCAACTGCCTCGCCGTCGGGAAGCGGACGGCGACCGGGCAACTCCTCAAGGAGAGCGTCGGTCTCCCTGAAACGCTCGCGGTCGCGCGGGACGAATCCGGCTGGGCCGAGAGGAGAACCGCGAGCGGACCGCGGAAGGACGACGCCGGCGCGGTGCCAACGGACTCCGGCGTCACGCACCGAGGGGATCGCTTTCTCCGCGGCATCGGGGTCGGCTCCATCTACTACGGGGTGAGTCTCGGCGCGAAGGGACTCGCTCTCGACGCTTCGGGCGCACACGTGAACCTGTACCGGGACGGCTCGCTCCGCATCGCCGTGGGCGGCACCGAGATGGGACAGGGTCTTCTCACGGTCCTGTCGCAGATGGCGTCCGACGTTCTCGGCATCCCGGTCGCATCGGTCCACGTCGATCACGTGGACACGAGCGTGGTCCCGGACAGCGGACCGAGCGTTGCGTCGAGGACCACGCTGATGACGGGGAACGCCGTGATCGACGCGGCGACGAAGCTCAGACGAACGCTCGCCGGCGTTGCGGCTGAAGCGCTCGGCGGCGCGCCGGACGCGGTGCGGTTCGAGAACAACCGCGTCCACGCGAACGGAAAGAGCATGGGATTCGAGGAACTCGCCGACCTGTGCTGGTCGAAGAACGTCAACACAGCCGAGGAGGGGTGGTACGCGGCGCCGGAATCAACGTTCGACGAGAACGGCCAGGGCGACGCCTACGCGGTCTACTCGTTCGCGACGCAGGTCGCTGAGGTCGAGGTCAACACGCGAACGGGCGAGGTTCGCGTTCTCAGGATAACGGCGGCGCACGATGTCGGGCACGTGCTCAACCCCGTCACGCTGGAAGGACAGCTCCAGGGCGGCGTGCTCCAGGGTGTCGGAATGGCGCTCTACGAATCGATGAAGACGGACGGCGGGACGATCCTGACGCCTGACTTCTCGACGTACATTCTGCCTACGTCGCTCGACACGCCGGAGATCTCGTGTCACACGATCGAGGCGCCGTACTCAAAAGGACCGTTCGGCGCGAAGGGCATCGGCGAAACGCCGGCCATGCCCGGCGCCGTGGCCATCGCGAACGCCGTAGCGCACGCGACCGGCATACGTTTCACGGAGCTACCGATCACGGCCGAGGCCGTGAGGCTCCGACTGGCTCAGAAGGAGACTGAATGAGAACGCTCATACGAAGACGCGGAGCGGCCGGTCCATGGGGAGCCGCCCCGGCCGCGGTGCTTGCCGCGGTGCTTGCCGCGACGCTCGCCGGCGCCCCCGCCGTCGCGACGGCGGGAACGGTCGCGGACGCGTTCAACGATGCGCTCACCGCGATCGCCCTGACGCGCGACGACCTGCACTTCCGGACGGACTACGCCGACGAGCCGGATTCGTTCCGGCTGACCGTGGCTGACAGCCTGCTCGAACGCCCGCTCGACACCGAGCCGTACGTGCGCCGTCTCGCGGAAGACGTTGCCTCTCCCCTTGGCATCGCCGAGCTCGTCGTCGCGGCGGCCAAGGAGCTCGACCTGGTCGTCTGGTCGGAGGAGTGTCCGGGCGTAGGGCCCGAGGGAGCAGACGCGCTCGGCGTGCTCCTTCCCGCATTCGCGCGAGCCCGCGAGGAGATAGCGCACGCGTTCGCCGGGCTCACCGATGAGGAGCGCGCCTTCCTCGTTGAGCATGCCCCGGTCCTTCTCGAGGAGGAGGAGTTCGATCCTGAGAAGCCGATAGACGTCCGCGAGCAGGAGGCGACCGAAGCGGAGGAACTCGGAGACAGGCTGCTCGCCATCGCCGGCGGCGTCGACTACGAGCGGATCGCCGCGGCGGGCGCCATCGTCGCCGAGGCCGTCGACGCGTCGCTCGCCGTCGCGGCCGATCTCCGCGAACAGCACGGCCCGGCCACCGGAGGCGACCGCTACTCCGAGCGTATCGGCCCGGAGTCGATCGCCTGGGGCGACGTGATCGAGATCCGCCGAACCGATCAAGGAACGGTCGTCATCGGCGGCACCGGCACAACCTACTACGGTCGTGGCGCCGCCCTCATCATCGACCTCGGCGGGAACGATGTTTACGACTGCCGCGATAGCGCCTACGAGCCGATCGGAGGGAGCGATGGAATGCACCCCGTCGGCGGAGCGCTTCCTTCGAGTCCCATCGCCGTTGTCATCGACCTCGAAGGTGATGACGTCTATCTCGGCGGCCGCCACTCCTTCGGCGCCGGGTTCATGGGAGTCGGGATCCTCGCGGACCTCGCAGGCGACGACCGATACGTCGCGGGAAGCTTCTCGCTCGGCTCCGGTCTGTTCGGCGTCGGGGTCCTGAGGGACGCCGCCGGACATGACACGTACGAGGGCGACACCTGCGTTCAGGGGGCCGGGGCTTTTGGCATCGGCGTGCTCCTCGACGAGGGCGGCAACGACACGTACCGTGCCGCCGTGTTCTCTCAGGCCTTCGGCTTCGTCATGGGCTTCGGTCTGCTCGACGATCTGTCGGGGAACGATTCGTACTACGCCGGCGGAAAGTACACGGATGAGATCCGCTACTTCGACCACTACATCAGCCTGTCGCAGGGATTCGGATTCGGCTGGAGACCTGACGCGTCCGGCGGCATCGGCATGCTCGTCGACGGAGCCGGGAACGACGTGTACGTCTCGGACATCTTCGGCCAGGGCGCGAGCTACTGGTTCTCCGTGGGCGGACTCGTCGACTTCGCCGGCAACGACCAGTACATCTCGTACCAGTATGCGCAGGGCGCGGGAACGCACATCACCGTCGCCGCGCTCGTCGACTATGAGGGGGATGACAACTACGTCTCGAAGGGGGTCTCCCAGGGATGCGGACACGACCTCGCCATCGGGATTCTCCACGACCTGTCGGGAGACGACAACTACACGTGCCACGATCTCTCACAGGCCGCCGGCAACGCCAACGGCATCGGAGTGTTCATAGATGACGCCGGCAACGACGCCTACGGCCTCCGGAACGCGAACAACACGCACGGATACGGAAACCTCCGACGGGACTACGGCAGCGTCGGGGTCTTCCTCGACTGCGGCGGCGCCGATTCGTACACGGGTCGCGGCGCGGACAACACATGGTGGAGCTACAGCGACCATGGCGTCGGGGTCGACACCGAGCTCGAGCCGACCGTGACGGAAGGGGGCGCCGCGGAATGACACGCGACACACACAACAGCAGCTGGGCACACACCCTCCGACTGATCGTGGTAGCGACGCTGCTTTGCGCGACCGCCGGGACGGTTACGGCGCAGGACATCCCGCTCGAGACAGCCGAGGTCGACACGGTGGCGCTCGCCGGGCTGAGTCCTGAGGAGCTCTTCCTCCGCTCGTCATCGGCCGCGCTCCAGTTCGCACCGATGATCCAACCATCCCGCAGGATCCTCGTGCGGGAGTACGAGCGGTCGCTCCCCTACCTGGTCACGCAGCTCGACACGGACGGGCCTCGTGAGCGACAGGCGCTCGAGGACATCCTCGTGAAGATCGGGGAGCCGGCGGTCGAACCGCTCATCGAAGCCCTTGGCAGCGAACTCGAACGGACCGACACGCTTCGCGGCGCCAGGATGGCGGCGGGCATCCTTGGCCGCCTGGGCGACGATAGAGCCACCGCGGCGCTCAACGATGCCGCCGGGCACGACGATTGGAAGGTGCGCTCGTCTGTCGCCGGCTCGATAGGGAGGATCGGAAGCGCGGGCGGTCTTCGAGGACTGCTGCGTCTGCTGGGTGACGAGAATGAGATCGTGAGAAAGAGCTCGGCCGTGGCCATTCGGAGACTGGCGATAGACCCTACCCCGCCGCCCGACGAGCCGGCAACAGACGCCGACGTCGGCATCGAGTCGAAAACCAAAGCCGCTGCCGAAACCCGCGCCGGAGAGGTAGCGCGATACGAACGCGCGCTGGCCGCCCGGAACGCAACGCGGGACGACGCGGTGATCCAGGCGCTCGCCGGCGCTCTCGATGACGCGTACTACCATGTTCGCTACAGCGCCGCCGCCGCATTGGCGGAGCTTGGTGCCGACGCCCTCCCGGCGCTCATCGGGGTGGCGGAAGATGGCAAAGGAGCGGCCCGTCTCGTGGCGCTGTCTGCCATCGGGCGGATCGCCGACGCCTCGGCGCTCGGAGCGCTGGAGGATCTTCTCTCAGACGATGATTGGGCCGTGCGAGCGTTCGCCGCGGAGGCGATCGGAAGGATCGGCGCCGACCGGCGGACGCGCAAGGCGCTCTCGACACTCCTCGCCACGGAGACACACCCGTTCGTGATCACACGGGCCGGGGACGCGCTGGCTCCGATGTAGTCATCGGCTTGTCGGGGACACTGCAGATCGAGGACGCAGCAGATCTATAACAGGAAAAACGCGAGGAGCGGAACGGCGCGCTACGGCGCGCCGTTCTGCATGAGAGTGCGGACGGTCCGGAGGTTCGCGGTGAGGTTCGGATCACCGGGCGCGAGCTGGAGCGCGGCCTCGAGCTCCATGATCGCCTCCCGGTACTGACCGGAGCGGGCGAGCGCGATCCCGAGGCTGTTCCTCGCCTCCGCGGAACGCGGATCGATGATCACCGCGCGCTGATACGCCCCGATCGCTTCAGACATCCTCCCCAGGTCCTCCAGGAGCCTGCCGTAGTCGTGCCACGCCTCCGCGAACGTCGGCCGCGCGCGGACCGCCGATTCATACGCGATCTCCGCTTCTTCCGCGCGGCCGAGTCGCGCGAGCACCGACGCCAGGTTGTACTGCGCCTCCGGGAGCCACGCATCCGCCGCGACCGCTCGTTCGAACCACACTGCCGCAGACTCGAGGTCGCCGTCGCGCCAGAGCAGTGCGCCGATGTTGTTCGGCGCAGTGGCCAGCAGAGGGTCGAGTTCGCTGGCCGTCACATATGAGGCGAGAGCCGCGTCCCGATCGCCGCTGCCCTCGAGCGCCAACCCCCGGTTGTTCCACGCCTTCGCGTACGCCGGCGCCAGTTCGACGGCGCGGTCATACGACGCAACGGCCTCCGCGTACCTCCCGGCCGACGCGTGCGCGAGCCCGATGGTGTTGTGCGTCTGCGGACGGTCACCGAGATGCGTAGAATAGAAGTCGTGGTTGACGAACGCGGCGATGACAGCGACGCATACAAGCCCGGCCGCCAGTCGAACCCAGTTCCGCTTCCTCATCTCATCCCACAGCCAGATCAGACCGGCCGAGGCGAAGACAATCAGCGCGGGGAGCACCGGCATTCGAAAGCGCGCGTTCACGAAGAACGCGATGACCGTGGCGGAATACGCCGCCACAAAGAACAGAAGGAGCGCGGCGCGTCTCTTCCGACGTACGAGCGCCAGGAGGCCGACAGCCGCGAGCGGAACGATCACACCGAAGTGGAGCCACGAGACTCCCCGGAACACGCCGGACATCCTGCCGAAGTAGTAGATATCCTTGTTGTTGGCGAGTTCGTAGCGGTCCCAGAACAGCACGAGTTTCCGAACATGCAGCCTGACCGCATCGCCCGGACGAGTCCGCAGGAACTCCCGCCCCCTGGCGTACCAGAAGGCCGATACCTCACTCGCCTTGAGCCTTCGTCCCTCCTGCCGCTCCGCGATGCGCTCGCAGTCATCGTACTCCCACGCCTCACCGAGTCCCGGGACGACCGCGGAGACGCCGTCCGATTGCGCGTTGTTGCCGATGAAGTAGTTGATCCCACCTTGCGACGCGATCAGCACGAAGCCCTTCTCGAGCGCGGCGTTGCGAAGCGTCACGGGGACAACCACAAGCACAACACCGACGATGAGCACCGCGAATCGGTGCGCGGCGGTCAACAGCGGTGTCGACCTGTTGAGGAGCGTGAACGACCCCGGGCGCGCGCAGCCGCCGGCGATCGTTGCGACGCCGGCACCGGCTCTCGCCGACAGCCAGACCCAGAGGAAGATCAGCGGGGCGAACGCGAGAACGTTTGGCCTCGCGATCGCCGATAGTCCCATCACGACGCCGGCCCCTAGCCAGCGCATCCAACTCGGGTGCTCATCCGCGCGCAGCACCATCAGAAGCAGAAGCGCGTCCAGCAGAACGATGAGCGACGTTATGAGAAGCTCGTTGTCGAAGTAGATGAAGAACGGGTAGACGGCGGCGAGCACTCCGGCGACAAGCCCGCACCGGCGCCCACAGACACGCCGGGCAATGAACAGCGTCACGACCGGGACGAGCGCGCCGTAGCACGCCTGAATGACTCGGGCCGCGGTCAGGCTTCCGTGGAACACGCTGAGCAGCACGCCGAGGAGATATGGATAGAGCGGCGCCCGGAAGAACACGCGGCTCCCGAGCCAATCACCCGACGCGAGTTCGCGCGCCCACTCCACATGGTACAGCTCATCGAGCATCGGCGTCTGCGCGAGCGGGCTCATCTGGAGGTGACGGACGTAGACGAGGCGCAGGACAAGCGCCCCGACGAACAGCAACACCGCCGTGATGCGAACCCGCCTCCGCTCGGTCACGCAGTCGCGCTCGTGTGGCATGAAACCCTCCGGTCGACATCCCGACTCAGCGACCCGGCGGTCCGCCCGGACCGCACGGCTGTCTGAGCATTCTAGGCGACCGCAGGCCGTGCGTCCATCACGCCGTGCGGGACGGGAGAGAACGAGCTATGCATTGTATCATTATAATATATGTATCTACTATATATCGATGCCACAGAGATAGAGTTCCCTATTCACGGCCCCTGCTGCACGGCGACGATGCGCAGGCTGTGCGAGATAGTCCGAAAAGCCTTTGACTATGGCAGGATGGTGTAGTAAGATATCTGGGGTGGTCGTGGAAGAATCACACGAGCCAGACAGAGAGAAGAACAACTGACAAATCTCGGTCCCGAGGGAGCGGGTGAGGTCATTGTGGCCTGAAGACCGAGGCGCTGGTGCAAGTGTGCTTGGAGAGGACGGGGGTCTCACCTCCCTGCATCGGTGTGAAGGCGAAGGATTCGCAAGGCAACTTAAGACGGACATCACGCGAAAGGAGCGTGTCCCTATGAGGAAGCTCATGTTTGCCGCGATCGTTTCGGCGCTCGTGCTCCTCATCGCCATGCCGGCCGCTGCAGACAGCTACATGTACGGCACCCAGGGCATGGGCAGTATGATGAAGAGCCCTGTCGTTTACAGTGGGACGTTCTTGTTCGGAGTGACGGGCACCTGGGAGGTCGATCTTGATGACTCTCTCTGGCCCGGCGAGGCCGATTCGACCGCGAGGTTCGACTACATCTGGACGAACTTCTTTGCTGACAACTACGATGGAACCATTGGCGCACAGGCCTGGTACGGGTACTTCGATGGCGTGACGCAGCCAGCATCGCCGTCGTTCTACTTTGACCTCGTCTCGCCGCTCGGCACCATCACCGGCGACGCGTCGGTCGTGATCATGATCCGTGACTGGTATGCCGATGGCATTCTCTCGCAGAGTGAGAAGCATCGCGGCAACCAGATGACCGTGACGTACATTCTGAGCCCGAGTGAGTCGACGGGCGCCTTCGCCGACTTCTGCGGCAACGGCTCGATGAGCGGCGGCAACTTCAACTTCATCAACCCGCCTGGCGACGATTCGTTGAACCTGATGGGGCAGTTCAGCGCCACGTTCTGCGGCAGCCCCGTTGAGCAGTCGTCGTGGGGCGTTATCAAGGCACTGTACAACTAGGACAACGCGCGGTGCGTAGGAAGCGCCCCGATGGGGCAAGACACAAGGAGAGTACAATGCGCACATTGGTGATCGTTCTTGCGGTGCTCGTGATGGCGACTGTTGCTTGCGCCCAGGACACATTCGTGTGGTTCTTCGGTGTCGGTAACGGCGACTTCATGGACAGCCCTCCGACGTTCGTCGGCAGCATGGACGCGGGTGGAGACATCACGGCCGGCTCGTGGACCATCACGATCCCGGACGCCGGTTGGCCGACAGACCCCGTTCTCCGCGCCCAGTACATCTGGGACACGTTCTACGCGGCGAACTACACCGCCGGCACGCCCGGTTACTGGAAGGGCTACTTCGACACGAACCACGGACTGCCCGAGATGAACGCTCTGGCCATCGTTGACGACACGAACGGCGGCACGATGACGGGCGTCTGCACCATCGAGATTCAGGTCGACGACGCGAACAACGACGGCGTTCTGGATGCGGGCGAGTTCTGCGCCGGCAGCATGACCGGAATCGTCATCATCATCCGCAACGGTGAGGGCGTCTACGACGGCATGTGCGGCACGGGTAACTTCTTCGGTACGTACTCGAAGAACTGCCCGAGCACGCTCGAGACCTGGAACTACGGCATGTACCTGTACCTTGACGACTGCTCCACTCCGGTCGAGAGCACGACCTGGGGCGTCATCAAGTCGCTGTACCAGTAGCACCCAGCATGCATGGCGAGCCCGCGCGGTCCAGGGTCCTGTGACCTGTGGAGCCGGCGGGCTCGTTCTGCCTGCACAAGTGATGCGCCGCGGGGATGCACGCAAGGGCAGGCCATACAAGATGACCGGGATGAGCCGGAGGCGGGTGCTCGGACCGTGGAGATCGCGACTGGTTCGTGGAACCATGGTCTGCGCGTCCACAGCACTCCTACTGACATCATCAGCTCTCGCCGAAGGCCCGGAGAAGCAGTCGTCAGAATTGCAGCAGGCTGTTTGGCGTACGCCGGTTGTTAATTCGGGTAGCTTCACTGGGACAGATGGTCGTTCCCTCGCGCAGACTACGATAAAGCTCGCTCTGACGAGCAACATTGAGACCGGTCGCCCAATGGCGCGCCGGTCTCTTGCTTATCTGCCACTTGAACGCGATGACCGCTCAGGAGATGTCTGGCGGGACGACGGGACCGCGCGCCGTCTCATCGCTATCCCGCGATTCGGGACGCCTGTTGTCTCGGCGGCGGCGCTCGAGGGCCCACAAGAGCGGGTCGTGCTGAGACCGGAAGAACTCGCGCAGGCGGTGACCATCGACGATGTCGTGCGCGTTCGGGACCAGCGACTCGCTGTGGTCTCGATCGACCTCGATGCCGTTGCGGCACTCGTGAGCGGCCGCAACTTCGACCATATCGAGATCAGCATTGATGCCGGCTCCGCCGGCCCAACATCGCTCAACGCCGGGCCGTTCACCGGAGCCCTCTCCTCCTCCGTTCTCAACTACGCGCCGTCAGGCGACGCCTCGCCGGTCTGGCGCCCCGGAGCGACACACAGGACCAGCGGCACCGTAACGAACTGTTCGTCGGTCTCCGACTGTGAAGCTGCCGGAGCGGACATTCTGTACATCGTCGCAGGGCAGTTTCACGGTTCGGCGCTGCCACTCATGCTTGGCCTCCACCACTCGACCTACCTCGGTCTGAACGTCGCCATCGCCAACATGGCGGACGTCGGGATCGAGGATGCCGCAGGGCTCCATACATTCGTCCAGGACGTATACGAGACGCAGTCGGCCGAGCACTTTGGTGACGGCCATCTGGGATTCGTGCTCCTCATTGGCGATGCATACGCCGACGACAATGCCACGGTCATGGTCCCAACCTACGACGGATACGGCGGGCAGGAGCTCGCCTCCGATCACTACTACGCCTGCGTCGCGGGCGACGATGACCTCGAAGACGTCATGCTCGGGAGACTATCGGTCGGCAACGTCAGCGAATTCCTCAATGTCGTCAACAAGCTGCTGAACCACTCGCCGATGCCGTCCGGCGAGGACTGGTGGAAGCGCTCGATGCTCGTCGCCGGCCTCTTCTACACGATCAAGGACGACTACGTCGAGCTGTTCGACGAGTACGAGGATATCATTCCCGACGATCACGGAGTCGACAGGATCTACCGGCACGACTTCGCGGATGACTACGTCTGCGCGCAGGCCGTCGTCAATGCGTTCAACGACGGATACCTCTTCATTAACTTCGCAGGCGACGGGTGGATCTCCGAATGGTACCGAACATTCCGCACGACCAACATCGCCGGACTCAGCAACGGTGACCGCCTTCCGATCGCTCTCTCCATGGCGTGCATGACCGGATGGTTCGACAACACGACCGAGCAGGACCTCACCGGCTCGTACGACTGTCTCGCTGAGCAACTGGTGAATGCGAGCGGCAAAGGCGCCATCGCCTGTCTGGCGGCGCCTCGAAACAGTGATGGCGGCATGTTCAGGACCCTTACGAAGAGGATCTACCAGGCGGCCTTCGACGAGGGCTGCGTCTTTCTCGGCGAGACCTTCGCGGTCGCGAAGCTCCTCCATCTGCAGGACGGCGGCGACGTTGACTACACACGGCATTTCAACCTCTTCGGCGACCCGGCTCTGATCTACCGGTCAGACAGCGCTCCGACCACCCTCCCCGACCTTACGGTCCGTCCGCATGAGATCGTTTGGGATCCGGAAACCGTGGCCGCCGGCGAGGATCTCAACGTTACCGTCCCCGTGTTCAACCAGAGCAGTCAATCGGCGCCCGGGATCACGGTGACGCTCACAGGAAGCTGCGGTGGAGATGTCTACGACTACTCAGTGACGACCGCGCCCGTACCGGGATGGGGCTTCGCCAACGCCTCCTTCAGTGTCCCGAACATGGCTGTCGGCGAGCATGCGATCACTGTCGAGCTCGACCCCGAGGGCGAGGTCGGTGAGCTTGACGAGGGAAACAACTCCGTAGCACGAGTGGTCTATGCGTATCCGCATCCGCAGGGGTTCCCTGTTGACCTGGGGACCGACCTGCATAGCCCGAGCATCGCCCTCGGCCCCGACGGCCCGCTGATCATTCTGTTTGACGAAGAGGCTCGACTCTGGGCCGTTTCCTCTGACGGCTCAATCGCGTGGCAGACGGCCACGTCGCTCGATCCGCTCGACTTCGGTCTCGAGATTGCCGCGGCGTGCGGCGACCTTGACGGAGACGGGAACGACGAGATCGTGTGTACGCGCCGAATGGGGCTGATGGCCTTCGACCATCACGGCGGCGGCCTCTGGAACATCAATACTGATGACATCATCGGCTGTCCGGTCCTTGCCGATGCCGACGCCGACGCCGACCTCGACATCATCGTCGCGACGAAAGCGTTCTGGGGCAGCGGGGCGGGCATCCGCGCATACGATGAGAACGGCGGAACGATCTGGACGTATGACATGTCCGGAAGCGCTCCAGCAGCATCACAACTCGCCGCCGGCGATGTCGATTTCGACGGACGAACGGACATCGTGTTCGCCGATGAGAGCGGGATGCTCTCCGCGATCAGCACGGCCACGGTCCCGCCGACACGGCTCTGGCCGCCTGTTGCGGTCGGGGCGACAGCCGGATCACCGCTCGTGCTGGGCGACGTTGATGGTGATGGCGCTCTCGAGGTCGTGGTGGGCGGGAGCACGATCAACTGCGTCAACGCCGACACGGGCTCCGAGGAGTGGAGCTTCGCGCTGGACAGCCCGGTCGTATCGCTTGCGCTCGCCGATATCGACGAGGACGCCAGACCGGACATATTCGTCGGCACTGAATCGGGCATGCTCCACATGACCCACGGAGAATCTGTCCAGTGGAGTGTGATGCTCACCGGCACGCCCACGAGTTCGGCCGTCGTGGCCGATCTGCATGCTGCGCCCGGGCTCGACATCGCCGTATCGACGAACGCCGGCTACCTTCACTTGGTGGGTGCCGGCGGAAGCGAGATCATGAACCCGATCCCGATCCCGGGAGGTTGTGGGACACCGGCGCTGGTCGACCTGACCGGTGATGGACTGACGGAGTTCGTCGTGAACTCCTCGGACGGCAAGGTCCACGCGTTCGAGTTCGCCGCTCTGCGCGGAGGGGACGAACGCGCCACCCGGTCGGGCGACCGCGAGTGGGCGGGCCTTGGCCAGGGGCCGACGCATGCCGGCCTGTACGCCCAGCCGATCGCCGGGACGATCACCGCGGACCTTCTGCTCTCCGGAAGAGCTGTCGTGACGGGCGACGTGGTGGTGAACGCGGGCGTCACCGTCCTGCTCGCGCCGGGGACGAAGCTCCTGTTCGCCGATGACGGGACCGCGGAGTTCGACGTGTTCGGCTCGTTCACGGCCGCCGGTACGGCCTCGAGACCCATCACGATCGGCGCGGATGACGGTCAGCGCGAGGCGAGTTCCTGGCAGGGACTCACGTTCAGGACCGCGAGTGTGGCGACGCTCGAGCACTGCATGATCTCGGGCGCGGATGTCGCCATGGCCGCACAGAGCGCCACGGTCACACTCACGGACTGTGCGCTTGACGACAACACATTCGGCGCAAGGCTCACCGATTGCAGTCTCGACGCGTACCACACGAGCTTCTCCCGTTGCGACAGCCTGGGTCTGTACGTCCGGAGCGGCTCGGGAACGATTCGCGGCTGCACGATCGACGGCAGCGGAAGCGGTCTGATGATCCGCGAATCCGCCACACACGCTGTCGACGCGAGTTCCTTCACAGGCAGCACGCTCGGTTCCGGTGTCGACATCGGCAAGTTCGCGACCGCGACGTTCGACTCGTGCACCATCAGCGAGAACGCCCTCCACGGGGTCGGCATCAGCAACGCCATGCCGGTATTCAACGACTGCACGATCACCGGCAACGCACAGAGCGGCGCACACTGCCGCAAGACGGCCTTCCCTCGATTCAGTCGATGCACGATCTCGGGCAACCGCGTCGGCATCCACTCCGATACGGGGTCCACGCCGAACCTTGGCGATGACATGTACCCGGCGACCGGATACAACTCGATCACGGGCAATCAGATGGCGGCCATCGCGAACTACAACGGGACCGACAATCCCGTCTTCGCCCGGCGCAACTGGTGGGGTGCCGCGCCGCCGACAGGACGCGTCTTCCTCGGCTACGTGCTGTGGCAGCCATACCTCAGCGCTCCCGGCGGGGCGGTGGTATCAAGCGTGGACGATGAGAGTATACCTGTCTCATTCGACCTCGCCCCGAACGTACCGAACCCGTTCAACCCGGTCACCACGCTCTCGTTCGCGGTCCCCGCACCGGGTGGCGATGTGGAGATCGCGGTCTACGATATCGCCGGCCGCAGGACCGCCCTGCTGGCCTCGGGCCACCGTGACGCGGGCCGATACACGGTCGTGTGGGACGGCTCCGACGATGGCGGACGCAGGGTTGCATCCGGCGTCTACTTCGCTAGAATGGTGGCGTCCGACTACGTCACCATGAGGAAGATGATCCTGCTGAAGTAGGGCCGTCTGCACGCAGACGGCTAGGCTGTTCGCTACGACGCGAACGGCTTGGCCGATTGCTCACGCAATCGGCAGGCAGATTGTCCGACCCACGACTCGACGGCCCCGGGCAAGCCCGGGGCTTTCTGTTGCACGCAACAGCCAAGGGAGACATGCCATGTCTGCAGTCAAGCACATCGGGGTCCTCACCAGCGGCGGCGACGCACCCGGAATGAACGCCGCCATCCGCGCCGTCGTCCGAACAGCGCTCGCCGGCGGCATCAATGTCACCGGCGTCATGCGCGGTTTCTCCGGGCTCCTCGATCGGGACCTCCAACCCATGACGGCCCGTTCCGTCTCGAACATCGTCCAGCTTGGCGGGACGATGCTCAAGACGAGTCGATGCAAGGCGTTCTACGAGGACGCCGGCAGGGAGAAGGCCGCCGGAATCCTTCGCGACGCGGGGATCGACTGTCTCGTCGGGATCGGCGGTGACGGAACGTTCCGCGGACTCGATAAACTCTCGCGCGAACACGGCGTCGCCGTTATCGGCATTCCGGGAACTATCGACAACGACATCGCCGGCACGGAGTTCACGATCGGGTTCAGCACCGCAGCAAACACCGCGCTGGAATCGATCGATAAGATCCGCGACACGGCCGCGTCGCACGACCGCATCTTCTTCATCGAGGTGATGGGCCGCAACTGCGGCGCGCTGGCTCTCGAGGTCGGTCTGGCGGGAGGCGCGGAGGGCATCCTCATTCCGGAGATCCCCGCGGACCTGGAAAGACTCTCCGACATCATCACGGAGGGTCGACAGCGAGGCAAGGGCAGTTTCATCATCGTCGTCGCCGAGGGCGCGGTCGAGGGCGGCGCCGCCGCGGCCGCGGCCGCCGTGAAGGAACGGACCGGCGTGAGCTACCGCGTCAGTGTCCTCGGACATGTCCAGCGTGGCGGGTCTCCGACCGCGAACGACAGGACGCTCGCCAGTCGGATGGGAACGGCCGCCGTCGTGGCCGCCACCGAAGGCAGGACCGGCGTGATGACCGGCACGCATGACGGCAGCATCGTTCTCGTCCCGCTCGAGGAGACGTGGCTCGGCGAGACGTTCATAGACCTCAGCCTCCTCGGAGTGGCGGAGATCACCGCGACGTAGACCGGAACACGACCTTGCCGTCCGTTACGTCCACGACGATGTCGTCCCCGGCCTTGAACTCGCCCTCGAGTATCTTGACGGCGAGCGGGTTCTGCACCTCGCGCTGGATGGCGCGCTTCAGTGGTCTCGCCCCGTACACCGGGTCGAACCCCTCGCGCGCGATCATCTCCTTCGCGGCATCGGTCAGCTTGATGCCTATCTTGCGGTCGGTCAGCAGCTTCTGAAGCCGCATGAGCTGAATGTCGACGATGAGCTTGATCTCGTCCAGCGACAGCGCCTTGAAGATGACGATCTCATCGACGCGATTGAGGAACTCCGGACGGAACTGTGCCCGCAACGCCTCCATGACGCGTGATGACATCTCGTCACGGTCGGCCTCGCCGAGCTCCTGAATCCACTGGCTTCCGACGTTGCTGGTCATGATGACGATGGTGTTGGTGAAGTCGACCGTCCTCCCCTGCCCGTCGGTCAAACGCCCGTCGTCGAGAATCTGAAGGAGCACGTTGAAGACGTCGGGATGCGCTTTCTCGATCTCGTCCATCAGCACGACCGAATACGGTCTCCGCCGGACGGCCTCGGTCAGATATCCACCCTCTTCATAGCCGACGTAACCCGGGGGCGCTCCGATGAGCCGCGCAACCGAGTGCTTCTCCATGAACTCGGACATGTCGATGCGGACCATCGCGTCCTCGTCATCGAACAGAAACTCCGCAAGCGCCCGCCCGAGTTCGGTCTTGCCGACGCCCGTCGGTCCCATGAAGATGAACGAACCGATAGGACGACGCGGGTCCTGAAGCCCCGCCCTGGCACGGCGCACCGAGTCGGAGACGACGCGGATGGCCTCCTCCTGACCGACTACGCGCAGCCTGAGACGATCGTCCATACGGAGAAGCTTGTCGCGCTCGCCCTCGAGCATCCTGGACACGGGGATCCCTGTCCAGCTCGACACGACGGCGGCGATGTCGTCCTCGTCGACCTCCTCCTTGAGCATCTGCTGGTCCTTCTGAAGCTCCGCCAGTCTCTCGTTCTCTACCCGGAGACGAGCCTCCAGCTCCGTCTGCCTGCCGTATCGAAGCTCGGCAGCCTTGTTCAGATCGCCCTGCCGCTCGGCCCGCTCGTAGCCGATCTTGACGTCCTCTATCTCGGCCTTCGTGTCCCGGATGGCCTTGATCGCGGTCTTCTCGTTCTGCCACTGGACCTTCATCTCGGAGCTCTGCTCCTTGAGATCGGCGAGCTCCTGCTCGATCTTCGCCAGGCGTTCCTTCGAGGCTTCGTCCTTGTCCTTCTTCATGGCCTCGCGCTCGATCTCGAGTTGCATCATCCGGCGCTCCACCTGGTCGAGCTCCTCCGGCATCGAGTCGATCTCCATTCTCAGATGGGACGCCGCCTCGTCCATGAGGTCTATGGCCTTGTCCGGAAGGAACCGGTCCGTGATGTAGCGGTTCGACAGCGTCGCCGCCGCGACGATGGCCGTGTCCTTGATGCGGACGCCGTGGTGCACCTCATAGCGCTCCTTGAGCCCCCGGAGAATGGCGATCGTGTCCGCAACGCTCGGTTCGCCGACGAGGACCGGCTGGAACCGTCGCTCGAGCGCCGCGTCCTTCTCGATGTGCTTGCGGTACTCGTCGAGCGTGGTTGCGCCGACCGCGTGCAGTTCGCCGCGAGCGAGCGCGGGCTTGAGCATGTTCGAGGCATCCATCGCGCCCTCGGCGGCCCCGGCCCCGACGAGCGTGTGCATCTCGTCGATGAAGAGAATGACCTGTCCATCGGACTCCGAGATCTCGCGGAGTACCGCCTTGAGCCGGTCCTCGAACTCGCCGCGGTACTTGGCGCCCGCGATGAGCGCGCCCACGTCGAGCGCGTTGACCCGCTTGTTCTTGAGGCCCTCGGGGACGTCGCCCGCGATGATGCGCTGCGCGAGTCCCTCGGCGATGGCCGTCTTGCCGACGCCCGGCTCGCCGATGAGGACCGGATTGTTCTTCGTGCGGCGTGACAGGACCTGGATGACGCGACGGATCTCCTCGTCGCGACCGATGACCGGGTCGAGCTTCCCCGCGCGCGCGAGGTCCGTGAGGTCGCGACTGTACCTGGCGAGCGCCTGGTACTTCTCCTCGGCGTTGGCGTCGGTCACACGTTGGTTCCCGCGGATGTCCTTGAGCACCTTGAAGATGTTCTCGCGCGTCGCGCCGAACTCGCGAAGCACGGCGCCGGCTGACGCATCCTTCGCCTCGGCAAGGGCTATGAGCAGATGCTCGGTGCTGACATACTCGTCCTTGAGCTGCTGCGCTTCGTTCCACGCGGCCCCGAGCACCGACTCGAGTGCCGGCGCGGTGTATGTCTGGACGCCGCCGCCCTGGACCTGCGGGATGCGATCTATCTCTTCGTCCACGCGCTCCCGGAGCCCGGAGACGTCCGCGCCCAGTCGCTGGAAAATCGGTATGACGATTCCCTCACGCTGCTCAAGGAGCGACAGGAGCAGATGCGCCGCCGTGATCTCCTGGTGGTTCCGGTCCCTCGCGAGGCTCTCGGCGGCCTGAACGGCCTCCTGCGCCTTGAGTGTGAATCGATCAAGCCTCATCTGCTCGTGTACCTCCTGTGGATCTTCCGGCCCTGCGTCGGGCCCGCCGGAGCTCGGCGAACGGGACGTGTCCCGCGGACCGACACGTCCGGACCGCATGCGAGAAGTGTACGGCCTCACGGGTTTTGATGCGAGATGCACAATCCCGATGCGGGATTTCAGCGCCCGAACACGCGGGGACCAGGGCCGGGAGACCGTCCGCGGCCCTGTCTGCGGGGCCCTATCAGCGTTTCCCGGTTGACGGCCCACGCGCCCTTGACTATCATTTCTATAGATGATTTGAGGTGGGCCCGCCCACCTGCGCGGATAAACGGCGGTGTAGCTCAGTCGGTTAGAGCAGCGGAATCATAATCCGCGTGTCCGGGGTTCGAATCCCTGCACCGCTACCAGATTCGGCCCTCCTGTTGCGGAAGCGCACGGAGGGCCGTTTTCTTCATCCATCGCGACACGTGCGCCGCGAGACCGGGACACACTCCATGGCCGACATCATCCAGCGCGTCAGGGACACCATCAGCCGCCACGGGATGATCTCCATCCGTGACGGCGTCCTCGCCGCAGTCTCCGGCGGCGCAGATTCCGTCTGCATGGCGCACATCCTCGCCGGCCTCCAGGACGAGCTCGAGTTCGAACTCAGGATCGGCCATCTCGATCACTGCTTCCGGGGCGAGGAGTCGCGGCGTGATGCGGAGTTCGTCACCGAGTTCGCCGCACGGCTCGGTGTGCCGTGCTTCTGCGATGAAGAGGATGTCCCCCACTACCTGCTCTCCCACCGCATGTCGAAGCAGGATGCGGCCAGAATGCTCCGGTACCGCTATCTCTACAAGACGATGAAGCTCGAGTATTGTCAGAAGATCGCGTTCGGCCACAATGCCGACGACCAGGCGGAGACCGTACTGATGCGTTTCGTCCGCGGCGCCGGCCCCGATGGGCTCAGCGGCATCCCGCCCAAGCGCGACGGTTTCATCATCCGCCCGCTGCTCGCCGTCTGGCGCGAAGAAATCGAGGATTACATCGACGCTCATCAGCTCGAGTTCCGGACCGACCCGACGAACGCGGAGACCGAGTATACGCGCAACCGGGTCCGTCACGAGCTCATCCCGACGCTGGAGAACTATAATCCGGGGATCACGCGGACTCTGGTGAATCTCGGCGCCATCATGACCAGTGTCTCAGGCCATCTCGACCGCCTGGTGGATGAAGCGCTCCCGGCGGTCGTCATGCGGATGAACATCGGTCAGATGGCCCTTGATTCGGGCATTCTTCGTGGCTACGATGAAGCCTTGAGGAGGAGCATTCTCCGCCGGGTCGTGAGTGACCTGCGCCCCGACCTCGGCTCCCTCGCATTCCAGCACGTCGAGAACCTCCTCGGCCTGATCGAACGCGATGCGGTCGGCGCCGCGGTCGACCTTCCGGGCGGTGCACAGGCCCGCCTTGACCACGGGTGTCTCGTCATCACACAGGGCGACGGCCCCCACGTCATCGCGCCGCAGGAGCTTCCGGTGCCCGGTGGCCTCCGCTTTGCCGCCGCCGGTCTCACGCTCTCCTGCGAGGTCGTACCCGCGGATGAGCTTCCAGGATCACCTGACGCCGCACCGCAAGGTGTCGCCTACTTCGATCTCGACGCGCTCGATCAACCGCTCGTCGTCCGGCCACGGAGGCAGGGCGACCGGTTCAGACCGTTCGGCATGGAGGGTACGAAGACACTGAAGGAGCTCTTCATCAACGAGAAGATCTCCTACAGCTTCCGCGACGAGGTACCGGTGCTTTGCGACGCGGAGCAGATCCTGTGGGTAGTGGGGCTCAGGCGTGCGGCCGTTGCGCCTGTCACACCGGAAACAAGGCGGGTGCTCATTGTGAGGGCCCAGACAACGGAGGACGACCCTGCAGATCGGTAAAGTCCTGCTCACCGAGGAGCAGCTCCAGGAGAGAGTCCGGGAACTCGGCGCCGACATCACAACGGACTATGGGGATGACCCGCCCATTCTCGTCAACATCCTCAAGGGTGGATTCATCTTCCTCGCGGACCTCGTCCGCGCCATCGACGCCCCGGTCGAGATCGACTTCATGGAGGTCTCGAGCTACGGCGACGGAACCGAGTCCTCCGGCATCGTGCGAATCCTCGAGGACCTCTCGCTCAGCATTGAGGACCGGCACATCCTCATCGTCGAGGACATCATCGACACGGGGCTCACGCTCCAGTACATCATCGAGAATCTCAAGACACGTCACCCGAAGAGCGTCAAGATCTGCACCTTGCTCGATCGGCAGGGGCGCCGTGAGGTCGAGATCCCTCTCGACTACGTCGGATTCGTGGTCCCCGACGTGTTCGTGATCGGGTACGGCCTCGACCTGGCGCAACGCTACAGGAACCTCCCCTACATCGGCGTCATTGAGGGCGAGGAGATCCCCTAGCCAGGGTCGAGCGGACCAACCGAACTTCCGGCCCTGCCGGAGACTGGAAACATGCATGCCTGAGAACAACGAGAAGAAGAGGGAAGAGAAACAGCGGCCCGCCGAGCGGCGACCCGACCAGAAGCAACGCAGAGGCGAGGAACTGCAGCGCGGACTCGCGATGACACAGCGTGCGGGACGGAACCCGTTCATCGCCTGGATCATCCTGCTGTTCATCGCGATCATGGCCTGGCAGCTCTACTCGCAGAACCGTCCGCAGAACGTCGAGATCAACTACACCGCTCTCATGCGCGAGGTGCGCGCGGGCAACATCGCGGCGGTCGCGCTCGAAGGCAAGCTTGTCCACGGTCAGCTCGCGACAACATCCGTCGCCCTTATCGGCAGCGAGTCCATCGAGTACACGGAGTTCACGGCGTGGCTTCTCGTTGAGGATCCCGACTTCGTCAAGACCGTTGAGGAGTTCAACCCCAACGCCGAGCTTGCCGGCCAGCCGCCCGCGACGAACTGGGGCGGCATCCTGTTCTCGATTCTCCCGCTCGCAGTCATTGTCGTGTTCTGGATCTTCATCATGCGCACGATGCGGGGCGGTGGTGGCGCGGGTCGCGCATTCAGCTTCGGGAAGTCGACGGCTCGGCTCCTGACGGAGGACCGGCCGAATGTCACGTTCGATGACGTCGCAGGTCTTCCGGAGGCGAAGGTCGAGCTCCAGGAGATCGTGGAATTCCTCCAGGCCCCGAAGAAGTTCACGCGTCTCGGTGGCAAGATCCCGAAGGGCGCACTTCTCGTCGGCCCTCCGGGCACCGGCAAGACACTGCTCGCCAGGGCCGTTGCCGGCGA
>CAZEXP010000021.1:0-6173 GCA_964516845.1 uncultured bacterium
CGAACGCTGGTCACGCCAGACGTTTCTCTGGGGACTGGCCGCGGGACTGCTCGTCTTCGGGGGCGCAACGCTCCAGCAGGTGGGACTCGTCTACACGACCGCGGGCAAGGCGGGGTTCATCACGGGACTCTACATCGTCTTCGTCCCCCTCCTCGGCATCCTCTGGAAGCAGAACCCGGGACGCGGCGTCTGGTTCGGAGCAGCGCTCGCCGTGATCGGACTCTTCCTCCTGAGCGTCACCGAGCGCTTCACGATGGGACTCGGCGACACGCTCGTCCTCATCGGCGCGTTCTTCTGGGCCGGACACGTCGTCTACGCCGCCTGGGTCACCAGACGGATGAGCGTTCCGCGCCTTGCGTGCATCCAGTTCGCGACATGTTCGATCCTGAGCTTCGCCGTCGCGTTCGCCGCCGAGGAGTTCGTCGCGGCCGACATCCGGCTCGCCGGCGTCTCCATTCTCTACGGCGGATTCGTCTCGGTCGGGATCGCCTACACGCTCCAGCTCGTCGGACAACGAAGAACGCCCCCCGCCCATGCCGCCATCATCATGGGTCAGGAGGCGGTCTTCGCCGCGCTCGGTGGCTGGATGTTCCTCTCGGAGTTTCTGACCACGCGCGCGCTCGTCGGATGCGCGCTCATGCTTGCGGGAGCCATCGTGGCGCAACTCGGAGCGCGGTCGCGCCGGTGACGCGGTCGCGCACGGAGCGGTTCGCTACTTCCGCCCCTGCCTCGCGGCTCGAGGACTGACCCCGCCCCCGGCGACCTTCGCCAGATGCGCCTTCCGCTGTTCCGTCTGCAGGAACTCCCGGTAGGTCGCGGAACGCTCCACGAGCTCATCATGACACCCATGATCGGTCAGACGGCCGTCATCGAACACGAGGATCGTGTCCGCCCGACGGATGGTTGCGAGACGGTGTGAGACGACGAACGTGATGCGGCTCTCCATTTCGCTGTCCAGACGCGACCAGAAGCGGTCCTCGTTCCGCGCGTCGAGCGCCGCCGTGCAGTCGTCGAGCAGCAGGACCTGTGGCTTCCCTGCAAGGGCTCGCGCAATGGCGATGCGCTGCTTCTGCCCGCCGGAGACGAGCGAGCCCTTCTGCCCGACCACGGTCCTCGTTCCCCGGGGCAGCGTTTTCAGATCGTCGTCCATCTGCGCGACCGCGAGGCAGCGCTCGGTCCACGCAACATCGACCGCGTCGGACGCGTCGCCGCTTCCCGCTGGATCCACAGTGTCGGCTCGCCCGCCCTCGGTCGCGCTTGCCCGGAAATCCTCGGGCGCGGTCCGACCGAAGAGCACGTTCTCCTTAATAGATTTCGAGAACAACAGCGCCTCCTGCGGCACGTAGCCGATGAGCTTTCGGTACGACTCCCAGTCGCTCTCGGCGAGCGGCTTGCCGTTGACGAGAATCCGGCCCTTCTGAGCCCCCACGATACCTGCGATGAGCTTGAGCACCGTCGACTTGCCGCACGCCACCGGCCCCACGAGCGCCACGCGGTGCCCGGCCGGGATCACGAAGCTCACGTCGTCGACGTTGCGCCGCGATCCGTCGTACGAGAACGTCACGCCCTCGAACGCGATCTCCTCGATCCCGTCGAACGGTTCTCCGGTCGGACGCGGTTCGGTGATGGGGAATCCCTTGATCTCCTCAACGCGGTCGATCGAGACGAACGCCTGCTGACCCGTCATGAACAGGAATGGAATGTCCATCATCGGATGCGTCAGCATGTCGAGATAGACGTAGAACGCGAACAGCGTACCGACGGAGAGATCGCCCGAGATGACGAGGAATCCCCCGTACCCGATGACCACCATCTGGCCGAGACGGGCCGCGAACTCGTCGAGCGACCAGAGAATGGTCTGGAGCTTCACGAGCCCGTAGAGGATGTCAACGCGATCCCTGAGGATCGCCGCGAGCCGGCTCTCCTGCGCGTGCTCCGCGCTGAACGCCTTGACGATGCGGATGCCCGTGAACGCCGACTCCAGCAGGTTGTTCGTCGTCGAGACGCACTTCTGCGACTCCTCCATGTAGTAGCGCATCTTGTGACGGAGCCTGTAGAACACCCACATCATGATCGGCAGTGGGATCACCGCGAGCGCCGTGAGCTTCCAGCTCATGATGATCATGGCCCCGAGACAGAACACGAGCTTCGAAGCCGATTCGAGCGCCCGGAAGATGCCCGAGCAGCTGAACCACGCCACCTTCGGAAACTCGGCGATGTCGTCGGTCAGCCGCGTGACGATGTCACCCGTACGGAACTTGTTGTTGAAGTGGTAGTCCTTCAACATCAAACGCCCGAAGACGTCGTCACGGATGTCCCGTTCGAGTCGCGCGTTGACCATCGCGCGCGCCGCCGGATACAGACGCGAAACGAAATGAGCGAACGCGATCGCGCCGAGGATGAGCATCACGGATCTGATGCTCTCCGACTCCCCTCCGGCCTCGAACATCCCGGAGACCCGGTCGATGACCCAGCGGAAGACGAGCGGATACGCCACGGCCACTGTCGTCGACAACAGTGTGAAGAAGAGCATGAACACGAGGACGTGCCTGTGCGGTCGCCAGTACCGCCAGATCCACTGGACGTGCTCCTTGAAGGAGAGCTTGGGCGCGTCGTGCTCCGTCGTGTTCTTCGTCTCTTCCATATCCCGTCTCTGCGATTGCTCGCGCTGCTACTCGACTACGTGTGATGCGAATTGAAGATCGAACAGATCGCGGTAGACGCCTCCCTGCTGGTAGAGCTCCTGGTGCGAGCCCTCCTCGACAAGCCTCCCCTCGTGGAGCACGAGGATCCGGTCGACCTTCGTGATGGTCGCGAGCCGGTGCGCGACGATGATCGATGTCCGCCCCTCGAGCAGGTGGTCGAGCGCGTCCTGCAGGCGCTGCTCGGTCACCGGGTCGACCGACGAAGTCGCCTCATCGAGGATGAGGATGTCCGGATCGTCCACGATGGCGCGCGCGAAGCAGAGCAGCTGCCGCTCGCCCATCGACAGGTTCGTACCGCCCTCCGAAAGCTCGGTATCGTATCCCCGCGGCAGTCGTTCGACCATCGTCGTCGCCTGCACGGTGGAGAGCGCGCGGTCGAGAGCCTCCTTCGGGATGTCCTCCCTGAGCACGCGCATGTTGTCCTCGAGCGTGCCCGGGAACAGGTGGATATCCTGGAGCACCAACCCGATACGGCGGCGCCACTCCTGCTGCTGATACCGGCGAATGTCGACGCCGTCCATCGCGATGCGTCCGTCCGTCGGCTCGTAGTACCTCAGCAGCGCGCTCGTCACCGAGGTCTTCCCTCCGCCTGAGAGGCCGACGAGCGCTATCTTCTCGCCGCGCCGGATGCTGAAGCTCATCCCGTCGAGTGCGCGCGCTCCGCCATCGTATGTCAGACCCACATCCTCGAAGGCTATCTCATGCCAGTCCCGCGGGATGTCGGCGGTCGCATCCGGATCGTCGGGCGTCCTCGACGGCGTGTCGAGGATGCCGAAGACGCGGTCGGCCGACGCGAACGCGCGCTGGATGAAATCGAGCTGCTCGCTGAACGCCACGAGCGGCCAGAACAGCCGTCGCGTGTACTCGATGAACATCACGAGCGTCCCGACCGTCATCGCCACGCCGAACAGATGCCTCGCGCCTACGTAGATAATGACCATCACCGCGATGATCTCGAACGACGTGAAGAACCCCCAGAAGGCGTACTCGCGGAAGAAGATCCGCACCTCCTTTGAATACTTCTCGGCGTTCCGGCGCGCGAGGTCCATCTGCGCCATCTCGGTGTACCCGAAGATCTGGAGGATCGGTATGCCCTGCACGTACTCGGCGAGGAACGACGAGATTCTGGCGTAGAGCTTCCGGATCGTTCCGAACGCGCGTCGGATGTACCTCAGGAAGAAGTAGGTCGAGAACACCACCGGGCTCATGATGACGATAATCGTCAGCGTCACGCGCGCGTTCGCCGCGATCATGACGGCGAGCGTGCCGCCAAGAAGCACGACGTTCCGGAGAAGCGCGAGCGCAACGTCGGAGAAAAGCGCCCGGAGCCGCTCGACATCGCTCTCGACCCGCGCCATGAGCTTGCCCGGCGGGTTCTGGTCGAAGTACGCCATCGACAGCTGCATCAGGTGCGCGAACAGCTGGAGTCTCAGTTCCGTGACGATAGACAGCCCGATGCGCGCGACGATGACGACCTGGATGTAGGCGGCTGCCATGCCGAGGGCGAAGAGCCCCGCGTATGCGACGCCCCGCCAGAGCACACCGGCCCGGTCACCGGCCGGGATGCTCGTGTCGAGGACCTGCCGGATGAGCAGGGGCCCGGCGAGCATCGACGCGACGGAGATGAGCAGGAGGAAGGTCGCAACCGCCAGCTTGCGGCGGTGCGGCCGGAACAACGGCACGATCCGCGCGAGCATCGCACGGAGCGCCAGCCGTCGAACGTCCTTCTCCTCGTCGAGCACGTCGTGGTGCCACATGGCAGATCCCTCGGTCGAGCCGGGCGATGACGCCGCGATGGTGCGCGACAGCACGGCGACCTCGCGCGACAACACAGCACCGCCACAGGGCAACGCTGTGCTCCCATACACCGAGCCGGGACGCCGCCTGCCGGCCCGGCTTCTCTAGAAGAATGCGTGAGTATATCCTCCCCCGCCCCCGTGCGACAAGGAATACTGACACGCAGCCGAGAACCCAGGTTGAATACCGCCGGCTGGACTCCACCGCACACCGCGTGCTAGGTTTGAATCTCTCAACCGCTCTCACAGGAGGAACCGTGTTCGGATATCTGAGACGCGCAGCGACAACGCCTGGAGTGCGTCGCGCTCTGCCCACCATCACGGGCGCGGCCGCCATTCTGGCCGTGGCAGCTCTCATCATGATGGTCGGGTGCTCCTCGGAGGACGGCGGCGGAACGACCGAGCGCTCTGAAGAGGCCCGGACCGCGGGAGTGCAGGACCGCGAAGGTGCCACGGTGACGGACCAGGACGGGCTCGAGCAGCCTGCCCGGCGCAGCCCGGCCCTCCAGGGCCGCGAGGACGGCACCGACCGGCCCGGACGCTGGCGCGCGACCCCGGCCGCGGCCGGCAGGCCGACCGCCGAACAGCGCGAAGAGATCAAGCGTCTCGAGTCCATCGGCTACCTGAGCGGTTCGCAGACAGCTAGCGGGGTCGGCGGCGTCACCATCCACGATCGCGCAAGAGCGGGCCGCGGATACAACTTCTACACGTCCGGTCACTTCCCCGGCGCGATCCTCATGGACATGGACGGGGTCGTGCTCCACGAGTGGCGGTGCGAGTTCCTTGACGCCTTCCCGGACCGGGAGGACCTGGTCTCCGAGGAGCGGACGCATCACTGGCGCCGCGCCTACCTCTACCCGGATGGCGACGTCCTCGCCATCTTCGAGGGCGCCGGGATCATCCGGCTCGGCAAGGATTCGAACGTCATCTGGGCGCTCGACAACGGCGCCCACCACGATCTCGAGGTTGCCGACGACGGTCGCATCTTCGTCCTCACACGCGAGGCTCACATCGTGCCCCGCGTCAACCAGAGAACACCCGTGCTCGAGGACTTCGTCACGATCCTCAGCGATGACGGCAGAGAGCTCGACCGCATCTCGGTCGTCCAGGCATTCTGGGACTCGGACTACTCGCGCGCGCTCACCGCGCTCGACATGAAGCGGATCGGTGACATCACTCACACGAACACTCTGGAGCTCCTCGACGACTCACTCGCCGACCGTATTCCCGCCTTCCGGGGAGGCAATGCCCTCCTCTCCTTCAGGAAGCTCGATGCCATCGCCGTGCTCGACCTCGAGGCGCGGAAGATCACGTGGCTCATGGCCGGGCCCTGGATCGGCCAGCACCAGCCGACCGTCCTCCCGAACGACCACATCCTGGTGTTCGACAACGGGGGCGAGACGGACATCTCCCGTGTCATCGAGTTCGACCCGGCGACGCAGGAGGAGTTCTGGCGCTACGGCGGGGACCACGATGACGGCTTCTACTCGAAGTCGTGCGGCTCGAACGCGCTGCTCCCCGGCGGCACGATCCTCATCACCGAATCGGACGCGGGTCGTGCGTTCGAGGTGACGCGTGACGGCGCCATCGTCTGGGAGTACAGCAATCCAGCGCGTGCGGGCAGCCGCGGCGAGCTCATCGCAACGCTGTTCGAGATGGTGAGACTCCCCGA
>CAZEXP010000021.1:6273-37242 GCA_964516845.1 uncultured bacterium
CTGGTGCCGGTGCCGCCGATCCGGCCAGACGCTCTCGTGGCCCGAAGGCACTGCGTCGTGACGTACGGAAGTCGGCGGCCACCGGCTTGTAAGCGCACGTGCGCTTGCCGGGGGCGAATCCGGATGCTGCGCTACACTCGCTTCACGTTGTCGTCGGGAACGCGGTCTATCAGAAGATGTCTCGGGTCGACCCCGACGCGCTCCGGCTTCCCATCCACGACGACCTCGATGCTGTTCTCGCCGCTGACGAGCTTGTGCCTCTCAAGATAGATCGGCGCTCCACTCGTCCCATCACCTCCGTAGACACCGATCTCCACCCAATCGTTGTGCTCTATCTCCGTCTCGACGCCGCGACCGTCCGCGCGCATCTTGCGCGACAGGAGATCGAGCGAGACACGATACCTTCCACCACCGAGTTCCTCGACCTCGACGCCCTCCATCCTGTTGTCGTAGAGCGTGATCGTCTCGAGATAGTCCTCGATGAGATACGCGTACTCGGGGGGCGCGGCGGCCCGGAGGTACTCGACGAGATCAAGCGACACGGGATACGGCGGCCCGACGTACCGCGTGTCCTCCAGGTAGGACCTCAGAGCATGGTTGAGAGCCTCCTCACCCATGTACTCCTTGAGCGCGTACATCGCCAGTGTGCCCTTGTAGTAGTAGAGATAGGTCTGCTTGTCGACGAGCGCCAGCGGATTCTCTTCCTTCCGCTCCTGCCCGCGCCCCTGGAGGTAGCGGTCGAGCTCGTACCGGAGATGCTCCTCCATCATCGCCGGATCGGCGTACTGCTCGGTCACCATGAACGCCGAGTACTGCGCGAGGCTCTCCTCAACGAAGCCCATCCCCTGCGCGAGAGCGGCCGCCACCTGATGCCCCCACCACTGGTGGGCGACCTCGTGCGCCGTGATCACGGAGACCATGTCGAGCTCGTCCTCATCACGGAGATCGTCCGTGAAGTGGATGCTCTCCGAGTAAGGAATGATGGTGGCGAACGACTGCGCGAAGCCCTGGTACCTCGGGAACTCGACGATTCGGAGTTCCCGGTGCTGGTACGGGCCGTACGCACCCGCGTAGTACTCGAGCGACCGGCTCATCGAGTCGAGCATGCGCTGCACATTCCAGTCATGCGGCGCGTGGTAGTGAACGGCGATCTCCACATCGCCGCACATCTCGGTCGCGACCTCGTACCGGCCCGAAACCACCGGGAAGAAGTGCAGTATGGGCGTGTCCATCCGGTAGTGGAAGTAGCGACGGCCGTCCTCCTCCCACTCGCGCTCGACATAGCCGGACGTCATGGCGATCTGGTCGGCGCTCGTGGAAAGCACGGCCTCATAGCTGATCCAGTCGGCGTCCATCGTGAACGTGTTCTCCGCCGCGACCGGGTGGTCGGGCGCCAGAAGCCCGGGACGCTCGCCGAGTCCGTACCGCTTCCGTTCGTGCTCGTCGTCGAGTTCCTGTTCACTCGCGTACCCGATGAACGGAACGAGGTGACTGCTGTCGAGGAACGTGCCGTTCTCCACCACCCTCACATTCGAGTGGCCGTTGACGAAGCCTGGATTCGTGATGCTGCCGGCGTACGTCAGCTCGATGCTCTGACCGGGCTCCAGCGGTTCGCCGAGTTCGTAGATGCTGAAGCGGTGCTTCCCGTCCGCGAGGCCGCACGTGGCGCCCGCTATCTCGACATCGGTCAGATCGACGCGCCAGTCGTGCGTGAGATGGACCTCGTCGATCGGCTCGTCGGTCTTGTTCTGGAGAACCACATCGCCGCGCACGTCGACGCGGCGCTCCTCGGGGTAGATGTCGACTTCGAGACTCACGTCGGTGACGCGCGGCTGCGGGACGCCGTCGTACCGCTTGTAGAGTTCCTCGTACTGCGCGGTCCTCTCGTTGAGTGTCTTCGTCGTCACGAACTCGTTGAGCACGTGCGTGTTGTAGTAGATCCACGCGCCGGTGCCCACGAACCCCAGCAGGAGCATGGCGATCGTCGCGACTCGCGGTGCAGTCAGACGCCTACGCGCCTCCCTCCACCTGAGCCCGGCGCGAAGATCGGTCCCGCGCGGCCAGAACAGCACTGACGCGATGATCAGAAGCCCCGCCACGAACCCCCAGTACAACAGGAACCACGCAAGCGGCTGGGCGAAGTGGCCGAACCCATTCATGTCCGAGAGCCTGTAATAGGGCGTCTCACCGTAGAGCAGCATGTTCTGTTCGAAACCGACGGAGCTGATGACCTCCCGCAGGATGAAGAATGCGATCATCACGCCGTACCCCACCATCCTGCTGTTCGTCAGGGCCTGGAGCGAGATCGCCAGCGCGCTGACAAGGAACCACGCCGACATCTGCACGAGAAAGACTCCCCGGAAGTAGAGGCCGAGCTCCAGATCGAAGTACCCGCGTGAGAGCTGGTAGAGAACGGTCGTGACGACCGCCACGACCAGCGCCACGAACTGCACGACCGTCAGCGCAGCGAGTTTCGACAGCAGGGGCATCCAGTCGGGTACCGGCAGCGCTCCTGTGATCTCGTGCATCGAGAAGCTCCGCTCACGCCACACGAGGATCCCCGCGTAGACGATGAGGAAGATGAACAGGAAGAGCGTGTACGTCCCCTCGATGGTCGAGATCATCGACCGCGTCAGCGGATAGGACTTCGTACCTCCGAACTCCGGGATGAGACTCCCGAGAAGATTGAAGACGGCAAAGCCGATGATGATGATGAACGGAACACTCCTGAGGATGATGCGAGTCTCGACGAGAGTCGCGTGCCACAGCTGCTCGAGCTGCGCCCGCGCGGTGAACACAAGCTCCACGACCGGCGCCCGTTCTCGGAAGTCCACCCCGTGTCCGGGATCCTCCGCCGCGCCCGCCGGGCTCGCGTCGTTCACCTGTTCCGGCGCCACTCCGCGACGCCCGAACCGGGACCGTCTTGCCGAACCGACATTCTCATGCACGACCATCCGGAAGCGTGCCCAGGTCAGCACGAGGAAGCCGACGCCGACGCCCGCCCAGAGCAGCCGGTTCGCGATGAGACCGGCGTTGAACGCCGGGAGGAGCGTGTTGCGTTCGACAACCGTCCAGTACTTGGTCGCCACATCGAGCGATGCCTTGCCGAGCGGATCGACGATCACCGCGATGAAGGTCGAGTCGAGATTGCCGGTCAGCACCTTGGCGATGCCCCAGAGGGTCAGAAGCCCCATGACCGACGCGTACCCGAGAACGACCCGCCGCGAGAGCGTCGAGATGCAGAACAGCAACGCCCCCGCAAAGAACAGGTTCGGGATGACATAGACGGACAACCCGAAGAGATACGGCGCCGCGCTGAACGGCAGGATGCGCTCGGGATCGAGCCACGGCATCATCGAGCCGACGACGATGCCGAGCCCGGCGATGGAGACGGTGAAGACGGCCGCGATCATCGAACCGGCGAACCGGCCCATCAGATAGGCGCCCTTTCCCGCCGGAGTCGTGTAGAAGAACTCGGTCGTCCTGTACTCGTCGTCGCGGTTGACGGCCGTCGCCACGAATCCCACGAGCGAGAACAACCCGAGGACCGAGAGCATCGCCAGAAGGCGAACGATCTCGTACGGTGAGTTCCGCGCTGCGTTGCCGATGGCGCCGCCCATCTGCATCGAATCGGACACGATGGGTCCGAACGCCATAAGGAAGAACAGGACAGCGAAGATGTAGACCGCGGGCTTCCTGAAGATGTAGATGAGTTCGAACTTGAGGAAGTGGAGGAACATCCGTCACCTCCCCTGCCCGGAGGCGACACCGACGCCACCGATGCCTCTCCCCGCGCCGCCACCGTTGCCGGCCGCGCCGAGCATGACGAAGTAGACGTCCTTGAGGTCCGGGTCGGCGCCGTCGAACGACGCGTCCGGCTGACTGTCCGCGAGCACATGCACGACGTGCCTGCCGCGCCGCAGCCGCGTGGAGATGACGCTGTGGCTCCCTTCAAGCGCGGCGAGCTCCTCCCGCTCGACGCTCTTCTTCCAGATCTTCCCCCGGATCGCGTCGATGGCCTCCTGTGGGTCGCCCGTGTGAAGGAGCCTCCCCTCGCGGATGATGGCCATCCGATCGCAGACCTCGGCGACATCCTCGACGATGTGCGTCGAGAGGATGACGATGATGTTCTCGCCGATGGCCGAGAGAAGGTTGAGAAACCGCGTGCGCTCCTCGGGATCGAGACCCGCGGTCGGCTCATCCACGATGATGAGCTTCGGATCGCCGACGAGCGCCTGCGCGATCCCAAGCCGCTGCTTCATCCCACCGGAGAACGTCCCGAGCCGCTGCTTCCTCACCTCCCAGAGATTGACGTGCTTGAGCGTAAACTCGACGATCGCGTCGCGCTCGGATCTTCGCGTGACGCCCTTGAGCGTTGCGATGTACGAAAGAAACGTCTCCGCGTTGACGTTCGGGTAGACACCGAAGTCCTGAGGCAGGTATCCCAGCACCGAGCGGACCGCGTGCTGGTTGTCCAGGATGGCGACCGCGCCAAGCCGTATGCTCCCGCTGTCCGGCTCCTGGAGCGTCGCGATCGTGCGCATGAGCGTCGTCTTGCCGGAACCGTTCGGTCCGAGAAGCCCGAACATTCCGTTCCCGATGGTGAGCGAGACGCCGTCAAGCGCCCTCACCCCGTTCGAATACGTCTTCGTAACATCACTTATCGTAAGCTGCATGGGTTTCCTCCCGTGTCAGTAGGGTGCGTGTGTCGCACCGCATATGACACGGGAAGCTGCATGTGTGTTTCAGCAGACGGTGTGCTTCAGAGGATGGCGCATTGCGCGGCACAGGCCCCGGGCGGGAGCTGCCTTCTGGGAGCGGGAGGAGTCGGCTCTCTGGGAGCGGGCGGGGTCTGCCCTCTAGGAGCGGGAGGAGTCGGCCCGACGCCCACCGTCGGTCTGGTGGTCACCGCCAGCGCAGCGGCCACTGCCGCCACCACCGGCCTTCCGGCGCCTCTTCTCCTCGTACATCCTGTCGTCGGCCTGCTTGAGCGAATCCTCGATCGTGTCACCCGTGGTCGGGTCCCAGCGCATGCATCCGATGGAGAGACCGACGCGGAAGTCGAACCCGCTCGCGTCGTTCCAGTCCTCCATGGACTTCGTCACGCGCCCCAACGGCACATCGAGACTCGCCCCGATACCCGGCATCACAACGATGAACTCGTCGCCTCCGGAGCGAACGACGAGGTCTGCCTCGCGAGTGCAGGCCCTGAGCGTCTGAACGATCCCGACGAGGACGCGGTCGCCCACGTCATGACCGTACGTGTCGTTGATCTGCTTGAAACTGTCGACGTCGATCATCAAGAATCCGATGGCCTCGCCCGATCGCCGCGCGCGCGCGCTTTCCACACGCAGGGCCTCCTCGAAGTGCCGGCGGTTGTACGCGCCGGTCAGTGGATCGTGGATGGCCTGTGCACGGAGTTCGTCGCGGAGTCTGATCCGTTCGATCGCCTCGGTGATGTGGCCGGCGAGCAGTTCGACGAGACGAACGCTGTCGTCGTCGTTCACACGGATCAGGCTTGAGAGGACCAGCATGACCGCGGTGTCGCCGATGGGCACAGCCAATCCGGACCGGAACCCGTTGGGGGCTCGCTGCTCCGGCACGTCACCCGTGGGATCAAACACCACGGTTTCGTCGCGCACGAGAGCCTCCGCCTCAACTCCAACCTGTGCCAGGTAGACATCCGACGGGCCGTCATCCTTGCCGGTGTCCACGGTGGTCGCGCGGCAGACGAGTCTCTCACCCTCCACGACATCGATGAAACAGTCGACCGCCTCGAACATCCCCTGGAGAGCCTCCAGAGCTGTTGCGAACACCGCGTCGGACGTCTCGCAGCTCTCGAGAGTGCGCGCCGTGTCGTGCAGTTCTTCGATGCGGCGCCGCGAAACGGCGAGCGCCTGATGTCGCGCCGCATCATCGACGACGATGGACGACTGCGAGGCAATCAGCTCGAAGCTCTCGATCTCGCCGCTCCCGAACGCGTCTGCGGTGGCGCTTCCGATGGCCAGCATGCCAAGCGGTTCGTCGCCTATTCGCAACACGACGCAGTGGAACGACCTGATCCGGATCTCGGGGTTGATCGCCCGGTCTCCGCCTCGGGCCAGTTCGCACGAGAGGACCGAACGCCGGCACTCCGCCTCGCCGATGGCCCGGTCGGTCTCATCGGTGACGGCGGCAAGCATGCTCGCGGCAAACGAATCAGCCAACCGTCCCTCGGCGTGCCTGCACACCCTCAAACCGAGCGGTGGTCGCGAGGACTGAAGCAGAAGCAGGCCGGCGATGTCGTAGTCGACGACGCGGCCGATCAACTCGAGCAGACGATCGGCCATGCGGTCGTAGTTGAGAATGTCGGCGGCGATCTCTCCTACCTTCGCGACGATCGTTGATTTGAACAGCTCCCTGTCCAGGAGGCTGTTCGTCTGCGACACGATCTCCATCGCGATCTCTGAGCGCTTGAGCGCCTTCTCGAGCTCGGCGATCCGTAGGTCGCGGTCGTCGCCCGGCTGCAGCGAGCCCCCCGTGGACCCAGGGTGTGTATTGTCTACCATCGCGCGCCTCCGGTCCGAGCTCCCGTGCCGGGGTCCGCCCTAGTCAGGCGTTCCACGAGACTGATGAGTTCCTGTGGCTTGAATGGTTCAATGAGATAGGCGTCCGCGCCGGTCTGGGCGCTCCAGAACTCGTCCTTCTTCTCCGTATCGGCGGCCGACGCCATGATGATGGGAATGTCCTTGTAGTCGTCATCGTTCTTCAGAAGACGACAGATCTGGTACCCGTTCATGTCGGGCAGGTGGACATCGAGCAGGATGAGGTCGATGGACTGCTCACGGAGCAGCTGGACGCCCTCGATCGCGTCACACGCCGGCGCGGTCTCGTACCCGGCGGATTCGAGGATCGCCTGCTTGATGGCCAGAATGGTCGGACTGTCCTCAACCACGAGTACCCGCAACGGCATTATCCCCCCTGCACGTCCCCGCCCCAGAGCGAGATGAGCCGCCCGGCGAGGTCATTGAGTGGCACGACGTCCCGGATCCATCCGGCCTCGGTCGCGACCTTGTTCATTCCGTAGATGAGCGACGACTCCTCGTCTTGCGCCAGCGTCAGCCCGCCGGCCTCACGGATCGCGCGGATCCCGTCGACACCGTCACGCCCCATCCCGGTCATGATGATGCCCACCGCCCGGGAGCCGTACACGTCCGCAAGCGATCGAAGCATGACGTCGGCCGACGGTTTGTGGTGACATTCCTCGAAACCGGACTCGAACAGCTCGATGCGGTGATGCCGCGTCACGACGACGTGATACCCGGCCGGGGCGACGTAGACCACGCCCGGCTCGAGCCTCTGACCGTGCACGGCTTCGACGACGCGCAAACGGCAGCTTGCGTCGAGGAAGCTGGTCAGACCCGCGCTGAAACCCTTCGGAATGTGCTGCACAACGAGCACCGGTACCGGGAACGTGCCCGGCAGCTGTGAGAGGATCGTTTGCAGCGCCGGTGGTCCACCGGTCGAAACGGCGACACCGACGACCTGGTATCCCTGTGGATTGACAATGCTGCCCGCGCCGGAGACCAGCCGTCGGCTCCGGGGATGCGTGATGACGGCGACGCGCGCACAGATGCGCACGCGCGAAATCAGCAGATCGGCATCGAGTCCCGACGCGGTCCTTGCCGCGACGAAATCCAGCGCGCCACGACGGAGCGCGTCCACACCGAATCCCTCGGGCGCCTGATTCGTCGACCCGACGATCACGATCGGCGTCGGGCGGCGAGCCATGATTTCTTCAACTGCGGCGAGACCACCGAGTTCCTCCATCTCCACACCCATCGTGATGACGGCCGGACCCAGCTCGAGCGCCGTTCTCACGGCGTCCTCACCGGTTCCCACGAGCGCGACCACGTTGATCCCCGGGAGACTCTCGAGAGCCTTCCGCATCGCGTCACGTCGCCACCCGCAGTCCTCAGCGACAAGGACGCGAATCTCGGTAACATCGCTGTTCACGCGTGTGTTCACCCAACCAGCCTCTGCACGGTGTCGAGCAGCTGCATCTGGTCAAAGCTGTTCTTGCCCAGATACGCACTGGCCCCGACCTCAAGCCCGCGCCGCTTGTCCTCCTCGCGATCCTGGGAGGAAATGATGATTACGGGAATGGTGTTCAGCTTCTCGTCGGCCCGCATTCTGCCGATCAGTTCGATGCCGCCCATACGCGGCATCGCGACATCCGTCATCACGAGATCGAACCTGCACCCGGACAGCTTGTTGAGCGCCTCCACGCCGTCGGATGCGACCTCGACCTCGTAGTTCGCCGCCTGCAGGATCGACCGCTCGAGGTCGCGGGTGATGACCGAGTCCTCAACGACGAGAACCTTCCCGCGGTTCCTGGACCGGACATCGCCCACGTGCCTGGCCAGCTGCTCGCGGCGGATCTCCGCCGCGTCCCGCACGATGGACGGGATGTCGAGAATCGGAATAACGGTACCGTCACCGGACAGCGTGGCCCCCGCGACGTGCTTGACGTGCGTCAGGTGCGTCCCGAGGCTCTTCGCCACAACGTCGAGCCGTCCGCCCAATGCGTCCACGCCAAGGGCGAGCTTGTGTCCGCCCGATCTGACGACGACCACGGGCATCGACGCCGGCGTCGCGGCGCCCGCTTCGTCCCCGATCCCGAGCACGTCACGAAGCGTGGCGAGCGGGATGATCTCGTCTCTGACGCAGATGGCGTCCCTGCCCTGGATCCTCTTGACGCTGTCGCGCTCGACACGGATGGTCTCCTCGATGTTGTCGAGCGGCAACGCGTACGTGTCCGTGTCGACTTCCACATAGAGGGCGGATGTGATCGCCAGCGTCAGGGGCAGCCGGAGCGTGAACGTCGTCCCCGATCCCGGCTCGGAACTGATCTCGATCTGTCCCTTGAGCTTCGAGATGTCGGACTTGACGACATCGAGCCCCACTCCTCTGCCGCTGAGTTCCGTGACTCCGTCGCTGGTGCTGAAGCCCGGCTCGAACAGCAGATCCAGAGCCTGCGAATCGGTCATGCGGGACGCGTCCGCATCGGTCAGGAGCCCCTTGCGGAGCGCCGCCGATCGAACCGTCTCGCTGTCGATCCCGCGACCGTCGTCCTGGACCTCGATGATCACCTGCGAGCCGCGGCAGAACGCCCGGAGTTCGATCATCCCGGTCGGGCTCTTGCCGAGTTCCTCTCTCTCGAGAGGCGACTCGATGCCGTGACCGACGGCGTTCCTGAATATGTGCATGAGTGGATCACGGATCTGCTCGAGCAGTGTCTTGTCGAGTTCCGTTTCCTCACCGCTCATCTCCAGACGAACCGACTTCCCCTCTTCCCGGGCCAGATCGCGCACGGCCCTCGGGAACCGGCTGAACACCGTCTGAAGCGGGAGCATCCGCACTTCCATCACGCTGCTCTGTGTCTGGGAGATCGTGAATGCGAGTGAGTCCGTCGCTCGTCTGAGCTCGTCGATGAGCTGTCCAACGCCGTCGACCGAACCGAGACCGGCTGGACTCGACGGCGCGCCCGACATCGACGTGCGGGCCCCGGAGCTCCGGGAGGCGCTGGCGAGTTCCTCGAGCCTGGCGAGACGCTCGGCGAGTCGCGTCTTGCCGATGACGAGTTCGCCAACGAGATTCACGAGTTCGTCGATCTTGGTGATACCGACGCGGACCGAACTGGATCCAACGTCAGCGGCCGCGGGCGCGTTCGCGTTCTCCGCGCGCCACGATGCACGCCGCTTCGACACACCCACGGCGCCTGACTCCGCGAGCGTCGGACTCTGTGCGGAAGCCGTCGGTGCCGCGATGGCGTCTGCCCTGGACCGGGGCGCGTCGCCGGACGAAGCGGATGCTGCCGTTCCGTCGACGGTAATCGGGTCCATTGTGCGAACGCTCGCTGCAAGCATCGTCGACAGAGAATCGAGCATGCCGAACAGCGTCTCGAAGGAAGCGTCGCCCAGCGTCCCCCCGTCGGACGTCATCCCGAGAAGCGAGTCCTCGAAGTCGTGCGAGAGCGTGGCGATCTCGCCGAATTCCATCATGCTGGCAGCGCCCTTCATCGTGTGCGCCTCACGCATCATGTCATCGACGAGCGTCTTGTTCGGCGGCCCGCCCTCCAGACGCAGGAGATCGCGTTCCAGATTGGCGAGATGCTCCGCCGTCTCCTCACTGAATCGCGCCATGAAGGCGCCTCTGTCAAACATCGCAGGCATCGTCTATCACTCCATATCGGCCATCGGGTCCGGTCAGTTCCCCAACCGCGCTCCCTGGGTTCCCTCAGCCTGCGCTTCCCGGATGAGGCTCTCGGTCATCAGACCATCGGAGCACTTGGTGACCGGCTCGTTCCCGACCAGCCGGAACACCGCGACCGACGACGTCAGATGTGCAGCGAGACGCGCCAGCTGCTCCGCCGCCGCCGCCACCTGCATCGCTGCAGCCGCTGACTCCTTCACGGCTCCGTCGACACCGGACATGCTTGCCGAGATCTCCTCGCTCGCCGACTCCTGCTGCTGACTCGACAGCGAGATTTCTTCGGCCGCCGCGACAACGTCGCTGAAAGTAGTCTCGATCTGCTGAAGCCGCGTGCCGGCCTCCTTGACCAGCGCCACACCGCGCTCGGTCTCCTTCGTGGACTCCTCCATGCTCATCACACAAGACGACGTCTGCCGCTGGATGCCGCTGATGAGTTCGGAGATCTCACGGGTCGAACGGGACGTTCTCTCCGCCAGCTTGCCGATGGCCTCGGCCACGACAGCGAATCCCTTGCCGGCCTCGCCCGCCCGCGCTGCCTCGATGGCCGCGTTGAGCGAGAGAAGCGTCGTCTGGTCGGCGATGTCCTCGATGAGGGTGACGATCTCCGTGATCGCCTGAGAGCTCTCGCCGAGCCCCTCGATCTTCCGGGCCGTGGCGCAGACGGACTCCTGGATGCCGTGCATCCCGGCCACCGCGTCGTCGGCCACACCGATGCCCGAACGGATCGCATCGAAGCTCGTGTTCGACGTATCGGCGATCGCCCTGCTGTGCTCCGAGACCTGTCTCGCCGTTGCCGCCAGCTCACGCCCGGCCGCGGCGACCTGCGAGATCTGCGCCGCCTGCTCGGCCGACGCCGATGCGTCACGCTGAGAGGCCTGGAGGATCTCCGTCGATGCGCAGGCAACCTCACCGGCGCTGCCGCGTATCCTCCCGACCAACGCGCCGAGCGACTCGGCCATCGAGTTGATCGACGAACCAAGCGCTCCAACGATCTCAGCATTCGAGTTCTCACTCGTTCTCGCTGAGAGATCGCCGGAATTGAGCATGCCGATCACGCCGAAGGACTCCGCGAGACCGATGGCGATCTCGTGGGCATCCTCGACGAGCGACGAAACACCACTCGCCGCACCGTTGACGCCCGCGATGAGTTCTGCCACGAGCGGATCGGTCGACGTGATCTTGACGCGCGCCGACGGGTCACCCTGCTCGATGCGATCGAGCACGGTTCCGCACTCGCGGACCCCGGTCGTCAGCTCCGCGATCGAGCGACGCATACGTGTGTACTCTCTCCAGAACACGCCCACGGCGGCAAACAGTACGGCCGTCACCGCAGCGTGCACGGGAAGTGTGATTGCGCCCGTTCCGAGAACGAGGAAGGCGCCTGCTCCAAGGACCGCGCACGTGAGCACGCCGAGCAACGTCGACCGCCCACGAGTCGGCACAAGCCGGATGGCCATGATCGCCCCAATCGGTTTGCGCTCTACGACCGCGACCGACACCCGGTCGGTCTCTCGCGTGTCCTAGAACTGGATCTGAATGGTCTGCTTGCCTGCACCCTCATCCCTCACGGCCAGACACACCTTGTGCATCCGGTCGCACCACGCCCTCAGGTCCTTCTCGAACGTGGGACAATCACCGGTGATCTCCACGATGTCGCCCATGTTGACGTCGGATGCCGCCACCGCCAGCTTGAGAACCGGCTGGGGGCACTTCATTCCCGTCGTGTCCATCGTGTGCGTAGCCATCTTGCCGCTCCTTTCGAGGTACCGTCTGTGTTCGAGGCACCGCGCCCCGAACCATCATCACTCGTCAGTGTTCCAGCGCCTCAACGCGCCGGGCATCGTGCATCTCACGCTCCGGGACCCCATCGGTCACGTACTCGTCGTCCTCGCATTCGTCATTCCTCCCGCGAGCGCTCGCGCTGTTGGCGTGCTCCGGAAGCCTGAAGACGCGGACCGACTCCGACAGGTCACCCGCAAGACGTGACAGCTGCTCGGCGGCGGCCGCCACCTGCGCCGCGGCCGCGACCGATTCCTTCACCGCGCCGTCGATCCCGCTCATGCTGTGCGAGATCTCCTGACTCGCGGATTCCTGCTGCTGGCTGGACAGCGAAATCTGCTCCGCCGCCGATGCCACCTCGCTGAATGCGCCTTCGATCTCCTTGAGTCGGCTGCCCGCCTCCTCAACGAGAGCGGAGCCCTGCTCGGTCTCCCTGGTCGACTCCTCCATGCTCATCACACAGGACGCGGTCTCGCGCTGTATCCCGGCGATGAGCTCCGAGATCTCGTGCGTCGAGCGGGTCGTGCGGTCGGCCAGGTTTCCGATGGCCTCCGCCACGACCGCGAACCCCTTGCCCGCCTCACCGGCGCGCGCCGCCTCGATGGCGGCGTTGAGCGACAGCAGCGTCGTCTGGTCCGCGATCCCCTCGATGAGCGTGACGATCTCGGTAATGGCCTGAGAGCTCTCGCCCAACCCTTCGATCTTGCGGGCGGTCTCGCTGACCGACCCGCGAATGCTGTTCATGCCGGACATCGCCGATTCCGACACGTCGATGCCGGACCTGACCGCCTCGAGACTCCGAACCGAGGAGTCCGCAATGGCCTGGCTGTGCTCGGATACCTGGCGAGCCGTCGCCGCCAGCTCACGACCAGCCGCGGCAACCTGCGATACCTGTGCCGCCTGCTCGGTCGCCGCCGCCGCGTCACGCTGCGACGCCTGAAGGATCTCCGAGGAGGCCGTCGAAACGTCGATGGCGCCGCCGCGAATGTGCCCCACGAGCGAGGTCAGCGCGTCGGACATCGAATTGAACGCATCCGACACGTCGCCCCTCATCGCCACCCGGCGGCGAAGATCGCCGGCGGCGATCGTCTTGGACTGTTCGGCCAGCTCGAGCATCTGCTCGGCCAGTCTGTTGATCACGCTTCCCAGCTTCGCCACGATCTCGACCTTCGAGTCCTCCGACGCCCGCAACGACAGATCGCCGGCTATCATCATGTTGATGATCCCGAACGACTCCGCGAGTCCGATGGCCACCTCGTGTGCGTCATCGACGAGCGATGCCACGCCGTCGGCCGCGCTGTTGACGGCCGAGACGAGCGCGGACGCGAGTTCGTTCTCGAATGAACGATCCACGCGCGCCGTCGGGTCGCCCTGCTCGATGCGATCGAGAACGCCGAGACACGCGTTGACGCACTCGCGGAGTTCCTCCGCGGTCGCGGCGGAGCGGTCCCGCTCCTCAGCGACTCCGCGGGTCACGATGTTCAGGGCCTCGGCGAGCTCCACGATCTCGCGGCTTCCACTGGCGTCCAGCTCGCGCTTGGCCGAACCGAGCCGACCGCTCTCGCGAGCCGTCGCCGCCATGCGCATGAGCGGCACCGAAACCGTCCGGTGCACCGTCATCCACATGCCGAGTACCGCCGCCGTCCCGATGCCCGCGGCCACGAGCGCCAGATTCATGTGCCCGTCGGCTCCACCCCGCCCGAGTTCGACCGCCGCGATCCAGCCGAGCGCCAGAACCGCCGGTATCCAGATCGCTGCGAAACGCCTTCCGATCGTCCAGCTTGATTTCATCATGATCACCTCGTGCCTGACGCGCCGAACGCCGCGCCGCGATCCGTTGCCGTCTCTCTGTCATCCAGAACCACGGCATCGCCGAACGACGGCTCCGCCGCTGTCATCTCCTGTTCCGTCACCGACATCTCGGCCGCGTATCCCGCCCGCGGTCCCAGCGCCCTGACAGCCTCGACCATCTCCGTGACGATGCGGGAGTACCGCTCGCCCTCGCTCGCGGAGACCCAGTCGAGCCGGAAGCGCTCCTCCTCGATGCCGAACTGAGCGAGCACCTTCTTGAGGAGGATGTTCCGGCGCATGGCGCTGTGGTTGCCGTCCTTGTAGTGGCAGTCGCCCGGGTGACACCCGAGCAGAAGCACGCCGTCGGCGCCCTCTGCGAACGCATCGAGCACGAACTGCGGATCGATGCGGCCGCTGCACATCACGCGGATCGGCGTGAAGTTCGAGGGGCACGGCATGTGGGCCCGCCCCGCGGCGTCGGCCCCTTCGTAGGAGCACCAGTTGCAGAGAAAGCCGACGACCTTTGGTTCGAATCTATCCGTCACCTGAGTACCCCCCGTATCTCCGCGTAGATCTGCGCGTCGTTGAAGTGTTTTGCCGTGGCAGCTCCCGAAGGACAGGTCGCGGCGCACGTGCCGCAACCGCGGCAGAGCGTCTCCTCGACGACCGAGTGACCGGCCTCCTCATCCCTGCGGATAGCGCTGAACGGACAGACCGAGATGCACATGCCACAGCTCGAACACTGATCACCATCGATCGATGCGACCGTGGTCTCGAGCGTCAACCGCTCACCCGGGACCAGACCGGAGAGCACCTTGCCGGCCGCCGCCTGACCCTGCGCGACCGCCGCTTCGATGTCGCACGGTCCGCGCGCCGCGCCGGCGACGAACACGCCCTCGCTCGTCGTGGAGACCGGCGCGAGCCGTGAGTGGACGCTCTCGAAGAAGCCCGTCGCCTCGTTCGGCGCAGCGATCTCGAGCATCCGCGCCAGATCGGCCGCATCCCGGGGGCCTTTCATCCCGGGCGCGAGCACGACCATGTCGCACTGCCGCTTCTCGACCGTGCCGGCGGCGCTGACGTACGTCACCACGGCGCCCGCGTCGGACGCCTGAACACCGACGGTGCCCGGTCCCTTCATCCTCAGAAACTCAACCCGCTCGTCGGACTGAAGCGGCGTGAGCAGATGCTCGCCCTTCGTCCCCGGCAGGCAGTGGTCCGCATAGATATCGAGAATTCTGGCATCCGGCAGCTGCTTGCGGATGAGATGTGCGAACTTGAGCATGTAGCTGCAGCAGACGCCGGAGCAGTAGGCGTTGAACTCGGCGGAGCGCGACCCGACACAGTGGATCAGAGCGATGGTGTCCGGCTCCTCACCCGACTCGAGCAGGACCTTCCCGCCCGTCGGCCCGTTCGAACTGAGCATCCGCTCGAACTCGACGGCGCCGCGAACGTTGCCGACCTCGCCGAGCCCGTACTGCGCGGCGACCGTCGCGTCGAACGTCTCGAAGCCGTTCGCCACCACGACCGCACCGATTTCGAATTCCCGCTCCGTGTCCTCCTGGTCGAGAATGACCGAGCCGAACGGACAGGCGGTCACACACGCGTCACAATCGCTCCCAGACGACCGCAGACAGATCTCGCGGTCGATGGTCGGAACGTTGGGCAGAACGCCCGCGAACGGGACGTGCATCGCGGACCTCTCGCCCACTCCCGTGACCTGCGGGTCGGGCTGCTTCGCCGGACACGCTTCGATGCAAACGCCGCAGCCGATGCAGCTGTCGAGATCGACCGAACGGGCCCGGGTCCTGACCCGCGCAGTGTAGTTGCCGCGTGTCCCGAGGACCTCTATGACCTCGCTCCCGGTCAGCACCTCGATCCGATCGTGATGAAGGAGCTCGTCGATCATCGGCTCCAGCATGCAGCTGGCGCACTCGAGTCCGGGAAAGACGTCCTCGTACGTCACGGTCATCCCGCCGACCCAGGGTTCCTTCTCCACGACGAAGACGCGGCGGCCCTTCTGGGCCAGCGTCAGCGCAGCGCTCATTCCGGCAACGCCGGCGCCCACCACGAGCACGTCGGCCTTGCAGTCGATCTCGGTCGCCGTGAGCGGCACGTGATGCCCGACGCGCCCGACGGCCGCGCTGATGATGCGCTTCGCCTTCCTCGTCGCCTCGTCGAAGTCGTCGGTCACCCAGGCGCATTGCTCGCGGATATTGGCGATCTGGAGCATGAACGGATTGACGCCCGCATCGACAAGTGCCGCGCGGAATGTCTTCTCGTGCTCCTTCGGAGAACAGGCAGCGACGACGACGCTCGTGAGTTCCCGCTCGCGCACGATCCGCCCGATCATCCCCTTCCCATCGTCCGAACAGAGCAGGCTGTGCGGCATGGCGACCACAACGCCCGGCAGATGTGAAGCGAACCGCACGAGTTCCGGAACATCCATCGCGTTCTTGATGTTCGGTCCGCACTCGCAGATGAAGACGCCCGTTCTCTCAATCATGTTCTCTCCCCGCCCTCTGCGGTCTGTCCCAGGGTCATTCGTTGTCAAAGCGCATCCGACTCGAGCGCATGACCTGACTCATATCGAGAAGTGTCACAACCGTGCCGTCGGCGAACTCGACCTGGCCGCGCGAGAACGCGACCTCGGTCTCAGGGATCGTCGACAGCGGCGGCTGGATGGAATCCACGGTGATGCTCGTTACGGCACCGACGTCGTCGACCAGCAGCCCCGTCGTCACGCCTTCGCTCTCGACGACGAGCATCCTGCTCTCGACCCCTATCGACGTCGCGCCGATGTTCATCATCCGAAGCAGGTCGATCACCGACGTGATCGAGCCGCGAACGTTGGCCACTCCGACGACGTACGCCGGGAGGTTCGGAAGCTTCGTGATGGGCTGAAGATCGAGTACCTCGACGACCGAGGTCACGTCGACCGCGTACCACTCGTCTCCGAGCGCGAACGCGAGCACCGTCAGCTCGTCCGTCGTCTCCTGGTCTTCGCCGAACATCTCGGACGGGTCCTCGTAGAGATAGAGCCCGTCATCGGCCCACGGAATGTCGCCGTTAGTTCTGGGTCTTTCCGCCTTCATCTCCGCCCCCGGTGTCTGTTTGATCGATCTTGAGATTCCCAATGCCCGTTACCGCGTCAGGGTCGACGAGCAGCACGATTGAGTCGTCGATCCGCACCACGCCGCTGAGATAGCCGGTCCCGATCACACCGACCGGCGGCGGCTCGATATCGTCGTCCGTCGTCGATACGACGCGAGTCACCGCGTCGACGACGATTCCCGCCAGACCGTTCCCCGTCCTGGTCACAACGATCCTGCGCTTTGTCCCATCCTCGGATTCGTCCACGCCGAAGCGCTCGCTCAGACCCACGACCGGCATCACACGCCCCCGCACATTGACGATCCCGCGAACGTGCCCGGGCGCGCGCGGCAGCGGCCTGATGTCCATCAGCGGATTGACACCGAGCACCGACTTGACGTCGATCCCGTATTCGCCTCCGCCGATCGTGAAGCACACGATGTCCATGTCACGTCGTCCGGGCGAACTCCCGCCGTGGCGCTTCTCTGAACTAGTCCGCATCCCGTCCCCCCGTGGCCCGGTTGCCCGACGCTCTCGCGCGGCTCTGGGGCAGCCAGCAGGTGATCGTGCCGCTCGCGTTCTCACCGCGCTCACCGCATCGGCTGAGCGCGAGCAGCGCATTCTGATATTCCCTCTGAGCGTCGCTGTCCCTGCCCATCTGTCGATGGATCCCAGCGATCGCGAAGTACGCCAGACTGTTGTCACCGTCGAGATAGACGCAGCGCTGGAAGTCCGCGAGCGCCTCGTCCGTCCGCGCCATCTCCCGGTGGATGCACCCCATCACGAAATGCGCCTCCGGGACGAGCGTGTCGCCCGCCAACGCCTCTCTGCACACGCGTTCGGCCTCGTCGAGTTCGCCGCGGTTCGCAAGGACCTGCGCGAGCAGCGCCTGCGCTCCGGGATCGCGCGGGTCGATCTCAAGCGCTCGACGCACGATCCGCTCCGCGGTTTCGTAGTCCTTCTCGGCCAGCCAATGCATCGCTTCGAGCCCGAGTTCGGCCGCGTCGGGTGCGCGCCCGTCGGGGCGCGCCGGCGGCATCCGTGATGTCTGCGGCGCCTCCCGCGGCCGTCTCGCCGGCAGCTTCGCGCCGTGGTCGCCCGCGCGATCGATCACCGGCGGCACATGCGACGCAGACAGGCTTCGCCTCTGTGCCGCGCGCTCAAGCGTCTGCCTTGCCGCCTCCCGCACGCTGGTCGCTGCGTTGCACGACACGGCTTGCCCCGCGGAACCGTCCGCCTTCACGTATGCGAAGCTTCGTCCCACGCGAACAGGGCGAAAGCGGTCGCTGATCTGGCTCGGTGACTCCGCGGCGCCCGCGAACATGTAGCCGTGCGGCGCGAGCCACCCGTGCATCTTCTCGAGCACGTCTCTCGCAGTCTCATGACTGAAGTAGATGGTGACGTTGCGGCAGAAGATGATGTCGAAGGGCTCGATCGGTTCGTAGTCGAGGATATTGACGTGGTGAAACTCGACGCGGCCGGCGACGCCCGGCCCGACAACGAGTTTCTTGCCGTCGATCTCGCAGAAGCGGTCCATATAGCGCTCGGCGAAGTCGCTCTCGACGTACTTGAGCGCATCGGACGAGTACGTCCTGGCCCGCGCCTTCGCGAGTGAATCCGGACTGATGTCGGTCGCGATGATCTCGAAGCTGGGACACGCGCCCATCTTCTCCTGGTCAACAAGCAGCATCGCGAGCGAGTACGGTTCTTCGCCCGTTGAGCACCCGGCCGAGAGGATGCGCAGCGGCTCCGCGCTTCCAGCGCGCGTGCTGCCAGCGCGCGTGCTGCCGGTCGCGGCGCGGGCGGCGACGAGGGCCGGAAGAACGATGTCGCGCAGGGCGGCGAGCTGATTCGGATTCCGGAAGAACCGGGTGTGACCTACGGTGACGAGCTTCACAAGCTGGGTAAACTCGGTGTTCGCACTCGCGCCGTTCGAGATGAGCGCGAGGTACTCGAGACCGTCGCTGCACTCGGTCGCTACCATCCGGGCGCCGACGTAGCCGCGCAGCACCTGGAGGTCGCGCTCCGGAACAACGAGTCCGCTCCGTTCGGCGATCAGCTTGCGAATGCTGTCTATGACCTGCGCTGCGCTCACCCGCTCCTCCATAAGATCAATCGGTACTGAAGACACCGGCGACGCCACGTCACGACACCACTTGGGCGTACGGCGACAGGCTGCCGGGCTCGTCCCGCTCGGGAAGATTGTGCGCTTCGAAGCTTCGTCTCACCGTATTGACTGCTGGATACAAGTGCTTCTTCTAGCAACGTGCGTGCCAACAGGCAAAACCTGTGAGGGCGGCCTCAGTTATAACGAACAGCGCCTGGGAAGGTCTGAAAAGTGGGATTCCTGAGCGGCTGTCGGTGACCGGAGGGTTCCGGTCGATGCGACCTCTCAACCGGACGGCTCCAGCAGACGCTCATGGTGGCGGAAGTGCATCTATGGGTGGCACAACGCAACTCGGGGTCCGGATGTCCGGACCCCGAGCGGGAACGCGGCTGGAAGGCGAAACGTATCTCGCCTGCTGGAAGTTCGGTTCAGGCTACCCGACGGCCTCTATAATGATACCGGCCAGCTGCGTGATCTCGAGTTCGCTCCCGCCGTCGGGCGGCGAGCCCGCGGGGGGCGCATCGAGCGACCAGAAGAACGCGTCGTCCCACGTGTGCATCCCGGTGAGGTTCGTCCGACCGAAGAGGTCCGGCTCCCGAACCGTATCCTTGAGATCGTATCCGTGGTGGCCGACCGGAATGAGGTCGGGCGCGCTCCGTGTCTCGGGACCGGAGTAGACCTCGTCGCGTTCGAAGACGTGCTGCATGACCGGCTCGCCGTCGTGCGAGAGCTGCGAGAGTCCCGACTTGATCTCGTCGAGTATGGACCGGGCCGACGCGTCATCGACGCTGCCCTGCGGGAACCGCCCCGCACGGTTGAGGAAGATCCTGCCGGGAGCCATCGCGAACGCCCTCGATTCCCCGGCGATATCCTCGACGCTCCCGGGTTCGTCCTTCGTGAACGAGAGGAACCCGTTGTCGGCGAGCCACCGGTTGACGCGCACCTCCTGCTTGATCCCGCAAAACCCGTGGTCGGAGAGCATGTAGAACCCCTCGCCCTCCCGGTCGCGGCCGTTCTCCGCATCGAACTTCTCGAAGAGCTCGCCGATGAACGCATCGACCTTCGTGTAGTACTCCATCGCCTGGGCATGACGTTCGTGCGACTCGTCTTCGAGTGCGACCCACAGGTAGTGCATGAGCCGGTCGGTCCCGGTCACGACCACCTGCATGTAGTCCCAGTTCTCCTTCTCCCAGAAGTGGAGCGCCGCGCGCTTGCGCGTCATCAGGGTGTACTCGAGCTCGGTGAAGAGGAAATCGTGGTCCTCACGCGCGCGCGCCGTGTCGACGTCGATCTTGTAGTTCATCCCCTCGAGGTCGGCGAGCACGTGAAGCGGCCAGACGGCCTTCTTCATATTGAGCGCGACGAACCCGGAGACGAGCACGCCCGGGATCTCGTGCGCCGGGTAGGTCGACGGCTGGTTGATGACGACCGAGCGCTTCTTCCGCTCCCCCATCTTCTCCCAGAAGGTCGGCGCCTTGAGGTCCTTGAAGTTCGGGAACCGGATATCGTAGCTGCCGGGCTTCGGGTCGATGAAGCCGTAGATACCGTGCGTGCCCGGGTTGGTCCCGGTCATGAAGGAGGGCCAGCTCACCGCCGAGATCTCGGGGAGCGTGACCTTCATCTGCGAGAGGTGCCCGAGTGACGCGAGCTTCGCGACGTTGGGCATCGTGCCGTCAGCCGTCAGCTTCCGGAGCAGCGTGTACGGAACACCGTCGAGACCGATGACGAGCGTCCGCGTCTTCTTCCGTCCGAAGAGTGCCACTGTGCCTCCTGTGGAGAGGGTGTGTGTTCGATGAACCGATGATACAGCCAGCGACATGGCCGGGCAAGATGGGACGAGGCAGAGCGGTCCGGATCCGGGGCCGGGCCGGACTGGCACTCCGGAATCGGCCCTTGCCATACTGAGCACGTCCCAGTATTGTGGGTCGCATGGTCATCCGTGCGGCCCTTTGCTGGAGGTACATCATGCGCTCGAATGTGGCAGTTGTGTCGCTGATACTCGCCATCTGCGTTGCCCTGCTCGCCGCCTCCCCTGTATCTGCCTCCGCAGGTCCACGCTTCGATGTTCACAACGTGCCCGCCGAGTTCGCCACCATCGCGCTGGCGTTTGCCGCCTGTTCCCCCGGCGACACCGTGCGTCTTGCGCCCGGCACACACTACGAATCCGGGCTCAGCATGCCACAAGGTGTCACCCTCGAGGCTGCGAACTGGAACCCCGAGACCACGATCATCAACGGCGGCTCCGCGCGCGGCACGATCCTCAACTGCTACTCGATAACCGACGCCACGGTCAGGAGCATCGGATTCGTCGGCGGCTCAAGCGGTGCGGGCGGCGCGGTCTATGCGGACAACGCGGACGTCACGTTCGATTACTGCATCTTCTACAACAACTCCGCCACGTTCGGCGGGGCCATCTACTGGACCCAGGGAACGCCGAACATCCTCGGCTGCCTGTTCGAAGACAACTCCGCGGCCGTCCAGGCCGGCGCTCTCTACCTCGAGTTGACGGATGGTCTGGTTGGCGGGTGCAACTTCAATATGAACGAGGCCCCGTGGGGCGCAGGGCTGATGATGCAGTACCTGACCACGACGACGCTCGTCCAGGAGACCCGCTTCTACGCGAACATCGCGTCCGCAGGCGGCGGCGGATCCTTCATCGACAGCCAGGCGGCCCCCACGTACAACCAGTGCCGCTTCGACGAGAACGAGGCGCCGATAGGCGCCGGAGCGTACATGGGCCAGAAAACGGAGGCGTCCTTCATCAACACGGCGTTCGAGGACAATGCCTCATCGACGCATGGAGCAGGAGCCTACTGTTTCGATGAGTATTCGCTCTTCGACGGATGTGAGTTCTTCACGAACACCGCGTCGAGCGGCGGGGGCGGCGGCATCTGCGCGGTCATGTCGGAGGCCGAGGTCACAGGCTCGGTGTTCATCGAGAACGCGGCGACACATGGCGGAGCGCTGAGCATCGAGACGAACTCCGACGTCCTCATGGAGAACTGCACGATCGCGGCGAACTCGGTGGACGCCACGATGTCGGGCGGCGGGCTCTTCGTCTACGACAACTCCAACGTGGATATCGACAACAGCATCATCGCGTTCAACACGACCGGCGAGGGGCTCTTCTGCAGCCTCTACTCGACAGCCACGCTCACGTGCACGTGCGTGTGGGACAACGATGGTGGTGACTGGGTCAGCTGCATCGAACTGCAGCAGACGCTCGACGGGAACATGTACCTCAACCCGCTCTTCTGCGGACTCGAGTTCTTCGACGTCTACGTCTGCGCGGACTCGCCATGCCTGTACGACGCGGTGGAGAACGACTGCGGGATACTCATCGGCGCACACGACGAAGGCTGCGTCGCCTGTGGTTCCCCCGTCGAACAGCGGAGCTGGGGCGCGATCAAGGCACTGTATCGGTAGCGCCCTACGGCAGCTCGTAGATGAAGATGTTGTACTCGCCCTGCAGCAGCAGGATCATCGCGATCCGGGTCTGACCCGGAGACCACGCGGCCGACATGACGAACCCGGGCGGGTCGAGGAACATCTGCTGGTTCGTTCCGTCACCGTTGCCGATCCAGAGTTCGTCCTGCGCGCGAATCCAGATGATCCGGCCGTCGAGCCCCCAGTCCGGGTATGCGTCGCTGAACCCGCTCGTCAGCTGCGTGACAAGGTGCGTGGCGACCTCGACCTTGTGGATGGACGAGGCCCGCATGAACGCGATCTCCAGGCCGTCCGGCGACCACGACGGCTGGAAGTCGCCGCCCCCGCTCAGCGTGATCGGCTCGCACGGCCTGTATCCCGGGTAGCCGTAGATGTAGTACTCGACGACCTCGTCGACCTCGTTCCACACTCCCTTCGTGAACGCGAGCTCGTAGTCGCCTCCAGCGTACGGGTTGAAATCAGGCCAGTAGTCCGGGTATTCATCCAGCGTCGCCCATGCGTAGCCGGCGCCGGCGCTCACGCGGATGTCGAACTGACCGTCGTGCTGCTCGGCGTACGCGATGTCGGTCTGCGTGACCGTGGGATGGTCCTCCGTTCCGGCGCCGAATGTGATCTGCGTCGTCGGGACCCCGTCCGCGTACGTCTTCCACACATCGAAGTTCGTCGGTTCATCGCGCGTCGACGAGAAATAGATCTCCTCACCGTAGTCCCAGCTGATGTTGTGGCAGTCGTCGCTCCCGTTGTCCGTGATCCGCGTCCATCCCTCGGGCAGACCGAGGAACTGAGCACCATCGCTGTCCGCCCTCCCCGTCCGCACGAAGACGTCGAAGAACGACCACTCGGGGATCCCGTTCGGGACGACGACCGATATCTCCGTGTCGGTCCAGTAGTTGATGGTCATCGCCGGGGTCGTGAAGAACATCACCTGGCTCGCGCGCGTCCCGTCACCGAGACCCGTGCCGGTGAGCTTGACGGTGGAGCCGACGCCCGCGCCCGTCGGCGAGACCCCGGTCACCGCGAAATCGTCGCCGGCGTCAGACGGGTTGCTCGTGGCGCATCCTGAGAGCGCAAACGCGGCGGCGAGCAGTACGAGAAGGGATGCCCTGAGCATGCTGACACCTCCATCGGTTCTGGCGCCGGGCTCGGTGGCGCATGGAGCGTCGAATCTCATTTGATAACGGATGTGGGTCAGTATACAGCAGAGACGTGCTATCATGCTCCGGGAATCGCGGCCGACCCCCAATCACGGAGGTGCGACACGAACAGCATAGAGCGAGAGAAGAAGGACGTCATCGCCCAGTGGGCGTTCGACACGCGTCCGATCCTTGGCCGCTTCCACCTGTGGCTGGAGGACGTCGAGGTGCAGTGGATCAGGGGCGAGCCGGCAGCCGAGTTCACCACCCAAATGTCATTCCTCAACGGGCACCTCGAACGCCAGGTCGCGATGATGGGGGCCGTCACGGCGCTGGGCACGAGACTCTTCGGACGTCAGGGCGAGGGAGCGGGCCAGCCGAAGAACGTCCTCAACCAGACGAAGAAGGACGCCGACGCCATCTCCGCCTACGCGATGAGCGAGTGCCTGTGGTATCTCACGCGACACCTGCCGGAGAACCACGCGATCATGGTCGGTCTCGGCGAGGGACTCATGCCCAAGGCGGGTGAGACTCCCGAGATGGGCTCGAACCCGCAACTGGGTTTCGGCCGCGTCTACGCACGGCCGGAGGTCGCTCTCAAGCTCGACCGGTGGGTCATCCGTCTCCTGAATGACGAAGGCTACGGCTGGGACGGGTTCTACTCCGACATCAGGCGCGCGGGGATAACCGTCTGGGGCGCAGCCATTGATACGCTCGAGAACACGACTCGCTTCGCCCAGGGAGACTCGACCGGTCCTATGACCGTGTTCCACCTCTTCGACCAGCCTCTCCGGATCTCTCGCCCGTACGAGGGCTACATGGGCACGCTGTTCCTGCCCCGAGAGGTGGTGGAATGCGCCGGCGAGGAGAGCGTGCTCCTGAACTTCAGTACGCCTCGCGCGCTCGTCATGAAGGCGATCGAGCGGACATACCCGGGCATAGCACCCGGGAACGTGCACGTCTGGTGCCTGCAGGGCGCGAGCAGGATCAGGCGCGTCGGCGGGCTGTGGCGGCAGTGGCGGGACTGTGGCGCGCACGTCGTCGAGGCCGGCTGGACGCTGCCGACCGGCTGTCAGGCGTTCACCGAGTCGGGCACCTACGCGCCCACCTACCTCATCGGTCCATGGGAGGACGGCGGTGAGAAACACCTGTTCCTCTGCGACGGATACGCCGCCTCCGCCGAAGCTCTGCAGGCGGCGAGCCTCGCTCCCATGCTGGGCCTCACCGCGTCTCTGGCCGTGTTCACCTCACGATTCGAGCTGCCCTACGATCGGGAGCTGCGGGTCATGGGCCTCGACCCCCACGACTCCGGGTTCCCGGCGAGGCTTTCCTCCCTCATGGGACACGACGCATCCGACGACGAGCTGGAACTCTATCGAGCGATGATCGAGGACGGCGCCGGCGCCGGCCTGCCGCTCGAGAAGGCCACATTGAGTGCGGACGACTTCTTCCCGGAAAAGCGCTGGGACGTCCTCGCGGTCTCCGGCTACATGAGCCGCGATCCCTACTCCGGCGCGTCCGGCGTCGAGCAGCTCAGCGAGGATACGTGGCGAGTCACCGTGCGCATGGCAACACCGCGCGGCGACAAGCGCGTTGCCGTTTCTCTCCGTCTGATGGAGAGCGCCGAGCAGAGCCGGCTCGTATTCAGCCCTCTGCTCATGCGCTTCTTCCTGGGCGAGGACTACGAGAACCGACCGGTCAAGATCTCCGACTCGGGGCGCATCCGCAACGAGCTGCAGACCCTGTGCAACGAGGCCCTCGAGTTCATCGGCTCCGAGAGGGTCACAGTGCACTTCGACCGCATCCCATCCGAGGTCATCCGCCCCGAGAACCAGCGCGTCCTGCTGGACGTTCTGCGCTGGTACAAGGCCTATCACCCGCTCTGGTTCCGCTGGCTCGAGATCGAACCCCCGGGTGCAGGCAGCTAGCGCAGAAAGCCCCCGACCTCATCGAGGCCGGGGGCTTCTTGGTGCCAGCTGCATCGCCGGGTGCTTCTTCGTGCTTCCGGGTGTCGAACGCCACCCGGAACTCCTGCTCAACGAGCGAATTCTAGATGTAGCCCAGGTCGCTCAGCCGCTTCTTGATCTCCGCTTCCTCCTCGTCGGAGTACTCGGTGTCGCCGTCCGACGCGGGGATGTAACCCATCAGCTCGAGGGTCCGCAGGATCTTGCTCATGCTCTCCTCGATGGTCTCCTCGGCGGTCTTGACGACGATCTCGGCGCGCTCGGGCGCCTCGTACGGATCGTCGATGCCGGTGAAGCCCTTGATCTCCCCCGCCAGCGCCTTCTTATAGAGGCCCTTCGGGTCGCGCTCGATGAGCTTCTCGATCGGAGCCTCGCAGTAGACCTCGACGAAGTTCCCGATCATCTCGCGGACTTCGTTGCGGATGGCCGCGTACGGCGAGATGCAGGCCGCGATGGCGCAGGCTACCTCCACGGGTACGGCGTCTTCTCCGCACCGAACAACAAGGTCAGCGGTCGCTGCACCAATCGCTAGCCCCGCACGGTCAACGTGATAGCGTCATTCGTTGGCCCACACCCTGACTCTGCGACAAGCCTGTACGTTCCGGCGGTCTCTACTGCAATCGGCCTCTCGCAGACGATGACAACTCGGTCACCGAGCCGCCAGCCGGTCCTGTCAACCTCATCACCCGTCAGCACCGTCTGCTCCCAGACCGTCCCCCAGCGGAACGGACCAGTGAGCCTCTGGAGGCGCAGCAGTACCGGTGTGCCAGTGCAGTCGCCTGGAGTGAGAACGATGACCGCACCCGCTGGTGGATGTGCGAACCCCGCACCTCCACCGGTTCGCGACCCACCAGCGGAGCGGCCGTCGGTGAAGCGGATGCTGTTGGCCTCGAGCGTCGTCCTTCCCTCATGGACCTCCCCGTCGTTGACCAGGAGAAGCTCAACCATCGTGGGATTCCCAACGAGCGGCATCTCAGTGAGAAACGTGATGAACAGCCCTCCCATCTTGCCAGCGACGCGGCTCGTGGCGGCGCCCAGCAGTTCGCCGAACCCGCGCGCGGCGAACTCTCCGGCGACCTTCTCCGCGATCCAGCGAGCGACCTCGGGTGACCTCTCGCCTGTGTCTTTCACAAGATACGCTACCGCGTTGTCGTTCGCGTACTCGGCCGCGGAGCCCACAGTGGGCAACCAACAGCTAGCGCCCAGCAATACGACAACCAGGACGGCGGCTCGTCCGGCATCAATCATCCGCCACCTGCTCATGCGCATCAATCTCATGGGCTCCCTCCCTGTCGACAGAGTCCTCGACCTCGCAGCACCGAACACCACGAGGACCTCCACAGTGAAACTGAATCTAACAGTGCTATAGCGCGTCTGTTAAGCCATACTGCTTCGCCGGGTGATTCCTCATGCTCCCGAGCGTCGAGCGCCTACGGCAGCACGACTTCGACCGTCCTCTCGTACTTCACGCCTTCAGTCGAATCGCGAACGCGGAACGAGTCCTGGAAGACAATGTCGTCACCTTCCACCACTTCCACTGTCAGGGACCGCCAGCAACAGGTTTGACGATTCCACAGGATGATGCGCAGCGTGTTCACGCCTGGATGGAGGTGCCTGGTCACGTCAATGATCCCGGAGTCGCCCGGTCTCTGGCCGATCGCGGTCCATGTCGGAACCACGCCGGAGTGCCCCCATGCTGCCCGGTACTCGATAGCATCGTTGATTCTCAGGGTCGCCTCATCATCCACGTTTGATAGCCTCACGGTCACGCGCTCCACAGGAGGCTGGTCCGCTCCACCTGTCTGCGAAACCAGCTTGAACACGAGTTCGTCCACGGCCGCTCCCGCCGGGCCGATGAGTCTCACGGAATCGACCTCCCCTCGGCCGAACTCGTAGCTTCCCAGGTGCTCCTGACACCATACGCTCTCGCTCTCGGATGCTCCGGCCACGCTCTGATCGAGAACCACCGCGTCCTCTCCGTTCCGATGGTGCACCCTATACTCAACCGCATCCGGTCGGCCCACGGAGGACCAGAACCGGGCGTACACGTCGTACCATCCGGACGCGGGAAGATCCGGGAGCCAGCATGCGTGACGGCTCTCAGGACCCGCCGGGAAGACATGGAAGCTCCGGAATGGATCGAACATCGGGGTCTCCCAGCCAGTTCCCCTGCGGTGGCACCCACGATCGGCATCGTCCACCGCGATATCGTTGTTGCCGAACGGGAGGATTTCTCCCTCATCGTAGCTCGGGTCGCACTTCGCGGCGATGTTGGCCGTGTGGTCGTGCGGGTTGTAGTGCGTCCGCTCGATCCACTGCTTCTGCTGCTCGTCCCGCGGGTACCCCGGCCAGTCCGTCGCCACGTCATGATACGTAGGAGGTTCACGCTGCTGTGCATAGCCACCCGCTCGCTCGGACCATACAACGGGAAGGAACACGTCCCCCTTGAGGATCCCGAAGTCGAGGTGGGCCAGGAAGGACTCGGTCCCGTCGCTCGCCCACTTGCCGATCGTCCCGACGCGCTGCCCTCGACGCACGGCACCTCGTTCCACGAGTGTGCTGTCCATGTGGATGTAGCGAGAGTACAAGGGTGTGCATTCGCCGCTTGCGTCACGCACGACATGTCGTATGAGGAGCGGCCTCATGCCATCATTGAGCGCGGCCACCACGTAGCCGTTCGCCACAGCGTAGACGGGATCGCCTTTGTCATGGTCTCCCCCGCCATTGGCCTTTCCGTTCCAGTCCTCACTCGGGTGCCAGCCGTACTCGTCGTAGCCACGATCCAGGAAATCCGATTCGACAACATAGGCCTGCCTCTTCACGTTCCGGATGGGGTAGCCTACGGGCGCCTCAAAGCCGTCAGCGAAGGCACATTCCACGACTCCGACGTCCAACACGGCCGTCGCACCATCGACGACGGCCCCACCAGCGTCGGTCAGCTGCCACACCTCCGAGAGACGCTCGTCCGAAGCCGACGCGGCCATGCACCAGATTGCCAGCGGATACTCATCGCCGGGCGGCACATCGCGCACCAACGCGTAGGAGGCCTGCTCGGATGTCGTCTCACCACCATCAGCAGACTGAGAGCGCCACCGGTACGAACGGTCCCAGGAGGTCTCCCCGTCGTTCCGAAACGTCCAGACGCTCTCAAAGCGCTCGCCGGCGAAAACGATGGAGTCGGGACCGAGCGTCTGACCCACGAGCGTAGCGCGTCCCTGCGTGCTGGAGGCTGCCGCAACAAGCCCGCCGACCTCGGATGCGGTGAGCGCCCGTCCGTAGATCCTCAGCTCATCGATGCGTCCCGCAAACTCGACGTCCGTGAACCGATACCTCCAGGACGAATCGAAGTACACCTGTCGCCCCACCGTCACGCGGTCACTGCCTGTGGTCATCCGGGGTACGGCACCGACGACATCCAGTTCGCCATCGATGTAGATGCGCATCTCCTCGCCGCGTCCGATGAAGGCCACATGCGTCCACCGCGCCGCTCCGATCGCGCTTCGGGTATTGACATCCCGGTAGCCCGCGCGTCCATCCGAGATCCACGCGTTGGCGCGGTCGTAGTGAAGCGCGAACGCGTAGGGTCCGTACTGGAAGACCTCGTACTTGGCCAGAATCGCCGCGAACCATCGGTCTACTCTGTCTGGTCGGATCCACGCGCAGACCGAGTACTCCGTGGGGAGATTCAAGGACTCGCCAAGATCGACATAGTCACCGTCTCCATCAAGATAGAGGCACTGCCCGACGCGCCCTTCGGCGAACGAGGCATCACCCATCACCTGGCCGTGCATACCGGCAGGGCCGGAGTCCCTCACATCCCCGTCGAAAGCGTAGTAGGCCATCAGCCCGTCATCGGCCGCAGCAGGCTCAGCGGCAGCGAGCGCACCGACGAAGCAGAGCGCCACGAGCAGCCTCGCGCCAACCGTCGCGGAGAACGTGCGAGCGCGATGTCCGTTTCTCGGGACTCCGCAGTGGATCATCATGAGCATGAGGCTCCTCCCTTCCAGCGAGGTCACTCGTTCTTCGGAGCTGCCATTGCCATAGTCTACACTATCTGTCGGTCTGAGCATCATGGGCATCCGCTTGCTACCGATGTCTACGGCCATCCTATATGCTTGCAGCCCAGGAACAGCCGACTCTAGGAATGAAAAGCGCCTGTAACTCCATCTTCTGGAAGGGCGACATCTGGGTCCAGCTTCGCGAGCCCTACAGCCCCTATCCAACGTGGTGGTACTCTGCCAACGAGATGCCTGACGGCCAGGCTCTGATCGTCGCCGCGCGCCCCTGACGCAGAAAGCCCCCGACCTTCTCAGGCCGGGGGCTTCCCGTTGCCAGCTGCATCGCCGGGTGCTTCTTCGTGCTTCCGGGTGTCGAACACGCGCCCGGGACATCCAACTCGGCGAGCGGATCCTAGATGTAGCCCAGGTCGCTCAGCCGCTTCTTGATCTCCGCTTCCTCCTCGTCGGAGTACTCGGTGTCGCCGTCCGACGCGGGGATGTAACCCATCAGCTCGAGGGTCCGCAGGATCTTGCTCATGCTCTCCTCGATGGTCTCCTCGGCGGTCTTGACGACGATCTCGGCGCGCTCGGGCGCCTCGTACGGATCGTCGATGCCGGTGAAGCCCTTGATCTCCCCCGCCAGCGCCTTCTTATAGAGGCCCTTCGGGTCGCGCTCGATGAGCTTCTCGATCGGAGCCTCGCAGTAGACCTCGACGAAGTTCCCGATCATCTCGCGGACTTCGTTGCGGATGGCCGCGTACGGCGAGATGCAGGCCGCGATGGCGCAGGCGCCGTGCCGCGTGAGGAGCTGGCAGACGAACCCGACGCGCCGGATGTTGATGTCGCGGTCCTCCTTCGAGAACCCGAGACCCTTCGAGAGGTTCGTGCGGATGACGTCACCGTCGAGGATCTCGACGCCGAGCCCGCGCTCCAGAAGCTCCTTCTCGATGGCCTCGGCCAGCGTCGACTTGCCCGAGCCGGACATGCCGGTGAACCAGAGTGTGAATCCCTTCTTCATGCGTACTCCTCCCTCGTAGACCCTGCGTGGTGCTCTCGTGTCTTCGCATCAAACCAGGCACCGGTGGGCCGGAAGCAGCGGCTGGGCTGTGCCCGCCGAAGCCCATCGACCCGACCAGTACCTATGTCGTGTTGCCGGCAGTCAGTGTGCGTTCGTCCGCGCGCCGACCGCCCGCCTCTATTCTAGTCACCCGTGTCGGCGAACCCGTCATCGTCCGCAACCGTGCCGTCATTGACTTCGGCAACCCCGGAGCCGGGGATCGGGCCCTTCTGGAAGCGCCGCTCCAGCGTCATCTCACCCGAGAGCGCCTTGAGCTTGTCGGCCAGCTGCTCGGGCTGGCTCCCGATGATGTCACCCGCGAACAGCGACTCGCCGATCATCTCCGGCG
>CAZEXP010000022.1:0-2199 GCA_964516845.1 uncultured bacterium
AGCTCGGGAATCTCCGGACGGCCGAAGACGACGCGCGTGAGATGGCCGATGACGAATCCGATCAGAATGACCATCACGAGGTGTCGGCGTCCGTAGAGCAGCATGAACTGGCCCATCAGCCTCACGATGAGGAACGTGATGAGCGCCGCGCCGATCGTGCCGATGACGCGCCACGGTTCACCGAGCGCGAGCGCGAGGTAGCCGGGAACGACCATGCCCCCCGCCGCGAGGCCGAAGGCCTCAGAGAAGATGAGACTGATGACGAGACCCAGACCGACAGCGGTCGGGACGGTCTTCGCGCCATCGAGGAGTTCTATCACGTCCGTTCGCTCCTCTCCCTGAACAGCGAGACGATCTCTCCGCCGGTCCCGCCGATGTTGCCGACGCCGATCACCATCGACCGGTCGGTTGTAAGCTCGAGGATCTTGTTGAAGACCTCGGTCGCGCTCCTGCCGCCGAGGTCGATGAGTTTCGATGCGGGGACGCCGAGCTTGATAGCGCCCGACTTCACAACACCCGTCATGCCGCCGGTCAGGATGAAGTGGTCGGCGTCGAGGTCCTTCGCGACGATCTCGCCGAACTGAAGCGCCCGGTCTGGCCGGTCGGCGCGCATGCTGACGATACCGATGACCTTCCTGCCCGCGTCGGACCGGGGCTCGACCGCGTTCCAGACGGCCGCCGTCGATTCGCGGTCGTTGGCGGCGAACGCATTGACGAATTCAATGGTCCGACCTTCGATCTCCACGCGCTGGATCGTGAGAGCGCCGATATCGGGCTGCGCCGTCCGCATGCCCTCGAGCGCGACGTTCCGCGCCACGCCGAGCTTCTCGCAGACGGCGAGCGCCAGCGCGATGTTCTCCCGGTGCTCGACGTAGTCGAACCCGTGTGCGATGTCCGCGGGGTAGTCCTTCTCGTGGATCTCATGATACTCGGAGCCGAGCTCCTCCGCCGCTTCTCGCATCGGGGCGTTCCGCTCGTGCTCAGCGGTATAGAAGGCAGTCCCTTTCGGCACGGTGCCGGCGAGCGCCGCGGCGACGTCGTCGACGGTGGGACCCATGACGTCGAGGTGATCCGGCCGGGCGTTCGTGATAACACCGACCGCGGCCTTGACGATGCGACGCTCGCTCATGAACTGGAGCGCCGGCTGAAGCGCCATGCACTCGATGACGAGCGCCCGGCTGCCCTCGCGGGCAGCCCTGTGCACGACGCCGATCTGCTCACGGATATTCGGGGGGCCGGGCCGCGAGACCGGTTCCTCGGTCCCGTCCGGATGGATGTACCGGGCGGCTGAGCCCGTGGTCTTGGCGGACGTACGGATGCCGCCGGCCCGGAGGCCCGCCGCGATGAGACGTGTGACCGAGGACTTGCCGCGTGTTCCGTTGACGTGGACGCGAATGGGCACCGCCTGGAGGTTCCGAAGGTGGAAGCGGTACTCCAGGATGCCATAAAGAAAGTAGGCGAGTGCGAGTATGAGGACGAAGAACATTCAGCGCGTCCCTCGGAGAGACCGGACTTCATGAAGCGACCGGACCACATAGAGAATCGCCGACCTTCGACATCGCGGTCAGCAACCCGAATCCCTCCCGACGCGGGCCGCCTTGGCGATGCGAAGCCGGCAACGAGAAGCCTATCAGAGGAACAGGATGGTGTCAACCAAGAACGCGACGAGGCCCCGCGCCAGTGCGCGGGGCCTCGTAATGCCAACTCGCTGCGTGTCGTGGGCGGATCAGCGATAGAGCGCCTTGATCTGCCCCCAGCTCGTGGGTTCCACGGGTACCACGCCGTCATTCAAGTAGAAGAGATTCTCGCCGAATCCAACTGCCAGGAACATATCCAGGTCGCCGTCGCCGTCCATGTCAGCGAGCTCGATGCCCTTGCCGTAACGGTCGGGTGGAACCTCCGGCCCGACGATCATCTGTGGATTCTCCTCAAATGCGAAAGACTGTGAGGTCCCGACGTTTTCGTAGCACTCCGGCTGGGTGTCGTTCGTGACCCTCACAAAGTCCAAGTCTCCGTCACCGTCAAGATCACCGAGTGCGTGTCTCGCATTGGAGCCGAGCATCGGGACTTCCATGATCTGCCCCTCATACTCGAAGCTCGGAGCCGTCGCTGTGCCAACATTGCGAGCGAACAGCGTCCGACCGGTGGTTCCCGCGTACAGGAGGTCCAAATCGCCGTCGGCATCGAGATCACCGAAGC
>CAZEXP010000022.1:2299-36185 GCA_964516845.1 uncultured bacterium
GTGGTTCCCGCGTACAGGAGGTCCAAATCGCCGTCGGCATCGAGATCACCGAAGCTACCGCACCGAGAAGGGCAATCGATAATCTCCGCGAACTGGCTCAGGTCCAGTTGCCATGTCGGAGAGGCAGACCCCCCGGCATTCCAGTACACGCGCACAGGCTCAAGTCCAAGGAGAACCAGATCCTCGTCTCCGTCGCAATCCAAGTCCCCTGCACACATCCAGCTGCTCGCCCCTTGCGGTGCCCAGTCATGTGCGGGCGTCCAGTAGATGGTGGCCCCGGAGCTGACAGGCATGATTGAGAGGAGCGTGCAAGCCAGTCCCGTAAGAATCACTGCTGTCTTCATGGTGTCCACCCCCATTCCGGGGAATCACTCAGCTGCTCTGCCCCGATCTCGATCTCCACCTTGGCAGCGTGACCGATGCCCGCGGAGCAGAACAGCAGGACAAGGACTACAATATCGTTCAGTACCCAGTTTACCACCCCCCCCATCAAAATGTCACGATGACTTCGCCCTCGCTCTGCCGAGGATCGCCCATCTGGCAGGAGCCCGGCGCCGCGCGAGCCGCCCTTGCTACCGTGCATCGGCGGCTCTGACCTTCGCTCTCTCGCAAACGTGAAAGCGGGCCCGCCACAAAGGGCGGGCCCGCTGTTGCTTCATTCGCTCTCTGGTCGGTCCGGCGGTGCCCGGTCCGACTCGACTGCCTGCGTCTAGTCCAGCTCGATCACATGCACCGCGCCGAAGTGGGACATCGGCTGGTCGAAGAGCTCCTCATTGCCGACGACGAGGATAGTCAAGCCGTCCGGGTGGAGGTACTCCGCCGCCGCGGCCTTGACATCCGCGAGCGTGAGGTTCGCGAGCGCCTCCAGATCACGCTCCGGCGTGTCGAGCGGCCGACCCTGGAACTTGAGGTTGACCAGGCGGCTGACCACGGCTGACTTCGAGTCGTAGTCGAACACTGATGTGTTGATGTAGCTGTCGACGGCCCGATTGAACTCATCCTGCGTCGGACCCTCGTCACGCATCTGACGGATGAGGTCGAGGATCAGCGTGATCGCCCGGCCCGTCGCCTCGGCCTTCGTCTGTGACGATGCTCTGAAGAGACCGTACCCGAACGCGTCGTGTCCGTACTGCGAGTAGGCCGAGTACGCCAGCCCCTCGTCGGTGCGGACCTTCTGCGTGATGCGCGACGTGAAACTGCCGCCGCCCAGCACGAAGTTCATGATCGAGACCGGGATGCGGTTCTCATCGAGCGAGTTCATGCCCAGATGCCCGATCAGGATGACGCCCTGATTGAGGTCCTTCTCCGCGTAGTAGACACCGGGCTCATACGTCAGCTCGATCTCCGGCTCCGGCTGGAAGACGACGTTCGCCGGCTGCCAGTCCGCAAGCGCCGTGTCCAGCGCGGTGGTGATCTCGTCCTTCGTCACATCGCCCGAAACGCCGATGATGGCCGTGTTCGGATGGTAGTACTGGCCGTAGAACCACGAGGCGTCGTCTCTCGTGAGACCTTCCACGGTCTCGACGGTCGAGCGCCAGGCCATCGGATGATCGCCGTATAGGATGCTCCTGAACTCGCGATTGGCGATACCCCGCGGGTCGTCGTTCTCGCGTCTGATGTCCTCGAGCATCGTGCTCTTCCGAAGCTCGACCTGCTCCTCGGGGAACAGCGGATGCGAGAGAAGGTCGCCGAGGATGTCCAGACAGAGTCCGAGGTCCTTCGTGAGGCAGTTCACGCGGACGGTCACGGCGCGGTCTTCGCTCACACCGCCTCCCCGACTGAACATGCCGCCGCCACCGCCGCCGAATTCAACGGACGCGCTGACGAATTCCAACTCCTCATTGATCCGCTCCGCCGGCCAGTTCTCGCTCCCGCCGTTGCGGATGACCCACGAGGTCAGCCCCGCCAGTCCGGTCTTCTCTTTGGGCGGCGCGGACACCGGAATGACCATGTAGATCTCCACGACCGGCACTTCGTGATCCTCAACGAAGAACCCGGTCATCCCGTTCTCGAATGTCATCTCTTCATACGCGAGCGGCTCGATCGTGAGCTCCGGGAACTTGAGCTCGCTCGGGTGCTTGACCTGTCCTGCCGTGGCCGGGCATGCGATGAGCGCGGCCGCGACCAGGACCAGGGCTATCATGAGTGTTCTTCTCATCGTGATCTCCTTGGTATTGCCCGCCGACTACTGTGGCGGGATCAGCTGCCGGACTACGTCGGCAGCCGGCCCTAGCCTAGCTCTTCACCGGCGCGTCGCTGCCGCCTTCGTGAATCTCTTCCTCACCCACCGGCTCGCCCTGCGAGGCCTTCATCCGCGCCCAGAGCTCCGCCGCCATCGCCTGGCGCTCGGCCTCGCTCGCGGACTGGAAGCTCATCATCAGGCTCTGCTGCTCGGCCTCCGACAGGTTCATCATGACCCAGCCCATCAGCTCGCGCATATCGATGCCCGCATCCCCACCGCCGTCCTCGGACACCGTCTCGACAAGCCACCCGACCGTTCGGTTGTCCTCGGTGAAGTACTTCTCGGCGACGCGCTTCACATCCGCCGGAGTGACCGTCTTCGACCGCTCGACGTCCCTGAGAAGCTCGTGCCAGTCACCGCGGAGCGCCGCGTAGAACCCCACGCGGAACGCCAGACCCATGTTCGAGCCAAGCGCGCGGACGAGCTCGGCGTCGGTGCGGTTCCAGACCCGCTCGATCTCGCGTTCGGTCACTCCCTCGGTCTTGATGCGATCGAGTTCGGCATAGATGGCCGCCTCGACCTCATCGAGCGTGTGCGGCTCCTTGGGGTCAGCGTAGAACTGGAAGATCGGGTCCAGACGGTTGCCCGGACCGATGCCGGCGCCCGGCGCCCGGCGTGTCAGACCCTGGTCCTCGTAGATGCTCTTGTAGAATCTGCTCGTGCGCCCGTCCGAGAGGATCGAGGAAAGAATCTCGAGAGCGTAGGCGTCCGGATGCGGCGCCTTCGGAACGTGATAACCGATGGTCAGCGAGGGCTTCGCGTCGAGCTTGACGACCAATCGCCGCTCGCCCTGCTGAGCGGGCTCGACGTCAGTGATGTCAGGAAGCGACTCGCCCGGCGGGACGTCGCCGAAGTACTTCCCGGCCATCTTCCTGACCTCATCAAAGTCCACGTCGCCGACGATGATGCCGGTAGCGTTCTGCGCGCTGTAGAACTTGTGGAAGTAGTCCATGAGGTCCTGCCGCGTGATGTTCTCGATGTCGGTCATCCAACCGAGAACGGGGCTACCGTACATGCACGCGGTGTAAGCGGTCGCCATGAACATCTCGTCGAGGACGTCCTCCGGCTCGTTCTCGCTCATCCGCCGCTCCTCCATGACGACATCCTTCTCGGAGTAGAACTCGCGGAACGTCGAGTTCTTCATGCGATCGGACTCCATGAGCATCCAGAGCTCGAGACGGTTCGCGGGGATGTATGCGAAGTAGAACGTCGCATCATAGGACGTTCCGGCGTTAAGCATCCGAGCGCCGTTGTTGACGTAGGTCTCCCAGAACTCGTTGCTGATGATGAGCTCGCGGTGCTCGGCCATCGTGTCGTAGAGGTCCATCTCGAGACGCTTGAGGTCGAGGTAGCGTTCGTAGTAGTTGACGCCCTCGAACTCGACGAGCGAGTAGACGTCGAGCATCTCAGGTGTCGGACCGGACTCGATCATCTTCTCGATGAGGAGCTCGAGTTCGAGCGCGTGGTCGGCGCCCGTGACCTCGCGGTCCTCCTCGGAGAAGGATGAGATGATCTCGGCTGCATACTCATCGAAGAAGTCGATCCGCCAGGTCTCGATCTCATGACGGACGTCGCGGGCGGCCACGGCCAGCTGGTCCTCGCGCTCGAGCAGTGGCTTCTCCTTCTTGTAGTCCTTCGTCCCGACCGTCTCGGTGCCCTTGAACAGCATGTGCTCGAGAAGATGCGAGATACCGGTGGTGCCGGAGCGCTCGTAGATGCTCCCAACCTTGAAGGCGACAGCACCGAAGGCGACCGGAGCCTCGTGCCGCTCGACGACAATGAAGTGCATGCCGTTGTCGAGCGTGAACTCCTGCACCTTCTCCTCGAGTGTCTGCGCGAACGCGGTGCCGGCGATTGCCAGGACCAGAACGAGCGCGACGGACACGAGCGAGACTCGCCGCATGGACGACTCCTTTCGTGTAGAGTGAGCGGCTCGGGGGCCGCCTCCCTTTCGTTTGTCTCTCAATGGTGCGCAGCGGTCCGACAAGGATACCGCGAGAGTGAACCCGGAATCAAGAAGCCTCCGGTGAGCCGTCCTGGCCGCCCGCCGCGACCGCTTGACTCCCCAGGCCGCGACCGCTTGACTCAGACGCCACAGAGCCCTAGCATCAGGCCTTCGGACCACTCACAGGGGGACATATGACACACATCAGGCTTGCCAGCCCCGGGGAAGAGCTCCGCGTCGGGAAGATCGTGGCGGTCGGCGCCAACTACAAAGCTCATATCATCGAGATGGGTCACGACATGCCCGAGGCCCCGATGATCTTCCTCAAGCCGGCCACATCCATCATCCACGAGGGAACGCCGATCGTCTTCCCGACGACCGGCGCAGTCATGCATCACGAAGTGGAACTCGGACTCGTCATCGGTGAGACATGCAAGGACGTGCCGGTGGGTGAAGCGGGCGGGATGATCCAGGCGTACTGCCTGGCGCTCGACATGACGCTCAGGGACGTTCAGCTCGACGCAATGAAGCGCGGGTGGCCGTGGGATACGGCCAAAGGATTCGACGGCGCCTGCCCACTCTCGGACGCGCTCCCGGTAGCCGACGTCACGGCGCTCTCGAACCTGGAACTCGGCCTCGAGGTCAACGGCGAGCCCCGTCAGAAGAGCAGCACGAACGACATGCTCTGGGGACCGGTCGAACTCGTCGCGATGCTCTCGCAGCACTTCACGCTCGAGCGCGGCGACATCATTCTGACCGGCACGCCTTCGGGTGTCGGCCCCGTCGTGCGCGGGGATGAGATCCGCGCGTGGTTGGGCGACGCTCTGGAGGTGTCGTTCGATGTGTCGTGACGGACATCAGAGCCGGACGTGCCGGGCGATCGGGGCTCTCCTGCTGTGGGTGACCATGGTGATCTTTGCGACCGCATGTGCCCGAGAACCTGATGCGACTGCCCGGAACACTGAGCCGTCGCCGGACCAGGTCGCTTCGCACTTCTGCGAGCTGTTTCACGCGGAGGATCTCAATGGACTGATCGCGGCCTTCGCAAGCGAGGACTACACACTCGACGCGCTGCGCCGCTTCCGGTCACGGGTCGCCGCTGAGCTCGGCGCTCCGGAGTGTGTCCTGAACGAGCGGGTCGTCGTCGGCATGTCCGACCGCCCCATCTACTACTTCGAACGATGCGAGCGGTTCACCAGGATCGAGCAGCCGATCCGGACGACCATGGTGTTCGACTCCGATGGCCGCATCCAGCAGTTCTCGATCCAGGCGATGCCTCCGGAGGCCAAGACCGCTTTCGCCGACTACAGGACGAAGACGGCGCTGCGGCTGCCGTTCGACGGAGCGTGGTACGTGGCGGACGGGGGGCGAAGCATCAATCTCAATGCGCATGCGAGCGCTTCAGATCAGCGGTTCGCGTACGACTTCTGCATTCAGCAGGACAGGTCCAACTACAGGAATCGCGGCGAGCGGAACGAGGACTACTACTGCTTCGATGAGCCCATCCTCGCTCCGGGCGCTGGTGTGGTCACCCACGTGGTCGACACCGAGGAGGATGGCCCTCCCGCGACCGTCGGGCACGGTGCGGGAAACATGGTCGTCATCGACCACGAGAACGGCGAGTTCTCGTTTCTCTGCCATTTGAGACAGGGCTCGATCGTCGTCAGCGAGGGCGAGCAGGTCGAGAGTGGACAGCACGTCGGACGCTGCGGCAACAGCGGGCACTCAACCGGTCCGCACCTCCACTACCATCTGCAGGACTCACCCATGCTACACGATGGCCACGGTCTGCCCGCGCAGTTCATCTCCTACTCGGCCGATGGAGAGCCCGTCGAGCACGGAGAGCCGATGTGGGACCAGCGTGTCGTGAACCGGTGAGGACGAGTCCCACCTGAAGCGGCAGCCTCAAGTACCATTCACCTTCAGCCTGACAATCTACAGGGCATTCCGGAAGCGCTCACAGGCGGTGGGCATCTGCCCCACGCTGTCGCACGGCCCCGAGAGAGTCCGAGCGCAGGATTTCGCTTGACCCTACACTAGTAGTAGCATATACTACTACTAGTGTATCGCCCAATTGAGATTGACTGAATTTGTCCTCAGTTTCTGCCATGGGGAAGGATGCGAGCGCCAGCATGAGCCACGACTACGATCCCGGCCCTCTCCAGGCTCTCGGGTTCACCGAGACCGAAGCTCTGATCTACGGCTACCTCGTCGAGAACTCGCCCGCGACGGGGTATCGGATCAGCCATGCCATCGGGAAGCAGCCGGCCAACACCTACAAGGCTCTCAGCTCCCTTGAGAACAAGGGTGCGATCATCATCGAGTCGGGAGAGAGCAGCCTCTGTCAGGCAGTGCCCCCCGAGGAACTGCTCGACAATCTGGAGAAGCAGTTCCACCTGCATCGCCTCGAGGCCAAGCGTGAGCTGCAGGCCCTCCCCGCCCCCTCCGTCTACGGCGGCATCTTCCATCTGAAGAGCGTCGAGCAGGTCATCGAGCGCGCCAGTGCCATGGTGCGCGAGGCGAGCGCGATCATCCTCTGCGACCTGTCCCCGGGCCCCTGCGCACTGCTGGCCGACGCCCTGCGTGAGGCGGCGGCTTCGGGTGTGCTGGTCGCGTGCCACGTCTACGCCGATGAGGGGATAGAGGGCGTGCACACGCTGAACATGACCGATCGTGACCTCGTCTCGATCAACTGGCCGGGGCAGCAGGTCAGCGTCGTTGTCGACAGCCTGGAGCACGTGCTGGGACTCCTCTCGATGGACATGGAGTCCGTGCACGAGGCCGTGTGGAGCAGCAGCAACTTCCTGTCGTGCATGCAGCACAACCACCTCTTGGCCGACCTCCTCGCCATCGGTCCCCGGTCCAGATACAAGGGGCCGGCGGACGATGTCGCCGAGGTCGTGGACAGCATCACCCTGACGCGGTTCCGCCCGCCGGGACTCCGGATGCTCATCGAGCAGTATGGTGCCGGGCGCGAGTGGAACCCGGGAGATGACACACCCTAGGGTCGCGGGCAGCGACCCGGATCGAAAGGAAGGAAGGAAAGCCATGAAGCAGCCCAGTCTGATCCTAGGCATCCTCGTCATCGTCAACGCCTGCCTCTGGGGCTTCACGATCCTCATGGTCTCCCACAAGCTGAGCGGAACCGGCATGTATCAGGAGATCCAGCACATACTGGGCGCCGGGGCGGGGATGTCGATCGTGATCGTAGGCGGCGGCATGGCCGGCATGATGGGGTCGTTGAAGAAGGAACGCGAACAGAACGAGAAGTGACGTCGTTGTGCAGATGGCGCGCAGGGACTCCCGCGCGCCATCGATTCTCGCCAATCTGTCGGCTCGCCCGCTACGCGCACCAGTGCTTCCGGACCGCGGCCACCTTCCGTGACGTCGACCTGAGCTGGACCGGACCAACCGCCCTCTCGACCGCGGCCAGGAGTTCCCAGCTCGCGATGAGGTCTGCGATCTTCTTGATGTCCGGCGCGACGACGCGGTCCTGCAGGTAGGTCGGCACGACGCTGCGAACCTGCTTGTGCGCGACGGCCGTTCCCTTCCCCGGCTTGCCCTCCAGAAGATCGAACGCCTGCGCGGCGCACATCATCTCGATGGCGACGACGTTGAGCACGTTGCTCATGATCTCCTTGAGCTTCCGCGCTGCGATCGGCCCCATCGAGACCGTGTCCTCCTGATCGGCCGCCATCGAGAAATTATCTACGACCGCCGGATGCGAGAACACTTTGTTCTCCGAGCAGAGCGCGGTCGCGGTGTAGTGCGCGAGCATGTAGCCGGAGTTCAGGCCCTCGCTCTTGACGAGGAACGCGGGGAGCCCGCCGTTGAGATGCGGGTTGACGAGCCGGTTGATGTGCCGCTCCGAGAGACTACCGATCTCGCTCATCGCGATCCCGAGGAAGTCGAGCGGCATCGCGATCGGCTGACCGTGGAAATTGCCGCAGGAGAGCTGCTCACCCTCGTCCGGGAAGAAGAGCGGATTATCCGTCACCGAGTTCATCTCGATCTCGATCTGGCTCCGCGTGTAGTTCAGCGTGTCGATCGAAGGGCTGTAGACCTGCGGGATGCACCGGATGCTGTAGGCGTCCTGAACCTTCCCCGAGCCGCGCTTGATGAACCCACTACTCTTCAGAAGCTTGCGCATGTTGTCGGCCACGGCGTTCTGCCCGTTGAACGGGCGAAGCTCGTGAATTCTGGAATCGAACGGGGTCATCGGGGTCCGGAGCGCGTCCGCCGACATCGCGCTCGCGATGATGGCCGTCTTCATGAGCCGCTCGCCGTCGTAGACGCGGAGCGCGCCGCAGGCCGTGAAGAACTGCGACCCGTTGATGAGCGCAAGCCCCTCCTTGAACGAGAGCGTCACCGGCGTCACGCCGGCGCGGCGCATGGCGGTCTTGCCTTTCATCAGACGGCCCTCGTAGTACGCCTCCCCCTCACCCATCACGACCAGCGCGATGTGCGCGAGCGAGCAGAGATCACCGCTGGTGCCGACCGAACCCTTCTCGGGCACTGCGGGGGACACACCCTTGTTGAGCATGCTGATGATCGTCTCGAGCAGTTCGATCCGAACGGCCGAGTAGCCGCGCGCGAGGACGTTGGCGCGGAGAAGCATCGCCGCGCGAACCTCGTCCACCTTGAAGTGCTCGCCGACGCCGGCCGCGTGGCTCCTCACGATCCGTCTCTGGAGTTCCTCGCCGTGCTCGGGTGAGACCGTCACACGCGCCAGCTCCCCGATCCCCGTCGTTACGCCATAGATGAGCTGTCCGCTCTCCCTGAGCTCGGTGGCGACCTTCCTGCACCGTATGACGGCCTTCCGCGCCGCGGGCGCCAACGACACCTTCGCTCCCTCGCGCGCGACCGCGTGGACCTGCTCGATGGTCAGACTCGCTCCGTCCAGTACGACCTTCATTGCCGCCTCCACATTGAGTGTCTCGGTCCCCATTCGGGGGTTCCCCTCCGGGATGCCTCCGCGCCCGTCTCGCGGGCTATTCCTCTTCGGCGCGCAGCGCGCCGGTGCTATGCTGTCACAGCACCGTGCAAGGTGCGGACTCTTCTCGTCACATCCCTGCCAGGAGCGACGCGATGCTCGTCGAGATCCCCTACGCTGGTGAGGTCATCAAGATCGAGATCCCCGACGAGCGTCTCGCCGGCGTCTTCCAGCCGAACGATGTCTCGCTGCCTGCGCCCTCGACCGCCATAGCGGCCGCGCTTACGACACCCATCGGCGCACGCGACCTTTCGCAGTTCCTCGCGGGCGCGTCCCGACTCGTCATCATCGTCAACGACCGAACCCGCACGACGCCAACGGCCGCCATCCTCCGCGAGATCGAGCCGATGCTCGCCGGACTCGACATCACGATCATCGTCGCGACCGGCACGCACCGCGTTCCGACCGACGAGGAGAAGCTTGAGATCCTCGGCGGACTCGCCGGAAAGTTCGGGCCTCGGCTCGTCGTCCACGACTGCCGCGACGAGAGTGGTCTTACGTACGTCGGAACCACGCCGCGCGGCACACCGGTCCGCGTCAGCCGGCTCGTCCGCGAGGCGGAACGCGTGCTCATCATTGGATCCGTCGAACCCCACTACTTCGCGGGATGGACCGGCGGTCGGAAGTCCATTCTGCCCGGCGTCTGCGCCTACGACACGGTGGTTGCGAACCACTCGCACTCGATGTCGCCGGCGTCGCTGCCGACCGCTCTCGAGGGCAACCCGGTCCACGACGACATGATGGACGCGGCGGAACTCGTCGTCGACGAGCGCTTCTACTCCATCCAGGCGGTTCTCGATCGCAAGGACCGCATCTACGCGGTCACCGCGGGCGAACTCGACGCGTCGTTCCGCGCCGCCGTGGGTCACGCCGAGAAACTGTTCGTCGTCGAGACGGGACCTCGCACCGGACTCGTCATCGCCGTCGCGTCACCGCCCCTGGACATCAACCTCTACCAGGCCCACAAGGCCATCGAGCACGCGAAGCTCGCGGTCGCCGATGGCGGGGTGCTCCTGCTCGTCGCCGCGTGCCGGGAAGGCATCGGCGAGGAGAACTTCGTCAATACGCTCACCGCAGCGCCCACACCGGCAGACGCGCTCAAGGCAACCGAGGGCCCGTATCGGTTCGGGCTTCACAAGGTCGCCAAGGTCGTCGAGGCGGTCACCCGCTGCCGCGTCTGGGCGATGACCGGTCTTCCCGACGACGTCATCGAAGGCGTTTTCTTCCGCCCCGTCCACGACCTCCAGGCCGCAGTCGACGAAGCCCTCGCCGCCGATCCGGCAACGAGGGCCGTCGTTCTTCCATCCGCCAGCATCACGGTCCCGCGAGCAACCGACTAGCACCCGGCCACACTCAGACCGGGAACATCCCGAAGACCTTCCCGCTCAGCAGATAGACCGTGAGCGCCATGACCACGAGTCCTATCAGATGCAGCCAGAATCCGGTTCGCATCATGTCTGAGATCCCGAGCTTGCCGGAGGCGTAGACGATGGCGTTCGGCGGCGTCGAGATCGGCAGCATGAAGACGTTCGAGCATGCCAGCGTCGCGGGAATCGCGAGCAGGAACGGCGAGACGTTGATCGCGGTCGCGACCGCGATCAGAAGCGGGATCATCATGTTCGCCACGGCGGTGTTCGACGCCACTTCGCTCACGAATGACGCGATGACGGTGACGATCATGATGAGAATGAACGGGTGGAGCGATGACGAGAGCGGAAGAGATTCCGCGATCCACTGCGCTGCGCCCGACTCGAAGAGACCCCGACCGAGCGCGAGCCCGCCGCCGAACAGATAGAGAATACCGAAGCTGATCGCGCGCGTGTCGGCCCACACCAGCGGGAACTCCCATTTCTTCACGCTCGTCGGCACGACGAAGAGCAGGAGCGCGCAGAACATCGCGATAAGCGCATCGTCGAACCGCGACTGAAGCAGCGGCACGACCGGATGCGGAATGATATTCCAGAACGGTCGCGTCAACCAGAGCGTCGCCACCAGCACGAAGGCCCCGATCGTGTACTTGCCGCCGAGATCGAGCGAACCGAGGAGCTTGCGCTCCTCCCTGATGGTGTCCGCGCTGTCGATCGTCAGCGCCTTCGGCTTGTGGACGACCCAGAGGAACCACCACGTCAGCGGGAGCATGATGAGGGCGTACGGGAGTCCCACCTTGAGCCAGTCGAAGAAGCTGATCTCGTGACCCAGAAGCTGCTGCGAGAAACCGGCGAGAAGCACGTTGGGCGGTGTGCCGACGAGCGTCGCGACGCCGCCGATGGTCGAGGCGTACGCGATGCCGAGAAGCAGCACGGTCCCGTACCGCGACTCCGCCTTGAGCTTCGAGTTCGTGAGGATGGCCAAACCGATAGGGAGCATCATCGCGGTCGTCGCCGTGTTCGAGATGAACGCGGAGAGGAACGCGGTCAGACCCATGAAATAGAGCACGAGCAGCTTCGAACTCGAGCCCACGCGTCCGAGGATGGCGAGCGCCAGCCTCCGGTCGACGCCCCACTTCATCATCGCGCGAGCGATGAGAAATCCGCCGAGAAACAGAAAGATCAGACGGTTCGCATACGGCGAGAGGGCGTCCTGGAGAGGGAGGATTCCCAGAAGTGGAAGGAGCACGGCCGGCAGCAGCGCGGTCGCGTAGATCGAGATCGCCTCGGTCCCCCACCAGATAGCGCAGAGCGCAAGCACGCCGAGCATCCGCTGGATCATCGGCCCGAGGCCGAGCGGAACGAGAACGAAGAAAAGGAAGACCAGGATGCCGGCTGCAAACCCGGCCTTGTGTTTCACAAGCGTCGCGCTGTCGCTCGTGCCCGCCATGACTGCATTCCCTCCGGTTGTCGCGCCCGTCGCGCCGCGCAGGTTTGTGATTGCCGTGCCGCGCGCCCGATGCTCACATGCGCCCTAGAGTCCCAGGAACGTGATCGCGCCGCCGCACGCCATCACGACAAGCCCAGCCGCCGCGTGCGAAAAGCGTCCCATGCGCCCGAAGGCCGCCGTCAGCCGGTCGCTCCGCGCCGCCGTCACCAGCCCGTATCGCACACCCATGACGATCGTGAGCATCGTCCCGACCGTCGCCACCAGGAACACGGCTGCCACGATCACGACATGCAGCATGTTCCCCTTCGCCGCGGGGAACATGACGAGCGGGATGAGCGGCTCGCACGGCCCGAATACGAAGATGAGAAACAGCACCCACGGCGTCATACTGCGTCGCTCGGCCTCGTGCACGTGGGCGTGACCCCCGCCGTGACTGTGGACGTGGCTGTGCTCGACGCCGCCGTCGTGCGCGTGCTCGTGGACGTGCGGGCGGTTCCTCAGCGCGCGCCAGAGACCCCAGACGAAGTACGTGAACCCGAAGATGATGAGAAGCCACGCCGCGATGTCGCCGCGGAACGACTCGAACGCCTCGAGCTTGAAGAGCGCGACGCCGAGCGTGATGCCGACGAGCCCGAGCACGACCGAACTCAGGACGTGGCCGAGACCGCAAAGCGTCGTGACGAGCGCCGTCCTTGCCGCACTCCATCCCCGAGCTCGGGAGAGCACGACGAACGGAAGGTAGTGGTCCGGCCCGAGGGCCGTATGAACGAAACCGAGTGTTGCTGCCGTCGCGGCCAGCGCAGGAAGACTGCCCAAGCTCACCCCCGTCTCGAAACTTCGCACAGTTGCACCGCCCGAAGCGGACGGTGCACACACATATTATGAATGAATAGTCACTAAATAGCCAGTTCTTCTGTTCATCGACGCCCTCTCACGACCATCGGGCACCGTAGCACAGGCGCCATTCTAGCCCCCCGGCCACAGGGCCGCAAGCCGTGAGCACACATGGTCACCGAATCAGGGCGATTCGGGCAGTTCTCACGGCATCCGGCGCGTCGGTGCGGGCGAAGTAGACCCCGCTGGCAACGGGGTTCCCGAACCCGTCCCGGCCGTCCCAAACGGCGTGGCCGACGCGGTCCACCGCCAGCGTCCTGATCTCACGACCCGTGACGTCGTGGATGACGACCCTCAGGTCGAGCCACCGCCCAGGCGCCGCCCCCGGCAGAACCAGCATCACATCTCCACTGCCGGGATTCGGCGTGGCGATAAGACGGCGTGCTGCCGTCGGGTCGTCTCCGCTTGCCCCGTCGTCCGCGACACCGGTCACGACGTCGCCCAGAAGCACGAGATCGTGCGGCGGGAGACCAACACTGAGAAGTCCGGCGAGCTGCGTCCCGGTCGCGGCATCGAACACGCGAACACCCGGCGCCGCGTACGTGCGGTCAGCCACGAACAGCTGGCCGGTGCCGGCGTGCAGTTCGACATCGGGAACGCTCCACTCCCCCGGTCGCCAGACCGTCTCGATGACCTCACCCGCGGCCCAGTCGAACGCAACACAGAACGCTTCGGCCGACGGCGACAGAACGCTGATCGCTGCGTGCGCGCGACCATCGAGCGGGAGCGTGAAGTCCTCGATATTTCCGCCAAGCTCCGCCTCGGTGATGATGTGACCGAGTCCGGTGAGCATCGTCGTGTCGACCGCCTCGATCCCGCCATCGAGCGCCATCCACCCGCCGCTCTCCCCGACGTAGAGTGTCGTACCGTCGTCATCCACGAGGATGTCGGTGTACGGATTCGTCGAGGTCAGCTCGATCCCCTGCGTGCCCGGCGTCCCCGCGTCCACGTCGACGAGCGTGTTCGTTCTCGTATCGATGACGGCCAGCCACGAGGGTGCGACCGGCTGCCAGTAGTAGTCGCGGTCGATCCGCTGGATGGAAACGTAGAGGTAGTCGCCGACGACGGCCATCGTCGCGGACTCCGGAAGACCGTCTCCGTCGGCGAAGACCGAGAGGTCGATCGAGTCGACGATGGCGCCCGCGGTCGGATCGACCTCGAGGAGCCACGGCGTCTCGTACCGTGAGACGTACGCGCGTGAAGCGCTCACGAATGCGATGTCCTTCGGGTTCGTCCCCGGACCGACCGAGAACTGGCGCACCGTCGCGAATCCCTGCGAAGGATCCAACACCTGGATGTTGTCCGCGTAGAGCCGGTTGACGACGTAGACCAGACCGTCGTAGACGCGCGCGATGGCGTCGCTGTGTATGGGCGCGAGCCCCGTCGAAACGCTCCACATCGGCAGCACATCGACGCTCGCTGTTGAGCCGCTCACGGAGTAGTCGGACGTGACGGCGAAGATGAGATCGCTCTGCGCGGTCTGCGCCGATACCCGTGGCGCCGGCGCGACGCAGAGGATCACCATCAGAAACAGCGCGCCGCCTGTTCGTCTCGGATTCATCGCGTCTCCCCCATCCATGTGTACTCCAGTGTCGCGTACGCGGACCTCCCGGGAAGCGGGAACCCTTCCACGTCGGCCGTCCGCTCGTTCCCGATGTTGATGATCTCTCCGGCGAGCGCGAGCCGCCCGGGCACGAGTTCGAACCGGAACCCTCCACCCGCGATGTGTCTCGCCTCTGAGCGGTTCTCAGGCAGGTTCGCCCGGTCGCGCCAGCTCTCGCTCTGCCATCGGTGTTCGTACCAGAAGGTCGCGGCATCGTCCGACCACGACGCCCGCGCGAAGAGTTCGTGCTCGGGTGTGTGCGGGATCGTCTTGCCGTTGTAGACCGGCGACGGTCCCGTGTTGACCGCGTCCAACCACGTGTAGGCGCCCGAGAACGACCAGCCGCCGTGGACCTCCGCGCGCGCCGAAAGCTCGAACCCATCGGTTCGAGCGGATTCGATATTGAACGCCTTGACCGTTCTCTGTGAGTTCTGAAGGAAGATGATGAGGTCCTCGGTCTCCACCCGGAACGCGGACGCCTCGACGAACAGCCGCCCGTTCCACGGACTCAGCACGACGCCGCCGTCGACCGACCGCGCCGTCTCCGGGCCGAGCTCCGTGTTGGCCTCGACGGTTCCGCCGGCGCCGAACGTCTCGAGCATCGTCGGGAGCCGGCCGCTCTCGGACACGCCGGCCTTGACCGTGAACCAATCCAACGGTGTAACACGAACGCCCAGGCTCGGACTCGCAACAGCGACACGGTGGAGTTCGTCCAGCGGCTCGGGCGGCTGTCCGAACGGAAGCGGTCCCGTGTAGTTGTCGCTCGCCCCGACGTGACGCAGTGTCGCGGCGAGTTCGATCCGTCCATCGGCCAGCCGGACCCGGTCCTCGAGCGCAACCGTCGCCGTCGTGCGCTTCCGCGCGAACCCCGTGCCGACACGCGGGTCGGCATCCTCCGGCACGTACCGCTCATCGAGGAGTGATACGAACGCGGTCAGCGTCTGTCGCCCGGCCAGCCAGTACGTGGACGCGCGTCCATCGACACCGACCGTACGTATCCGGTCGATCGTATCCGACCGGTGCAGCCCGACCTCGTTCGCCGGGTTGTAGAACCGGTCGCGCCGCGCCGTGTGCCACACGCCGAGCTGCCCGCTCACCGGCCAGTCGGGAGTGTCTGCGGTGACGCGAAGCAGATTGCTGGCAACATCGGCGTGCGCGTGAAGGATAGGGACGTTCTCGATGCCGGGGATGCCGTGCTCCTTGAGAAGCAGCTCGTCGGTCAGCCCGAACGTCCACCCGCCGAACGTGTCGGTCGAAAGCCTCAGGAGCGCGTTGGTCTGCTCGAGATGGTTGTTCCGCCTCGTCACGACGGCGTCGTCGTCCAGGTTCTCGAGCGTGCCGTTCCGGTTGAGATACTCGAAGTCCCCGCGGCTCGATAGCCTGCTTACGGAGAGCGCCCCGGCCAGCGGGCCGACTCGACCCGACACGGACAGGGCGGTCCGCCAGGTCTCGTAGCTCCCCGCCGTCTGGCTCACGGAGACCGATGGTCGGTCCGGCGGTCGCGTCACGAGATGGATGACGCCGCCGATAGGCGAACCGCCGAACTCGACGGGCGCCGCCCCCCGGAAGACCTCGATCCGCTCTACGCCGCCAATCGGGAGCTCGGAGAGATCGCTCACGCCCCACTGCCCCGACCGAAGCGGAACGCCATCCAGATAGACCTCGACCTGACCAGGTGTCGATCCGCGCACCGAGGCCACGCTGTACGAACCGAGTCCACCGTACCGTCGGAGGTGAACGCCGGCGCCGCGCTCTATGATGTCGGGAACGGTAATGGGACGTGACCGGTCGGATGAGAGTTCGTGGATCGTGGCGAACCCGGTGCGGAGGACAGCGACCTCGGCGCGCGACGGGCGGTCGGCCATCACCTCGAGCGTGTCGGCGGCAACGTAGGTTCGCACGGCCGGAACGTCTGTCTGGACCGCCGGCGTGTCGCGATGCACCTGCGGCTCATCGGCCGGGGCTGCGAACGGCGTGAGCGCGCAGAGCAGCGCAACGCCCAGCGTCACGTTCACCGTGACATGGCGGGCCATGAGAATGCGCGCGAGGCGAGCCCGCGCGCGTGCGGTTCGTTCGCCCATCGTGGTCTCTCCGCGGACCAGGACGACCCGTCGTCAGGCATTCTGGCTCCCGGGATGGAACCCCGGTCACAGTTGCGGGACAGCACCGGCTTCGAACCGGTTTCCCCTGACGGCCTTTCGGCACCAGACGGGCAGTATGTCTCCCGGGACGAGATCGAACATCACTCGTCCCATGGGACAAGTCTACGACCTCGCCGCCACAAGAACAAGGGGCCGTCTGATGACGACCCCTTGGATATCCTACCTATGCTGCAGTCGAGCGCGGCCAGCGACTGCCAAGCTGTCGCCGAAGGCGACAGCCGATTACCTCAGCAGCACCATTCTCTGGATCTGGCTCCACTCACCCACCTCGGCGCGGCAGAAGTAGATGCCCGAGGCCACGGCCCGGCCGCGCGAGTCCCGGCCGTCCCAGACGATCTCGTGCACGCCCGCGTCCATCGAACCGTCGTGGATGTCCGTCACGAGACGACCGGCGATGTCGAACACGTCGACCCGAGCGTGTGCCGGCTGAGGCAACGAGAGGTGCAGGGTCGTAATGTCGGTGAACGGGTTCGGCGCGCCTCGACCGAGCGCGAGCTTCGAGACGAGGATGTCGTCCACACCGTTCCCGCCGTCGATGATCGCCGTCAGATGCACGACGAGATCGCTGAGCGCTCCCCCGCCGCCGTGGATGCCGGACTCGTCACGCGTGCTGAGCGTGAGGTCCGCGTCGTACGGCGTCGAGCGCGTGATGGAAGTGTCGTCGAAGTGGATGACGAACTCGGTCGCCGTCCCGCCGACGTCCTGCTGGCTGAACCCGCCGACGATCGAGAACCGGCCATCACCGCCGACGATAGCCGCATCGTAGACCTCGAGCAGCGCCTGCAGGCTGCCGTACCCGAGGTTGTACGCGAACGCGCTCATGTCGACGAATGCGCCGACCTCATGCATGCCGAAGTCGAGCGTATCGAGAACCACCACGGACGAGCCGTCGAGGCTCGGCACGGCGTGATCGACCACGGTGCCTGTGAGCGCCACGTACTGCGTGGCGCTCTCGGGCGCGTCCGAACTCACCGTGAGGTCGCCCGACTTCACACCCGTCGTGCTCGTGGTCATTGAGATGATGTGCTCGGCCGTCTCCTCGCCGCCGAGGTAGAACGTGCCGCCCGGCCTGTCGAACCCGCTCGGCGCCGTGAAGGAGTACGCGAGCTGCTCGGCGGGATCGAACGCCGCGTTCCCGACCGTGAGGTACTCGTTCGCCGCGGAGGCTATGATCGCCCGGCCGAAGTCGAGCATCGACGCGACCTCGAGGATCGCCGGAAGCTGGAGTTCCATGTAGACCGGGATGTGGTCGCTTGCGTAGAAGAGCGCGTCCGCGATGGCCGCGCTGACGATTTGATTGGTCGGGTCGTTGATATCCCCGTTCAGACGATAGCCGTCGTTGCCGTACGCCGTGTGCGAACCGACGACGTAATCCATCCCACTCCCGTCTTCGAGTGATGCCGAGATGAGCATCTGGTCGAAGCGGTCGTCCATGCCGCCGCCCGTGTAGCTGCTGACCGACGTCACGCGAGGTGACTGCGTGTGGATGTGCCGGAACGTGTAGCTGTCGTGCCAGGTCCCCGGCTGGTTGATCGGATCGAAGCAGCGACCGTCGTTGTCGGCCGCCGAGCTGATGAGAACCTGGTAGCCAGCATCACCGCTCGAGTACACGTTGAGATCTCCACCGAAGATGAAGTTCGTTCCCGCGGGGTAGGCATTCATGTGCGCTCGGATGTCGTTGCACTGATCCTGACGAATGTCCTCGTCCTCGGACGAACTCCCAGCCTTCAGGTGCGTCGAGATGATGTGCAGCTGTCCCGCATCCCCATCGTACCCCGAGAGCTGCAGCGTGTAGTCCATCGTCCACCGCACATCCGTGTAGATGATGTCGTGCGTCACGGTGTCCACGACGCCGACCTTGTAGAAAATGGCGTTGTCGGTGTCCGGCCCGTTGACAAAGAGATCTGCCGCGTACTTGCCCGGAACGGTCGCGTTCAGGCAGTACGTGAGGTAGTTGTTGACACCCGCCTGGCTCTCGATCTCCTGGACGAAGATGATGTCCGGATCGAGCGCGTCCATCAGAAGCTGGTGATCGTCGTACCGCCCGGCGATATCGAAGCTCGGCCAGTTGAGTATGTTGTAGTTCACCACTCGGATGGCCTGGGCGGGTGAAGCCGCCACGACGAGCACGGCCAGAAGAGCCAGAAGCGTCAGTGGTACACCACTCAGGGGTCGGCTGTTCATCTCGGGGTCCTCCTCGCGAGAAATGTATGACTCCAAGCTCCATTGTAGCACAATCTTATGAGTTTCTCAAGCATTGAGCGGCTCCTCACCGTACAGGCTCCGCAGCAAGGGATTGTGGAGTGAAATCCCGGGATTGCCCACGCGTTGCGGCTCACCTACACTTGTCACCATGTCCTACGCGGCGTTCCTCGTCCAGGCTGTCCTGATCTCGCTCTCCGGCGTCATCGCCCCGGGACCGCTCACCGTGGTCGTCGTGGGCAAGGGCTCGCGCTCGCCGGGTGCCGGAGCGCTCATAGCGCTCGGCCACGGAGTCGTCGAGTTTCCGCTGATGGTCCTTATCCTCGTGGGACTCGGACCCGTTCTCCAGCACGTCACGGCCGCCGCGATCATCGGTCTGGCAGGCGGCCTCGTTCTTCTTTGGATGGCGTACGGGCTCCTGAGGTCGCTCCGCGCCGGAACGGGAGAGGAGAGTCATCGGGGCACCTCCCCGCTCGTCGCCGGAATGCTCATGTCAGCGGCAAACCCCTATTTCCTGGTCTGGTGGGCCACGGTCGGGGCCACGCTCGTCTTCCGCGCGTGGGAGTACGGTGTCTGGCAGTTCATCCTGTTCGGGGTCATCCACTGGTCGATGGATCTCGTCTGGTACTTCTTCCTGTCATCCGCCTCCTACCGCGGCACGAAGCTCCTCGGCGACCGCTTCCTCGTCGGGATACGTCTGCTCTGCGGCGCCCTGCTGCTGTTCTTCGGGATACGCTTCGTTCTCGACGCGGCGCCCAGGCTGTTCTGACGCGCCCCGGGGCTTGTCCTACGGTCCCATGAACGCCCCCACCGCAAGGGCTCTTCTGAGTCCCCGGCCATCGTCTCTATCTTTGCGCCTCTTGCCATGTTATAATGATGATGATACTCAAAAATCCTACAATGCCTACGTGTACCCACGGAGGACTCGCCATGTTCCAGCTGCTCAGACGCGGCCCGCTGACCGCGGCCCTGCTCGCGCTCCTCGTCCTTCTTCTTGCGGCGCCGGTGACGTTCGCCAAGGATCCGGTCCGTGAGAACCCGTACGACGATTCGCTCCCGGTCTGGATGACGGCTGAGGAGTTGACCCGGGTCCACGAGATCGGCACGTACCAGCAGCCGACCGCTGCGCCCCCGGGACCGGCCAGGAACCCGGGTGAGTTCGAGCCGATGACGGGCATCATCGTCCGCTACCCGTTCGGCAACCCGACCGACCTGCTGGCCGAGTACTCGCAGGACACCGAGCTCTGGGTCATCGTCACGAGCGCGAGCCAGAGTACCGCGTCGAGCGCGCTCTCGAGCGCGGGCGCCAACATGTCGAACGTCAACTTCTTCAATGCGACGACCGACAGCTACTGGACCCGCGACTACGGCCCCTGGTTCATCATCAACGGGAACGACGAGCAGGGTATCGTCGACCACGACTACAACCGCCCGCGCCCGAACGACGACCTCATCCCGAGCCTGCTCGCCTCCTCCTGGGGCGTCCCCGCGTACGTCATGGACCTCGAGACAGCCGGCGGCAACTACATGTCGGACGGCCGCGGCGTCGCGATGTGCTCCGAGCTGACGCTCGACGAGAACTCTGGCATGACCGAGCAGCAGATCGACGATATGGTCGAAGACTACCTGGGGGTGACGCGGTACGAGAAGCTCGGGTACGTCCAGACCGGCGGCATCCACCACATCGACTGCTCGGCGAAGTTCCTCGCCCCCGACAAGATCCTCTACAAGCAGGTCGACCCGGGTCACTCGGACTACGCGCGGATCGAGGCGAACATCACGTACCTCTCGCAGATCCAGAGTTCGTACGGCACGCCATACGAGATCATCCGCGTCTACACGCCGAACGACGAACCGTACACGAACTCGCTCATCGTCAACAACAAGGTCTACGTTCCAATGTACGGCACGTCGAACGACGCGGCTGCCATCGCGACCTACGAGGCGGCGATGCCCGGCTACGAGATCCTCGGGTATGACGGCTCGTGGCTGACCGACGATGCCATTCACTGCCGCGCGATGGGTGTCACCGACCGCTACATGCTCTACATCGACCACATCCCGCTCCTCGACACGGCGAGCTCCTCGCAGAACTACCGGGTCGAGGCGTACATCCACGACTACAGCGACGCCGGTCTCAAGACCGACTCGCTCCTTGTCTACTGGAAGAACGACGGGATGGGCAGCTACTCGTCCGTCGTGATGACGCCCTCGACGCGCGCCGGCATGTACCACGCCGACATCCCCGCGCAGTCGGTCGGGAGCGAGGTCTCCTACTACGTGTACGCAGTCGATTACTCCGGCAGGCGCGAGGCGCACCCGTACATCGCACCGGGCGACGCACACGTGTTCGAGGTTCTCGTCGACACTGAGGCTCCGGCCATCACGCATGCCCAGCTCGCCGACACGCCGACCGCCAGCTGGCCGCCGACGGCGAGCGCGACGGTGACCGACAACATCCAGGTCGGCGCGGTCATCCTCGAGTCGTGGATCAACAGCGTGCGTCAGGTCGACGTGGCGATGACCAATATCGGCGGGACCTTCACGTACGAGGGCGACTTCCCCGGCAGCGTCGTGGAAGGCGACCTGGTCGAGTACCGCATCCGCGCTGAAGACGCCGCGTCACCGGCCAACGTGACGTACGACCCGACCTCCGGGTACCACAGCTTCGACATCGTCGACGCCATCCCGATCCTCATCGTCGAGCTCGACGGCTCGCCGATCTCGGGCAGCGCCATGACGACGATCCTCGACAGCAAGGACATCAGCTACTACTACACGACGTCGTGGCAGTCGGACATGGTGAGCTACGAGGCCGTGTTCATCCTGCTCGGCGTCTACTCGCAGAACTACTCGCTCTCGACCACGCAGGCCAATGAACTCGTCGCGTACCTCAACGCCGGCGGGCAGGTCTACATGGAGGGCGGCGACTGCTGGGCGTACGACTCGGCCCGCACCGTGTACAACGGGTACTTCGGGGTCGACGGGACCAGCGACGGCTCCGGCGACCTCTCCACGGTCAGTGGCGTCCCCGGGACGATGTGCGACGGCATGAGCTTCGCCTACGCGGGCGGGAACAGCTACATCGACCACATGGCGCCGACCGGCGGCGGCGTGGTGGTGTTCCGGAACCCGGCCGATCTCCAGGGCTGCGGGGTCGCCAACGACGAGACGAGCTACCGCACGATCGGATGCTCGTTCGAGTTCGGCGGTCTGACCGACGGAACCGCGCCTTCGACGAAGGCCGACGTCCTCACCGAGATCCTGGACTTCTTCGAGCTCATCGACACCGGCGTCGACGGACCGTTCGATGGAGCGAGGTTCACGCTCGAGCAGAACCGGCCGAACCCGTTCAACCCGACGACGACGATCGCCTTCGAACTTCCGACGCGCGGAGAGGCCGAGCTCGCTGTCTACAATGCGGCCGGTCGCCGCGTCGTCACGCTCGAGTCCGGCGTTCTCGACGCGGGTCGACACACCGCGACGTGGAACGGAAAGAACGCCGACGGCGAGACCGTCGCAAGCGGCATCTACTTCTTCAGGCTGACGCGCGACGGTGAGAGCACGAACAGGAAGGCCGTGCTGCTGAAGTAGCGCGGCAGGAGTGACGCGATTGCGTCAACCGGATTGACAGCCCCAGCGACCGGGGCGCATCACATGCGCTGGCGCTGGGGCTGTCCGTTTCAGGCACGGAGTTCGCTCCGTGACGAGCACGGAGCCACAGACTCACACGCAGGCACAAGGAGCACACGATGTCCGCAAGAGCCCGAGCGTTCGCGTTGATGATCCTCCTTGTTGCAGCGTCGGCTGCAACCCTCCTCCCCTCCACCGCGTCCGCGCAGGACAGGTATGACAACACGTGGATGAAGGATTTCATAATGGACGCCCCGTGGCGCGTCAGGGACGTCGACACGGCCATCCCGCTCACGATCATCCTCAAGGACTGCGACGCCGACGACATCAGGGAGCTCCACTGGATCCGATGCTGGGACGTCACGAGCGGCGAGGTGATGCTCTGGAACCACGACTTCGGTGACGAGCAACTCGGTGATGACGCGTACGAGCACAACTTCTGGACCTACATCACGACCGTGACCGAGGGGCACCCCTCGCTTCCCGACGGCACGCCGCTCACGCCAGCCAACCTCGGATATGCCGCGGGCGACGCCATCCAGCTCAAGGTCAGCGTCTACTACAAGGACGACTGGTTCAATTACACCGAGACACGCCATCTCCGCGTCCGCGTCGCGCCCGCGAACTACCCGTGGCCGGCCGGTTGGTACGGCGGTGACACGCACTATCACACGCTCTATACAAATAACATCGCCGAGTACGGCGCGCCGGTGCCGGCCGTGGCGATGACGGGCGAAGCCATGGGACTGTCGTGGCTCACGACGACCGACCACTCGTGTGATCTCGACGAGACCGGCGACGGCTCGTTCTCGTACGCGACGACGCACTGGGAGTACACGATCCAGAACGAGGCCGGCAGCCAGACAACCTACCGCGACAACACGTCGTTCGGCTCGTCCTGGAATGCTCTCGGCGATGATGTTGCGCAGGTGAGTTCGCCGGACTTCCGGATGTACCGCGGCGTGGAGATCAACCTCGCCTCGATCGACGGCGACACGTACGACAAGACGCTCCACTGCCTGTTCTACAACGACGCCTACATCAGCTCACCGCACTCGGGCGCCATCGGCGAGCGGCCGGTGAGCCCGGCTCTTCCCAGCGGACTGTCGCAGATCGCGGGTGAAGGGTTCGCATACGCCGCGCACCCGATGTCGGACCTGGGCGGCGAGTGGGGCGGCATCGACTGGACCGTCAACGGAGCCATGTGGGGTGATGAGGATCTCGACTACTCGGTAGGCCACGAGAGGTTCAGCGGCCTCGAGGCGTTCAACACGCGCCCGACGAGGTTCTCCAGCGACCAGATGAACCCGTGGAGCGACTTTGACGCGGGTGTCACACCCGGCGGCGCGTATCCCCAGGAGCTGCTTCAGGGCATCGCCGCCTGGGACGGACTCATTGCCACGAATCTCGACCCGCTCGAGAAGACGTTCCTCGCCGGGGGCAGCGACGCCCACGGCGACTTCAACTACGCGCCGACGCTCTCACTCGACAGCTACGCGACCGACAACGCCATCGGGAAGGTCCAGACCGTCGCGCACGTGCCCGGGCCATACGGCCCCGGCTCGCTCCCACCCATGAGCGAGATCCTCGCCGCCTATCGCGCCGGACGCACGGTGGTCACGGACGGCCCGTTCGTCACGCTCGGCGTGGATGCCACAGGCGACTTCGACCTGGACGACCCGGACGATCTCATCGTCGGCGAGGACGGAACGTGGGATGCGAACTTCCCGCTTCCCCTCATCCTCACCTGGGCCTCCACGACGGAGTTCGGGCGGATCGCCGAGATCAAGCTCATCGGCATCGATGCCGGAGGAACGAACACACTGGCGCTCTTCGATCCGCGGGCGACAGGGCAAGGCTTCGGAGGAACGAGCGTCATCGAATTCCCGGCCGGAAGCTTCACCGGGATGCGCGCGTTCCGCGTCGAGTGCTCGACCGGCTCGACGGGCGACGACTACCGCGCCTACGCCAATCCCGTCTGGGTTGAATTCGACGCGACGAGTGTCACACAGGACGAGGGCGGCGCTTCGCTGTCGCTCGCGGCCCGCTCGAACCCGTCACGCGGGTCAACCGGCCTGAGCTTCACGCTCCCATCGGCCGGCTTCGCAGAGATCGGTCTCTACGACCTCCGGGGTCGGTTGGTCCGGACGCTGCTCCGGGAGGAGCTCCCGGGCGGCGCGCACGAGGCGGCCTGGGACGGAACGGACGCGGCCGGAACATCGGCTGCGTCGGGTGTCTACTTCGTCGCTCTGCGACACGATGGTTCGACCGCCACGACGAAGCTCATCCTGCTACGCTAGACCCGTCGCCGACAAGGGCTCCGAACGATCAGCGGGGCTGTGCCCGGAGACAGGATTCGTCGGCAACGACACGCGCCGCATACACAAGAAGCCGCCCCCCGGACTTTCCGGGAGGCGGCTTTCTGCATCGGGAACGTTCGTACGGTCGCCCGCCTACTTCACGAGCACCATCTTCACCGTGTCATCGAAACCGTCGGCCTCAACACGCGCGAAGTACACGCCCGCGGCGGCCCGTTCGCCACGCCCGTCGCATCCATCCCACACGGTGGTATGAGAGCCGGCGCCCATCACGCTGTTCTCGAGCTGCCGCACGAGACGTCCAGCCGCGTCATACACGTTGAGCGCGACATGGCTCCTCGCCGGCAGGGAGAACCGCACGGTCGTCGCCGCGGTGCCGAACGGGTTCGGGTAGGCCGGGGAGAGCGACAGTCTCCCGATCTGGTCCTCGCCCGCGACACCAGTTCCGCCGGTGGAGACACCCCACATCTCGATGTCATCGATGTTCCAGCCGCAGAACTGCCAGCTCGAATCGGTCGAACCCATCGTCCATCTCAGGTAGACGACCGGCTCCTCGGCCGCGACGAAGGAGATGTCGTACTCGTACTGCGCCCACGACGAGTCCTCGGTGTGGCTGTCCGGGTTCGACCAGATCGTCTCCCACGTCGAACCGTCGTTGCTCACGCGGACATATGCATGGTCGTACGAGCTGCGCTCGACGCCCAGCCAGCGCCAGAACTTCAGTGTCACCGTGCCCAGCTCGGAGCAGTCTATCGCCGTACTCGTCAGATGCCGCTCGACGAGCGAATTCTCGTAGTCTCCGCTGAGGTTGTAGCCGTAGACGTTCGAGCCGGTGTGTCCCGAGGTCGGGTCGGCTGAACCGTATGCACCGCCTCCACCCGTCGGCTGGCCGAACGCCCACAATCCCTGGATCGTCCAACCGGGATCCGTGTCCATCGGGAAGCTGTGCGCGAGTTCGGGCAGCCCAATCGTCAATGTAGCGCCTCGCGTGGTGTCGCCGACATGGTCGGTCTCGTTGACGAAGTCGACAACGTCCGTGTAGACGCCGTTACCCAGCGCATTCGCGGCGGAGTTGATCGTCACCGTCACATTGGTCGTGCCGTGCGCGTTGAGATACCCGCTCGCGTTCGACAGCGTGATCCACGATTCGTTCTTGGAAACCGAGTAGTTGATGCCCGTGTCGTTCTGGTTCTCGAGCGTGTAGACGAACTGGCTCGGCGTGAACGGCCCCCCGGAGCTGCCTTCCGAGACGGCGGCCGTTGACGGAGTCACCCGCAACCCCGCCGCGAACGGCGAGTAGAGGTCGACGGAGGTCGCACCGGTCGACGCGGGGTCAAGCCAGTCGCTCAGCCGCGTGCTGCTCGAACCGCCGCCGGTCCACGACATCGAGAGGCGGCCGTACCAGTCCGAGTCATCGTTCCCACAGGCGGCGTACCCGCCGTGCAGCTGTCCCACGATACGATGGTCCTGGTCGAAGAGCGGCGACCCTGACGAACCGGGCTCGGTCGTACCGACGTCCCAATCGGTCACGCGGATATGCGAGCCGTCGCCCGGCGTGCTCGTGTTCAGATAGCTTGTGGTCGTGCATGCGTCGTACTCGAAGCTGATGCACTTCTCCATCGCATCGGGCTGGTGGATGGCGGTCGCGCTTGTCGGGTTCTGAGAGCCGCGGTCCCACCCGGCGAACGTCACGCCGTACGCGGGATCGGGGTCCTCGTCCAGCTCGACCAGCGTGAAGTCCGACGTGGAGTACGTCGCGCGGAAGTAGGAGCCGGTCTGATAGTCGCTCAGAGACCCACCACTGAGGTCACCACAGTTCTCACTCTCGTAGTTCCAGTAGACCACCAGCGATGCTGCGTTTCCGGTATTGATTCCGCAGTGGTTCGCCGTCATGAAGTACGGCGTGCCGTCCTGCGACGTATTGTTGACCATGAAGCCGGTGCAGAACGTCGACCCGCCGGTCGAGATCGCGGCGACAGAAGCGATATCGTCGCGCCAGCCGTCGCCTTCGGGGCAGACGACATCGATGTTGCAGTAGCCGGGCGCCCGATCGAGGATTTCGCCGAAGCCACGGTAGCCGGCGTTCACCGAAGACAGCTCCAGGTCGAGATCGGAGACCACCTTCGACGCGATCGTCAGCTCGATGACAACGTCATCGCCGGAGACCACCGGAGTCCAGAGCTCGCCGTGTTCCTCGTTGTCGTCCGCCGTGAACGGACCGACGACCGACGAACCGTCCACCGAGTAGACGAGCAGGCTCGCGCCCGCCGGCATCCGGTACGTGTCGAAGCCGAGATTGATTGACGATGCCCCCGGCGACGTGATCCTGAGCCGCCACAGCCGCGTCGAGTAGTCGAGATCCTCCCATGTTCCTGAAGTGAGCGGCGAGACCTCCACCGCGTTGGGAACGGCGAAGCGCGGAGGCAGTCCGTCCGCCTCTCGGACCTCGTCCTCCAGAGCGATTTCCGCCCTATCGACCGCGGGAACCCGCACCTGGTCGACCGAGCCGAGGGGGAGCACGTCCTCGACGAATGCCGTCGGGACCGCGCTTGCCGCGTCGGCCATCGTTCCGCCGGCGACGAGGAAGGACATGACGATCAGAAGAGACGCGGACATGAGTACGCCGCGACTGCGATCACTCGTGAACATCAATAACCTCCCTGTGAGAGGACACTCAGAAAGCACGGACCGATTCCTATTCTTGACAATTATAGCACATGTGGCGCGATTACGCCAGCCTCTGCTGATTCGCCTTACACATAAGCCGGACCCCGGTCCGCAAACGGCCCGGGGTCCGATTTCATGCATCACTGCCCTGCACACATCTACTTAAGCAGCACCATCTTCACCGCGTCGTCGAAACCGTCGGACTGCATCCGGCAGAAGTAGACGCCGGAGGCTGTGCGTCTGCCCTCATCGTCCGTGCCGTCCCACACGGCGCTCATCACGCCCGGCGCTCGCTCGTCATCCACGAGGGTCCTGACGCGGCGACCGGCCACGTCGTAGATCGCGATGAGAACGTGCGCCCGTTCGGGCACGGCATAGCTGATGACGGTGACCGGGTTGAACGGGTTCGGAATGTTCTGAGAGAGCGCGAACCGCGCCGGGAGCCCGTCGGAATCATCGACCACGGTCCCGACGCCGCCGGAACTCGTGAACGAGATGTCGTCGACGTACCACCCCTCCTCCGCAACGTATCCATCGGAGACGAAGCGGAAGCGGACGCCCATCGACTCCCCGACGTACGCCGAAAGGTCGAACGTCTCCTGCGTCCAATCGAACGAGCCGGACCAGCAGGGTGTGCCCTCCGGAAGCGGGTTCGCGTCGTTGTCGTTCTTCTGATGGCTGTACCCGCCGTCAGGCACGAGTGTCTGCCAGGTCGCTCCTCCGTCGGTCGAGCACTCGACGAGGCAGCAGTCCCAGGCGAGCGTTGCGTCCTCCTCCTCGGCGGCCAGCCAGTGCCAGAAGCTGAACTCGGCATCGGCGCCGACACAGACCGTCGGCATGACCAGCACGCCGTCCGCGGAGTTGCCGTAGACGGTCGAGCCTGCGCCGCCGAACTTCCAGCTGCTTCCGGCCGAGTGGTAGCGGTACGACTCGATGTGCCATTCATCGACGAACCCGGTCGTCACGTTGTCGTGGGTCCAGCCGCCCTCTCCGCTCTCAACATCATCGGCGAAGTTCCCGCCGCCCGTCATGAGCGTGAACTGCTCGATGAGCAGATAGCCCCACGCATCCGTCACCTCAACGTCGAACTCGATCTCGCGGTAATCGGGACAGTCCGGGAGGATCGTGACAACGAACTCGTCCGCCAACGCCGCATGCGTTCCAACGTTGAGGAACGGGAGCCCCGCGCTCGCCTCGTGGACGACCGCGTAGAGATCGCTCGTGCTCAGCGTCGCGCCGATCAGCGATGAGCGCACGCCGCCAGTGTTCTCCAGTTCGACCATGATCCCGACGGTCTCACCCGCCTCGAGACACGCGTTGCCGTTGCCTCCGCCCGGCGAGTCGTCGGCGTCGACGTCGTGGATCGAAAGAACCGGTGCAACGACCGCGACCGTGAAGTAGCTCATCCATGTGTCGACACCGTCCCCCGCTTCGACCTCGAACCCGATCTCGGTACCGTCGGGACAGCCACCGGCAAGAGCCACGACATAGTCGAGCTGGCTTGCCACCGTCGCCCCGTCCGGAATGTCGCCGAAGCCGCTCACGCTGTCGATGACGGCCGCGTAGACGCTCTGGCTTCTCAGGACGGCGCTCACGCCGTAGGCGGTGTCGACACCGACGTTCTCGAGATGGAGAACGAACTCGAGCGTCTCGCCGGCGCCGGCCAGACCGTCCTCGTTGCCGTTGCTGCCGCCGAGGACGTCATCGTCGAGATCCGCACTCTCATGGATGCAGTAAGCGCCCACGGGCGGGATGATGGGGACATCAGCCGAGTGGCGGTAGTGGTTCGGCTTCGTGACCGTCACACGCATGGTCCCCGGCACGGTTGCCGGCGTGAGCGGCACGCTCACGGGCGAACCCGTGCCGTACGCGATCCCGATGATCTCGCCGTCGACGGTCAGCGCGATGATCGAGCCGTCGTCGGCCGTGACGGTGAAGCTCGGAACGCCGATCGTCATCGCGGCGTCATGGCTCACGGTGAGCGCCTGCGGCACCTCGGAGAACAGCGTCGTGAACGCGTCGCCATGCATATGGAAGAGGTAGTACGTCACCTCCTTGTCGCCCGTGTTCCACGGCCAGTTCGACGCCTGCAGGTAGTACTTGCCGGACACGTTCGCGAAGGCAGGCCTCAGGTCGGGCGGGCCGGTCTCGCGGTTCTTCGCCGGATAGCCGGGATCGAACTCAGGCCACATGCTGTCGTACATGCCGAACACGTAGGCGTCGTTGACGAACGAATACGACGATTCAGTCGCCGCGATCAGCCCGAGCGCGCCGTACTGCTGGCGATGGAACGCCTCAGCGAAGCACTCGCCGAACATGTTGAACTGGCCGGTCAGGCAGTTGACGGAGAAGACGAACGTGTGGTCCTGGTTCGAGAGCCCGCCGAGATCGCTCACGCTGTAGTCGGGCTCACCCCAGCCGCCCGTGCTGCCGTGGTCGCGATGCTGCAGGATGAACGCGCCGGAGTTGATGTCGGCATTGAGACGCGTCGCGTTCCCGCCCCAGTCGGTGAGATGCTCCGGCGTCAGCGGGATGTAGCCAAGACCGTTCGGGCCGAAGTAGTCGACGAGCATGTCCGTGTTGTCACTCGTCGACCAGGCCGTCTCGGGTGTGCCCGAGCAGATCGCGTATTCGCGGACCGGCGACTTCCCTTGCTCATTGGCGAGGAACCCGTAGATGATCTCGGAGCAGATCGTGAACCACCGGTCCGTCTGCCAACCGCAGGCCACGATCGGGTTCTGATAGAAAGCCGCGGCCGTCGGCGGGTCGCGCTCGTAGAGGATCGCCTTGAGCACGAGTTGTCTCAGCTCGAACGCCGTCGAAGCCGTCATCCTCGCCGTCACGATGTCCGGCAGGTGATCGCCGTCGACATCGGCGTAGATGTTGTCGGAGACGCAGTAGCTGTTGTAGACGGGAGACGTGATGCCGCTCGTCACACCGTCCGCCGCGTAGTCGGCGAGAAACAGGATGGCCGCCGGAGGCGTCGACCACGTGTTGTAGGCGTTGTTGACCCAGGCCTCGATCTCCGCCGCCGTTGCTCCGGTCTCCGTCAGCGTGACGATGCCCGTGTCGATGCCCTGGAATGTCCGCCACTGAACCAGGCTGTCGGCCCAACCGACGTAGACCGGATCGTCCGGGCACACGATGACATACTCATACTCGGTGTCGCGCGTATTGGGCGCAGAGAACACGGGTTCCGGCAGCTGGTCGTAGTTGATCAGGTTCGCCTGGAGGATCGGCTCCCAGTGACGGCTTCGCAGTCGTTCGTCGCTGAAGACACCGGTTCCGCCCTCGAACGTGACACGCACCGAGAGATCGGTGTAGACGGTGAGCTCGCGGGCGACGGGATTGTACTGGAATGGCGTGATGCCGACGGTCACGACATCGACACCCCTCATCATCATCGGCTCGGAGAGCCGGACCGGCTCAGCCGGGTACTGCGCGTCGTCGCTGTAGATGCGCGGATCCCGAATATGCGTCAGCGGCTCGTCGCTCGACTCGAGCGGAATGTCCGGAGCCGGAAGCACGTCGATATCGCGAATGACGTAGGTGCCCCTCGTGATGACCTCCAGCCGCGGGGTCGAACCGGCGGGAATGGCGATCATGCGGCCGAAGGCCGGAAGATTCGGGGCGCCCTCATCGGCAGGTATCATCACGCCGGAGAGCGAGACCGATGTGAAGAGCTCACCTCCGAACTCGACATCGCCGAGCGTGAGCGCGTCCATGTGATAGTCAAGCACGGCGAGTGAAGGGGTCGACGCCGTCAGCGCGATGTTCTCGTGCCCGGCGCTCTCTTCGAAGACGATCGTCTCGGCAGCGAGAACGGCTGACGGCACGAGAAGTGCAGCAAGCAGGCTAGCGGTCAGCACGACTGCGGACATCCACCTTGCGAGAACAGGTCGCATCCTCTCCTCCTCATGGGGGCTCGTGACTCGCAGGAGTCACGTGGCACGGTCGTGTGCACCAATGCCCGGGAGTCCCGCGGGCACGGTGGCCGCTCATCTTCGATACAGAGCGATCACGTTCATTATATCACCGATTCGGCAGACTGGACAGAGCCCCATCAGTCGGACAATGGTAGCCCCTGCCCACGACGCCCAGAACGAACACGGCCCCCGGCAGGCGCGCCGGGGGCCGTGTCGTTCTGGTTTTCGGACAATGCGGAGTCGCGCCAGCGACTCCCAAGCTGTCGCCGCAGGCGACAGCCGGCTACTTCAGCAGCACCATCTTGACCGCGTCCTCGAACCCCTCGGCGGTCATTCGGCAGAAGTAGACACCACTGGCCACCTGATGGCCCGTGTCATCGCGGCCCTGCCAGATCGCAGTGTGGAAGCCAGGGTCGACGTGACCGTCGACGAGCGTGGCGACCCGCTGGCCGGCGATGTTGTAGACCGCGAGTTCCATCTCCCCCGGTCTCGGCGCACCGTAGGTCACCGTCGTCACCGGGTTGAACGGGTTCGGCGCAACATTGCCAAGCACGTAAGTCATCGGCGCGTCGAACTCATCATCGACACCGGTCCACGGCGAGCTGGCCATGACCTTGACGCACCAGTCGTGCAGCGTTCCGATGTCCGCTCCCGCATTGTCGCTGACCCATATCTCCCACTCGCCCTTCGCGTTCTCACCAACGAAGTCGCTGAGAGAGCCGGGGCCGCTCACTACGAGATCGGTCGGGTACCAGCCGACGAGATCGTCCGCACTTCCGCCTCCCCGATTGTGCAGCGTGACCGCCGTACCCTCGGGTGACGTGATGCTGACGACCAGGTCACCCACGTAGGTGTGACTGAGATTGATGTAGATCTCGACGTCGGAGACCGTCGCGTCGTCCGGGAACGTCAGGTAGTCGTAGACGCCGGCCGGCGTCGAATCCGGGATCGGAAGCTCGGGACTCTCGCAGTACTCGTAGGTCGTCACCGGCGTCAGAACGAAATCGATGCCGCTGACATGCGCGCCACCGGCAACCGCGATATCGTCCACGATCGCCGTTCCCCAGTCCACCTTCTCCGCCGTGACCGAGTAGGTCCCGTCGTACATGTCCTCGATGAGCCAGCCGCCGTCCTCGGCGGTCACCGTCGAGGCGCCGCCTGGCGCCACGGTGATAGAGATGCCGCCGTGGTTCGACTCACCGGCGAGGAGCGCCGTGCCTGAGAGACCGCCCTCAGGGAGACTCTCGGGGGCGAGCAGATACGTGACCGTGTTCTCGAGCAGTCCAGTCCTGCCCACCGCGTCGGCCGCGCCGTAGTTGAACGAGTAGAACACGATCTGGCCGCTCGCCGGGTCCGGCGTGTCGTCGTAGACCAGAACGCTCGCAAGCGTCCCGTAGTCCGACCAGCTCATCACGATGTCGGCGTCGGCCGTCGGGATGTAGGAGTCCGCATCTCCGTAGCCGCTGTACCCGATCGTGATGCTGCCAAGCGTGTTCGGGAACGTCGTAACCGGATGCGCAGCGTCGTACACGGTCAGGCTCGTGCCGCTCGAGTCGTGCTCCCAGTCGCTCCCGTGGAGCACGTTCGTCGCGAACGTCGGGTAGCCGGGGTAGCTGATCGCGTCGTACGCCAGCTCGCCGCCCTCGATCAGGAGCTTGCCGCCGCCGGCGACGTAGCTCTCGAGGTTCGCGCGGTAGGTCGCGTCAACGATCGGCTCGGTGTTCGAACCGCTCGTGTGGATGATGAAGTCGTAGTTGATCCACGTCAGCGGGTCGCTCGTCGTCGCCGTCTCGACGATCACGTCGTAGCCGAGATCGACCAGGTCGGCCTCGAGCTCCGATGCGGACTTGCCGTCACCGTCGTTCTGCGTCACGTCAACGATGGCGCCGGTCTTGTCGTACTTCACGAACTCGCCGGACTTCGCAGCGTCGTTGAGAATGAGCAGGTTCGCCAGGGTCTCCTCGAGCTGGAAGTCGAACGTCTCGGTCGCCTCGTCCACCGTGATCCCGAGCGTCACCGGGATGTGGTGGTACGCGCGAACGTTCATCGTGTAGTTGAAGTACGGAAGCGTCTCCGAGTACTGACCCGTCGCCGGGTCACTCGTCGTCTCCGCGTAGAGCGACATATCGTCGGAACGGTAGAACCGGACCGTCGCCTCGAGAGGCGTACCGGTCCCGATCTCCGTCACCGTGCCCGACACCACACCGCTCGGTGCGAAGTCCATGTAGAAGTCCTGGTCGTTCGCGCCGTACTGGACGAACACATCCTCGTACTCGGTGATGTAGCCGAACTTGAGAACGTAGACGTCGTAGTGGTTCACCTCGAGGTCGCCCTCGATCGTGTACGCGCCGCCGACGCCCGAGACCGCCGTGAAGACCGGTGTCGCGCCCGTGGTATCGCTGCCCGCGGCGTATCCCTTGATGACGGCTCCCTCGATCGGAGCGCGCACCGGGGCCTCGTAGACCTCACCGGCCAGCTGGCCGT
>CAZEXP010000023.1:0-6786 GCA_964516845.1 uncultured bacterium
ACTTGGCCGCCGCGCAATCCGGAACGCGTGCGCATCTTTCGGGCCGAATTGTGACCGCAGTCATCCCATTGGTCGTCGCACTGTCGAAAGGCTGTCCGTCGGTCAGCCGATAACCGCTCCGCCATCACCGATGTCCACACGTCGGTCAGCCGATAACCGCTCCGCCATCACCGATGTCCACACGTCGGTCACTCGATGTTCACGCGCTGGTCAACCGGCGTTCGCGCGTCGGCGGAGCGGTCGAGGTCTCTCCAGCGGATGGTCCCCGCACCCGCGGGAACCCACGCCCGGAACAGAAAGACGAGTGTTCGCGCGCTGCCGGGCTCGGGTGTTGGATCGACGCGCGGACGAGGCGCCTCGTCCTCAGGGGAGCCGTCGCGGAGGCGCGTCATACTGTCCGCGTGGCGGTGTTGACAGGCGCCCCGGCGCGGGACTAGCATCGCCGGTGACCGGGTCGAATCGGGGGTACGCGCGCGGGCGCGTCCGGGGGCGCGCAAGACACAGGGGGAGACGGGTATGAAGCTCGTAACTGCAAGCCGTACAGCGCATTGGTTCGTTGCCGCCACAGCTCTGGCCGTTGTGCTCGCAACAGCGATGGGCGCGGGTGCCACGTATCGTCTGGTCATTCTGAGTGACCGGACTGGCGGGCATCATGACGCCATCTACCCCTCGATCATTCGTGAGATCAATCTCCTCCAGCCCGACATCGTCGTGACCGTCGGTGATCAGATCGAGGGTTACGGCGACGACATGGACGTGATGACGGCTGAGTGGGACACCGTGTTCGCGATGCTGGATGAACTTGACGCTCCTGTCTACCTCACGCCCGGCAACCACGACATCTGGAGTGACGACAGCGAGGAACTCTACCGGCAGCGGACCGGGCTTGAACCGTACTACTCGTTCGACTATGAAGGCACTCACTTCATCATCCTCGATACGAGCCGCATCGAGGCGTGGGAGCAGGCCGACGAGGAACAGCTGTCGTGGCTCGCCTCCGACCTCGACACCGTCGAGCTGACGGACCAGGTCTTCGTGTTCTATCACAAGCCGCTCTGGCTGATGACGACGGCTGCCGGCGTGACCGATCCGGTCCATGAGTTGCTCGTCGACCATGGTGTTGACGGTGTCTTCTGCGGTCACTTCCATAAGTTCTTCTCGGGCACATACGACGGCATTCCGTATGTGAGTGTCGGCAGTTCCGGTGGAGTCATCTACCGGCCCGAAACCGAGCCGGTCGCGCGCGGCGAGTTCTTCCAGTTCTGCTGGCTGACCGTCGACGAGGACGGGTTCGACCTGGCGGTCATCGACGCCGGGAACATCTACCCGATGGACTTCCACACGGTCGATGACGATCATGAGATCGTCGCGATCGAGTCCGACTACGTCTCCATTAGCCCGGTGAGGGTCTCCGGCGCCACGGAGGAGGCGATCGACGTCGTTGTCACCGTCGAAAACCAGGCGGCGGTCGCGATCGATGACGCGATCAGGTGGGATGCGCCGCCGGGGTGGGAGATCGATCCTCTGACGGCACCCGTCATCGTGAAGCCCGGCGACGTGGGCGAGTACGCGTTCAGTGTCCTGCCCCCGGAGAGCGTGTATCCTGCGCCCTCGCTTGCGCTGACCTATCCGATGTCGAACGGAATGGAGTTCGTGACGGACATCCCCCTGCGCGTCGTCCGCACGGCGGGTGCGGCCAGGTTTGACGCGGCACCGACGATCGATGGCGCACTGGCGGAGCCTTGCTGGACGAGCGCGGCGGCCGTGACGCACCTCTACCCCGCCTACGAGGGCTCGGATATCGATGGCGAGACGGAATTCCGGTTCGGCTTCGATGACCGGTATCTCTATGTGTCAGCCGTCTGCCATGAGCCGCTGGTCGACGAGATCGTGGCCGCGAACGAGGAGCGCGACAGCGCCGTCTACCGCGATGACTGCGTCGGTCTCTTTCTTCAGCCGGTCGCGGACGAGATGGTCGTCTACCAGATCTACTTCAACTCGCTTGGGGCGGTCTTCGATCAGCGGATCGAGTTCAACGAGGCGATGATCTACACGACCGACCTGACGTGGGACGGCGAGTACGACGTGGCGGCGCGCACCGGTGAGGACCGGTGGGTCGTCGAGGCTGCGATCCCGCTTTCGGAGTTCGGCGCGGCCGCCGGCGATGCCGATGTGTGGCGTGTCAACTTCCGTCGCAAGCAGCAGCGTATCCAGGCCGTCGAGGACTGGCAGATCCCGATCGACTACAACCCCAACACGTTCGGAGAACTCGTCCTGGAGTAGTGTACCCGCTCGATGGCAACTCATTCTGGGCGGATGGCGACGCCGCCCGAGGAAGAGGTACCGTGTCCGAGTACTGCGACCTCATAGTCATAGGCGCCGGACCGGCGGGGAGTGCGTGCGCGGAGGCAGCCGCGGCCGGCGGCCTCCGCGTTCGCGTCTTTGAGCGGGCGCGATTCCCCCGCACGAAGCCGTGCGCTGCGGGGTTGACGTCCCGCGCGCTGGGTCTTCTCGGCGATTCGATAGATCCGGTGATCCATCGCCGCGTCGATACCGTCGAGATGCGCATCACCAGAAGCGTCCGCGGAACGTGGAGCTCGACGCGCACGGTCGTGGCGACGACGACGCGCCGCGATCTTGACCCATTCCTCGCCGAGCGGGCGCGGCAGGCGGGCGCGCTCGTGGAACTCGGTCGGAGCGTCTCCGACATCACGGCGATGTCGGACGGCGTGGAGGTCGTCAGCGCGGGGGAACGGTTGTCGGCGCCATATGTCGTGCTGGCGGATGGGGCGAAGGGAGGGCTTCGAGCCCGCATCGGCTTGCGGCCGCTTGTGCTCGGCGGCGCGGCATACGTGCGGCTCTATCCGGACAAAGGAGCGACGCTCGGCGGACGTGCGGATGGCATCATCCTCGACGCGATGTCGAGACGCCGAGGGTACGGGTGGGTCTTCCCGAAGAGAGACCATCTCAACGTCGGCGTCTGCGGCGTCGAGCCGCCAGGTCCTGACTATCTTCGAGACGTTGAACGGCTCGTGGATGTGGTCGGGCTTTCGTCCTGGCGGCGCGAGGGGCCGTTCGCGGGATTCGTCCCGCGGGCGTCGCGTCCGGACGACCATTCGCACGGGCGGGTGCTCGCCGTCGGTGATGCCGCGGGTCTCGCCGACCCGGTCACCGGGGAGGGGATCGCGTACGCGATCCAAAGCGGGAGGATCGCCGCCGAGGTCATCGCGGGTGCCGGCGCTGCGGCCACGGCGCCGCTCGAAGCATCAACACGCTACCGCGAGCGCATCGCGGACGAGATCATCCCTCATCTTACGCTCCTGAGCCCGCTGACCCGCAGACTCCAGGCGGTCGGCCCGGCGTTCGTCGGAGCGCTCCTGTCCGTGAGGCCCATCGCCGCCGCGGTCGAGCGCTGGGTGCCGAGAAGTCCCTACACAGCGGGAGGGACTCTCACGATCGATGTTCTTCGCCGATGACATCGGCGGAGGCTGTGCCACAGGCTGTCGCCGCCGGTGCCACGCATAGTGCGTGTCCGCCGGGCGTCCGCTGACTGTCGACTCATTGCTTTGCGCTGTAATCTGTGTTATAATCGTAAATTAGAGCAAACCGAATGAAACGCGCGAGTTCACTCCACCACAAGGAGATGAGGAACATGATGCGTGTTCTGTCCATGTGTCTTGCTGCGGCTCTGGTGCTGGCCGCACTGCCCGCGATGGCGGCCGGTCCCGATGGACCGTACGTCCAGGCGCGAGTCGAGCTGAAGAGCGCTTCGGAGCGCGAGCGCTTCGCGAGCATCGAGGGGCTTGATGTCATGAAATCGAAGCCGGGGGTCGGTGTCCAGATCGTGACCGACTTCGAGCAGATCGACGAACTCCGCTCGCTCGGGTTCGATGTCATCGTTGAGATCGACGACATGTCGGCCTTCTACGCCTCGCGGAACACCTCCCGCGGATACGGGGATTTCTACACGTTCGATGAGGTCGAGGTATTCATTGACGCGCTCCATACCTCGCACCCGAACATCGTCAGTGAGCCGTTCAGCATAGCGACGACGCAGGAGGGGCGGACGGTCTGGGCCTTCAAAATCTCGGACAATCCCGAGGTTGACGAGCTCGAACCCGAGGTCCTCTTTGATGCGCTACACCACGCGCGTGAGCCGATCGGGATCAACGCCGTCTTCAACTTCATGGACTGGTTGACTTCAAACTATGGGACCGATCCCGAGGCGACGTTCCTCGTCGACAACCGCGAGATCTGGTTCATCCCGTGCGTCAACCCGGACGGCTACGCCTACAACGAGTCGACCGACCCCGATGGCGGCGGGATGTGGCGAAAGAATCGGACGGACCACGCCGGCAGCACGTGCTACGGCACCGATCCGAACCGGAACTATGACTACGAGTGGGGAACGAACGGCATCTCGTTTGATCCGTGTAACGACCTCTACTGCGGTTCGTACGCCTTCTCCGAACCGGAGATCGCCGGCTACAGAGACTTCGTTCTCGCGCACGATCTTGTGACGAACATCTCGTTCCATTCGGTCGTTGGCGCCGTACTCGTGCCGTACGGATACGGCGTGGCGACCTTCCCGCCGGAGCCCGACAACACGATCTTTCACGACATCGCCAACACCATCGCGGCCTACAATGGCTACGAGGTTGGTTCGTGCTGGGAGGTCCTCAACTACTCAGCCTCAGGAACGACGTGTGATTGGCTGTACGGTGTGGCGGGTGTCTGGTCGGTCTGCGTCGAGGTAGGGGGCAGCGGATTCTGGCCGCAGCAGAGCGAGATCGCGGGACTGACTGCCGAGAACCTCTGGGGGCAGCAGTACATGAGCCGGATCGCCGGCGCTTATCTGGCGCTCGAGTCGACCCACTTCACGGGTGGCAACGGCGATCAGGAGCCCGACGCGGGTGAGACGCTGACCATGACCGTCAACATCGAGAACCAGGGCATCGTGGCCGACGCGGCCAATGTTCAGGTGACGGTTCTGTGTGACGATCCGTACGTCGATCTTCACGATGCGCAGACGACGCTCGGGACGATCCTGGCGGGGTCGGCCGGGCAGAACACCTTCGACGAGTTCTCGTTCTCGGTCGACGCCGGCACGCCGGATGGACACGGTCTCATCATGACGCTCGTTATCGAGGGCGACGGCCTCTACATGGAGGAGCAGCTCTCCTGGATGGTCGGTGAGCCGACGGTCCTGTTCTTCGACGACATGGAAGGCGGCACGGGCAACTGGGTCGAGAGTGACGGGAGCTGGGGTCTGACGACCACGTCGTCGCACTCGCCGTCCAATTCGTACACCGACAGTCCCAGCGGCAGCTATGGCAACTACGTCGATTCGTGGATCGAGCTGGCCACGCCGATCGACTTTTCTGCGGCGACCGCCGCGGACCTGTCGTTCTGGCACCGCGTGAGCACGGAGGAAGACTACGACTTCTGCTACGTCGAGGCTTCGGACGACAACGGCACCACGTGGAACCAGGTCGGTCCGAAGTACCACGGCAACAGCTACGGGTTCCAGAACATTGAGCTTTCGCTCAACGACTTCGTAGGAACCGCCGGCTTCAAGCTCCGCTTCCGTCTGGTGTCGGACTCGTACATCACCGATGACGGATGGTACGTCGATGATGTGACCATCAGTGGTCCGCCGACCGGCAACACGAAGCCGACCGTGCCGGTTCTCAATGACCCGCCTGACGGCGGGACGGTCGCGGTGTCGACACCCCTGCTGACGGTCGACAACTCGAGCGACATCGATCCCGGCGACGTTCTGACCTACGGCTTCCGCGTCTACGACGACGAACTCTGCACGAGCCTCGTCACGTCGACGTCGGGCGTGACCGAGGGTTCCGGAACGACCTCGTGGACCGTGGGCGCAGCGCTTTCGGACGGGACGTACTACTGGAGAGCCTACGCGGACGACGGGACGGAGCGGAGTCAGCTGATGGAGACCGGCTCGTTCATCGTTGAGAGCACGGGTGTCGGCGAGACCGTCGGCCGCCTCGCGCTCTATGCGGCGAGCCCGAATCCGTTCGGCGGCAGCGCGAAGATTTCGTTCGCGATGCCGGCACGCGGAGATGCCGAGCTGTCCGTCTACAGTGTTGACGGTCGTCTCGTGCGGACGCTGGTCTCCGGCGAGGCCGGTCCCGGTCAGGTCGACCTGACGTGGGACGGTCGCGACAATTCCGGCAGCCGCGTCGGCAACGGTCTCTACTTCATGCGTCTGACCGCCGCCGGGGAGACCCGCCACGGCAAGCTGGTAGTGCTTCGCTAACGCCTTTCTGAGGAACCGCCGACACCCGCGGGCACGGCGCGCGGACGGCGAACAGAGAGCAGATCACGAGAGAGCCGGTCCCCGCGGGGGCCGGCTCTCCTCTATTGCTCCGGCTGTCAAGGTCGTGCAGGGCGCAACGTGGCCGGTCCGCAATGTCTCCCGGTTTCCGGACGATCCGACGAGCCCGCCTGAGATGCCTGTCTGTAGGGCCCTTTCCGTACATTCGCTGGTACGCCCCTTGCAACACTCTATACCCGGAAGCCCCGTCGCATGGTCACAACCGGTCGGAGGAGGGGGATCGATGCACACAGCGAATGTTTGGAAGCTTGCCACAACGTGCCTGGCGATACTCGCGGCGTTCGCGTGCGTCTCGTGTTCGACGACCGCCGGTCCCTCCGACTCGGATCCGGACGCTGCGGCGATCCCGACGCGGAGCGTCACCGGGGAAATCACTCTTCCGACAGGCTCGGCACACTCCGAGGAGAACCTCACCATTCTCTCCC
>CAZEXP010000023.1:6886-13380 GCA_964516845.1 uncultured bacterium
ATCACTCTTCCGACAGGCTCGGCACACTCCGAGGAGAACCTCACCATTCTCTCCCTCGCCGGCAGCGGCGCGATCGCCGCGGACGGGACGTTCTCCGTCGCCATCCCCGACACTGACACGAGACAAACGGTCGCGCTCGTCACGGCATCGGGCGACGTCGTGCTCCTTGGAACGGTCGGGAGGTCCGAATTCTCCGGTGTCGTCGTCGACGCGACGTCGAGCGCGGAGGCGCTCATCCGGATGAACCCGTTCATGACGATGTTCTCTGAGTCGGACCGGGCCATCGTCGTCGAAAGCGCCGAGCTCAAGCCCGGCTGGACGACGCTCGTCGCCCTCATCGAGAGCGCCGTTGCCAGTGGCGCCGGAGTGCTCGGAGGTGCGGCGCTCTCCGACGCGTCGCAGCAGGCTGCGGAGCTCGCCATCGACGCCCTCGATGACGAGCCGACCAACCCGACCCAGCTCGCCGATCCCTGGCTCGAGGATGTCGAAGGGGACAGTGTCGCGTGGGTGAACCCGGACCCCGTCTGCTACGCGGCCGTGTTCCGTTCGCTCACCGCTGTTGATTCACTCATTGTGCCGGTCGATGTCGAGCGCGGTCGCATCCGCGTGACACCCGGCTGGCCGCCGACCGTCAACGTGACGGGCAACACGAGGACGCAGGTCGACATCGGGGACGGGACGTATCGCGCGCGCCTGGTCCATTCGAGCTTCAGGGACTACGACGCAACGACGCCGGACGGGCTCGCGACGATTCACAACGCCGGGCGAGCCGTGACCGAGGTCGTCGCGCTCGTTTCCGGTACCGTGGCAGTGCGCGACGGAGCCGACCTCGATCTGAACGGCCGTGGCGCCGTTGAGCTCGGTGGGGCCGTGAGCGCGCGAGACCCCTATCGAATGATCAATGCGCTTTCCTCGGTCATGGCCGATGAGAGCGACGGTGTGGCGGAGTGGCTCTGGCGAACCGGAAACGCCGATTGCGCCGACTTCCTGAGTGCGGTCTGCCCCGTGCTCTCAGAGGTTGTCTTCGCTACCGGGATCATTGCGGACGGCGAGTCGCGCGTGCCGTTCTTCTCCCATCTGATGACCTCGACGCCAACGGTCGAGATCGCGATCAGTCAGCTCGACGGCGTGATGATGCAGGTGGGTTCGCAGCAACCTCCATCGGCCGTGTTCGCGGCGAGCGACGTGTTCGTCGCGCCGGGGACGACGGTGACCTTTGATGCGAGCGGTGTGACCGATCCCGATGACCCGGTGGCGATGCTTGCCGTGCGATGGGACTGGCAGAACGACGGCGTCTGGGACACCGCATGGTCGACCGACAAGACGGCGGCTCACGAGTATGTGGCCGCCGGCTCGTATGAGGTCGTGATGCAGGTGCGCGACCCGCACCTTCTGAACGACAGCGTCGTTCAGAAGGTCAGCGTCGGCGGGAGCGAAGAGACGGCCGTGCACGTCATCATCGTGCGTGACGTCGTTCCGTGGGCGGCGGAAATCCCGGCGGTCCTCGACCTGATGCTCGAAGTGATGGGTTTTGCCGAGGGCGACGGTCCGAACCACTACGAGGTCGTGGCCGCCGCATCACTGGGCGGCGTGGACCTGACGCCTGGCGAGGACCTTGTCATCGTTCAGAACGATCAGCCGCAGTCGTTCTACAACGACTACGCGGCGAGCCAGGTCCGTGTACAGCGCTTCGTCGAGAGGGGCGGGACCATCTTCTGGGAGGCCTGTGACCGTGGATGGCAGGGTGGGTCGATCGTGTCCGCCGGCATCGTGCTGCCCGGCAACGTCACTCTGTCGCCGTACAAGACCTGGTACAACTACGTTGAGCTACCCGGTGTGCCTCTCACGGAGGGGTTGCCCGAGTTTCTCTACGGTCAGTACGCGAGCCACGAGACGATCGGCTCGCTACCCGACGGTGCGGTCGTGTATGTGACGAACGACGCCGGGGGCGCGACGCTCGTCGAGTACGGCGTGGGGGATGGCTGGGTGCTGCTGAGCACGCAGCCGCTCGAGTGGAGCTTCTACAACAACTGGTCGAGCGGTCAGGTGATGCCGCACGTGGTCGGACACGTGCTCGGTCTACCGCTGACCCACGACTTCGGCGACATCGTCAAGCCGGAGCGTCGGGGAAGACCAGACGATACCGGCGGGGGTTCGGGTCTGACCAGCTGGGTACATTAGCCTGGACGGCGACGCCACTCCTTTGGCTCGCCGCACTGTGTCCTCTGGTTGGCCCACCCCGCCGCTTCTCGAGGCGCTGCTTGACGGGGAAGTCTCTCGTTGAGCAGCGCCTCAGTATAATACGGCGGCGCAACGAGTTGCGCCGCCGTATTCCTGTGCGTGCCCTCCGAATGTCCTCATGGATGAGCGTCGCAAAATGAGTGCCCCTCGCAAAGTTCTTGCATCGGCATTCATGTTTGGTTAGGATTTCAGTAGAGAGCCCTTCGCATGGGGTATCACTAGTGAATCGAGTATCAGTCGGGTACGGTGTCCGCATCCTCACGGACGGATCCCTTGCGGGATCGGAGAGGGGTCATTTGATGGCACGGAAGCGAGTCGGAAACAAGCGCGAGAAGATCATCAATGCCGCCGCGAAGTTCTTCGGCGAGAAGGGCTATCACAACACCACGACCTCCGAGATCGCCGAGGCCGCCGGTGTCGCGGCGGGGACGATCTACATCTACTTCACGAGCAAGGAAGAACTCATCGTGGCCGTCTTCGAGGAGTTTCTCGGTCGGCACATGGAGCGTCTCCAGGCGGGGGTCGAGTCGGTGGACGGCCCGATCGCGCGGATTCGCAGGCTGATGACTCTCGGGCTCGAGCTCATGGAGAACAATCCCGAGAGCGCGAAGATCTTCCTCTCGCAGCTCCGTCAGAGCACGACGATGATCAAGACGGTGGCGAAGCGGAGCAGCCGGGCCTACAAGGACATCATCGAGGCGGTGCTGACCGACGGCGTGGCCAAGGGAGTGTTCCGCGAGATGGATACGGGGCACGTTGCGAGCATGCTCTTCGGCGCTTATCAGATGACGGTTCTCGACTGGGTGGCGAGCGACAGCTCGTATCCTCTTGCCGACAAGGCCAAGGAGCTCTCCGACTTCGTGCTCATCGGTCTGGCGTGTGACGTGCCGAAGGGCGACAGTAGGGCCCGATAGGCAGGAGCGCAGAGGAGCCGCGAGCGAACAGCCGCACCGGACACACCCAATACGCATCACTCTGACGCCGCCCTCTGGGCGGCGTCCGTCTTTCCGTGCGGGTGAGTGAGGAGACCGGCCTCAGCGGCGGGACACGGTGCCCGCAGCGGAGGTCGGTCTCGACGCGGGGGTGCTCCTACGGCGAGAGGTCCGACCGGATCTCGAGGTTGCGCATGATGTCGCCGCGCGTGACGATCCCGACGAGACGTCCGTGGTCCACCACGGGCAGCCAGCCACAACCGGACGCTGCGAGCTTCCGCATGGCGCAGGGGATCCCGTCCGTCGACGCCAGTGTGTTCTCATCCGACAGCGGCGTCAGGACATCGCCGACGTGTGTCACGGACCATCGATCGCGCGGGATGTGCTTGACGTCCTTGATGCTGACGAAGCCCAGCGCGCGGTTTCCCTCGACGACCGGGTAGCAGATGAAGTGATGGTGGAGGAAGTGTTCGTCTACGAGCGCGGTCAGAGTGATGGCAGGCGAGACGGTCACGACATTGCAGGTCATCGCGTCGCCGACCGTGGCGCCGCGAAGAGCTCGCTTCATCGTGACCTGACGATAGCTTGCCTCCGCGGCCTGCCGGAGGAAGAGTGCGATGAAGATGAGCCAGAGCCCTGTGACGATCTGCCGCGCGAAGAGGATCGTGACGAGTCCGAGGATGATCATGACACCTGCGAGCGCCTGGCCGCTCACGCTGGCGACGTAGGTCGCGCGCTTGAGGTTGCCGGTCACACGCCAGATGAGGGCCCGGAGAACGCGTCCACCATCGAGCGGGAGACCGGGCAGCAGATTGAACCCCAGGAGGAACGTGTTCGCGATCGCGAGGTAGAGGAAGGACAGCTGGGCCGCGGGGCGTCCCGATCGCATCCCCGCGAGAATGACGGCGCCCCAGCACGCGGCGGCGAGAACGGCGCTCACGGCCGGTCCCGCGAGCGCGACCTTCAGCTCTGTCGTCGGGTCGTCCGGTTCGCGGCTGATCTCGGCGACGCCGCCGAAGAGGAAGAGCGTGATCTTGCTGACGGGAATGCCGTGGAGGACCGCGACGATGCTGTGGGCGAGCTCGTGTATGAGCACGGACGCGAAGAAGAAGAACGCGGTGATGAGCCCGAGCGCAATGTACTGAACGAGCGACCGGTCGGGCAGGACGCTCGGGAACCAGCCCATGCTGAGGCTCCCGGCGATGAGCGCGGCGATAAGGAACCAGCTGTAGTCGGCCACGATGCGGATGCCCATGACCGAGAAGAGTGGCAGCCCCCGGTGACGCAGAAGCCCCGTGAGGCCGCTCGGAACTCGTTGTGTTCCCACAACTTCCACTATAGACGAGCTTCCCGGTGCAGGCAAGGCGCGCAGGGTCATTGCTCGGACGCTCCTTGACCCGGCCCCTATGTTGTGATAATATAGGTATTTGAAGACTAATACAGTGGGTCGTGCCATCTGAATGGAGGAAGAAGATGCGCAGACTGACCGGTGTGGTCGTTGTTGTGCTCGTCATGGCTCTGGCGTTCTCGGCAACGGCGAAGATGGAACTGGCGGAAGTGACGTCGCGCGGAGCGATCCGCGATGCGGCGGCGCGCGGCGAGATGGATGAGGCGCAGGTGTACCTGATGCTGGCGTACTCGGTCTACGCTCCCGAGAAGCTCCCGGCCGATTTCCGCGGCGGCACGATCGACAAGTGCGGTGTGCCGGCGATCGAGGCGATCGACGACGCGCTGCCGACGCTGCCCGAGGCCGTGGCCAACGAGATCCGCGGTCTGCGTGCCCGTCCGACGTGCCAGACCTACATGGATACCGAGCACTTCCGGATCCACTACGACACGACCGGCACGGCCGCGATCCTCTCGACCGCCTACCTGAATGCTATCGCGGACGCGGTCGAGTACAGCTGGGACCGCGAGGTCGACGAACTCGGGTTCCGCGAGCCGCCGAGCGACGGCAGCGACCCCGACGGTGGCGGCGGAAGCGCGCTCTATGACTTCTACGTTCAGAATCTTTCGGGCGTCTACGGGTACTGCCAGCCGACCTACTACGCGGCGGGCGGTCCCGCGAACGACGCAACGAGCTTCTGCGTTATCGACAATGACTACGCCGGCTTCGGCTACGCGGACCCGGTCGACCCGATGCAGGTCACAGTCGCGCACGAGTTCTGCCACGGTCTCCAGGCGGCGCACGACGTCAACGAAGAGCTGTGGTACAAGGAGTGCACCTCCGTCTGGGCCGAGGAGATGGTGTACGACAGCATCAACGACTGGACGCAGTACTGCAGCTCCTTCTTCAGCAGCCTCTGGCGGCCGCTCGAGTATGATGACTCGAACGTGCGCATTTACGGGTCATTCACCTGGAACATGTTCCTCTCGGAGCACATCAGCCCGAGCGTCGTCGTCGACAACTGGTGGCAGATGGAGGTCTCCGGTGAGTACACGGCGATGAACACGGTGCTCGCGACCTACGGGACGACTCTCCAGGACGAGTTCCACGAGTTCAGCATCTGGAACTTCTTCACGAACGCGCGCAGCGACGGTGCGCACTACGAGGAGGCCGTGTTCTTCCCGCTCGCGACGATGCAGCGGACCTTCAGTATGTATCCGATCCTCGCCGGCGTCCCGCTCTCCGCGACGCGGCCCGACCACATGGGCAGCAACTACATCAGGTTCTCGAATCCCGGCAACGGCCAGACCGGTCTCTACCTGACCTTTGACGGTCCCCCCACGTACGCGCTGCCATACTGGGTCGACGTCTGCGTCCGTGAGGACCATGTCGGCGTCGGCTATACGAGCCACGTCGGAGGCATCGCGGTGAACCCCTGGGGTGTCGGTGACATCACGGTCGAGGACTGGGATATCATGGACTACGCTTGTCTCATCGTGACGAACGGTTGCACATCGACGGACGACATGGACTACGCGTTCACGGCGGAGCAGATCGACACGGGCGTCGATATTGACTCGCACGTCTTCGCGATGAAGCCCGCGAGCCCGAACCCGTTCACTGCCCAGACATCGATCGCCTACACCGTCCCGAACGGCGGCGGCGCGGTCGAGATGACCATCTACGACGTCAACGGTCGTGAGGTCCGGACGCTCGTCAACGAGATGATGAATCCGGGCGACCGGCTTGCGTACTGGGACGGCCTCGACAACACCGGCGAGAAGGTCGGGTCGGGTGTCTATTTCGCCCGTCTCAACATCGACGGTCTGACGGCCTGCGGTAAGCTCGTCGTCCTGAAGTAGTCCTTGCACGAAACGATGGATCTTGCAGAAGGGGCGGCCTCGTGCCGCCCCTTCTGTTGTGGTACGCTGGGC
>CAZEXP010000023.1:13480-17285 GCA_964516845.1 uncultured bacterium
TGGCCGCCAGTTAGCGGTCACGATCACGAGCCGTCGCGCTCGGTAGCCGTCAGCCTCGGGATCTGTCCGGCCCGGAAGAGGAAGTCTTCATCGCGCCCGCAGGAGTTCAGCGGGCGTGATGTATATCCGACCGCGTCGGGTGTCTTCCTCGTCGAGACCTGATGCGTTCGGTGCGCCCACCACGAGTTCCGGGCGTCCGTCGGCTGTCACGTCGACCGCGACAAGCGCGCTCGCGACGGCGTCGCCGGCTGCGCCGACGAGCACGAGATCGGAACGCTCCGCGCTCCCGCTCTTCGCGCTCATGACCGACCGCAGGCTTCCCCGATACGCATAGACCTCGCCGGAACGCACCCGTTCACCGTCCATCCCGTTGACGAACTGCGCCGCGATCGCGATGTCACCGAAGCCGTCGCCGTTGAGATCGGCGATGAGAGGAGACAGTCCGAAGATGTCCCACATCGACCGGCCCTGGAGCGTGACGATCCGTGCGTCGCGGTCTCCGGTGGGCCGCTCGCTCCCGAGGCTGTCCGGAAGCCCGGCCGCCCCGGCGTCACGGTCGCCGAAGAGCAGAAAGGCGGCCCCCCGCGCGCTGTGGCGGTCTCCGTCTCGCCCCGCGGCGTGTGCAGAGACTACAACGTCGGTCGCACCGTCGCCGTCAACATCGCCGGTCGCGATGGCGCGGCCGAGGAAGGCGCGCTCGTCGACTCCGTGAATTCGCGCCGTTGCGACATCGTCGATCGCGGCGGGATCCCCCGGCGTCCCCGAGAACAGACTGCGAGCCGGCGCGATGTAGACCGCCCCCGCGTCCTCGATGTGTCCGGTTCCGCCTCCGTTGGGGTCCGGCGGATCGAACTGGTGCGCTCCGAGAACGAGCTCGACGCTGCCGTCGCCGTCGAGATCGGCCGCCCGCACCGTCTGCAGCGCATCACCGGCGTTGGCGCCGGCGACAACACCGGCAGCGACGTCCGACACGCGCTGGGCCACCGCAGACATCATCCGCGACGTCTCGATGGCGTAGACGAGCCCCGCGTTGATCCGTGAACCGGCGTCGCCACCGGGGGCTCCGACGAGCAGCTCAGGGCGCCCGTCGGCGTTCAGATCACACGATTCGAGACAGCTCCCGAAGCCGTCGCCGTTGTTGTCGCCGGCAATGGTGGCGGTGGCGTCCGACGAGGTGAGCGTCGCCGTGTTTGCGGGGAGATCGAACACGAAGATCTGACCCGTCCGAACCTCGCCCGAGGGTGAGGACTCGGGCGCTCCGACGATGAGTTCGTCGTTCCCGTCATCGTCGATGTCCATGAACAGCAGCGTGGCGCCGAATCGGGACGCCGGCGTCGGGTGTTCGATACTGATGGCTCTGCTGTTCCAGAGGCCGTGGTGCCTCGCGGCGAGTTCGTCGGTGCTGATGATGTAGACGGCACCGGCATGAGCGCCGGTGCCGGGGGCGCCAGCCGCGAGCTCGGGGCTCCCGTCTCCGTCGATATCGCCGACGGCGAGACTCCAACCGAATTCGTCGCCGGGGTTGAGCCCGACGAGCGTGGAGATCGAGTCGGATGTGAGGTCGATGGCGGTTGCTCCGATCGGCGATGCCGCCGCGACCAGCACGCACGCGGTCAGCAGAAGCGCTCCGCACCGTCGGGCGTCGGGCAGGCCGTGGATCGCTTGTGTCATGTGGCGCTCCCTTCACTGGACGCGGTCGTCCCGGATGTTCCGTCGATCGTCGGCCGAGTATGCGGGCGAAGGGCCGGCGCGTCAAGCCGGGGTCCGGGGTGAGACCCTCCCCGAGGCACTCCACCCGACGGGGTCGGGTTGACAGTCCGCGAGACGCGCGGTAGAGTGCCGGACTCGGGGAAGAGAGGGCCACACTCATGCGGGACGGACATCATCGGTCGACGGCGGGAGTGACGCGAGGGCGCAGCGCCTATTCACGCGTCGGCATCGTGCTGCTCACGTGTTGGACAGCGATCGGTCTGACGGTCCCCGGCGCGGCCCAGCCGAGCACGCCGAGCTCGCCGGCCGACGCCCCGTCCATCTCCGCGTCGGCCCCCGACCTGGCCGACATTCTTGCCCGCTACAACGCCGTCATCGTGCGCGAGCGCGCGGTCATAGACAGCCTGCGGGTCGTGCAGACGATGATCGAGCCCCAGGAGGACGGGTCGGCAAAGACGTCCGAGGCGATCCTCGTCTACACGAGGGCCAGTGGGATGGACCGCCGCGAGGTCTTCTCCGAGATAACCCATCCCGCCGGTGACTACACGCTCGACAGTCTCATCGGGCCCGAGCTGCGCGCGGAGGAGTACGACCTCGAGTACGCGGGGCGCGACACGATCGCGGGCGAGGAGGCGCACCATTTCAGGGTGACCGCGATCGTCAGGGACCGGCGCCACTTCGATGGCGACGTCTGGATATCCGCGAGCGATCTTGCGCCCGTCCGCGTCACCGGACAGGTCGCCGACCCGCCGTTCCCGGTCGTTCTCATAACGCTCGACAAGAGCTTCGAGGCGGGACCGGAGGGTCTGCGTCTGCTCCGTCGCCACTCCGGCGAGGTCGAGGTCAATCTGCTTCTCGGCACAAGGCGTGGTCTCAGACACATCTTCTATGATGACTATCGCGTTCGCACACGCGACGGAGACTAGCGAACACAGGCGTTTTTCGATTGACAGCAATCCCCGTCTTCCTGTACATGTCCGTCGTTGAGATAACTCAGGGGTCGCGGCTGACCTTTCCTGGGCGCCCCGCGAGGGGCGAGGGGCCGTCCGGCGGACGGCTCCCCTTCGACAGCAGGAGGAACACGGGCGGCACCGTCCGTTTCCTCCTGTTCCTGTTTCAGGGCGGGTGGCCGGACGGCGTCGGCCTGACGCGCATCACGACTCAGTGCCTCACAGGAGCGCGTCCCGCTGCCCGAAAACAGGAACGCCCCACCCAATGGGTGGGGCGTTCGCGGATACGGCTGGTGGTCCGGGCCCAGGCCTGGAGTGAGTCTGCTAGCGGTAGAGCGACTTGATGGCGGACCAGGACGACGAGTCGACCGGCTGGCCTTCGCAGTCGCCGGAGGGAGCCTCCTGACCGATACCGCCGTGCCAGAGAACACAGTAGACGTGCAGACCGTCGGCACAGTCGATGACCAACCGCGGGTAGTCCGGATGGTCACCGATCGTAACGGCCCCGGTCCCGCCGGCATAGTCGAATGTCACACGGGCGATCGGGCACGGGTACGCCGATGGATCAATGCATTCCGTGGACATCAGCGTGACGCCGCCTGCCCAATGGCCGACCATCGCGCCGCCCGGGAGCAGACTCTCGAAGATCGGTTCGTCCAGCATTATGCCAGGTGTCACGGAGATCTTGAACGACACGGTCGTGAAGTCGACGTAGCTGCCGAGCATGTCGAGCATGACGTAGGCTTCGACCGTCTCAAACGGCGCCGGATAGACCTGCGAGACGTAGTTCCCGGGGTCGAAGTCGATGTATATGGCGTCGTACGCCACGGGGTTTGCGCTCACCGAGCCCGCGCCGAGCATGGCGACCAGCAGAACAACGATAGCAGAACGCTTCATGGCTACCTCCTTCGTTGATGGAGCACCGACCACCACTCACCATTGTACCACCAATGAGCGCATATTGCACGGGTTGATTCACTGACCGTGTCCGGGCCTCGCGTTGACAGACGCCCCGTTTCAAGGCTAGAATCCGGGCCGAGCTGCATTTCCGCGACCGCGCATCGTCCCGCCGCAGCAGCGTTCCGCCGCCGCAGCGTTCCCATACGACATGGAGAACCGATGGGCAGCATCAGGGGATTCCTGAC
>CAZEXP010000023.1:17385-32096 GCA_964516845.1 uncultured bacterium
GCAGCGTTCCCATACGACATGGAGAACCGATGGGCAGCATCAGGGGATTCCTGACACGCCTCGCCAAGTATCGCTGGACCGTGCTCATCGGTCTGGCGACGCTTCTCGTTGTGGACGGGATGCAGCTCATCATTCCTCGCATCATCAAGTGGGTCGTCGACGACCTGACCAGCGGGGTTGCCCGGTCAGGCGATCTGATGCGCTACGGGCTCATCATCGGCGGGCTCGCCGCCGGGATCGCCGTATTCCGCTTCGCCTGGCGCTATTTCATCATAGGGACGTCCCGTCGCATCGAGGAGGACATCCGCAACGACATCTTCCAGCACCTGCAGGTCCTCTCGGCGCGGTACTACTCCGGGCACAAGACGGGCGATCTCATGGCGCACGCCACGAACGATCTCAACGCGGTCCGGATGGCGTGCGGGATCGGCATCGTCGCCATGACGGACGCCGTGGTGCTCGGACTGGCGACGATCGGATTCATGCTCGCGCTCAATGTGAAACTGACGCTCCTCGCGCTCATCCCGATGCCGATCATCGCGCTCTTCACGCTGCGCGTGGGGAAGATGCTCCACCAGCGATTCGAAAGCGTGCAGGAGACATTCTCGGATCTCACGGAGCGCGTGCGGGAGAGCATCGCCGGCATCCGTGTCGTGAAGGCCTACGTCCAGGAGAAACACGAATTCTCCCGCCTCAGCGATGTGGGGCAGGAGTACATCCAGAAGAACATCCGTCTCGTCCGCGTCTGGGGCGCCTTCCACCCGTTCACCATGCTCATATCGAGCATGAGCGTCGTGATCGTCATCTTCGTCGGCGGACGCCAGGTCATGATGGGCGACATTTCGACGGGCGACCTCGTCGCGTTCACGAGCTATCTCGGGATCCTGACATGGCCGATGATGGCGATAGGGTGGGTGGTCAATGTGATGCAGCGGGGAGCCGCGTCGCTCGAGCGCATCAACCGCATCCTCGACGCCGACGTGGAGATAGCGGACGTCGAGGGCGCCCTGGAGCTCACCGATGTCCGGGGCGAGATCGACTTCGCTGACGTGACGTTCCGGTTCGAAGAGGACCTGGAGCCGGCGCTCGCGAACGTGAGCTTCCACGTCCCCGCGGGCACGTGGCTCGGAGTGCTCGGCAGGACCGGGTCGGGCAAGAGCACCATCTGCAATCTCCTCCTCCGGCTCGTCGAGACCTCCGACGGCACCGTGAGCCTCGACGGTCACGACGTTCGTTCGGTGACGCTCGCGTCGCTGCGCGGAGCGTTCGGATATGTCCCTCAGGACACGTTCCTCTTCTCTGACACGGTGCGCGAGAACATCCGGTTCGGCCGTCCCGACGCGACGGATGAGGATGTGCGAAAGGCGGCGGAGATCGCCGGGATCGGCCAGGAGATCGAGGACTTCCCGAGGGGGATGGACACCATCGTCGGCGAGCGCGGCGTGACGCTCTCGGGAGGACAGAAGCAGCGAATCTCGATCGCGCGCGCCATTCTCGGTCGTCCGTCGGTGATCATACTCGATGATTCGCTCTCGTCGGTTGACACCGCGACCGAGGAACGGATCCAGAAGCACCTCAGGGAAGAGCTCTCCGGACGGACGAGCATCATCGTGTCGCACAGGATATCGTCGATCCGTGACTGTGATCAGATCATCGTCCTCGATGACGGGCTGGTCGTCGAGCGCGGGCGCCACGAGGAGCTGGTGGAACTCGGCGGGCTCTACGCCGAGATCTACACGCGGCAGCTTCTCGAGGAGGAGATGGAGGAGATCGACGAGACACAGGAGGACTCCGAGTGACGCACGGCCACCACGAAGACGAGATCCTGGGGAAGGCGTACGACGCGCGGCTCGTGCGGCGGCTCCTGACGTTCGTGCGTCCGTATACCGGCCTGATCGTCGTGGCCGTCCTGATGCTCGTGGCGGTGGCGGCCTTCGAGATCGCGCTACCATATCTTACCCGCTCGGCGATCGACGACTACATCGTCTCGACCTCGCGCCTCATCGTCACGGGTGAGCAGGGAGAGGCGTTCATCGAAGCGCACCGTGACGGGCTTCTGCCGGTCGACGGCTCGCCCGGGACCTTCATCGCCCGGACGACGACCCTTTCCCGCTACGATCCGCGCGAGGTCGCCGACGCCTCAAAGAAGGGTGTGATCAGAGAGGGATTCTACTATCTGGCGGACCGGGAGCGCGCGATCAGCGCGGGCCTCCCGGTTGAGGAGTATCACCGCGCCGGGGCGATCGTCGCCGTCCCGACGGCCGCGCTCGCCCGCCTCGTCCCCGAGCAGGTCCGTATCCTCCGCGAGGACGACCTTCGCGGCGTTGGCCGTATCGCGGTGCTCATCATAGGGATGCTGCTGCTATCGTTCGTCTTCACGCTGCTTCAGATCAACATGATGGAGCTGACCTCACAGCGCGTGATGTACGACATCCGGATGCGCGTGCTCGGCCATCTGCAGAGTCTGTCGCTCTCCTTCTTTGACGGGAACCCCGTGGGGCGTCTCGTGACCCGGGCGACCAACGACGTCGAGATCCTCCACGAGATGTTCACATCGATCGTCATTACCCTCCTGCGCGACATGTTCGTTCTCGTGGGCGTGGTCATCGTCCTGCTGCGGCTCAACTGGAGGCTCGCGCTGGTGAGCTTCATCGTCCTGCCGTTCATGGCGTGGGTGACGGCCCGATTCAGCGTGATGATCCGCGATGCGTTCCGCGAGGTGCGCGTCAAGGTTGCGAGGATCAACGCGTCGCTTCAGGAGAACATCAGCGGGATGCGGGTGACTCAGATCTTCCGGCGCGAGGACGAGAGCTGTAGACGCTTTGCGCAGATCAATCACGAGAACTTCCTCGCCGCGATGAAGCAGGTGAAGACGTTCGCGATGTTCATGCCGGTGATGGAGCTGGCCAGCGCGATCGCGATCGCGATGGTCATCTGGTACGGCGGCGGGAAGGTCGTTCAGAGCACGCTCTCACTCGGCACGCTCGTGGCGTTCCTGTCGTACGTGCAGATGTTCTTCCGGCCGCTGAGGAATCTCGCGCAGCAGTACGGAACGATGCAGCAGGCGATGGCGTCCTCGGAGCGGATCTTCATGCTCCTCGACAATGATCAGATCATCCCGGAGCCCGAGAACCCCGTCGAACTCGAGAGCGTCGAGGGCCGCATCGCGTTCGACGACGTCTGCTTCTCGTACGTCGAGGGCGAGCCGGTTCTGCGCAATGTCTCGTTCACGGTCGAGCCGGGTGAAACCGTGGCCATCGTCGGGGCGACCGGGGCGGGGAAGACGTCGATCATCAGTCTCATCGAGCGGTTCTACGACATCCAGTCGGGGAGCATCACGCTGGACGGCGTCGACATCCGTGCGCTCCGGAAGGCGGAACTCCGGTCACGCATCGGGCTGGTGATGCAGGACGTGTTCGTCTTCGCCGGCGACATCAAGGGGAACATCAGGCTCGGGAACGACTCCGTCGATGAGGAGCGGCTCCGGGAGGTGGCGCGCTACGTCAACGCGGACCGCTTCATCGAGCGGCTGCCCGGTGGGTTCGACGAGGAGGTCCGGGAGCGCGGCGCCACGCTCTCGACGGGGCAGCGACAGCTTCTCGCGTTCGCCCGGGCCCTGGCTTTCGATCCGGGGATCCTCATACTGGACGAGGCGACGTCCAACATCGATACTGAGACCGAGGCGCTGATCCAGGATGCGCTCGTCCGGCTCATGGAGGGGCGGACCTCCATCGTGATCGCGCACCGTCTCTCGACCATCCAGCACGCCGACAAGATCATTGTGATGCACAGGGGCCGCATCCGCGAGGTCGGTACCCATCAGGAGCTGCTCGCGAAGCGAGGCTACTACTACAAGCTCTATCAACTTCAGTACGCGCAGTAGCGGTTCCGCGGGACGCGGAGCGCACAACACCGAGCGGCACACACAGCGGAGCACAACCAGCGAAACGCGGAGCGGGAGCGGGACATGTCATACGCATTGGTGGAGCAGTCAGGGGGCGAGCGCGTCGTGCACGTGCTCCGCGAGGGCGTCCAGACGGTCGGGCGATCGTCCGAGTCGGATATCCGGCTGGCACACTCGTCCGTCTCCAGACGGCACGCGGAGGTCTTCGTCGACGGAGAGCGGGTTACCGTCGCCGACCTGGGGAGCCGGAACGGAACGTTCGTGAGTGGAGAAGCCGTGAGCGGCATGGTCGAGGTCTTGCCTGGCGCCGAGGTCGCGTTCGCCGGCGTGGCGATGACGCTCGTCGACCGGGAAGCGTCGAGGAACGGCGCGGCCGAGCTCGATGCGTCGGCCGTTGTCAGCGCCATCATGGAACCCTCCGATCTCAAGACGCCGGGGCAGGGCCGCGGGACTGGTTCGAGCCTGTTCCGAGTGCTCGCCGACGCCGGAGCGTTCCTCGTGTCCGAGCGACCGATCGAGGGCATCTACGAGGACGTTCTGGACCTTGTCGAGCGGGCGGTCTCGTGTGACCGCGCCGTCGTACTCGTCCGCGAGGACGGTGGTGATCCGGTCGTCAAGGCCTCACGAGTGAAGTCCCGTTCCGATGGGGACAGGCTCGTCCTCAGCAGTACGATGGTGCAGCGCGTGCTGGACGAGGGCGTCGCGCTGCTGACGACGGACGCGCAGAGCGATCCCAGATTCGAGGGGAAAGAGAGCGTTGTCGCGCAGGGTATCAAGGCGGCGATGGCCGTGCCGCTCCACGATAACGAGCGCGTCATCGGGCTGCTCTACGCCGACACGACCGACCCGGCATCGTGGTACAACGACGACGAGCTGCGCGCGTTCACGTCGCTCGCGAATCTCATCGCCGTGAAGATCACGCAGGCGCGGCTCTCCGCGGCCGAGGAGGAGCGAAAGCGGCTCGAACGCGAGCTCTCCACGGCGCGGGACATTCTCTCGAACATCCTCCCCGCCGAGCTTCCGGTCGCCGAGGGCTACGAGTTCTGCGTCTTTCACGAGTCGTGTTTCGAGGTCGGCGGCGATCTCTATGACGTGAAGCACTTCGAGGACGGCAGGTCGCTCGTCTTCGTCGGTGACGTCGCGGGCAAGGGACTCGGGGCCGCGCTGCTGGTCTCGAGCATCGTCCCGATGATGCACGCGCTTCTGGAGGGTGACGCAGAGCTCGTCGACGCGGTCAACCGCCTCAACCGCCAGGTCTTCCGGACAACCGATCCCGTCCGATACGCCACGCTGTTCGTCGGAATGCTCGACCGTCCGACCGGGCGTCTCGTCTACGTCAACGCCGGGCACAACCCGCCGTACCTCATCTCTCCCGACGGCACAGTGGACGAGGTCCCCGCGACCGGGATGCCGGTCGGCATGCTCGAGATGGCTCCGTTCAGCGCCGGGGAAGTGACGCTCGTTCCGGGCGCCGTGCTGGCGGCGTTCAGCGACGGCGTGACCGAGGCCGAGTGCGCTGACGGGAGCTTCTACGACGAGGAGCGGCTGCTCGAGTCGCTCGATCGCGTTCGCGAAGGCAGTGCTGACGGGATCGTGTCGGGTGTGCTGGATGACGTGAGATCGTTCGTGGGAGACCACCCTCCGTCGGACGATGTCACGCTGCTTGTTGTTCGGAGGCTGCCCGCGTAGGTCGTGCGCCGCGGCCGCGACAGCCGGTCCGTTCGCCCGTCGTGACGACGTCGGCGCCACAGGGCGTCGGTGCTATCCGCTCGTTGCGGCGGCTCTCGTTTCTCTCACCATGTGTCTGTGGTTCCAGACGGCTGCTCCGATGATGAGCGCGATCCCCGCGAGGCTCAGGGCGTCCGGAATCTCTCCCCACAGCATCAGCGCGAAGATCCCCGCGAAGACGACATGGGCGTAGTTGTAGATCGACAGACGCGAAGCCTGCGCCTGGTGGTACGCGTACGTCAGCGTGAACTGGCCGGTCGTTGCGAACACGCCGGCTCCAAGGAGCGCGAGCCACTGCAGAGGGTCCGGGCGGACGTACCCCATCGCGGTCGGCACGATGGCGGTCGCGACCGAGACGAGCGAGAACCAGAAGACGATCGTGTACGGCGGCAGTTTTCCGCGGAGCGAGCGGACGACCGTGTATGCGGCTCCGGAGCACATCGCCGAGACGAGCCCGCCGATGGCGGGGAGAGCGCGGTAGTCGAGTTGAGGTTTGAGGACGAGCAGGGCGCCGGCGAATGCCAGCAGGAGCGCCGGGATGAGGTGCTTCGCGAGGCGCTCCTTGAGAAAGACGACCGCGAAGATCGTCACGAAGAACGGTGACAGCTTGTTGAGGATCGTCGCGTCCGCGAGGGTCAGATGCGCGATGGCGAAGAAGTAGAGGATCATTGCCGCGGTCCCGAAGATGCCGCGGAGAATGAGCATCGGGATCAGGCGGCCGTGCGCGAACGGATTCTCACGGTAGCGCATCGCGACCGCGCCCATGGCGATGAGCGACACAAGGCTTCGGAAGAGGACCTTCTCGAGAACGGGCATGTCCCCCGCGAGCCTCACTGTCACGCCGACCATCGAGAACGACAGCGTGGCGAGGATGATGGCGACCACCGCGCGCCGCGCGTTGTCGGTCGTCACCGGGGCATGGCCGATGTGGACCCCGCGCCTCAACGTGACCTGTCCCTCTCCGGTCCGCCGAAGACGCCGTTGACCCGGCGTATCCATGGGTCGAGTCGGTCCACTGATGAGGGGTACTGCCGGTAGAGCCGGTGGACGGTCGCGGCCTGACGCGACGCGGAGAGGAGACCCGTTACGAGCGCCGGCCGTCGGGCGGCGCGACCCACGATCGAGACGAGGTGCCTCATGAACCGGCCCGGCGATGATCCGTAGAGTTCGCGGTAGGCGGCTCCGGCCCGGCCCAGTTCCTCCGCCAGGAAGGCGAGATCATCCGGCGCGAGTGACGACATGAGGCGTCGGAGTATCTCCTGCGCTGCATGGGGGGCTCCGATCGTCTGCATCGTTTCCACGGCGTACGGCCAGAGTTCTTGAACGCTCGCGTCCCGCTTGAGCGCCGCACGTCCGCCGATCCTCCCGGCGAGCGCTCCGGCGATGATCGATGGGGCGATGCCCCCACCGTGAAGCGGGTTGGCGTGGCAGGCGGCGTCACCGATCGACAGGAACCCCGGACCGAGAACGCTGGCGAGCGGTCGCCTGAGCGGGAGCATCCCGGTCCCCGAGCGGAGCGGTGTGAGCGCCCGGACGTCATCCCACGCCTCGAGCAGTCCCGCAAGATGCGATTGCACCGGGCGGTCGACGCGGGCGAGCGATCCGCCCAGACCGATGTTGGCCATGCGGGCGCCGACAGGGAAGAGCCAGCCGTATCCGTCACGCGCTCCCTCCGGCGATACATGGACGCGAACCCAGTTGGGGCGCTCGAGTTCCTCCGCGAGCGGGACCAGCGCGCAGTGGCCGATACCGACCTCGGACCTCAGCGGAGTGTCCACGTGTGTCGGTCCTCCGTGGCGCGTGAGAACCGACCGGTAGCCCGAAGCGTCGATGACGACGCGAACCGCTACATCGCGTTCGCGCTCCTCGGCGTCCCGAAGGCGGACGACCTGTCCCTCGCGGTCGGCCCAGCCGACGCAGGTCGTGCTCTCGTGGAACTCGGCGCCGGCGTCGATCGCGTCCGCGAGCAGGCGTTGTCCGAAGATGGCGCGGTTGATGATGATCCCGGGCTCCGCGAGATCGACAGACCGTCCACCGGGAGAGCCGAGCGTCCCGCCCGCGATCGTCGACGAGATCTCGGCTCCGCGCGGGGGGTCGACGAATCCGGCCACGGTCGCGGCACCGTCGCTCGACAGTGCACCGCCGCATGCCTTGGTCCCGATCTCCTCGGCCGTCCGCGCATCGACCACGAGGGTCGACACACCGGCGCGGGCCGCCCAAAGGGCGGCCACGCACCCGCCGGTTCCGGCGCCGACGACGAGCACATCGCGTATGTCCTTTTCTCTTGATGGCATAGAGACTCGGAGCTTACCAGCGACCCGGGCCGGGGTCAACGGGCCCGGGCGGAGCTGAAAGCGGTTCAGGGGCATGGAGATACGGGCTCGCGGCGGGGGCGCCTCCAATCAATGGTGACAAGGCGGCAAATCGGAGGTCCTCAGGGAGCATCAGAAGAACGGGGAGGAATGTCATGGAGGCGTCGTCCCCGGGAGCGGCTATTGAAACAGGGCACAGAAGATGCTATAATACAGTCTGTCAAGAATTTAGCGACCGATTGCCCCCGCGAGCGGTAGACGGGGGCGTGTACCCCATGACGTTGTCGTGCGAGTGCGCCGTGGTGCGCACCGAGGCGAACGGCGTCGGTGAGGAGTGTGAATCGCATGCGCAGAACGAACAGGCCAGCGAGCACAGCGTTCGTCGCTCTTCTCGTGCTTCTGACGTTGGCTCTCCCGCTCATCGCCTCCGCAGGCGTTGACCGGGAGGTGTCGCCGGAGGAGCAGGCGAGGATCGACGCGATCAATGACCGCATCACGAACATGGGCTATGACTGGATCGCTGGTCCGACCAACGTGTCGAATCTGACGCCGGAGGAGATGGCTCGGCGGCTCGGCGGCGAGATGTCGCCCGAACTCATAGCCGAGTTCGACGCGATGGTGCCCGATCCGGCCATCCTGCGCATGACGTTCCGTACGAGCTTCGACTGGCGCGACTTCAGCGGAACGACGCCGGCAAAGGACCAGGCGGACTGTGGCTCCTGCTGGGCGTTCGGGGCGGTCAGCGCGACCGAGGCTCATGTGCGGATCGCGGAGGGCGTCATCGTCGACTGTTCCGAGCAGCAGATCATCGACTGCAACGGGCAGGGGTCCGATTGCGATGGTGGTCAGGCCGGTGACGCGTACATGGTGATGCAGAGTCCCGGCGCCGTGAGTGAGGCCGACATCCCGTACCTCGCGGACGACAACCAGAGCTGCAGGCAGCGTCGCTACGACAAGGTCGCCATCATCGATGGGAGCGCGAACGTCACGAACAACGTCACGACGCTCAAGTACTACCTGGAGACCTACGGACCGCTGTCCGTCGGCATGTGCGTCTACGACGACTTCTACAACTACACCGGCGGCTGCTACGAGCACGCGGGGACCGACTGGACGAATCACGTCGTGATGCTCGCCGGTTGGGACGACTCGATGTGCGGGGGCGTGGGCGCGTGGCTCTGCAAGAACAGCTGGGGCACCGACTTCGGTGACAACGGGTACTTCTGGATCAAGTACGGCTCCTGCCGTATCGGTTCAGGCGCGATGTATCCGCTGAACGCGCACACTCCCAAGACGATCCTCGTTCCCGACGAGTACGCCTCCATCCAGAGCGCCATCGACAACTCGAATCGCGGTGACGTTATCAGGATCGCGACGGGCACGTACAACGAGGCGATCGATCTCGCCGACTACCGGTCGCTCATCGGCGGATACGATCCAACGTTCACATACCGCGATCCGGAGGTCTACCCGGTCATCATCGACGCGGGCGGAGCCGATCACGGCATCTACGTCGAGAACAGCGACGACATCGTCATCGACGGCGTGAAGGTGACCGGAGCTACTACTTCGTACTCCGGCATCTACGTCAAGGGAACGACCGCGACGATCCAGAACGTCGAGGTCTACGGTTGCTGGCGCGGTCTTACGGCGACGTACGGCACCCAGGGTCCCGATGGCGACCTGATCATCGAACTTTCGAGCTTCCACGACAACACGGTGGCCGGCATCTTCCTCAACGACGTGCCGAACGCGTACGCCCGTCTCTACTATGTCGCGTCGTACGATAACGGCGGGACCGGCATCTACTCGTATTCGTCGCAGACCTCGATCGAGAGCTGCACCATCGCGGGGAACGGACTCGACGGCGGTATCGATCTCAGATCCTCGACGGGCAACTTGATCAAGGACAACATCATTTGCTCGAACACCGGCTACGGCATCACGTGCACCAGCGCCACCCCGGACATCTCCTACAACGATGTCTGGGACAACTCGGTCGGCGGCTACAATGGCTGCTCTGCCGGGACGGGCGATGTCTCGATCGATCCGATCTTCTGTGACGCCTCCGGTGGTGTCTACTCGGTCCATGCGACCTCGCCGACGCTCACGCAGGGTTTTGGTGGCGAAGCAATGGGCGCGCTCGGTATCGGGTGTCCCGAGGGTCCGCAGAACCTGGTGATCGCCCAGAACGGCGCTTCGCTCGAGCTGACGTGGGACGTGCCGCCGGCGTCGCGAGCCACGGTCGACTACTATGTCGTCTACCGCGATACCGTGGCGATCCCGACGCAGGAGATCGCGATCGTCGACGCTCCGACGACCTCGTTCGCCGACATCACGATCCCCGCCTGCGAACTCAACTACTACCGCGTGTCCGCCGTCGATGACGGCGGTCTCGAGGGCGCTCCGTCGAACAAGGTGTTCGGCGAACTCTGCTACGCGGGGCCGACGTCGCTCGTGGCCACGTTCAGCGACGGTGCGAATGAGCTCTCGTGGTCCGCGGGCGCGGGTCCGATCGACAGCTACATCATCAACCGCGGCAACGTGCTCGTTGAGCCCGAGTCGCTTGCCGTCGTGTCGAGCGCGGAGACGGACTTCATCGATGTGGCGACCGCCGGTTGCCCGCGTGACAACTACCGCTACGAGATCGTGCCGGTCTACGACACCGGTTGGCACGGACAGGCGTCAGCGCAGCAGACCGTGGATCCGGCCCCATCGCCGCCGGATGGCATCACGCTCGAGTGGGTCGTCGATGATATCGTGCTGAACTGGGACTGGAACTGCGAGAGCGACTTTCGCCGGTACTGGGTCTACCGGGACACGATGCCGTTCTCCGATCCGATCGATTCCGATCGTCTCGTCGGCTTCACGCCGGACACGACGCACGTCGACACGGATATGAACCACAACAAGACCTGGTTCTACCGTATCGCGGCGAGTGACGCGGAGTCACAGAAGAGCGTCTACTCCGAGATGGTGTGGCTCGGTAGCGGGCAGATGCTTGCCGTGCCCTCGCCGTATGCGACCATCCAGGCGGCGATCAACGCAGCGTCCGCGATCGACACGGTCATGGTCGCGGCGGGCACGTACAACGAGAACATCACGCTCAAGGACGGTGTCCTCGTGATGAGTGAGGGTGGCGCGGCGACGACGACCATCCAGGCAGCGAGCGGCAACGTCGTCAGTTCCGTCGGCCTGGGTGATCTGACCCTTCTCAGGGGCTTCACGGTTGACGGGCAGGGTTCGGCGCCGAACGGGATCAATGCTCTGGCCTCGCTCATCCGAGTGCAGGACTGCGTGGTCACCGGCTGCGGCAGTGGCATGAACCTCACGTTCGGGGCGAGTCCGACGGTCACAGGAACGACGTTTGAGCAGGGCGATTACGGAGTGTCGATCGCGGATTCATCAGCCCCGTTCTTCTCGGCGTGCACGTTCAGTGACAACTCGATCGCCGGTATCAATAACCAGGGTGTCCCGGGTCCGCAGATCGGTCGCACACTCGCCGACGCATGTGACTTCGAGAACAACGGATACTTCCACGTGTTCAACATCGCGGCGGTTGAGCTGGACGCCGAGTACAACTACTGGGGTGACGTGTGTGTCGAGGCGTCGTCGTTCTTCGGGCTCGTGGACTACATTCCGTGGACCGACGCGTCGCACACCGAGGTCTACACCGAGTGTCCGAACAGCGTGGAGGAAGGCGCGCCGGGGAAGGCGTTCGTGACCCACAACTTCCCGAACCCCTTCAACCCGTCGACGGCGATCCAGTACGCGATCCGCCAGTCGGGTCCGGTCGTGCTCTCGATCTATGATCTCCGCGGACGGAAGGTGCGGAGTCTCGTCAACGAGCAGCAGGGCGCCGGCACCTACACCGTTGTGTGGCAGGGGAGGGATGACGAGGGGCGGCAGCTCGGCTCCGGCGTCTACTTCTACCGCATCGACGCGCCGGGTGTCTCCGAGCGCCGCAAGATGGTGATGCTTAAGTAGGGCCGCCGCAAGCGGCGGCTTGGCAGTTCGCTCTGCGAACTGCAGGCGTCGCGGCGAGAGCGTGGCGGGTGCTCCCCAACCCCCCCCCTACAGAGGGTTCCAAGGGGTAGGGCCAAGCGGCCGGCCCCCCGTTAGGGGGTACGACCCGGGGGCCGGGCCCTCTTCGGCTCCCGTCGGACCTTCGCGCGGAATGGCTGCCTGTTCGCGTGATAGTGATTGAAAATCATTGACGAATCGTTATGGATTAGGTATTATCACGGTGTTGCCGCAATCCTGATACACGGAGAGACCAAACACCGCATCCTGCGGACGACGCCGACCGGCGATGGAGCATCGCCATGCATCAACGCGTCTCACGCGGGCAGCATCCAAGGAGGAGTCTACGATGCGCAACTGCCATCTGTTGGCGATTGTCGTCGCCGTCGTCGCCGTCGTCTCGGTCGGGGCCTCGGCGCAGCTCGTGAACTACGACCTGTACTGGGTCGACGACACCAATGGTGACATCTGGGCCTACCCGGACACCATCGGAACCGTCATCAGTCCCTCGGCGGCGTTCAGCGGCGTCACATCGCTGGCGGTCACGCAGGGCGGTGACCTGCTCGTCGGCATGATGTTCGACGGGATCAAACGCCTTGACGTTGGCACCTCCGCCGTCGAGATCCTTGACCCTTACGCGTACAACGTGGGCGAACTCTGTGAGGACGGAGAGACCGGCGACATCTTCTGGATCAGCGGGATCGGGTACCAGGAGCTCTACGTGCTTGGGGGGGGCAGCGGCATGAGCCAGATGTCGTACTCGTTCAGCGGCCAGCCTCTCGACGTCGACGTCATCCCCTATGGTCCGCACGCCGGCAATCTGCTCGTGCTCCTCGGCTCGTATAGCGGGGACGCGAAGCTCGTCGAGATGGAACGCCAGGGTGACTTCGAGTTCTCCATCATCGACACCGTGGCAACGATGTACGAGTGCAACCCGCGGGCCTTCTCGTTCATGCCCGATGGCACGGTCGTCGTCCTCGACTTCAACGACGGGATGACACGGTTCGACCTCGACGACGGCTACATCAGCCAACTTGGCAGTTTCCAGTCCACCGGCCTCGTTGACATCTCCGTCGGCTCGGACGGTCTCATCTACGTCTACGACTCGAACAACGGCTATGTGCTCAGGTTCAACCAGGTGGGCCAGATGGTTGAACCGCAGCTCAGCGGTCCGGTCGAGGGCGGCGCCATCGAGGCTGTCGGCTACACGCCGACACCTCCGGGCTCGAACGTGCCGGTGAACCCGCTCCAGAACGTCGACATTCTGTTCGAGACGGTCACCAACGGCGGGTACACATCCGCAAACGCCTTCGAGTCGGACAGCAGGACGAGCCCCGGCGGCAACAGCCTGCCCGACTACGCGGACCCGCCTTCGGGACGGTCCAGCTTCACCTATATCAGCGCCACGACGAGCGCGGTCTACGAGAACCTCATCCAGGTGGATATCTATCTTCCGGGCAGCCGGTTCTTCGTCGCGCAGGGAACGGGCGGTGAGTTCTACGACGTGACCGTCGTCGGGAGCATCGAGGACGCGCGCGGCGTCATCTCGCGGTTCGATTCGCCCGTCGAGGCTCCCAGCGGCAGCCGGTTGATCGAGGGTCCGACCGAATTTGTGCTGGTCGAGGACACGCGGTTGACCCGGGAGGTCGTAGACGCGAAGTTCGCTGGACTCATCTCCATGCTGACCGGCGCGGAGCAGTCACCGTCGGCCGTGAAGAACCTCGTCTACATCCGCAAGTACCTGCTTCGGCGCACACTGCGCGCGCAGAGGCTGTACCTCGAGGGTCACGAGGCCGCCGCCGTATACGAACTCGCCATGATGAACGCCGATATCCGGCTGCTCGCCGGGTGGCGCATCCCGAATTCGTCGGAGAGCCCGTACGGCAACATCGCGGGTGATCTCCTGTCACGATCGAAGACGCTGATGTTCAGTCTGGACCTGCTCGTGGGTTCCGGGCGCGATGCAGGCGTCGATGTGTCGACCGACCGACTCGCGCTCTCGGCGCCGAACCCGGTGTACGGTGAGTGCCGGATGCAGCTCGCCGGCCCCGCGGGCACGCGGGCGGTCGCGGCCGTCTACACCGTCAGTGGACGTCTCGTGACGACGCTCTTCGATGGCGAACTCGAGGGCACGCCCCGCGAGCTCGTCTGGGACGGGACGGACGACAGCGGCAGGAAGGTCGCGTCGGGCGTTTACCTGACCCGCGCGATCGCCGGCGCCGAGGTCGCAACAGGCAAGCTGGTCCTTATCAGGTAGCAGCCGACGCAAAGCGGTTGTGATGTGTGACGGCGCGGGCGGCCTGGGAGCCGCCCGCGTCGCCGTGTGTTGGCCGCTCACAACTCTGAGCGCTCGCCGGCCACCCGCGCTTGGGGGTGGTGCGGCCGGCACGGTTTCTGGTAGTCTCCGGGAGCGCTGACCCGTATTCATGGGATCCGGACCGCGGCGCACCGGGAGGGCGGCGCAATGTTGGACCCACCCTGAGGATCGACCATGGTCGGCAGGACCATCACACACTATCGCATTGTGGACGAACTCGGCCGGGGCGGCATGGGTGTCGTCTATGTCGCCGAGGATACCAGGCTCGGTCGCAAGGTGGCCATTAAGATGCTGGCCCGCGACGTCACCGGCGACCGCGAGCGCGTCGAACGGTTCATCCGCGAGGCCCAGGCGGCGTCCGCCGTCAACCACCCGAACATCGCCACGATATACGAGATCGACGAGGCCGACGGAGCGACCTTCATCG
>CAZEXP010000023.1:32196-34836 GCA_964516845.1 uncultured bacterium
GCCCGCGTTCGAGGGGCAGAACCGGATGCAGCTGCTCTACGCGGTCGTCAACAGCTCGCCGCAGCCGATCCAGGACGCGGGCGCTTGTCCGCCGGGGCTCCACGATATCCTCGCCCGCACCCTCGCCAAGGTTGCTTCGGACAGGTATGCGAACTGCGGTGAGGTTGCGGATGCGCTCAGGTCGCTCACAAGCAGCGCAGGGGGAGCCGTGCCGGGCGCGCGGAGCGATCAGGCCTGGGTGGCAGCGACGGGTGTGTTGCCTCCGGAGGGCGGCATCAGGGTCGCCGATGAACCGTCGACCGCGCCGCGCCATGCCGTCGCCGTGCTGCCGTTTCGGAACACCACGGGCGCCCCTGATGCCGATTGGATGCGGACCGGTCTTCAGGAGATGCTCTCAGGCGACCTGACGCACGTCCCGTCGGTCCGCGTCGTGCAGCCGGACCGTCTCAATGCCGTGCTCGCCGACCTCAAGCTCGGCCCCGAGTCGCTGTTCGATGACGCTACCGTCAGGTCCGTGAGCGATTTCCTCAACGTCGATACCGTCGTGAGCGGAACGTACCTCAAGCTCGGCCCCGCGAGCCGGATCGACGTGCGGATCACGCGACCGTCGACCGGCGAAGAGGCGCACGTCAAGGTCGAATCGAAGGATGAAGCTGAGCTGTTCGGGATGGTCGCGCACATTGCCGCCGAGATCCTCCGGTCGGTCGAGAGCGGAGCGGACCGCGATCTCGTCGCGACGATGGTGGGGGAGGGCGGCTCCGGCAGTCCCGACGCAGTGCGGGCGTACGTCGATGGACTTGCGAAGCTCCACGAGGGGAACAACATCGAGGCCGCGAAGCTTCTCGCGGAGGCTTCCGGGCACGACAGTGATTTCGCCATGGCCTACACGTATCTTGGCGAGGCGCTTTCGAATCTCGGCCGGGATGCCGAGGCGGGCGAGGCGCTGTCGAAGGCGGCCGCGCACGCCGACCGGCTCTCCCGCCCCGACAGGCTCTTCATCACGGCGCGCGAGGCGATGGCGTCGGGCGACGTGCGAAAGGCGATCGGGGCGCTCGAGGAGCTCACAAGACTGCTGCCGAACAACCTTGGCGCGGTCTACGAACTCGCGCTGGCGTACGAACTCGAGGGCGAGTGGGATCTCTCTACGAAGAATCTCAGGCGCATCGTCGAACTCGATCCGAAATTCGTCACGGCGCTCTTCGCTCTCGGCCGCGTGCACATCAAGGAGGGCAACTGCGAGGCGTCACTCGACTATCTGCACAGGGCGCTCTCCCTGAACGTGCTTGCGGGAAACCGCGAAGGCGAGGCGACGGTACTCAACGCGATCGGCCTCGCGCACTTCTGGCTCGACCGGCACGAGGATGCGATCAAGTACTACACGCAGAGCCTCGAGATCAAACGCGAGATCGGTGATGATCGTGGCGCGAGCGCAACGCTGTCCAACATGGCTGTCGTCTATCAGGTCCGTGGCGAGTACCAGCGCTCCGTGAGCACCTACCAGGAAGCGCTCGCCATAAGCGAGAAGCTGGGGGACCGCCAGGGGCTCGCCGAGAACCTCATCAATCTCGGGACGGTGTACGAGGAACAGTGCTCGCTTGACGATGCGCTCGAGAGTTACAAACGCGCGCTGACGATCGAGTCCGAGCTCGGCGACAAGATGGCGGAGATCCTCTGTCTCAACGATATCGGGAACCTCTATATCACGCAGGGGAAGGTTGACGACGCCGAGGTCTATATCGAGCGGGTTCTCGGCGCGCGCCGGCAGCTTGGCGAGAAGAAGGGGATCGCCATCTCGCTGAACTGCCTCGGGAACATCGAACAACTGCGGGGCCGTCACGACCGGGCCATGGCCCGGTACCTCGAGGCGTTGACCCTCGTGCGTGAGATCAAGTGGAGGAGCGGCGAGGCGGAGACGCTGTCCTTCATGGCCACGGTCATGGCGGCGCGCGGTCGCTATGCGGCGGCGCTCGAGTCACAGCGAGAAGCGGCCGCGATCTATGAGGAACTCGGCGACGTTAACGGTCTGGCGATCACCGCGGCTGCAGTTTCACCGGTGGAGTGTTCGCTCGGGAGTTGCGATGAGGCCGTGGCGACGGCCGGGCGCGCCTATGAGCTCGCCGTGGAGGTTGACAACGAGGATCTCATCGCCGGCGCGCTGCTCGCTCGCGCTCGCGTGAGGCTGATCATCGGCGACGCGGCCGCGGCGCTCGATGACCTTCGACTTGCCGCGACCACCGCGGAGTGCGGTGGCGCCACCGTGACGCGACTCCGGGTCGCCGTTGAGACAGGACACGCGCTCGGACGAACGGGGGCCGTCGATGACGCGCTTGTCGCGCTGGCGGCGGCGTCGAGTGAATCGACGAAGCTCAGGCTGGGTTCGATCGTGGCGGAAGCGGAGCTTCGCCGCGCCGGGATCCTGCTCGATGCCGAACGGGTGGACGAGGCGTCCGTGAGCGCGAGAGCGGCCGCCGAGGGCGCAGCCGCGATGTTCGACCGCGGGCTTGCCGTGCTCGCGCACGTGACCGCCGGCCTGGCCGCGGCGCGGTCGGGAGGTGACCCGGAGGCTGCCGCGAGGGCCGCCGTGGAGGCTGCGTCGAGCGTGGCTGCGGAGAGCGTCTCGGTCGGGGGAGCGTTCCTGGA
>CAZEXP010000024.1:0-4984 GCA_964516845.1 uncultured bacterium
TCGCGACTGCAGGACAGTGGTGTACGACAGGGGGCGGGCGCTCAGGCGCCCGCCCCCCATGACTATGGCGGCCACCGCAAGCTGCGGCTTGGCGCTTCCCCATGGGAAGCGCACGGCGGTCTGCTTCGCAACTGCACACTCTGCGTTTGGGCTTGCATTCACCTCGCGGGGCACGTATTACGGACGACATGGCACTCTGTGAGAGCATCCTCGACACGATCGGTCGGACTCCGTTGGTGCGGCTCAGACACGTCGTCCCCGATGGGTCCACCGTCCTTGCGAAGCCCGAGTGGTTCAATCCGCTGCTGAGCGTGAAGGACCGTGCCGCGTCGGCAATGGTCCTCGACGCGGAGGAGCGCGGCCTGCTCGGTCCCGGCTCCACTATCATCGAACCAACCAGCGGCAACACCGGCATCGCGTTGGCCTTCATCGGGGCGGCTCGCGGCTACCGTGTCGTGCTCGTCATGCCCGAGAGCATGTCGGTCGAACGGCGTGATCAGCTCAAGGCGCTTGGCGCGGAACTCGTGCTCACGCCGGCCGGACTCGGGATGACCGGCTCGGTCGAACGCGCGCGCGAGATCGTTGAGGCAACGGACGGCGCCGTTCATCTCGACCAGTTCGGGAACCCGGCCAACCCGGAGGTTCACCGAAGGACGACCGCAGAGGAGATCTGGGCCGACACGGATGGCGCCGTCGACGTGTTCGTTGCCGGCGTAGGGACCGGCGGAACGATCACGGGCGTGGGCGAGGTGCTCAAGGCGAGGAAGCCCTCCGTGCGCGTCATCGCTGTCGAACCCGCGACGAGCGCCGTGATCTCCGGTGCCCAGCCAGGCCCGCACGGTATCCAGGGCATCGGCGCGGGCTTCATCCCCGCCAACCTCAATCGCGACGTCATCGACGAGATCATCCTCGTGTCGGACGCTGATGCGTTCTCGATGACACGGCGTCTTCTGCGAGAGGAAGGGCTCTTCGCCGGGCTCTCCGCGGGAGCCTCCGTCCACGCGGCGGGCCAGGTTGCGCTGCGTCCCGAGCGCGCGACCGACACCATCGTCACCGTTCTGCCCGACAGCGGCGTGCGCTATCTTTCCACCGGCGTCTTCGACTAACCCGGAGCATGCGCTACCGAAGGTTGTGCCGAGCCGCTCGCAAGCGCGGCCGTTCCGCCGAGCCGCGCTGAGCTGCCCGCAGGCCAGCCAGCCGCCGGATTCTCCCTTGACCGTTCATCCCATCCCGATACACTAGGCCATCAGGCAGAGACGGCGATTCCTGCACAGGGAGGAGTCCGTGGCACACCATCGTGACAGGTGGGCTAGCAGGCCGGCGTTCATCATGGCTGCCATTGGTAGCGCGATCGGCCTCGGGAACCTGTGGCGGTTCCCGATGGTCACGTACGAGAACGGCGGTGGAGCGTTTCTCATCCCGTACATCGTGGCGCTCCTGACGGCCGGCATTCCACTGATGATCCTCGAGTACGCTCTCGGTCAGCGGTTCCAGAAGTCATCTCCCGGTTCTCTTCACGCGGCCGGGGGCAAACCGTTCGAGATGATCGGCTGGTGGGCGCTCGGCATCGGCGCCACCATCTCGTTCTACTACGCGGTCCTCATGGGGTGGAGCTGGGACTATCTGGTCTACTCCTTCACGCAGCCCTGGGCGGCCATCGGTGACGGCACCTGCAGCGCGGCGCAGGCGTTCTTCGACCGCCTGCTCTGCAAGACCTCCGGGGTCCACGAATTCGGAACCTTCTCCTGGCAGGCCATCATCGGTCTGGCGGTAACGTGGGCGTCCATCTTCTGGATCATCAAGAAGGGCGTGCTCCGCGTCGGCAAGGTCGTAATGCTGACCGTCCCGCTTCCGTTCATCATCCTCCTGCTCATCCTCATCCGGGGAGTCACGCTTCCCGGGGCGATGGAGGGGATCAAGTACTATCTCACGCCGGACTTCGCGAAGCTCGCCGACGCCAAGACGTGGCTGGCAGCCTACGGTCAGGTGTTCTTCTCGCTGAGCCTCGGATTCGGTCTTCTGACGGCGTACGCGAGCTACCTGCCGAAGCGGTCCGACGTGTCGAACAACGCGTTCATCACGAGCTTCGCGAACGCCGGATTCTCGTACTTCGCCGGGTTCACCGTGTTCAGTGTCCTCGGGTACCTGGCGCAGGCGCAGGGCGTACCAGTCGGTGACGTTGTGCAGGGCGGCCCAGGACTGACGTTCGTTGTCTATCCAACAGCCATCAGCATGATGCCGCTCGCTCCCATCATCGCCGCGCTCTTCTTCCTGGCGCTTCTCACACTCGGTATCGATTCCGCGTTCTCGATCGTCGAGGGCGTTGTCGCGGGCGTGCGCGACAAGTGGAATCTCACCCAGAGCAAGACCGCCGGCGGATTCTGTATCTTCGGCTTCATCGTCGGATTGCTCTTCACGACCGGCGCTGGATACTACTGGCTCGACATCGTCGACCGGTGGATGAACGGCTACGGTCTCGCAGTCATCGGGTTCCTGGAGTGCGTCGCGATCGGCTGGTTCTACGGCACGAAGAAGCTGCGGGATTACATCAACGAGGTCTCCGACTTCAGGATCGGCTGGTGGTGGGATCTCTTCATCAAGTGGGTGACGCCGCTCGCGATCGGATGGGCTCTCGTGACGAATATCGTCAGCGACGTGCAGCAGCCATACGGAGAGGGCGCGTACCCAACATGGGCGCTCATGGTCGGGGGTTGGAGCGTGATCGCAGGGATTATCATCATCGCTGCGCTCCTCACGCGCGTCCCGTGGCTCGAGAAGGGGGATGAGTGATGCCGATAAGCGCATGGATCATGAGCATTCTGGTCGCCATCATTCTCTACGGCGGACTCGCACTCTGCATACGAATCGCGATCCGGAAGACCAGAGAGAACGAGGGGAAGCGTGAGTAGATACACTCGATGCGCCAATGAACAATCGAGCAAGCGCGGCGCAGCGGCGGTGGTCGTATGCGCCGCGTTCCTTCTCATCCTGCTGCACTCTGCCGCTTCGGCCGTCTGGCCGCCGTGGATGGCGCAGGATGAGAAGGAGCCCGTCTATCCCGACGTGACCGCGTCGGTCGACGACGTCCGCTCGAAGACGGAATCGCACAGCGTCGTCTTCATCGATGTGCGTCCGGCCGACGACTATGCGAGCGGGCACATCCCCGGCGCGATCTCGATGCCCGTCCCGTTCGATTCCACGGAGGGCGGGCCCCCCAGCGGCAACATCCGGGCCGCGCTCGGAGCGGCGGGACTGAACGGCAGCGCGCGGTACATCTGCTACGGAGCGGACACCTGCTTGGACCCGGCGGCCTACGTCTTCTGGCTGCTCGAGGCCGGAGGCGCATCCGGCGTTCAGTTGCTCGATGGCGGGTACGCCGCCTGGGCGGCGTCCGGCGGGCGCGCGGAGACGGAGCCGCGTCGTCTCACGCCGGCGGTCTGGACACCGGCTCCTGTCGACACGCTGCTGGCATCGCTCGGCTACGTCCGCGAGCACTACGGTGAAGCCGGCTACGAGATCATTGACGCGCGGAGCCGTGAGGAGTGGGAGGGAGGCGGCGCCGGTGCGAGCGGCGGTGCGTCCGACGGCCCGACATCGCGGGTCGGCCACATACCGCACAGCCTGCCGTTCGATTTCAGGGAGTTCACGGACGACGGAGCGCTTCTTCCCGCCGAGGAGTGTCGCGAGATCTTCAGCATGACGGGTCCGCGGCCGTCGAGTCCGGTACGGCTCAGCGACGAGTTCATCGTTCACGGCGAGGGCGCGGAGTCGGGCGCGATCGGGTACTTCATGCTTCGGCGCGCGGGTCTCGCGGCCGTGCGCTATTACCCCGGCGGATGGCGGCGGTGGCGCGCGGACGAATCGTTGCCCGTCGTGCGGTTCATCGGTGGCGAGGAACTCAATGACCTCGTCGTGGGAGCGAACCGTTGGCCGTGGCAGGATGCTCCATCCGGATCCTTCGTCCTCATCGATGTGCGCCACGAGGGTGACTACGCGAACGGGCACTTACCCGGGTCGGTCTGTCTGACGTCCCGGTTGTTCGCGGACTCGCTCGACGTCTGCCTCGATCGATACTGGCCCGGTGTGGATCGGACGACGACGCCGATCGTGACGTACTGCTACGGACCGACGTGTATCCGCAGCCGTCATGCGTCGACCGCCGCGGCCCGCGCTGGATTCCTGAATGTCTGGCGGTTCTACGGCGGTCTCGAAGAGTGGCGCGTCATCGGGGGGAGGATCACGAAGTAGACCGAGGCGCGGCACGTGGGGGACGCGGCGTCGAAGCAAAGAGAACCCCGCCCGGTGCATGCCTCCGGGCGGGGTTGCTTGTCTCAGTCATATCCCGACTCGGGAAGAACGATGTGCTCTTCCGAGCCTGGTGTTCTAGAACCTGAAGAAGCTTTTGACCTTGCTCCACGTGCTCTGCTCGACGGGGCTCGGCTCCTCGGTGATCTCGATATTGAGACCGACCTCGGCGAGGTGATACGGATTCGGGTCGCCGGCGAAGATGATGATGTCGCACGGGCTCAGGACGCCGTCACCGTTGTCCTCCCATTCGATGACTTCCCACTCCATGCAGAAGTCGGGAGCAACCTCATGCCAGATCTCTCCGATCGGATTTCCACCCGGATCGGGGATGGTCGGCTCCATCCAGTGTTCGACGCCGGCAAGCGTCGGGACGAGCCAGTATGTCGGGCCCGCCCAGTCGATGTGGTACCTTACGTTGTTGAGGATGATGACGTCGCAGATGCTGACAACGCCGTCACCATTGTCCTCGTAGGCATCCTGATGGTCCACGGTGCAGAAGTTCGGGTACAGCTCATGCCAGTCGGAGCAGTCCGGCGGAATCGGTTCCTGAAGGATCGGGGAACCGATGAACTCCATGTGCCGCTGAGCGGCAACCGGAACGACCAGCAGAGCGAGCACCGCAACAACGATCAATGCGCGCATGGTGCCCTTCCTTTCTGGGCTCAGCGAAGCGGAT
>CAZEXP010000024.1:5084-7005 GCA_964516845.1 uncultured bacterium
AAAGGTGGGGTTGGCAAGAGCTCAGTTGCGGCGGGGCTCGCGGTCGCGCTCGCAGCGCAGGGCAAGCGCGTCGGCCTGCTCGACATCGACCTCCATGGGCCGAGCATCCCGCGGCTCATGGGTGTGCGTGACGCGCGCGCGGAGACCGACGGGGAGTCGATCCTGCCGGTGAGGAGCCCGGAGGGCGTCAGCGTGATGTCGGTCGGGTTCATGCTCCAGGGGCAGGATGACGCCGTCATCTGGCGCGGGCCGCTCAAGTACTCGGTCATCAAGCAATTCCTCAAGGACGTCAACTGGGGCGACCTCGACTATCTCATCATCGATTCGCCTCCAGGCACCGGTGATGAGCCGCTCTCGGTCGCGCAGCTCATCGAGGACGCGGACGGGGCGCTCATCATCACGACACCGCAGGCAGTGGCCATCAGCGACGTCAGGAAGTCGATCGACTTCGCACGTCGGGTTAATCTGCCCGTGCTCGGAGTCATTGAGAATATGAGCGGGTTCGTCTGTCCGGAGTGCGGCACGAGGTCGGACGTCTTCGGCGCAGGCGGCGGCGAGGAGATGGCATCTGACATGGGGGTGCCGTTCCTCGGCCGGATCCCGATCGACCCTGCGCTTGTCATCTCGGGAGACGCGGGCGGTCTCGGCGCCTATGTCAGCGGCGACACGGCGGGCGCGGCGTCGTTTCGCGCGGTCGTCGACGGGCTCACGAAGATTCTTGACCGAGCGAAGACGGACGTCTGAGTTCTTCGTCCGAAACGGAACAGCCATATAATCCACGTCACACGCGCGGGGTCCTCGTAAGGTCCCGCGCGTGTGTTGGTTACGGAAGAGTACTTCTATCCGGCGAACATGTGAGTTACAATGATCCGGCCTCGCAAGTGCGCTCCCCACGCTTCGACCACCCTTCGAGCGAGTGCAACTGACGCAAGGGCAGTGCGTTAGAGATTCGTGCAATGCACGCAGCCGACGTGGTACGTCGCTTGCCCTCTTGGGCTGCGTAGCTTCGTGCGCTCACCACTGGCGGGGAGGTGAGCGAGAGAGCGGGGAGCGCTTCGGAAATCGGAGTGCGCAGGCTTCATCGCCGGGCGCGGCATCGCGATGGAGCGGGGGGCGAGAATGTCTGTGAAACTGACAGAGTTGGGCATGCGTCGCTTCGTTGGCGACTCGGAAACGATGATCGTGCACGACAGGTGGCACTCGGCGGCCGAGGACTGCCTGATGGAGGTGCTGATCGAGAAGGGGGCGGCGCGGGGGTTCAGTCCGGATCAGTCCGACCAGGCCTTCTGGGAGGACTACGAGTACTGCCCGCATTGCTTTGATCGGACCGATCCGACGCCTCCGGCGTGGGCTCTGAAGCCGGGAGGTTCCTCGACGGGCGAAGGCTCGGGTGGCGCACCTGAGGCGGGTTCGCCGGCGGACGAGCGGGAGACCATCTCGACCGGCTTGAACGGCAGCAAACCTGAAGAGTGATCGGGCTTGCGCGTCTCTGTGACGCGCAGACGTGCCCCGCAGCCAGGTTCGTCCTGGCACCGTGCGCATCGCTGCGCGCGTGACCGGCCCCTTGCCCGGGGCCGGTCTTTTTTGTGCCCGTGATGTGGTATCCTCGAACCGCGATGAGAACACACTTCGACTGCATCCCATGCTTCTTCAAGCAGGCGCTCGCAGCCGCCAGGCTGGCCAGCGACGACCCGGTCGTGCACGAGAGAGTACTCCGTGCGGTGGCCGCGGCCGTTTCCGGCATGGACCTTCGTGATGTTCCCCCGAAGATGGGACAGCTGATCCACCGGGAGGTCCGGGCCGCGACCGACGGGAGCGATCCGTATGCTTCGGTGAAGAGGGAGTTCAACGAACTGGCGCTCGGCCTTCTGTCCGGTCTGCGCGAGACGATCGCGTCGTCATCTGACCCGTTCGGGACCGC
>CAZEXP010000024.1:7105-8581 GCA_964516845.1 uncultured bacterium
GCGAAGGGACAGGGAAACTACGAGACGCTCAGCGACGCGCCGCGCGAGGTCTTCATGGTGTTCAAGGTGAAGTGTCCGGTTGTCGCGGAGGACGCCGGCGAGGAGATGGGCGCCATCGTTGTCGTGCGCGGCGGTGTGACAGGTCGGTGATACCTCTCGTCAGTAGCGTGTGATTCCGAGTTCCCGCCTTGCGCTCGCCAGCTCTGCGAGCGTCGTATCGAGAAACCCCGGACCCGACAGCTGTCGCACCGTTTCCTCGTATGCGGAACAGAGCGCGCGCGGGATCTTCTCGATCTCGTGCAGATCGATCTCGAGCGTTGCCGGCCGGATCATCACGACGGACGTCCCGTGCTTCGGCCGGTGTGCCCGGATGAGGCTGTGCTGTGTGATGACGCGGCCCTGGATCTCATACGAGTGGATAACGAGGTCGATCGGGTGACGGAGTTTGTCGCGGGACGGCGCGTTGCCCGCTACTCCGAGGTCGACCCCGATGATGAGGAGAGGCTTCGGTCGGAATCTCCGTTTCTCCCACTGCCACTCTTCGACGGCCGTCGTGATGGGAAGCTGCTCGATGACGGTTCCGTCGACGTAGTACCGGTCGCCGATGAGCTTGGGTGGGAACACTCCGGGGATCGCCATGGATGCGCTGATGGCGTCGGAGAGTCTCAGTTCGGGTGTGTCTCTCCGTGACAGCACGGACTTGCCGATGTCAGCGTCCCGGTCATTGCCGGTTCCCATGTCGAGCGCGATGCTCGAGAAATCCATCGCGAGCTCCTGCAGTCGCGGCACGCGCCCGAGGTACTTGATCAGTGCGTGCGAGACGAACTGCTCGACCTGCGCGAGATCGTAAACCCCCGATTCCTCCGGCGATGCTCCGAGCAGCGCGCGTTTGACCTCGTTGGTCACGAACCGCAGCTGGGGATAGCGCGCCGCCACACCGAACAGGTCGTCCGGCGAGGTGATGTCGAGCATCATCTGCTGGAGCTGCGTCGTCGTCATGCCCGCTGCGTACAGCCCGCCAATGACGGCGCCTGCAGAGGTCCCGTAGATCCTTGAAATGCGGACGTCGAGGAGTTCGAGAACACGAATGGCGCTGATGTGACAGGGGAGGAGCATCCCGCCGCCGGAGAGAACGAGCACGACCTCACGGTCGCGGATGTAGTTCAAGAACGGTCGGAACTGCTCGCGCCACGCGTCCAGGTCACTCCCGTGGAGTGTCTTGCCGCCGCGCTCGACGGGGCTCTGCGGCTGGCGCGCCAGCGAGAACCAGTCGAACGGTCGCTTCTCGGTCCTGGTTCCGGGGTTGAACACGGTCTCGCTCCGGTCGGTTGCCGTATCTGCCGGCGATGTGTCCCCGTCGTCCCGGTCCAGAGTGACCTGGCCGGGACGAGGAGCATGCCGAAGATGGTACCACTACCTGGTGACGAGCCCGTAGATGTATCCGAGCAGTGTGGAGAATCCAACGACGAGCGTGAG
>CAZEXP010000024.1:8681-33369 GCA_964516845.1 uncultured bacterium
TGACGAGCCCGTAGATGTATCCGAGCAGTGTGGAGAATCCAACGACGAGCGTGAGATAGGTTGCCGTCTTCTTCGTGCCGAGGATGCTCCGGAGGACGAGGATGTTCGGCAGCGAGACGGCCGGTCCCGCAAGCAGGAACGCCAGAGCCGGGCCCTTGCCCATGCCGGCTCCCATCAGTCCCTGGACGATAGGGATCTCCGTGGTCGAGCAGAAGTACATCAGTCCCCCGGCGACCGACGCGGCGGCGTTCGAGAGGAACCCGTTCCCGCCGACGACGCGGTAGACCCAGCGCGTCGGGATGAGACCCTCGTACCCGGGGCGTCCGAGCAGCGCGCCCGCGATGAGAATGCCAACGAAGAGAAGCGGGAGGATTCGAGCCGCCAGTCCCCACGACTCGGACATCCATTCGCGCGAGTCCTGTGTGCCTGCAGCTCCGACGACGACCAGCCCGGCAACCGCAACGATGAACGCGGCCTGGGGCGAGCCCGGGATAATGAGTCCGGCCACGACGGTGGCCGCGGCCGCGAGCATGAGCGCCCACGGCTTCAGGCGGTACCAGAGCGCCAGGAGTATGGCGAGCACGCCGCTGCCCATGGCCGCGAGCGACCACTTGTGCACGGCCACCCAGGCCGCCGGACCCGTCGAGCCGGACGCCTGCCAGTTGACCAGTGCGAGGATGGCGATCATCAGGACGATGAGTCCGAGAACCTGCGAGATCGGTCGATGCTCCGGCTCCTCCGGCATGGCGAGTGACTCGTCGGCGCGGACCGCCTCCTCCTTGCGGAAGATGACGTGCATGATCAGTCCGATGACGATGCTGAACGCGATGGCTCCGACGGCGCGGGCGATGCCGATGTGCGCACCGAGCACGCGGGCGGTCATGAAGATGGCAACGACATTGATGGCCGGACCCGCGTAAAGGAACGCCGTCGCCGGACCAAGACCGGCGCCGCGTGAGTAGATGCCCGCGAAGAAGGGGAGGACCGTGCAGCTACAGATCGTGAGGACCGTGCCTGACACGGATGCGACGGCGTACGCGACGACGCGGTGCGCGCGGGCGCCGAGGTACCGCATGATGGAACCCTTGGAGACGAACGTCGCGATGGCTCCCGCGATGAGCATTGCGGGGAGAAGCCCGTACATCACGTGATTCCGGGCGTAGTCCTGCGCGAACAGCAGCGCCTCGCGCGCCGCCATCCCGACCCGCTCGCTTCCGACCGGGAGGAGCGAGACCGCGGCGAAGACCGCGGCGATCCACAGAGCCTGCTTGACCTCTCGTCTGTCCATCATGGTCCCCTTCGTGTGTCCGGTCGTGTCCCGCCCCGTCACTCGCTCGACCGCATGGCCTGCGTGGTGTCGGCGCAGACGCCACCCGTGATGGCGTCGCGAGTCTCTTTCCCTCGGACCGATGCCGCGCAGTTGAGAAAGCCGAGAACGCACGGAGCGAGCAACCGGTAGTAGATGTGATTGCCGCGACGCACGCCGCTGACGATGTCGGCCGCCTTGAGGACGGTCAAGTGCTTTGAAACGGTCGACTGATCGAGTCCGAGCATCTCGGTGAGCTCGCAGACGCATGCCTGCTCGGAGCCGAGGCGCTCGACTATCCTCAGACGGCTCTCGTTCGCCAGTGCGCGGAGCACCAGCGCGTCGCGTTCGTAGTCTCTTCCTTCCATGGTCCTGGTCTCCGGTTCTGGGCGGCCGGGCCGGGCGTGGATAGCTCCATCCCGGTCGCAGATGACGGCGCCCCACGGGGCGCTGCAGGTTCAGAGTTACACTGATAGTATATGGCTATATGGCCATATAGTCAAATAGCAGGCAACAACCCTTGAAGACAGGGGCTGTCACCGCTATTCTTAGCGGGTGCTCCGGTGGAGGGGGTGGCGGGGCAGTGCCTCACCAATAGTCGGAACACCTTGTGAATGCTTGAGTTAGCCCCGCGGAGGCATGAACCTATGACCAACCTCTTCTCACGGACGAAGCTCCTTGAGTCCAAGATCGACCAGTATCTCGACAACACCAGCGAGGCGGGCCTCCTCTTCCATGAGGCCCTCAAGGACTATCTGAGTGGCCGATTCGAGGAATTCGAGGAGCGCCGCGCGAAGGTCTCCGAACTCGAGAGTGACGCGGACGGCCTCAGGCGCGACGTCGAGCACCAGCTCTACATCGAGACGCTCATCCCGGAGTCGCGTGGCGACGTGCTGGGACTTCTCGAGCAGACCGACGATGTCATCAGCGGCATCAAGACGGTCCTGATGCAGATCTCGGTTGAGAAGCCGAACGTGCCGGAGGCGGTCTGCCCCGGTTGGCTCGAACTCGTTGACTACGCAAGTCGCGCGGTTCAGGAACTGGTGATGGGTGTGCGTGCGTACTTCCGCAACCCTTCAACGGTCGCGGACCATGTCCACAAGGTCGCTTTCTGGGAGAAGGAGGCCGACAAGGTCGCGGAGCGGCTCAAGCGGAGTATCTTCGAACTCGAACTCGATCTCAGCTGCAAGCTGCAGTTGGGGAATTTCGTGATGCAGATCGATTCTGTCACCGATCAGGCCGAGGACGTCAGCGAGCGTCTTTCCATCTCGACGATCAAGCGAACGATCTAGCCCGGGACAGCGACGGATCCGCGCAGTCTTCCTGCTCTTCCGACGGAGCACCTGATGGTCCTGTTCTTCCTGACGAGCGGTCTCTTCCTTGGCTGGTCACTCGGCGCGAACGACGCGGCGAACGTCTTCGGTACGGCCGTGGCGACGAAAATGGTCCGCTTCCGCACCGCCGCCATCACGAGCGGCGTCTTCGTGATCATCGGCGCTGTTCTTGCCGGAGCCGGTGCGACCGGCACGCTGGGACATCTCGGCGATGTGAGTGCGCTCGCAGGCGCGTTCATGGTCGCGCTCGCCGCCGCGGTCTCGGTGTTCTGGATGACGAAGTCGGGGCTGCCGGTCTCGGTCTCGCAGGCGATCGTCGGAGGCATCATCGGGTGGAACATCTTCACGGGCTCTCCCACCGATATGGAGACGTTCACAAAGATCGTTTCGACCTGGATCATCTGCCCGGTTCTCTCAGGTGCGATCGCTGCCGTTCTCTACGTGGCCACCCGCCGTGTCATTGACAGCTCGCGCATTCACCTGCTGGAACAGGACCTCTGGACGAGACTGCTCTTTCTCGGCGTCGGCGCATTCGGCGCGTTCGCTCTGGGCGCGAACAACATCGCGAACGTGATGGGTGTGTTCGTCTCCGCGCTTCCATCCGGCTCAGCGAGTATCTTCGGCGTCTTCGACGTCACGGTCGCGCAGCAGCTGTTCGCCGTCGGCGGGGTGGCCATCGCGGTCGGGATCATCTCATACTCGCACCGTGTGATGATGACGGTCGGCCGCGGCGTGTTCCGGCTGACGCCGGTGACGGGTCTCATCGTGATACTCGCGGAGTCGATCGTGCTGTTCGTGTTTGCGTCAGAGGCGCTGGAGGCCTGGCTGATCACGCACGGTCTGCCGGCGGTCCCGCTGGTGCCGGTCTCGAGTTCGCAGGCCGTCGTCGGAGCTGTGATAGGGATCGCGCTCGCGAAGGGTGGACGCGGCATCAACGTCGGCATGGTGGGCCGGATCGCGGGAGGATGGGTGGCGACACCCGTGATCGCTGCGCTGCTGGCGTTCTTCGGGTTGTTCTTCCTTCAGAACGTCTTTGATCTTCCTGTCGTGCGGCCGGTGACCTATCAGATCTCCGAGGCGGCCATTACCAGGTTGGTGGAGGAGAACGTGAGCGCGGACGACATCGCGCCCCTCGTTGGTGTGAGCTTCGGGAGCGCCGTGGCGCTCAATGACCAGCTCAAGTCGACGACGGCGCTCGACCGGGGGAGTCGCGAGGTGGTGGTGGAGATGGCGCGTCGCGAGCGCTACACGGTGGCGGCGGAGAGGCTGGAGCGTGTCAATCTGAGTCTCCTGGACGTGCGCCAGGTCCGCGCGCTCAAGGATCTCAGCGGACAGAGCTTCAACTACGCGTGGGAGTTCGAAGATGCGCTCGTCGAGGGCAGCACGCACTGGGCGGTGCTTCCGGACACGCGCGCCAACTATCTCGTCAACAAGAGGCTCAGAACGAACCTCGAATACGTGCTCGACGCGTTCCGGGACGAGGGTCGCCCCGGTGAACGCAGGAGGTGACCGTCATGTTCCGACCGATGCGCCAGTGCGTCATTCCCGCCGCGATGCTCGCGGCGTTTCTTCTGTTCCCGAGCCCGGCGATCGCCGCGGCGGCGGCCGGCGGACAGACTTCCGTTGAAATCCCGTCGTGGATGGAACCTCTCACGGAACTGCTGGCGACCACAGACGTCGGTGCGCGTGACCAGCTCATCACGCGCGTTCTGGACGAGGAGCCCGAGTGGACCGATGTTGTCTCGGCCATCCGCGCGATGCCGTTCCCGGATCCGCAGACCTCGGGGGATGTCGAACTTCGCACGGCCGTCTGCACAGACGGCGTCGAGCGGCCGTGGGTCCTTATCTCTCCATCGGATCATGATCCATCGCGGCCCACTCCGCTGCTCGTCGTGCTCCACGGCGGCGTCGGCCGGGCCGCAGTGATAGAAGACCCGCTCGAGTATGCCGCGGACAGCCACTTCGTCGGGCTCGCGCGCGACCGGGGCTGGTTCGCTCTGCTTCCGTTCGGCCAGATCGACGCGACCTGGTGGGACGAGGTCGGGTACGACAACATCGAAACGCTCGTGCGCACCGTGAAGCGCGAGTACAACATCGACGACGACCGTGTCTACATGTCGGGTTTCTCCGACGGAGCGTCCGCCGGGTTCTTCTTCGCGATGACGATGCCGACCGACTATGCAGCCATCGTTGCGCTGAACGGTCACGTCGGTGTCGGGAGCCTCGACGGCGATCAGCCGACGTACGCGCAGAACATGGTGGCGGTCCCGGTCTATGCGACGACGACGTTCGATGACGGCCTCTACCCGTCATGGAAGATGCGCGGCACGATTGAAATGGTGCAGGACGCCGGAGGTGACATCCTCTATCGCGAACTCGCGGGCGAGCACGATCTTCACCCGTTCGCCGCGACCGAGTTGCCGCTGGTCGGGGATTTTCTCGACCGGCACCCGCGCGACCCGTTCCCGCCGTCGATCCAATGGGAAGCTACGGGAGCTCTCTTCGGGCGTTGCCGGTGGATCTCGATCGACGCTTACGCGCCGCGGAAGACGGCGTGGTGGCACCGCGACCACAACGTCGCGATCATCGACGACGGCATCACGTTCGGGTTCCATCCGGACTGGGATGGTTCGGAGGCGGGGAACGGCGTTCCGGTCGACGGACTCTCCGACGGGGACTACCCGGCGACACGGATGGGGCTGATGGCGGGAGATACCATCGTTGGTGCAGGCAGGTTGGCTGCGGACGATACACGTGCCACCTCGATGGACATTGGAACACTCGACGATCTGGATGGGTTCAAGGCGACGCTCGAGCGCGGCGACGCGTTCTCTCTTGTCGTGCTGAGGGAAGGTGAGCGTGTCACGCTCGATGGGGCGCTCGATCCGGCGGCGTACTACAACATCTTCAAGCGCGAGGTTCCCTCGGCCGCGATCCGCGCGAGCGTATCGGGGAATCGTGTCCGTGTCGAGTCGTCGGATCTCGGCGCGTTCAGCGTCTACATCTATCCGATCCTCTTCAATCTCGACGAGAAGGTGACGGTGACCGTGGGGGAGGACGTGCTGTTCGACGCGGTCGTCGAGCCGAACCTCGAATACACGCTGCGAGACTACCTCGAGCGGCGGGACCGCTGCATGCTCTGCGCGGCGAGGCTCAGCTTCGAGCTCTGAGTTCGAGCATCGCATTGGCGAGGTACTCGTACTGCTCGATGCGGTTGTAGATCTGCGCGGAGATCCTCAGGATGCTCGCGGGACCGTTCGGACAGGCCAGCATCGGGACCTCTATGCCGTACTCGTTCCTGAGAGCTTCCTCGATCGGGTCGAACGCCAGCGCGGTCGTGTTGAAGTGATACTCTCCGGGCCCGAGCGGCACGCTCGCGAGAGTCCCGATCATCGAATCGGGGTACGCGGGTTCGACGCCGAGCTTCTCGCACAGCAGATCCCTCGCCGCGAGCGCGAGGGCGCGGTTCGCGGCCATGAGCTCATCCCATCCGCCCGGCAGCAATCCTCCGAGGAATCTCACGCACTCGCCGACGCAGAGATACGCCGTCAGATCGCGCGTCCCCGTCCAGTCGAACTCGAGCCAGAACCGGGACCGTCCGGTTCGTGTGGAGTTGGCTCCGTGGCTGATCGTCAGTGGACGGATATCAGGCTGAAGGTCGCGCCGCACGTAGAGAAGGGCCGCGCCTTTCGGGGCGCACAACCACTTGTGGCAGTTGCCAGTGTAGTAGGCGGGTCCGATCGCGCCGAGATCGAGCGGGACCATACCCGGCGCGTGCGCACCGTCGACCATCGTCTCGATGCCCCGCTCGGAAAGCGTCCGCACGATGTCCGCGATCGGCATGACCATGCCGGTCAGGCTGGTGACGTGGTCGAAGAGGCCGAGTCTTGTCCGCGGAGTGACCCGCTCGGCGATCGCATCAATGATGGAATCGGGGGAATCGACCGGGAACGGAATATCGACCGTGACAACCCTGGCCCCGGCGCGTCCGGCGACGAAGTCGAGCGCGTTTCGGCAGGCGTTGTACTCGTGTGTCGTTGTGAGAAGCTCGTCGCCCGGTTCGAACGTCAGCGACCGGAGCACCGTGCTGACGCCGGTCGTTGCGTTGGGAACGAATGCGATGTCTTCGGGTGCGGCGGCAACGAACGCGGCGAGTTCGGCGCGTGATTCGTCGTAGGGCTCTTCGATGTCGCGCACGAGGAACTGCACGGGCTGCCGTTCCATCCGCCGGCGCCACTCGGCCTGACTCTCGAGCACGACCGTCGGGCATGCGCCGAACGAACCGTGATTGAGGAAGGTCACGGACGGGTCGAGCCCCCAGTGTCTTGCGTGATCACTGCCTCCCGGTCCCTGCCGGCTCATGTTCTACCCTCCGGAGACCTCAGCCAGCCGAGCCTGCTTCTTCTGCCAGTCGTCCGGATCCCAGCGCGGCATTCCAGCCTGCTCGAATTCGCTCAGCGCCTGTCTCATGAGCGCGACCGCGGTCTGGCTATCGCCCTCGGCGATGGCGATCTCGGCGAGCTCCCAGCGGCTGAAGCCCATCCACTCGACCGCGTCCAGGTGGCCGGCCTCCTGCATCCCGCTTGCCTGATCGAACACGCCCTGCATCTCGGTCTTCGCAGCTGCGATGTCGCCCATGAGTCGCTTGACGTGAGCGACGGAGTAGTCGGCGATGAGCTCCGAGAGTTGCTGCCCTGTTTCGTAGTGATACACGCGCGCCTGCTCGAGCGCCTCGAGGCCCTTCTCGTAGTTGCCGGCGTCCACGTAGTCCCACCCCAGGTTATTCCACAGCGGGCCGAGCCAGCCGGTCAGCTCGCCGGCTTCCGCCATGGCGATGCCCTTGTGCGCCCACTCGAACCGTTCGGCATGCGGAGCGACGATCGCGATCATGTGCGTGGCGTCGACGGCGCGCTCGTAGAGCTCGTTCGTTTCACAGTAGTCGAAGAGACCCTTGAAGGTCGCGGTCGCGGCCACGGAGTCCTTCGCGGTCCACTCGAATCGTCCCCTGACGCCGAGGTATCGCGACCATCCGACCGGGTCGCCCTGCGCGCTTGAGTGGACGCGCGCCTGCTCGAGCCACACCTCACCACCGTGCCGATCGCCCAGCTGGAGCATGGTCCTGGCGCGCATGGCCGCGGCCTCGGTGTAGGCGGTGTTGTCACCCACGGCGTTGGCTTCCGCCGCGATGTCCTCGAAGAGCACTCCGGCCTGTGCGTACTGGCGGCCGTTGAACACCTGGTCGGCCTCCGCGAGACGGTCGGCGAATTGGCTTTCGGGCGGACCGCTCGAGCATCCGGCGAAGGTCGCCGCGAGGAGCGGGAGAAGCAGTGCTGCTACTGCGACATGGTGTGCTGCACGCATGGGGGCGTCTCCTTTGCACTTCGTAGTCTTGCAGTGTGTGCTGCAAAGCCATTATGCTCGCGCGTATGGAGCATGTCAAGAAAGCCCACCCCAGAGGGGTAGAAGCAGCGCTTCGCCGCCTGCCGAACGGTCAGAGTCTCGATGTCGGCGCTGGCGCGGTCCGATTCCGTCGCGAGCTTCTCGCGTGGTATGACGCGAGCAAGCGGGAGATGCCGTGGCGAAGAACCAGCGACCCGTACGCGATCCTCGTTTCAGAGGTGATGCTTCAGCAGACGCAGGTGACGCGCGTCGAGGAATACTGGACCCGGTTCCTCGAGCGCTTTCCGACCGTGGAGGCGCTGGCCGCGGCCGGCGAAGACGACGTGTGCTCCGCCTGGTCCGGACTCGGGTACTATCGCCGCGCGCGGAACCTCAGGGCGGCGGCCTCGGTGATCGTCGGGGGCGGGGGAGGCGTTCCCCGGACGGCGGGACTTCTGATGGAGCTCCCGGGGATCGGCGCCTACACCGCGGCGGCTGTGGCAAGCATCGCGTTCGGCGAGGCCGTCGCCGTGCTTGATGCGAACGTGGTTCGCGTGCTTGCGCGGCTGCTCGCCGAGTCGGAGGACGTGACGCGCGCCCCGGCGCGGCGTCGGCTTGCCGCGACCGCCACAGCGATCCTTGATCCCGGGCGGCCGGGCGATTTCAACCAGGCGATGATGGAGCTCGGCGCGGTCGTGTGTTCGCCAACGTCCCCGGCTTGTGGCCGTTGCCCTGTCGGCGGACACTGCCTCGCCCGGGCCGCCGGTGATCCCGAGGCCTTCCCGATAGCGCGAGCCGCCACAAGAACGAACCGGATGTATGAGACAGCTGCGATCGTCATCCGGCGCGGCCGCGTGCTTCTGACGAGCGAGCCCGACGAGCGGGGCTGGTGGCCGGGTCTCTGGAGACTGCCGCGCGTTGTGTTCGCGCCCGTCACGGTCGACGGCGCTCCCGACGTGGACGATGCGTCCGACCGGGAGTCCCGCGAGGGAGCGCTCCGGTCGCTGCTCGACGGCGAGTTTGGGCTGACCTGCGATGAGCTGACCCACCTGGCGACGACCACGTATGGCGTCACAACGAACCGCGTGACACTCGACGTCATGAGCTGTTTGTCCCCTCGCGGGAGGCTCGTGCGCTCGTCGGACGTGAGCTGGTTTGCGCTCGAACAGGCCCTGTCGCTCGGCATTCCCGCCGCAGACAGGCGCATTCTGGACCGATACGGTCCCGCGCCTCTCGGCTAGCCAAGCCGCAGCACGGGTCGTCGGCCTTCCTCCGGCTCCGGGGCTTCAACCGCGCCCCCTGCCGCGTTGTCAAACCCTGTGACATCTGCTGGAACAGCTCACGGCGGCTCCGGTCCGGCGCCAGCGCGGCGCCCACCTTCGCGTCGGTCCGGCCGCGAACATGATCCCGGGGGGAATGATGAGATTCACGTTTCTGTGCGTGATGGTCCTCGCCGTGTCGCTCTGCGCGGCGTACGCCGGCGAGATCCACGACGCGGCCAGCGAAGGGAATCTCGAAGCGGTCCGCGCCATCGTTGAATCCGATCCGTCGCAGCTCACGGCAAAAGACGTCCACAACGATGCGGCTATCCATCTTGCCAGCATCGGCGGACACACCGAGGTCGTCCGCTATCTTCTCGATGCCGGCGCTCCGATCGACATCGGCGACAACGAGAACACCACGGCTCTCGGGTGCGTGGCCATTCACGGACACATGGATATCGCCGAACTCCTGCTCGAGCGCGGCGCGGCGGTTGACATCGCCGATGACAACGGCAACACGCCGCTTCGGTGGGCCGTCTACAGCCTCCACGGAGACCTCGCGCGTCTGTTCATAGAACACGGCGCGAGCCTGGACATCGTCGGCGGGAGCGGAAGCACGCTGCTCCACGGCGCGGCCTTCGGTGGCGACGCGGAGCTTGTTCAGCTTCTGCTCGACCACGGCCAGGATGTGAACGCGCGAAACGGCGCGCTCTATACTCCGTTCCTGAGCGGCGTGGCCGGGCAGGCCAGTGTCGACGTTCTCGAAGCGCTCATCGATGCGGGAGCCGATATCCACGACCGGAACGGTGACGGGTACAATGCCTGCATGCTCGCCGCCCGCCGGGACACGACCGACGTCGTCGAGTATCTCATCGAGCAGGGCGTGAGTATCCACGCACGCGCTGACTACAACGCAATGACGGCGTTTCACAGCGCGGCGGCCAGCGGCAACACGGAGCTCATGGAACTGCTTCTCGATGAGGGGATGGAGCTCGATGACGAGTGCAGCGACGGCTGGACGGCGCTGACGTGGGCCGTGCTCCAGAGTCAGATGGACGCGGCACGGCTTCTGCTCGCGCGGGGCGCGAACCCGGACCCGGCGCGGGCCGACGGCTTGACGCCGCTCCACGAGACGCTCAGGAGCTGGGATCCCGAGTTCGCGGCGCTTCTCCTCGAGCACGGGGCAGATGTTGATGCGCGTGAGACGCCGACCGGCAGAACCTTCCTCCATAAGACGGCGCTCGCCGGCCTCACCGATGGAGTGGAGCTTGCCATCCAGCACGGCGCGGACATCAACGCGGCCGATGATGCCGGGATGACGCCACTCCAGTACGCCGCGAAGTACGGGCACCGGGGTGTTGCCGAGTATCTGATGGCCCGGGGCGCGACCGCGACCGATCTCGAGGAGAACTACGGGCGTCACATGCTCCTCGACCGCGCGGTCGCGAGCGGGGAAGCGTCGATGTGGTACCTCGGACACTGCGGATGGGCGCTCAAGACCGACGAGCACCTCCTTATCTTCGACTACTGGTCAGGCGGGGCGACCCCGGAGACCCCGTCTCTCGCGAACGGCTGCATAGACCCGGCCGAGCTCGCCGATGAGAACGTCTACGTGTTCGTGACGCATGAGCACGGCGACCACTTCGATCCGGTGATATTCGACTGGGCCGAGACGCTCCCGAACGTCACGTACGTGTTCGGGTTCCGCCCCGAACTCCAGCCGCAGTACCGGCAGGCGGGGTACGAGGGTCCCGAGTACCAGTACGTCGGTCCGCGCGAGCACATCGAGCTTGATGGGATGAACATCCGGACGATCGCCGCGAACGACGCGGGCGTCGGCTTCCTCGTTGACGTCGATGGTCTCGTGCTCTACCACGCCGGTGACCATGCCGGCTGGGCCGAGGACGAGCGCGACGGGTACTTCGCGGAGATCGATTACCTCGATCCATTCATCGATGAACTCGACATGGCGTTCGTGAATGTGACCGGATGCCACGCGCATGACCCGGAAGCGCTCCGCGAGGGCAACCTCTACACGATCAACGCGTTCGAGCCGAAGCTCATCGTTCCGACGCACGGCGGCGGACGCGAGCACGTCTACCTCGAGGCCGAGGCGGTCGCGCGGGAGAACGGTGTGACGACTCCGTTCTGCTGCCCGACCAACCGCGGAGACTCGTACGTCTACAGCGGGGGAGAACTGATGTAGAACGAGGGAGCCGTGCGGTGACCATGAGTCGGAGATTCCGAGCTGCATGGGGGGATATCGGCGCTGCGGCTCCCTTCTGAACGAGGGGGTCACGAAGACCGCGAGCGAGGCCCGGGCCATCACGCCCGGGCCTTCGCGCTTCACTTCCCGGCCCGCGGGGTATAGCATGGAGAGGTTGAGAATCCGCGAAGGTGGCGCACAGAGGCCGCCCTACAGCACATCCACACGGCATCATGGAGACGGATATGACCTTTCGGGAGAAGCTCGCCGACCTGCTTTCGAAGCGGCAGAACGTACTCGCCAACATCCCCCGCGAGCAGATGATCCGCGAGTCGCTCGCCAACGGTGAGGCCATCGCCAGCGCGTGCGGCGCGCTCGCGACCTGGACCCCGCCCGAGTCGACCGGCCGGAGCCCCAAGGACACCTACATTGTCAAACGTCCCGAGAGCCAGGATACGATCGACTGGAACAGCCCGAACAACATCCCGCTCGAGCCAAGCACGTTCGACATGCTGCTTGAGGACTCGCTTGCGACGCTCTCGAGAGTCGACAAGGTCTACGTGACTGACCGAGTCGTGGGCGCTGACGCCGACTATGCTCTTCCCGTTCATACGATCGGCGACTTCGCTCTTGCGGCGCTCTTCACGGACAACATGTTCCGCCCATGGTCTGACGCGATCGTGAAGCAGACCTGCTTCAGCGATCGACACTTCACCCTCATCGCGCTTCCGTACCACAAGCTCGACCCGGCGCGCTACGAGGGGCGGCTCCGCGTCGACCCGAGGCTCAAGGGTACGTCGACCATGGCCGTCGCGATCGATCTCGACCGCGGGCTCGGGGTCGTCTACGGCTCAGCCTACTGCGGGAGCGTCAAGAAACTCATTTTCACCGTGATGAACTACATGCTGCCGGGTGAGGGGATCCTGCCCATCCACTGCAGCGCGAACGAAGGACCGGACGGCGAGAGCGCGCTGCTGCTCGGCCTGTCCGGCACCGGCAAGACGACGCTCTCGGCCGACGTCACGCGCGCGCTCCTCGGCGATGACGAGCACGGTTGGAACGACAACGGCATCGCCAACTTCGAGTACGGTTGCTACGCGAAGCTCATCGACCTCGACCCCGCCAAGGAACCGGAGATCACGAGCGCGTGTTTCCACAAGGACGACGTCGAGAAGCACGGCTCGATCATTGAGAACGCGATGATGTACCCGTGGGGCGAGTTCGATCTCTTCGATTCCCGGCTGACGCCAAACTCGCGGGGCTCATACCCGCTTCGCTATCTCGAGAACATCAAGGAGTCGTCGACCGCCGGTCATCCGAAGACCATCCTGTTCCTCACGGCCGACGCCAACGGCGTCATCCCGCCGGTGTCGCGCCTGACGCGCGAGCAGGCGATGCTGTGGTTCCTGATGGGGTACACAAGCAAGCTCGCGGGCACCGAGACGGGCGTCACAGAGCCGGTGAGCACGTTCTCCCGGTTCTTCGGCGAGCCGTTCATGCCGAGGAACCCGGACGTCTACGCGACGATGCTCGGGGAGCGGATGGAGAGGCACGGCTCGACCGTCTATCTGATCAACACGGGGTGGAGCGGTGGACCGTACGGTGTCGGATCGCGCATCAACCTGCCGACGACGCGGCGGATGGTGAACGCATCGCTCTCGGGCGAGCTGAACGATGTCGAGTACGAGACCGACCCCATCTTCAGGGTCGCGGTGCCGAAGAGTTGCCCTGGCATAGAGGATGCGTCGATCCTGAACCCGGTCAATACGTGGGATGACAAGAATGCGTTCGCGGAGCGCGCGAGGAAGCTCGCGGCCGACTTCGCGGCGCACTATGACAAGGCCTACGGTGACAAGGGGATCGACCCGACCGTAGCCGCGGAGTGTCCGGGGAAGTAGATAGATTGCATGCGGTGCGCCCCAGACAGCGGGGCGCACCGGCCGACCATCCACATCGTGCGGCGCGGTACGTCCGGCATCGTCGGGTTCGGCGCGCCGGGCGAGGCAGGAGGATTGGTGTGACGCCGGAGATCCTCACGGTCCTCATCGTTCTCGCCGCAACGATAGCCCTTTTCATCACAGAGCGTGTGCGCGTCGACGTCATCGCCGTCGCGGTGATGCTCGCGCTGGCATGGCTCCGTATCCTGACGCCCGCCGAGGCGTTCTCCGGCCTGGCGAGCAACGCCGTCGTTGCCGTGGCCGCCGTGATGATCATGGGGCACGGCGTCGAGCGGTCCGGGGTCACGAGGCGCATGACCCGCTTCATCATGCGAGCGGCCGGCGAGAGCGAGCGACGACTCGTCGGCGTCGTATCCGGTGTTGTCGGTCTTCTCTCCGGTTTCATGCAGAACGTCGGCGCGGCCGTTCTGTTCCTTCCGGCGATGCTTCGCATCTCCCGCCGGAGAAGCGTCCCGGCGTCCCGACTCCTTATGCCCATGGGGTTCGCAGCCATCCTCGGCGGCACCATCACGATGGTCGGCTCGGGGCCTCTCATCATTCTGAACGACCTTCTGAGACGCGGTGGCGAGGAGGGCTTCGGCCTCTTCAGCGTAACGCCTGTAGGCCTGGCGCTTCTGGCCGCAGGTGTGCTGTACTTCGTCACTCTGGGGCCGCAGGTTCTGCCGACGAGACGCCGCGACGAACGAACACAGAGCCCGGAGCAGGAGCTTATCGAGGCGTGGGAGCTTCCGTCGACGATCTACGAGTTCACCGTCCCTCCGGGCAGTCGTCTCATCGGACACACCCGGGAGGAACTCGATCTTCGGACGCGCTACGGAGTCAATCTTCTCGCGCTCGAAGAGGGGGGAGACGTTGACTACGCCCCGTGGCGTCATACGCGGCTGGCGGAGGGCCAGAGGTTCGCGCTGCTCGGACAGCCTGTTGACATCGAGCGATTCTGCGGCGAGTACGAGCTGGAGTGTCGAGAGGAGTGCAGCGACTTCGGCGAGCTGGACCCGGGCGGCGATGCTGGCTTTGCCGAGGCGATCATTCCTCCGCGCTCGCCCATAGTCGGGAGCACGCTTCGCGACATCGCGCTCCGGAAGAACTACCACGTCGAACCCATCATGCTCCTCCGTGGTGATGTTGAGCAGCGGACGGACTTCTCAGATGTCCCGCTTCGGCCGGGCGATGCGCTTATCGTTCACGGTCCGTGGCGAATGATCGGCGCGCTGGGCGACCAGCGGCAGTTCCTGCTCTCATCTGAGGTCGAATCGGACTCGAGGCATCGTCGCCCGGTTGTCGCGCTGGCCTGTTTCGCCGGCGCGCTGGTGCTGGCCTTCCTCGGGTTCCAGCTTTCGCACGCTCTTCTGACCGGCGCGCTCGCGATGGTGCTCCTGGGGGTGGTACGGATCGATGAGGCATACCGCGCGGTCGACTGGCGCACGGTTCTCCTGCTTGCCGGACTGATTCCGCTCGGCCTCGCAATGGAGAAGACCGGCGCGGCGGAGTACATCGCCGGGCTGGTGATGCATCTGACGGAGGGGAGCGGGGTCTTCATGGTCATGTTGGCGGTGGCCGCGCTCGCTACGCTGTTCACGCTCTTCATGTCGAACGTCGCCGCGACGGTCGTGCTCGTCCCGCTCGTGATGATACTCGGGCGCGAGGCGGGCATCAGCCCAAGGGCGCTCGCGCTGCTCGTGGCTGTGGCCGCATCCAACTCGTTCATTCTTCCGACACACCAAGTCAACGCGCTGCTCATGGCGCCGGGCGGGTACAGGAACGCCGACTACCTCCGCGCCGGCGGGGTCATGACACTCGTATTCCTTGTCGTCGCAACATCGCTCGTGATGCTCATCTTCATCTAGGGGAGTTCCATGCTCATCAAACACTTCTTCATCGAGAAGATCGCGCACAGCTCCTATCTCATCGCGGGGAGCCACGCCTGCGCCGTTGTGGACCCCGAGCGCGACATCGAAGCGTATCTCGCCGCGGCGGCCGAGCTCGATGTACGCATCACCCACATCATCGAGACGCACCTCCACGCCGACTTCGTCTCCGGACACATGGACCTGGCGGACGCGACGGGGGCGGCCATCTACGCGCCGAAGCTCGCGAAGTGCGCGTTCCCGCATGTGCCGGTGAGGGAGGGAGACTCGTTCGAGATCGAGCACATGCGATTCGACGTCCTCGAGACCCCGGGACACACGCCCGAGCACGTCAGCTATGTTGTCACGGACACGGTCCGCGGCAGCAAACCCGCGTGCGTCTTCACGGGTGACACACTCTTCGTTGGTGACGTCGGGCGTCCCGACCTGTTCCCCGGCCGCGCGCGGGAGCTCGCCGCCAAGCTCTACGACAGCCTGCATGGCAAGCTCCTCGAACTTCCGGACTTCTGCGAGGTCCTTCCAGCGCATGGCGCCGGTTCGCTCTGCGGCCGCGCCATGGCATCGAAGTGGCGCAGCACGATCGGCTACGAGAAGCGCTACAACCAGGCTCTTCGGATCAGGGACCGGGAGGCGTTCGTCCGTTCGCTCACCGAAGACATGCCCGCGGCCCCGGATCACTTCGCGAGATTGAGCGCCGTGAATGCGAAGGGACCGGTTCTCGTGCGGAAGCTCGCAGAACCCAGGGCGCTCCTTCCCGGCGAGTTCGATGAGCGGACCCGGGCGCGGCGGACGACCGTCGTCGACGTGCGGTCGTACGACGCCTACGCCGGACAACATCTCCGCGACTCCATCAGCCTGCCGCTCGCCGGGAACTTTCCGACCTTCGCGGGGTGGGTGCTTTCTCCGGAGCGCCGGCTCCTTCTCGTCGCGGACACCAGAGAACAGGTGCTCGAAGCGACCTCGTGGCTCCGGCGCGTCGGAGTGGACCGCGTCGATTCCTTTCTCGAGGGTGGGGTCTTCGCGTGGTCGCGAGATGGTCTGCCGACTGCGCACACGGCTCTTCTCTCACCGGATGAGCTGCACGATGTCGTGACCGGCGAGGGACTCTTCGAGTTCCTCGATGTCCGGGCACCCGCCGAGTACGCGTCCTCACACATCGACGGCTCCCGGAACATCCAGACGGCCGATCTGAGGGTGCGTCCGCGGGACCTTGACCCGGCGCTCCCGACTGTCGTCATGTGCAGCTCCGGCAATCGCTCGAGCACTGCCGCGAGCTTCCTGGAACGACACGGGTTCGCGAACATTCTCAACGCCGCGGGTGGGTATGCCGGATATAAGGCCGCAGGACACAGCGACGCGTGCGCCATGTGCGCGCTACCACACGGGCCCAGACTCGTGGAGGATGGGAGAGACTAGGAGGAAGCATGGACCTCTGGACGATGCCTCGCTGGTCGCCCTATCTGGTCGGGGCGGGTATTGGAGTGCTCAGCTGGTTGGCGTTCCTGCTGTCGAACAAGCCCATCGGCTGCTCGACGGCGTTCGCGCGAACGAGCGGGATGATCGAGCGGGTCTTCCGCGGTCGAGCCGTGGAGGAGAAGGAGTACTACCGGAAGTTCCCCATTGAGGTCGACTGGGAGTGGATGCTCGTTGTCGGAGTGGTCATCGGGGCGTTTATCTCGGCCGCGCTCTCGGGCTCTCTCAAACTCGAATGGGTGCCGGGGCGGTTCCAATCAGCGTTCGGACACGCGCCGGCGCTGCGATGGGTCGTCGCCGTCGTCGGCGGGTTCCTCATGGGGTTCGGCTCGCGGTGGGCCGGCGGCTGCACGAGCGGTCACGGGATCAGCGGGACGCTCCAGATGGCCGTCTCGAGCTGGGTCGCCGCCATCTCATTCTTCGTTGGCGGCATCGCGGTCGCGATGCTCATCTTCCGCGTGATCGCGGGCTAGGAGGGAGCATGTTCAAGCGACTTCATTCTCGGAAGCCCGCGCAGCTCCTCATCGGGCTCCTGCTCGGCGTCGCGTTCGGTTTTCTCCTCCAGAGGGGCGGCGCAACGCGGTACGACGTCATCATCGGACAGCTGCTTCTCGAGGATCACACCGTTCTGAAGATCATGCTCTCGGCGGTCGTCGTCGGGACGCTCGGCGTCCATCTCATGAAGAGCGCCGGTCTCGCGGAGCTCCACCCGAAGCCGGGTTCCGTCGGCACGTCGCTTGTCGGCGGCCTCATCTTCGGTGCCGGGTTCGCGACGCTCGGGTACTGCCCGGGGACGATCGCGGGCGCCGTTGGGCAGGGCTCGATGGACGCGCTCCTCGGCGGAGTCGTCGGCATTCTCATCGGAGCCGGCGCGCTGGCCGCCCTCTATCCGCGACTTGCGCGTGGCGTGATGACCGTAGGGGACTTCGGGGATATGACGCTCCCGCGTCTCTTCAGGGTGAACGAGTGGGTCGTGGTTCTCCCCGCGACGGCTTTGATCGTGCTGTTTCTGTGGTGGTTGGAGGGGGTCGGAGTGTAGGTCGGATGGCCGGAGGGATGTCTCGGCTGTACCGCGCGTTCCCGGAGGATCGAGCCGTGCGTCAGCTGCGTGGCGTGTCCGCGACCGATGGCGACGTCTCCGCGCGATGGTGGTTCAGAGCCGCGTAGATCGCGTCTCCCAGGTCGGCGGCGAGATACGGCTTCTTGATGTAGGCGGAGACACCGAGTTTCCGGGCCTTGTCCACGCGCTCGGACTCGGCAAATCCACTGGCGATCACGGCCGGCATCCCTGGTCGTATCTCCAAAATGCGTTCGTACGTTTCCAACCCGTCGATGCCCGGTTCCATGATCATATCGAGCACGAGCAGACTGCACTCGTTGTCGCGCACGTGCGCTATGGCCTCTTCGCCGCTTGCGACCGCGACCGCGTCGTATCCCATCAGGCCCAGCAGCTTCGTGGCGACCTCCCGCTGCTCTTCGACGTCATCCACCACGAGCACGCGCTCGCCGTGACCATCGAATGCGTGTGATTGGACGGCGTCCCCCTTCCGCGCGAGCGGCGCGTCGATCTCCGGCAGCGAGATCGTGAAGGTGGTGCCCTCACCAGGCAGGCTCGAGGCATCGATGTGACCTCCATGGTCCTGCACCGTGCCCCAGACGACGGCCATGCCGAGGCCCGACCCACTGCGGCCGAGCTTCTTCTTTGTGTAGAAGGGTTCGTATACTCGTGCGAGATCCTCGGTGGTGATGCCCGTACCAGTGTCGGCGACCTCGATGACCGCGCACGTCGGGGCGTCCGTGGCGATATCCACGTCTGACGAGTCCGCTCTGCTTGTCGTGATCCGTATCGACCCGCTGCCGGGTATCGCCTCGAAGGCGTTCTGAACGAGGTTCGTGACGCTCTTGAGCACGTGGACGCGTGAACCGGAGATCCACAAGTCTCCCACGAGATGGCTCGTCTGAACTGCGACCCCGGGCTGCGCCGCCTCGAGCGAGCGGAACTCGGGAGTCGCCAGGTACTCGTCGACGATCACCCGGAGGTTCTGCGGTTCCATGGACGCCACACCTCGCCGTGCCATCGTCAGAAGGTCCTGCACGACGGCGGCCGCGCGCTCGCCGGATGAGCGGATCGTTTCGAGGGAACTCGCAAGCGGGCTTCCTTCCGGGAGCTGTCTGAGGAGCAGCTCCGGGTAGCTCACAACGCCCGTCAGAATATTGTTCAGGTCGTGCGCGACGCCGCCCGCCAGCATGCCGAGAGCCTCCATCTTCTGAGCTCGCAGGAGGCGTTCTTCCATCTCGAGGCGACTCCTCTCTGCCTCATGACGCTCCTCGATCTCACGCTTGAGCTGTGTGTTGGATTCCGCCAGCCTGCGCGTTCGTTCGGCCACGATATGCTCGAGTTCCTCGCGGTGCTGTCTGAGCTCCTCCTCAACGAGTTCTCTCCGGCCGATCTCCGCCCGCAGCTGCTCGTTCGCGGTCCTGATCTGCGCTGTGCGCTCCGCGACGACGTCCTCGAGTCTGTCGAGCGAAATCGTGCTGCTCTCGAGATCCTGTGCCATCGTGTTGAAGGACTCGACCAGTTCCACGATCTCCTGACTGCCGGCGGCCTCGACGCGGACCGCGTGGGCTCCGTTGCCGATCGATGCAGCCGCCCGCGCCACATCGCCGATCGGCCTGGAGAGGCGGTCGGCGACTCGCGACGCCACTACGACTCCGCCGGCGATCGTCAGCAGTGCCGCCAGCACGACCGCGAGTACACCGCGGTTCGCCGCCTCAGCGTTGAGCACATCGATCTCCTCGGCCAACTGACCCATTCGCTTGTTGAGTCCTATCAGCGAGAGCCCGACCGTCACTCCGCCGACCGTCTCGTCCCCGAGCTCCAGCGGGCAGGTCACATAGATGACGTCCTCAGAATGCCGGACGATCTGTTTGTTGGCTGCCCCGCCACCGAGGATCGCGAGCAGCTCGGGCGAGACCTGCTCCCCGAATTCGGCCATGGACCCGGTACCGTCGACGACGGCGGCGCCGTCCATGTCGAATACCACGGTGGAGACTATGTCCGGCTCGGACCGCGCGGCGGAGAGGATGTTCTCCATCTCTTCGATGTCATAGTAGTAGTAGGCGTTTGCGATGTTGGACGCGATGAGACGTGAGACGGCCGACGCGCGCGCGTCGGCCTCGGCGATCAGGTGCTCGCTGGACACGCGGGTAAGAGTCTCGGCGCGAGAGGTCGACGCCCGGCTCAGGCTGTAGACAACGATGCTCGCGAGCGTCACCGACGCGAGGGCGACGAGCGTGGCGATAGCGATCGTATACTGTGTCCGAAGGCGTAGCGTCATCGTCCGAGCTCCTCCAGCACGATTCGGAGAGACTCCTCGATCGATTCCAGGCCCGTCACCGATTCGGTCCCGAGCTCGTCAAACCGAGCGGTCTGCTGATAGGACCACAGCGCATCTGTCGCGTCGGGGTCTTCGTGCGCATGCAGCAGAATATCGCGGAGCCTGTCTCTGATCGCGGGGTCGAGATCAGCGCGCACCAGCTCGATGGCCCGATCGATCGGGGGCGTCGCGCGGATGATGCGCAGATCTTCCCGGCAGCTAGCCGGGACGTGATCTTCCTTCTCCCAGTCGATGTCATTGAACGCGGCAGCGTCCACGATGCCTCGGTAGAGCCAGATGGACGAGTTGATCTCCTCATGTGAGAAGACGTATCCGACGGCATCCGGAGGGACTTCATCCCTCGGTGACTCGAGTTGGACGAGTCTGAGACCGGCGGCGATGAGTTCGGCCGCCGGGACGAAGAAGGATGAGCTGGATCCCTCGTCCTCGAATGCGATCGTGTGCCCGGTGAGCTCTCCAAGGGACGTGATCCCGCTGTCCGTCCGAACGGCAAACACGGTCCCGTACCTCGGTACACCCTTCTTCCATTTCCGAAGCAGCAGTTCGGCGCCGGCCTCATTCCTGAACACGACGGCGGAGAACGGCGTCTCAGTGACCCAGTCAACGCGTCCCGACCTGAGGTACTCGATCATGACCTCGTTCGAGGGCGCCATGAGGACTTCAGCGCGCGTGATGCCGAGGTCTCCCATCTTGGAGACGGCGTATTCCACCATCGGTTTGAGGTAGTCGTAGTGCTTCTTCGGGTTGTCCGAGACCTTGCCGATCACAAGAGCGCCGTCCCGACGCTCAGGTGTCCCCGCACCGGCCGCCCGGGCCGTCGTCGGGACTGCGCACAGGGTCACTGCGATGACGGCCAGTGCCAGAATGCAGGAGCTGTGTCTCATGCTTGTCCTCACTCCATCCCACTTCACACAGTGCCGGTCCCCGGGGACCCGGGGATGGGCGCTGCGCCAACCGTCTTGCATCGGACCCTAGAATATGAGCTGGCACCTGAGGCCGAAGATGTGTGGATCGTCGTCTCCCGCGATATCGCCATCCGCATCGGCGTACTCATCGTTGTCAACGATGATGTAGTTCGCGGTGATTCGGACGTTCTTGTTCGCGTACCAGCTGGCCCCGAGCGTGATGTTCGTCTCTTCGCCGCCCTCGATATCGCCGTCGTTGAGGTCGAGCGTGCTGTACCGGGCTGACAGCTCCAGGGCACCGCGATCTCCATACGGCTTGACGCTCCCGAACGCGCCCTTGCCGACATCGTAGTCACGCGACTCGCCCGTGACGAACCAGCTCGCGAATGCGTACCACCCACTGAATTCGTATTCCTCCGTCGAGCCCTTCTCTTCTTCCTCGAGCTCCTGCGATACGGTGGCGACGGCGTACTCGACCTGGAGAGAGAAGGGTCCCATTACGACCGCGCTGTCCAGTCCCCAGGTGAGGGTGTCCTCCACGCGCTTGATCTTGCCGGTGTCGAGGTACTTGATGTCAGTCACATGAGACTCCGGACGCGCGTTGTACTTGACCTCTTGCTCGCTGTCCGGCGTCACGAGCGCCGCATGGGCGCCGAAGTGGACCGCATGGCGGTCGTCGTGGATCGGAGCGTAGGTCGCTCGTCCCGCGACCGACCATCCCTCGTTGCCCTCGTCGTCGGCGTTGTCATCGAACGCTTCGCCATAGACTCCCGCGGCGGCTGTCCAGCAGCTTCGCTCGTGCTTCGCGGCGATGCCTACCCGCCTGCCGGGGACGAGTTCATTGAGAAGCCCCGGCTCGAGAAACGTGATGTGCTTGGAACTCGTGAGCTCATTGAGACTGAACGGTATCTTCTGCTGGCCGATTGTGATCGTGGTTGCTCCGAAGCCGAGGTAGGAGAGCGCCGCGTCCTTGACGTCCGCTGTCGCGTCAGCGAAATCCGCGCTCAGCTCGAATCCCCACGACCGGGCGACGCCGCCCTCGAGATCGATAGTGGCTCTGCGCAGCTCGGTGCCGTCGCCGAGGGTCACCTCGTCCTCCGCGTAGAATCCACCGTCGACCAGGACTCTGCCACCGAGTCTGAACCAGGCGCTGCCATCATACGTGGAGACTTCGATACCCCCGTCCGTGCTGACGGCAACATCGGCTGCTGCGGCAACGACTGTGACGATGCACATCAGAACAAGACACGCGCCAGGCAGTTTCCAGAACATGGGGTTCACCTCTCATGACGAGTGGACATCCGCTAAAGCGTCCGCGCATACGGCAGATAGAATGCTTGAACGGCCCATAGGGGCCGCATCGTAATGCAGTCAGACCTGCATGAAGCGAGCCAGCTTGAGGGAACAGGGGGGTGATCCTGCGTCGCCGCTGCTCCGATGATGTGGTGAGCGCCTTCGCCACGTGGTAGCATGTTCAATCACAGATGACGAATCGTAGCCCTGTCACATGCGGGGCCGGGCGGCCCCCAGGGGCGCCACACCATTGTTCACGTTGCCGTGGAGGGTCCTATGAACCGATCGCGCACTGGCGTTGCTGTACTACTGCTCGTCGGCCTGGCGTTGGCCGGTTGTAGCAGCTCCTCAAGCGGGCCTGATGAGAGCGGCCCGAGCGCGCTCGACATTCCCGGACTCGTCACGTTCTATGAATTCGACGGGAACCTCGCGGACGCGAGCGGGAACGGTCTCGACGCTGAATCGAGGCGCGCCATATCGTACGTTGAGGACCACAACGGTACCGCAGGCGCGGCGCTCTACGTGGCGAGCGCGGCGGATTCGGTCTACGTGGCCGACTGCGCTGAACTGGATATCACAGGCGCTCTCTCGGTCGCGGCATGGGTCAACGCCGGCCTCGGGACAACGATGTACGGCTGCTTCGCGGACAAGGGCTACGCCGATGGGGCGTGGTCGGTCGGTACCAACAGCGCGGTAGCTCCGATGCGCAAGCCGCTCTATCTCTACATCGGAACGCACACGCACTCGTTCGAACTCAACGAGGCCATTCCCGCTGGCCAGGACCAGTGGGTGCATTTCGTGTGCTGTTTCAACGACACGACCGACGAGACGACGTTCTACATCGACGGCGCCTACGCGTTCACCGATACTGCGGGCGTTCCAGTGACGCTCGGCGTGACCGATTTGGATCTGAGGATCGGATGCTCGAACTACGCCGACGCTTTCATGGGTGCGATCGACCAGCTGGCGCTGTTCAACCGCGAACTCACGGCCGATGAGGTGGAGCTGCTGTACGAGCACGACTAGCCACCCGAACACACGCTTGAGTGCAGCCCGAAGGCCTGGACGCGCCGCCCACAGCGACGGAGGCCACGACGTGACGTACACATGCCCGTCACCGTTCCAGACTTTGCGCCTGGCCGTTCGCTCGTTCTTCGACAAGCGGGCGAGCGAGACCGCGGCGGGTGTGACGTTCTACGCGATCGTCTCCATCTTCCCGATCATCCTTATTCTCATCGCTCTCGGGAGCCGGTTCGTAGAGAGTCAGGAGAGCCAGGGGTTCATACTCCGACAGATCATCCGATTCTTCCCGGCCTTTTCGAAGCCGTTCTTCGAGCAGAACGTTCTCCGCGTCGTGCAGTCGCGCGCGCCGGTGACGATCGTCGGCGCACTGATGCTCCTGTGGTCCGGTTCGAATGTGTTCTCGCTTCTCTCGGAACATCTCAACAGGGCGTGGGGGGCAGGGGGTCGGCTGGTCGCGCTCCGCTCGAGGCTCTCCGGGTTCGCGCTCGTGGCGATTCTCGCAGCGCTCACGATTCTCGCCATTGCCGCGCGGGCGACGATCCGCATCATCCCCGTGTGGCTTGCCGCGATGAGCTCGCGTCTTCCGTTTACCATCCCGGACGTGAACAGGCTCGGTACGGAACTGGCAGCCTACTCGCTGGAGTTTCTGCTTCTGCTCCTGATGTACCGCAGCATTCCGGCAGCGGCCGTGCGATGGAAGGACGCGGCCGTCGGGGCCGTCGCGGCGGCGGCCGGTAGCCTTCTTGTGACCGAACTCTTCGCCATGTTCCTGGCTTCGGGGCTCAACCGGTACAACGTGGTCTACGGATCGTTCGGCGTCGTCATCGCATTCCTGTTCTGGATCTACCTCGTGACCAACGTCGTGCTCTTCGGCGCGCATCTCGGAGCGGCGTGTGCGAGCCGGCGCCCGGAGCCGGAGCTTGCCGCTGGCCGTGAAGAACCTGCGCGCTCCGGGTCCGACACGACCCCATGATTGGGCAGGAAGTGCGCGCCCGGCAGTCATCGGTTCATCGCAGGCTCCCCTGACGCATCTCCCAACATATCTGTGGTCAAGTACTTACGCGGTTCAGCACGCTACGCTGAACCGCGATTCGGTTGTGGCGCGTGGACTGCACTGTATAGGTCCCGAGACTCTTGGAGGAGTTGGCCGCGAGCGACCGAGATGGCTGCCGCGGCTGGGACCATCACACGGAGAGAGACCATGAAGTGCAGACTCATCACCCTCGCGATCATCGTCGTGGCCGCCCTTGCTGTCTGGCAGGTGACGGTGCGGACCGGCAACG
>CAZEXP010000025.1:0-32346 GCA_964516845.1 uncultured bacterium
CCTCCGACTTCCTGCTCCCAAAGCAGGCGCGCTAACCGGGCTGCGCCACGCCCCGTTGGGCTACGGTAGCACTCAATAGTATTCAGCCCGACGGGCGCTGTCAAGCGCACCCGTTCGCCGACGCTCCGGCGCTCCGACTCTCACTGCAATCGACACAGGGACTACTAGGCGTGGCCGCGGCCCAATGGGAGGTCCGCGGCCACAAAACGACTTGACCTCAAAGGGAAGCCAAGTCGGCCAGATCAATCGGTATGTCTGCGTGATGCTACTGACAGAGGGGAGTTTAACACGCCGCTGAAGTGGCACGCAAGGAGAACCGTTTCCGCACGGCTAGAAACTTGTAACCTATTGCCACATAGTCAGTTACAAGATTACCTCGGACACCCCCCGGGAAGGTCGAGGAAGCCCTCATGAGCGCACGCAGGAGCCGAATTCGAGGGTGCTCACGCACCCCGCAGAAGCCCTTCAACGAGCGCCCGCGACGCCCTCACCGCGCGTCCGCGGTGGCTGATCTCGTTCTTCTCCGCCGCGCTCATCTCTGCGTAGGTGCGGTCGTACCCGTCCGGTCGAAAAAGCGGATCGTATCCGAATCCGCCGACGCCGCGACGCTCCCGCATGATGCAGCCGGTGGTCTTGCCGACGACCGTGCCCACGAGGCGTTCCGGCGTGGCGAGAGCAACGACGCACCTGAACGCGGCGCTCCTCTCAGAGTCCGTCACGCCATCGAGCTCCGCGAGGAGCTTCGTGTTGTTCGCGTCGTAGTCGCACTCCGGCCCCGCATACCGCGCGGAGTGAACGCCCGGCGCTCCGCCCAGCGCGTCGACCTCCAGACCTGTGTCATCAGCGAGCGCGGGAAGACCCGTCGCCTTCGCAACCTCGACCGCCTTCTTCACGGCGTTCTCATCGAGCGTTGCCCCGTCCTCGACGACATCAGGGAGATCAGCAAGATCGTGAAACGAGACCAACTCGATGTCGAGTCCGTCGAGGATCTCGTTGATCTCCCGGACCTTGTGTCCGTTGCGCGTCGCCAGAACGAGTTTCATCGTCTTCCCTCCGTCCAGGCCTCGCCGCTAAGTCGACAGACTGGTCAATTCGTCGATGGTCACGAGTTCCACTTCAGGAAGAGACCCGCCGAGGAATCGCTCCGCCTGCTCCTGGAACCGGTGCGGTACGTCACTGACGAAGAAGCGGTGTCGCGGCGCGCGGCCCGTCGTGTTCGCGATGTTCAGTTCCGCGAGCACCTGGGCCACGTCGCGCGCGGTCTCTTCCGCTGAATCGATGAGTGTCACGGATGGACCGAAGACCTTGCCGATTGTCTGCTTGAGGATCGGATAGTGCGTGCAGCCGAGCACGACAACGTCCACCCCCGCGTCGCGGAGAGGAGTCAGGTACTCGTGCGCGATAACGAGCGTCACCTCGCGGTCGGTCCACCCTTCCTCGGCGAGCGGGACGAACAGCGGGCAGCTCTTCTCGATGACCTCGATCTCCTGATCGATGCGATGGATCGCCCGCTCATACGCGTGGCTCGTTATCGTCCCTTCCGTGCCGATGACACCCACGTGTCCCGTCAGCGACGCCGAGACCGCCGCGAGGGCTCCCGGCGCAATGACGCCGATGACGGGCAGAGTGAAGCTCTGTTTGAGCGGGTTGGCCGCGACCGATGAGGCCGTGTTGCACGCGACGACAACCATTTTCACGTTGTGCGAGAGCAGAAATCGAGTGTCCTGCAGGGCGAACTGCGTCACGGTTTCGTTCGACTTCGGCCCGTACGGCAGACGCGCCGTATCACCGAAGTAGACGATCTCCTCGTTCGGCAGCTGCCGCATGATCTCCGCGACGACGGTCAGTCCGCCGATGCCGGAGTCGAAAACGCCAATAGGACTGGCGGCTGTGCTCATCGTGTTGTCCCCCGTCATCCTCACGCTGTGATCGGATACCGCGCTGCCGCGGCGCAAACCCGTCACTCGCCGAACTGCGATACCTCGAATGGCTCGCCGGCGTCGTAGTGCCCGGCGATGCTCTCTATCTCCCTGCCCTCAACGAGGAACTGCACGCGTTCCACGTCGGGGAAGTTCCTGTGAAGTGTTCCCACGATCGAGCGAATCGTGAACCCCTCTCCCGTGCTTCCACCCGGGTGTTCGGAGACGAATTCCCGTGAGAAGTCCACGTAGGCGCCTCCCGCGTCGTCGAAGACGACTGAGAGAACGCGCGTGCCGCGCGGGATGGTTGCCACTCCGTTCTCCGCGGGACCCTCGACGAGCTCCTCGAGGATGCGGCGCGCCTTGCCCGACCGATCGTCCGGCACGACGACGTCGCGCCCTTCCGTCACGGTCCTGCTCGCTCCGCGGTCGGCGAACACGAGGAGCACCGACTGCACGCCGTCGCCGACATCCTCCAGCACGACGTCATCCGCTTCGAACTCCGTGACAGGAGTCTGCTCCCGGAAGGCGAAGACCAGACCCAGGGCAACGAGGATCAGGACAACCGCCAGCACGATCGGTTTCGCCTTGCTCATTCCTTCTCCTCCTCGCGCTCCTCCATGAACACCGTGATCCCGCGTGCGATGCCGCGCGCGAGCTTCTGTCTGTATTCCGGATCACCGAGAAGCCCCTCCTCGGTGTGATTGGTGATGTACCCGAGTTCAACCAACGCCGCCGGCATCCCGCACCCCGCGAGGACCGCCACCTCGCCGCCGGAAACGCCGCGGTCGGGCGTATCGACGACACGGGCCAACGCATCATGGATGCGACGCGCCAACGTCCTGCTGTCTCCCGTGTGGTCTCGATGCACGCGGTCCCACAAGTGACCCTCGGACTGCGGCGAGACCGCCCCGGGGAAGTCGCGCACGAGTCCTCCCGCCGCCACGCGCCGCTGATCGCTCCCACGTGAATGGAAGTGCACCTGAAACCCCGACGCCGCGGACGAATGCCACGCGCCGCACTGCAGACTCACGAAGACGTCGGCCTCGGCCATGTTGGCGATCTCACCGCGCCGCGACAGCGGCACGAACGAATCGGAGCTGCGCGTCATGAAGACGTAGTACCCTTCGCGCTGAAGCGCGCGCGCCAGTTCGCGGGCGACGCCCAGTGTCACATCCTTCTCAAGGAGACCGCCCGGACCGATCGACCCGGTGTCGTTCCCGCCGTGACCGGGATCGATCATCACGGTCAGCAGCCCGTCCTCCTCCGGCTCATCGGCGCGGCCGCCGGTCTGCCTCAGTGGACGGAGCGAGGGGGTTGGGATGGAGGAACCGGCCGTTGTCGCGATGCTGCCCTCCTCGATGAGGACCTCAATGCGATACGGAGGGCCGAAGTCGTCGGCCGTATAGGTTCTCGCTGCAGGATCCGTCGCGATGCGAACAACCACGCCATCCGGTTCCTCGGTGAACTCGACGCTCTTCACCAATCCATTGCCCGCGTCGATCCCGAGGCTGTCGGGCATCTGCGCGCCATGTACCGTCAGTGTGATGAGCCCTCGCGTCGAACTGGCGGTATCGAAATCGGTCGGCGTCGACATGCCGATGACGACGGCCGTTCCCTCGGCACGGTCCTCGAGCGCCGCGGACACGACATCAGGCCCCAGCGGGACCGCGGTCGCGTCGTCGTCGCCCGGCGTCCAGTCGATGCGCACGTGAAGCGCCGCGGCGAACGGGCCGGTCAGAAAGCGTGGCGGGACCCAGACCGTGCCGTCCCGCATCAGGACGGGGCGGTAGAGATTGATGATGGTTCTGTCGAGCGCCGCGAACGGGATATCGAGGGCAAGCGATATGCGCTGCTGTCCGACGAAGACGACCATCTTCCTCGTCGTTGCGTCCCAGTGCCTTGAGGCACCGGCCGCCTTCGCGAGACCCGCGAGATCGAAGTAGGTCACGCCGTCTATGACTCGCGTGTCCACGAGCACCGCGCCGCCGCGGCCGTCGACGACGACACGGACGGCGGACGCAGCCGGAAGCGTCATCGCGACCAGCGCCACGACGGCGGCCAGGATGACGAGTCGGCCACGGGTCCGCGGTTCGCGGTTCGTAGGTCGACCTGTGTGGGCTGCCGGCATCAATCCTCCCCGTGTCGCCCACGCTTGGCCACGCGGTCCATCTCGCGCTTCGCGTCGCGCTCAGCGATCGTCTGGCGCTTGTCGAACCGACGCTTGCCGCGACAGATCCCGAGTTCGATCTTCACTCGTCCGCGGCTGAGATAGACGGAGAGCGGGACGATCGTCATCCCTTTCTCCGCGGCCTGGCGCTCAAGCCTGCGGATCTGCGCCTTGTGAGCGAGGAGTCTCCGCTTCCTCCTCGGCTCGACATTGAAACGGTTGCCGTACTCGTAGGGACTGACATGCACGTTGTGGAGATAGAGCTGGCCGCCCTCAACGCGCGCGAATCCATCGACCAGCTGCACCTTGCCCTCGCGGACCGACTTCACCTCGGTCCCCTTGAGCTCGATGCCGGCCTCGAGGGTATCCACGACATGATAGTCGTGCCGAGCCTTCTTGTTCTTCGCCACGACCTTGACGTCACCGCTCACTGTGTTGTCCTCACGCGTTTCGGGTGCGGCCGTCCCGTTCCCCGGGACTGCCCGCGGCCCTGATCGATCAAGCCGGTGTTGAGCATGCTATCAGAGCGTGCACTCAAGACAAAGAAGAGAGGCGGGGAACAAGCACCCCGCCTCTCTATCTCCTGCCGGTTGGAACCGGCCCCGCCTCGGGCGGGTATGTACTCGCGATGTTCGACCGCCGTACGCCTTTGGGCCGATCTCGCGCGTGAACTCGTGGCCGGCAACGGCGTGGGGAGTCGTGGGCGGGCTGTCTGCGACAACGGGAGTGTGCGGTATCTCGCCGGTCCCCCGAGACCCTGATGCGTCCGTCCGCCGGCCGAACTGCCATTACCTGTAGAATAACACAGATAACGCGGCGTGTCAATATACTGGTTCCCCCATCTCTCGCGTCCGTTCCCTCCTCGCCGCGCACACATCCACCTCAATGCATCCCTTCCAACTTGACGATGCCCCGGAACGAAAGTAGAATAGTGGTCTGTACGACACGTGCCGAAGTGGTGGAACTGGTAGACGCGCTGCGTTCAGGGCGCAGTGGGGTTCGCCCTGTGGGGGTTCGAGTCCCCCCTTCGGCACCAGATGATCGTAGGGGGCGGCGTGCCGGGTGGCATGCCGCCTTCACGCATGAGGCCGCCTTCGCGAGCAGGCTGCCATCATCCACAAGGAGCGTCCCCGTGTCAGCATCTCGTGTTGCAGTGCTCCGGACGAAGCCCGAGACCGTCCTCGAGGACTACCGCCGCCTCACAGAGCTGGCGGGGATCGGCGAGGCGCTCGATTCCTCAGCGACGACCATCCTCAAGGACAACATCAGCTGGCATCTGATGTACCCGGGGTCGAACACGACACCGTGGCAGCTCGAGGGAACGATCCTGGGGCTCAAGGACGCCGGACTCAACGACCTCGTCGATGTCCACAACAAGACGGTCGTGACCATCGCGGACCTGGGCGACCGCTACAACAAGTTTGGTCCCGTCCTCGAGAAGTACGGCATCCCCAAGAAGTACAATTACAAGTCGGAGGACATGTCCTGGGTCAAGTACGAGCCGAAGGCGAAGATGGCCGTGCTCAACAAGATATTCCCCGACGGCATCTACCTGCCCGACTACTTCTTCGATAAGAACATCGTCCATCTGCCGACCGTCAAGACGCACAGCTACACCGTCACGACAGGGGCGCTTAAGAACGCATTTGGCGGGCTCTTGAACATCAACCGTCACATGACCCACACGTGGATCCACGACACGATCGTCGACCTCCTCGCCATCCAGAAGGAGATTCACACGGGTGTCTTCTGCACGATGGACGGAACGACGGCAGGCAGCGGCCCGGGGCCGAGGACGCTCATCCCCCATCAGAAGGACGTCATTCTCGCCTCATCCGACCAGGTCGCCATCGACGCGGTCGCAGCGATGATGATGGGGTTCGACCCGATGTCGATCGAGTACATCGCGCACGCCACCGAGCGCGGACTGGGACAGGGTGACCCAAAGAAGATCGAGATCGTCGGGATGCCCGAGGTCGCGGACGAGCGGTGGGGATTCAAGGTCGGTGTGAATCTCGGGACCGGAACCGGCATGCTCCTCTGGCGCTCGCCTCTCAAGATCTTCCAGAAGCTGCTCTTCCAGACGCCGATCGTGAAGATGTTCATCTTCGCCAGCGAGTACTACCACGACAAGTTCTGGTACCCGTCGAAGGGGATGCCGGTCGTCGAGCAGTGGAAGCGCGAGAGCCCGTGGGGCAAGCTGTTCGAGGAGTACCCGGAGTAGCTCGCGCACGTCCGCGCCCGGCGCGGACGCTTCCGCACAGACGCGTCCGCGCGACTCGCGGCGGGCCGACTCACATCGAGCCACAAAGGAATGCGGCGGGAAGGACGACATGTCCCCTCCCGCCGCTTTTCGCTGCGTCAGCCACAGCGTTCCCGCCTTGCGCAGGCAATACTCTCGATAGGCGCCGCCACAGGCTCGATCAGCGGCGACCACATGCCGCTGCCGCCCGCCGTCGAGCGCTGCTACTGCCCGCAGCTCTCGAACTCGTCGGCGGCCCGGATCACTGAAGATACTTCAAGGAAGTGGGCGTCGATCCGTTCGTCACCACGCTGTGCCGCGTTGTACTCGAGGATCGCCGTCTCGAGCTTCTTCGCGGTCTCCTCGCGGAGCACGGCCTGAAGCGCCGAGTTATACCCCGGCCACACGTCGGTTCCTTCCCTCGGCTCACCGCAACTCAGCCGCCCCGTAACCTCATCCCAGTGCGTGTAGCTCTTGATGCCGCAGTTCTCGAGGATCTCGCGCACGTCCCGGTGCATGCCCACGTAGTACGTCATGAAGACAAGCTTCAAACCTCCACCTCCTGTCCCTTGCGCCGCCCCTCAAAGATGCTGTAGAGAACCGGCACCAGGAGAAGCGTGACGACCGTCGACACGAGCAGCCCGCCGATCATGGCGATGCCGAGCGGGTTCCATGACTCGGCGCCCTCACCGCGCGAGAGCGCGAGAGGCAGCATGCCGAACATCGTCGTCGACGCCGTCATGAGCACGGGCCTGAGCCTGCGTCGGCCGGCCGTCATGAGCGCGTCGTAGATACTCTGTCCGCGCTTCCGCATGATGTTCGCGTAGTCGACGAGAACGATGGCATTGTTGACCACGATACCCATCAGCATGATCATCCCCATGAACGAGATCATGTTCAACGTCGTGCCGGTCACAAGGAACGCCCAGATTACGCCGACGAACGCGAACGGGATCGAGAACATGATGATGAACGGTCCGCGGAACGATTCGAACTGCGCGGCCATCACGATGTAGACCAGCGCGATGGCGAGCACGAGCAACAGCGTGAGGTCCTTGAACGAGTCGGCCTGCTCCTCGATGTCCCCGCCGAAAGCTATGTCGATGCCCGCGGGGAGATCGAGCTCCGCGATCTTCGCCTCGATCAGAGGCTTCGCCGCATTCAGCTGCATCCCGTGGAGGTCCGAAAGCACCTTGACGATGCGCTGCTGATCAAGGCGATTAATGACCGTTGGCCCCGTGCCGGGGACGAGGTCGGCCACGGCCGCCAGCGTGATGGTCTCGCCGGTGAGCGTGGTGATCGGGAGCGCGAGGAGGTCCTCAGCGTCATGACGTCCTTCCTCGGTGGCGCGGAGCACGATGTTCCACTCCTCACCCTCCCCGCTGAACCGCGTCGCCTCCAGACCGTAGACCTGCGCTCGAAGGGCCGACGCCACCATGGCAGTGTTGACACCGAGCGACGCCGCCTTCTCGCGGTCGACGACGACGTGAAGCTCGGGCAGCGGCTCACCACGGTCGAGGCGCACATCGCGCGTCCCCTCGATGGTCCGCACCGCGTCGCGGATGTCCTCGGCAGCCTTGTTGAGCTCCGCCAGGTCATCGCCGTAGACTTCGATCTCCACGGCGGCTCCACCGCCCATGGCGCTGCTCATCGGATTCTCGCCCGAGATCTCGAGACTCAGGACGCCCGGGATCGTGTTGATATAGCGACGAAGCTGCTCGGCGATCTCGAAGCTCGTCCTCTCCCGCTCCGCCTTCTTGACGAGCTTGACGCCGATCTCCGCAACGTTGGAGCCCTCCTTCTCTCCCATCAGCGCGGCAAAACCGCTTTCGGTCTGGCCGCTCCGGAAGAAGTAGTGCTCCCGCTCCGGGATATTCTCTTCGACGAACGCCGACACGCCGCTCATGACCTCGACCGTGCGCTCCAGCCTGGTACCCGGCGCGAGTTCGATGATCCCGCTGACGTAGCCGCCGTCTTCCTTCGGGTAGAACTCGGTCCCGAGGAACCCGGTCAGGAGCATCGTGCCGATGAACACGAGAACCGCCACGAGAATGACTCGCCCTTTGTGCGCGAGAGCGCTCTCGAGCTGTGACGAGTACCAGCTTTCGATTCTCTTGAGCACCCGCTCGCCGACCTCGAAGAAACCTCTGCTTCTGCTCTTCTGCGCATCGAACGACCGCCGCATGAAGGTCGATGTCAGCGCCGGCGTCAGGGTCAACGCGACCAGGAGCGACGCGGCGATCGTCACGACGACGATAAGAGCCAGCTGGTTGAACATCACGCCGACGATCCCGGTGACGAAGATCATGGGAATGAACACCGCGATCGTCGTCAGAGCCGACGCCATCAGCGCCTGTCCCACCTCTGACGGGGCGTAGATCGACGCCTCGCTGACTCGCTCTCCCGCCTCGATGTGACGTGTGATGTTCTCGAGCACGACGACCGCGGCGTCGACGACCATGCCGATGGCGATCGCCAGACTCATCAGACTGATCGAATTGAACGTGTATCCCATCGCATTCATGAAGATGAGCACGATGAGGAACGACACCGGAATGGTGATACCCACGACGATCGTGCTCCGTATGCGTCTGAGAAAGAGGAGCACGATGATGAGCACCGCCAGGAAGCCGTACATCACAGCGGTGATCAGCGTCGAAAGCGAGCTGCTGATCGACTCCGAGGAGTCCATCGGGAGTTCGATCTCGACGTCGGGCGGCAGCGTCGGCTTGATGCGCTCGAGCTCGGCCTTGATCCCCCTCGCCACCTCGACGCTGTTGGCTCCCGACTGCTTCTGCATGTACACGATGACGCCCGGCCGGTTGTTCGACCGCGCGTGCATTGTCAGATCCGCGAAGTCGTCAACGACGTCGCCGACATCGCCGAGATGGATGAGAGAACCCATGTACTGCCCGACGACGATCCGCCTGATCTGCTCGAGTTCCTCGAACTTGCCGGGAACGCGGATCGTGACCTCGGAATCCCCCTGGTCTATCGTGCCGACGGGGAAATCCAGGTTCTCGGCCTCAAGGACGGCTCCGATCTGCTCGAGCGAGATGCCGTAGGCCTGGAGCCGCTGCGGATCGATCCGGACCTCTATCTGGCGCTTTGGCCCGCCCATAACGCTCACAAGCGCGACACCGGGGACTCGCCTGAGCTTGTCGCCGATCTCGTTCTCGACGATGTAGTTGAGGCTCTCGTAGCTCTCGTTGGCGCTCACGGCCAGCACGACGACGGGCGCCATGTCCGCGCTCAGCTTGAGCAGCCGCGGCGCCTCGACGCCGTCCGGGAGATCGTCCCTCGCCATGTCGACGGCGGAACGGATGTCGTTCGAGACCTCATCGAGGTTCGTGCCCCACTCGAAGTTGGCCAGGACGACCGACATGTTGCTCTGCGAGACGGACGAGATTTTGTCGATCCCGCTTACGGTCGCGACCGCGTCCTCGAGTGGCTTGGTGACGCCGTTCTCCACATCCTCGGAACCGGCTCCCGGGTAGAGCGTGATGACCGCAACGGTCGGGAACTCCATCTCCGGATAGAGATCGATCGGCGTCCTCGTGACGGCGAGGATTCCGAACAGCGCGATCGCAAGATAGATCATGAAGACAGTGACGGGGCGGCGTACCGCCAGCTGCGGAAGATTCATCAGTTGCCCTCCCCCTGCCGAATCACGACCCTCGCGCCATCAGGGAGACGGTACCGGCCCGTCGTGATGACGGTCTGTCCTGCCTCGAGTCCGCTGAGCACCTCATGGTGCTCGCCGACGGCATGGCCGAGAACGACGTCCACGCGCTTCGCGTGCCCGTCCTCGAAGAGCATCGAGTAGTAGCGCCCCGTTCCCTCCTGCAGCAGAACGCCGTCGTGCGACACGAGAAGTACGTCGCGCGGCGTGAGCTCCAGCGACAGGTGCGCGAACATTCCGGGCCGGAGAACCTCGCCGGGGTTCGGAATGAGGATCTCGGCCTTCGCGGTGCGGGTCATCGGACTGATGATGGGCTCCACGAGGCTGACCGTCCCCTCGAAGACGCGATCAGGATAGCTCGCGACCTCGACTCGCGCCTTGAGGCCCTTCCGGACCTCCGGGAGGTCGCGCTCCGACACCGAGATCTCCACCTTGACCCTGTCCATCTGAACGACCTCGACGACCGCGGGTGTCGATGAGCCGCTCCCGGGCATGAGAACGAAGACCTCGCCCTCCTCCAGATAGGTCGCGGTCACGACGCCCGCGAACGGCGCGCGGATCATCGTGCTCTCCCGCACGAGTTCGTAGGCGGCCTTCGCGGCCTGGTACCCGGCATCGGTCTGGTCGTACGCCTGCTGTGTCACTGCGCCGGCCTCCAGAAGCCTCGTCATCCGCTCCCAGTCCTTCTCCATTACGATGAACTGCGCCTTCGCCTGTGTGAGCTGCTCGCCGGCCATCTCGACCATCAGGTCACCCTCGCTCACCCTGTCGCCCGGCTCGACGTGCATCTTGCTGACCTGGGCGCTCACCATCGCGCCGACGGAAGCCTCCCTCGCCGGCAGGATGCTGCCCGAGAGTTCGAGCGTGGGAGCCACGCGTGACATCTCCACGGTCGCGACGCTGACCGGACGGATTCTCTCCTCGGCCTGTTGCTCACCAGCGCCGCCACCGCCACACCCCGCCAGGACAAGCGTTGCTACGGCCAGAAGGAGAAGACCGGCACGCGTCAGTGTTGTTGTTGGAATCCTCATCGTGTCTCCTCTCGATCGCTGACGATGCCGGCGACCAGGTCGAGTCCGGCGTCCGCCAGGCGCAGACGCGCCAGCGCGGCGACTCTGTTCATCTCTGCGGTTCTCAGTGCGGTGCTCGCATCCAGCACGTCGCTGTTCGAGGCGACACCGCTCTTGAAGCTCATCTCGGTCACGCGATAGCTCTCGCGCGCCTGCTCGACACCGCGCCCGGCGATTTCGACAGCCGCAAGCGCGGTCCTGTGCTCCTGCCATCCAGCCTCGACCTCAAGTCGAACGGCGTCTTCCATCATCTTGAGTCCGCGCTCCGCCTGAAGACGTGTGGCCTTGGCCTCGCGGACCCTGTTCCATCGGCCGCCCCAATCGAAGACGTTCATCTGCGCGGCGATGGTCACGCTCCAGTGGTCGTAGAACTCCGGGTCGTACTCCCGGTTCGGGCGATCCCAGTTGTAGCTGCCCATCGCGACGACCTGCGGGAAGAACTCGGACCGCGCCATGCCGACGACATTGTCGGCAGCGCCGACGCTCTCCGTCATGGACTTGAGGTCCGGGCGCTCGTTGAGCGCAGTCTCCGTGAGAACGTCGAGGCCGTCCCCCGCGCCTTTCCCGCCCGCCGTGACACTCCGCCGTTCGAGCGAATCGACGGCTCCGATGACGGTGCCGGGGTCGAGCCCGAGCTGGAACGCCAGCGCCGCGCCCGCCAGGTCGACGGCGTGGCTCGCTGTGTTGCGGTCGAGCTCGATGGCGGACATCTGGACGCGCGCCTGCAGAATGTCGCGTTCGAGGATCATCCCCTCCCCGAACATCGCCTCGAGGTCATCGAGGTGACCCTGCATCTGCGCGACTGCGTCGTCCATGACCGCGAGGGCGGCGTTGGACCTAACCAACATCACGTACGCCTGCGTGGCGTTGTAGCGCGTCTCATGCCCGGACCGGAGCGTGTTGTACTCGGCCGCGCGAAGCCCGTGCCCGGCGGCCGCCTTCGCGCTCAGGAGCGCTCCCCCCGTGAATATCGGCTGCGTCACCGTAACGCCGACCGAGTAGACATCGTCATCGCCCATGTAGATCTTGTCCGCTCCTGTCGAGCCCGAGAGGCCCTCGAGCGTGGATGGATCGAGGTAGCCCTGTTCCACCAGGTACTCGAACGGCACCATCAGCGGAGCGAACATCTGGCCGAATCCGGATGCGTCCATGTACGGAACCTCATCGAGCCGCGTATACGATGCGCTGGCGCTCACCGCCGGCAGGAACGCCGAGCGCGCCTGCCAGTTGCGCGCCCTCGCGGCATCTTCGGCAGCCTCCGCCATCCCGAGTTCGTGACCGTGCTCGAGGGCGATCGCGACCGCCTCGTCGAGCGTCAGACGAAGCACCCCGTCGGTCCCGGCATCGCCGCTCCCCGCATCGGGCACAGCGCCCTGCGCAACCGCGACCCCGGTGACAACCATCAGGATGAAGCTGAGCACGAGCATGACGGCGCGGCGCGGCGCTTTCACCCGTCCCCTGCTGTGGATGTTGATCGTCATGTCGTCTCCCTGTCGTGTGTCTGTGTCAGCGTCTGTCCCCCGCCGGCGTGGCCGCTGCGGCGCGGTTTCAAGCGTGATTCCTCAACTTGAGCTCGAGCGGGTGCGGCTCGAGATAGGTCTGGTCCATCAGGTACTCGGTCCGGTACTTCCGGACGTAGTGACTCACCATCGTTACGGGGACGACGAGAGGGATGTAGCCGAGCCGGTAGTTCTCGATGAGCGACAGCGCCTCCTGCTTCTCATCCGGCGTCAGGCTGCCCTTGAAGTACCCCATCGCGTGCTGAAGCACGTTGGCATTCCTGCCCGGCGTGGCCCGCTGCTTGAGCGCCTCGGCGAAGAGCTCGGCGTACCTGCTGTGGAGCTCGCGTGGCTTCTGTTCGGCAGCCGCGGCAACCAGCCGGCCCGTCTCCTTCTGGAGCTTCGGACTGTGCGCCATCAGCTGGAGCTTGTGGCGCGCCTGGAAGTCGACGAGCTCGCGTCGTGACGCTCTTCCCTTGATGAGTTCGCGAAGCCGCTGCATCGCGAAGACCCGCTCGATGAAGTTCTCACGCAGGTCCGCGTCGTGAAGCCGTCCCTCCTCTTCGACCGGAGTGAGCGGAAAGCGGTCCATGAACGCGCGAGCGAAGATCCCGACCCCGACCTTCCTCGGCACGCCCGTGTCGCCGTAGACCTTGACGCGTTCCATCCCGGAGCTCGGAGACTTGCTCTTGAAGATGAACCCGGAGAGCTCCTCGCCCTCCAGTTCGGCGAGCCGCGTCTTCGCCCATCTCCTCATCTGCGCCGTCATGTCGACGTTACTCCCCGTCGTCACGAGCCGCGGCGAGTCCGGGTCGCCAGCGAGGTGCATCGACTCGCGGGGAACCGGGAGTCCGCACTCGACCTCGGGACAAACCGGGACCCACTCCACGAATCTGCCGAACGTGTCGGTAAGGAACGGATCCCGCTTGTGCCCACCGTCGAAGCGGACCTTCTCGCCCAGCAGACACGTGCTCACACCGATCTTCGGCTTGCGGGTCGTGCCGATCATGTGCACGGCTCCTCTCGCGGTCGAAGCCCGTCCATGAGCATGTCGAGTAGCGACTCTATGATGACGTCGCGGTCCTCGTCCCAGAGGTCCATCACGGCCGCCATGAAGATGCCCTTGCAGGCGTACAGCATGGTGATCGCGGCCAGATTGGAATCGTCGACGGCGATGTCACCATCCTCGACACCTCGCCGGAGAATGCCCGCGAAGAGAGCGGTCGCCTCTTCGGTCAGCTGGCGCATGCGCTCCCCGCTGTGCGGCACGATCTCCGCGAAACGCTCCTTGGTCAGCCGCAGCAGATTGACCTTCTTCCGGATGAGTTCGCTGTGCGTCGTGATGGCGGCCCGAAGCCTCCCCCGCGTCGTCGTCTCTCTCTCCACCGCCAGTAGGTCCTCGGCCAGCATCTCGAGCATCTCGCGACGCACGACCGCGTCGAAGATGTCGTCCTTGTCTGCGAAGTGCTTGTAGACCGTAGCCCGCGACACGCCCGCCTCGCGGATGATGTCGCCCATCGTGGTCTTCCTGAGTCCGTAGCGCGCGAAGACCTCTATCGCCGCGGTCAGGATCGCATCTCGCTTCGGATCGTCATTGCTCATCGTGTGCTCCCTCCAAGCCGCCGATGCACGGCCGGTCAGACATTATGAACACTCTGACCGTTCCATACATATACTGCAGATATGTTCATTCTATTCGAATAGCTATTCATCGTCAAGTCGATTTCTCAAACCTCTCGCGGCGCCCCTCCCTCCGCTCGGCCCTCCCTCGTTGACCGGCATCTGCAGACGCCTCATACTGGCCGAAATCAGCAACTCGCGGCCTCTCCCACGGGCCGGCCTGCGCACGACCCGGTGTCTGCCGAGGTCGACCCTCGAATGAGCAAGGAGCCACATGCAGGCGCTGTTCGGTGCCATCGTCTTCGCGGTCGCGGTTCTCCTGTTCGTCGACCGACGCCCATCGCGCCGGAGCCGGCCGCTACTCCGCCGCGTTCCCATGTCGTCCCGGACCGGGGACCTGGCAGCGGTCTCCATCTTCGGGCTGTCAGTGGCGATCTCGGTCCTGGGGATGATCCCTCACCTTCGGGCGGGGCTGTTTGCGTACTGCGCCGCCTGCCCCGTCGCCGGTCCCGGCGGAACGACCATCAGTTCGTTCGCGGGGTTCGCGACGGTGGTCTTTGAAGCCTGCTGGTACTACACGGCAACGGTCATCCCGGTCTTTCTCGCGGCGAGTCTTCTCTCCGGACTGCTCTCAACTCGCTGGAGCAAGCTCACGCCGCGGAACGCGCCGACCGCGTTTCTGGTCGCCGCCGCGCTTCCGGTCTGCTCGTGCGGGGTCATCCCCGTGGCGAAGGCGATGATGCCCACACGCCGCGCCGGAGTCCGAACCGCGCTCGTCTTCCTGGCGACGGCTCCGCTTCTGAGCCCCGTGATCATCGTCATCGGGCTGGACGTGCTGGGGCCAGCCTACGTCCTCATTCGAATCGCCGGCGCCGCGGTCATCGCGTCCCTCGTCGCGGTCGCGGTCGCCCCACTCGTGAGCGAGCCGGGTACCGCCGCCCCGCCGACGGCCGACCAACCGATTGCCTGTCGGCCTCCGCGCGATAACACCAGGAGCTCGTGTGACTCCCCTGTCGACGCCTGCCCCGCCGGATCGCCGCTGACTGCTGCGCGGGCGACCGCCCGAGGCCTCATACCATATGTGCTGTACGGCCTCTGCCTCGGCTCGCTCGTCGCCGCGGCGGTCACGCCCGAGCACATCCAGGCCATCGCCCGATCGGGGATCCTGTCGCTTGCCGCCACCACGCTCGTCGGCATCCCGATCAACATGTGCGCGGGCGAAGAGGTCCTCCTCGTCGCCCCGCTCGTGGGCGGCGGTCTGCCGCTCGGCCACGCGCTCGCGTTCTCCCTTGCGAGCACGGGCATCTGCGCGGGCTCGGTCCCGCTGCTCGCATCGGTGCTTGGCCGGCGAGCCACAGCCGTCATGATCGCCGTCTACGTGGTCGTGCCGTTCGCTCTCGGGCTGCTGGTAGACACCCTTCCGCTCGCCCAATTCATCACACCGTAGGCGATTAGGGCCGGAACCGGCCGAGCGCCCTCTTTCGACGGGGCATTCCGCGGCACGACCCCCGACACTCGCATTCCGCTCTGAAGCAGGGACACGCCGGAACGCTTCATAGACAAACCAAGAGAAATGTGCTAAGATGGTATGCACGTGGGAGATACGCTCGGGTCACCCCACCCCGGGGCCGCCCGAGCGCAGAACGATTGTGTCACCATGATATGAAATGAAGAGAGAGTCACTACGCGCCCGTCTTTCAAGGAGGCACAGATGCGCGGACGGTTTTCGTATGCCCTGACGGTGACGTTGGCGGCGGTGCTCGTTGCGCTGCTCGTCGGTCCCGCTGCGGCTGTCACCTTCAACGTTCTCGAGTCCGACCAGGCTCACACGGTCGTCGAGATCGAGATTCCGCGCGCCGAGCTCTCGAGCGTGCAGCTCGAGGGACTCACATACGACCTCCTCACATTTGACGGAGCCCACGCCTACGGTGACGTCGGTGATCCGACGCTTGCGGTCGCCGCGACGCTCATCGCGGTACCGCCCTCCTCCGGCGTTGAGCTGCGCGTCCTGGATGCGCAGTACGAGACGATGTCGTGTGGGAGGCTCCTGCCGGTGCAGGAACAGGACCGTGAGCCGGGGACCGAACTGGCATACAACGCCGACGCGTACGCGCGCGGCTCGCTCTTCCCTGAGAATGCTGTCGCAATCGGTGATCCCGCCATCATGCGTGATTACCGCGTCGTCCCCCTCCGATTCTACCCGGCGTCGTACGACGCGAAGGCCGGAGAGCTCCGGATCGCGACGCGGATGACCGTTGAGCTCAGCTACGATGCTCCGGGTCGAACGAACGTCAAGACGACGGCCCGCGCTGAGTCGCCCGCCTTCAGGAACATCTACGAGGCGCAGATCGCGAACTACGAGTTCCTGTCGTCGCGATACGAGAGCGACTCGCGAGGCAAGTACCTCATCATCACGGCCGACACCTACTACGACAACATCCTCCCGCTGGCCGAGTGGAAGCACAAGATGGGGTTCGAGGTCGAGATCGCGAAGCTCTCGGTCATTGGCTCGACCTACACGCAGATCAAGAGCTACATCCAGACGGCGTACGACACGTGGGTCGTGCCGCCCGAGTACATCCTGTTCGTGGGCGATACCGACGTCCTCCCGACGCACAGCAGCTCCAGCGGAACCGATGACGGCTACTGCCAGCTCGAGGGATCGGACCCGCTGATCGACGTCTTCTGGGGACGCTTCTCCGGCGACAGCGATGCGGACATCAACCTCATCGTCGACAAGACGATGCATTACGAACGCACTCCGTACATGGCCGACATCTTCTGGTTCCAGAGTGCGTGTCTCATCGTCCGGGATGACTACGACTCCTCGGACGTCACGTACTACGAGGACACATGGCACGCCTACAACCTCATGTCCAACGAGGGGTTCTCGGTCATCGACACACTGTTCCGCAAGAACGGTGACGACTACAACGACATCCACGCGTCCGTCGACGCGGGTCGCGTGTTCGTCAACTACCGTGGTCAGGGCGTCTCGAACTGGTGGTCGCCGTTCGACGCGAACCCGAACAGCACGAACCCGGGGTACAAGCTGCCGGTCGTGATGTCGGCAACGTGCGGCACGGGGACGTACAGCTCGGACGGCTACCCTTGTGAGACGTGGATGCGCGCCGGCACGGTCGGTGCGCCCCGCGGCGCCGTCGCATTCCTCGCAACGAGAGAGATCGTCTCGCATGGCGCTCATCTGAGAAGCATCGTCAACCAGAACTTCTACACGGCCATCTTCAACCTGAAGATGCACACGATCGGCGAGGCATTGGCCTACGCCAAGGTGTTCGTCTACACGACGTATGGCGATGAACCGGAGTACGAGGGCTGGAACTGCCAGGGCGACCCGGCGCTCGACGTCTGGACGTCCAAGCCGGTCGAGCCCGACGTGACGCACTCACTGACGGTCCCGAACGGTCCGAGTTCCTACCTGGTCACCGTCGAAGACGGCGGGAGCCCGGTTCCGAGCGCGCTCGTGTGCGCGTACGCTGAGGGTGAGATCTACGAGACCGCCACAACCGACATCAACGGCAACGTGAACCTGAGCGTCAACCCGGTGCTCGCGGACACGATGTGGATCACGGTCAGCGGCCACAACATCCACCCGTACGAAAGCCACGCCGTGGTGACAGTGGACGGCCCCTTCCTGCAGTACGACAGCGCGTCCCCGGACGACTCCGGCGGCAACAACGACGGGCTCGTCAGCCCGGGCGAGACGGTTGCGCTGACGGTCACACTCGAGAACTCCGGCCCCGACGATGCGACGAACGTGTACGGCGTGCTTCGCTCGAACGACATGTACGTGGCGCTGGGCGACACCACATCGCTGTACGGAACCATCGTGTCCGGGAACACCGGCGACAATGTCACCGACTTCTCATTCGCGGTCGACCCCGCATGTCCGGACGGCCATGAGCTGGCGCTGACGCTCTACGCGACGGCAGATGACGTTCGCGGCGCCTGGACGATCCTCATCCCGGACGTGACCGTGTCCGCGGCCGATCTGAACGTCGGCGGCGTGACCTTCGACGACAGCGGTGCAGGCGGCGACGGGGACGGAGTCCTCGAGGCCGGCGAGACCGCGTGGATCAACATCACTCTCGACAACGATGGCGCACTCGGCGTGACGGGAGTTGTCGGCCAGCTCGTTTCCACCGATGCGTACGTCGCGATCACCGACGATGACGGGTCCTTCGGAGACATCGGCACGGGCGGCAGCGGCACGAACGCCGCCAACTCATTCCGCGTGAGCGTGAGCCCGACGATCCCGCCGGCTCATCTGATCGGCTTCGATCTTGACGTCACGGGCGAGGCGGCCACGTACACGCACAACGAGACTATGGCGTTCTCGACCTCGGCCGGCGGTACGGCGACACAGAGCCCGACCGGACCTGACTCGTACGGATACTACGCGTACGATGACACGGATACGTGGACCGGGCAGGCACCAACCTACAGCTGGGCCGAGATCACGACGACCGGATCGATCATCTCGGCCATCACGAACGCGGACGCCGCGACAACCACGCTTTCGCTGCCGTTCACGTTCAGATACTACGGCACGGACTACACGCAGGTCTCGGTCTGCTCGAACGGGTTCATCTCTCTCGGCGTCGAGGACTACCGTTTCGGTGACAACTCGTCGATTCCGAACACGCACGGTCCTGACGCGATGCTGGCGCTGTTCTGGGATGACCTTGACCCGTCGAGCGGCGGCAACATCTACGAGTACAACGATGTCGCCAACCACCGCTACATCATCCAGTTCGACGCGAACTACCACTACGGCACGACCAACGCCGAGACGTGCGAGGCCATTCTCTACGATCCGGCCTACTACCCGACGGCCAGCGGCAACGGCGTGATCGTCTTCCAGTACCAGACGGTCGCGACGGTCGGCAGCGCAACGATCGGCATCGAGAACCCGGCGCAGAACGACGGCATCCAGTACGTCTACAACGGCAACCACGACGTCAACGGCGCGACGATCACTAACGGGCGCGCCGTGAAGTTCACGACGCAGGGCCCGACGCAGTCGGATATCTGGCTTGCCGTGGACGGGCAGACCATCGACGACTCGAGCGGCGGCAATGGTGACGGTATCGCCCAGCCGAGCGAAGTCTTCGACCTGATCCTCACGATCGCCAACGGCGGCACGGGCAGCGCATCGACCGTGACCGGAACGCTCACGACGAGCGACTCGGACATCACGATCGAAGACGGCACGGCGAGCTTCGGCACGATCCCCGGAAGCGGCACGGCCACGAACGCGGCCTCGCCGTTCGTCATCAGGGTGGCCGCGGCTCCCGCCGACGGGATCGCGGAGATCGATCTCCACCTCTCGACGGGCAGCCGATACGACACGTACGACGTCGTGACGATCACGCTCGACCTGACGGGAACCGGGGTCGACGAACCGACCATCCCGGTCGCCTTCGCGCTCCGCCAGAACTACCCGAATCCGTTCAGGGGCGGAACCACGCTCGCCTTTGACCTGCCGCATCCGTCGAAGACCACGCTCGAGGTCTACAACGTCGCGGGCCGCATGGTCACGACGCTCGTCGACCGCGAGCTTCCGGCCGGCCGCCACGTGGTCGCCTGGAACGGCAAGGACAGCAACGGCCATGACGTCTCAGCCGGCATCTACTTCTACCGTGTCCAGAGCGGTGCCAACGAGGCGATGAAGAAGATGATCATTCTGAAGTAGAGAGCGATGCCGGGCGGGATCTCGATCCCGCCCGGATGCAGCGTGCAAGGGGTCGGCCCGGGGGGGAGGACGCCTTGCCCAACAAGAGAGGCCGCCCGCGTTCGCGGGCGGCCTCTTGCTTCGTCTCTGAGCATCATGTGACGTGTTCCAGCGCCGATCACCTGCTCCATCAGCGCGGCGCGGCTCTCACCTCAGCGGGTCGGTACGACTCGTTCACCTCAGCGGGTCGATGCTGCCGTCACTTGAGCATCACCATCTTGCGGCTCTCGTTGAAGCCCGGAGCGGTCATGCGGTAGAAGTAGACGCCGCTGGCGCAGGTCTCCCCTGCGTCGTCCGACCCGTCCCACACGACGAACCCCCCGGTCCCGGCGGCGCACTCACTGTCGAGCAATGTGCGCACAACCTTGCCGGCGACATTGTAGATCTCGATCAGGACGGGGCCGGTCTCCCGAACGCTGTAGGCGATCTTCGTGACCGGGTTGAACGGGTTCGGGACCGCGTGTGCGAGCATGTTCCGGAACCCGTCGTCCACGACGTCCGTCGGGTCCACCGTCGGGCTCTTCGCGAAGTAGGTCATGATGTTCTCCATCAGATCGACCCGGTCGGCGATACCCGTGTTGTAGTACCCGGTCGACGGATCGAGGCTGTCCATCATGAACTCCATCCCGAATCCGAGCGCCACGGTCTGGTAGCCGAGTGTCGGCTGGGTGTATGCGACTCCGGCGGGGAGAACGGTCGCGTCCAGTTTCACATAGTCCGCAACGGTCTCCGCGCCACTCCCCGGATAGGGTGCGAGCACGTCGAAGTACATCAGGGTCGGACAACCGCCGGCGAGCACGCACGCTCCATCGTCCGCATCCATGAACACGGATCCACCGACATGCTCCCGAAGCGTCGGCACGCTGTCGACCATGACGTCACCAACGCCGTTCTGGACGTAGTCGACAGCGAGCCACTCGGAGAGAAAGTCGAGCGTCTCCGCGCCGTCCGCGGCGAGCTCCCACGCCCAGTCGTTCCCGGCAACGAGGAAGTTGCGCTCCGCTCCGGCGCCGGCCTCGGCCAGCCACTCGGTCACGTTGTGCTGGTCGACGTGCCAGAACGTGAACGCGTCGAAGTTCGAGGTCGTCCAGATGACCGTCTCGTAGTAGTCGTAGGCATCGCGGATGGGACCCTCCGAATTGGCAGTGCCGGACGGCACCGCCACGTCGTAGACGTCCCACTCGTACCCCAGGATGCCCAGGGCTTCGTCGTAGTAATCGATCGAGTGGAAACGATAGTCGCGGTGCTCCCCGGGGACGCCGCGCGCGTGCTTGTCGACGATGAGCATGCCTGGCTCCTCCTCGCTCGCGGTGATGGGGAGCATCGAGAACTCGAAAACGTCATCGGGCGCGCCGTCAGGATACGTCGCGATGTTGCCGACGCCGTCGACAGCCTCGAAGTAGTAGTGAATCTCACTGCCGGCCGTCATGAGGTCCGTCGGAGGTGAGCAGATCCAGTCATTCCCGAGCGGGTCCAACCGGCGACAGGTGTAGGCGTCCCACGTCGCCCCGTCATCGTTCGTCGCCGCGACAACGACGGTTGCCACATCGTCCTCATCCCGCACCGTGATCAGCGCAGAGTCCGTGAGCGCCTGGAGGATCTCCTCCATGTACCAGTCGTGGAAGCGATCCCAGTTCGCATACTCGAACGATGTACCGGGGTCGCCCGAAGGGATGCCGACACGTTGTCTATTCAGAAGGATCCCGGCGCGATGCGTCCCGGGTTGGGCAGGGTCGGTGTTCTCAATCGCCCAGGTAATCCAGAGCCTCTCTTCGCCCGCAAAGGCATCCCAGTCATCAGACCATGTACCCCAGAACGGACCGCCATACCAACCACCGGGGGGTTCGGTCCATCCCCCCCATGGGTCCGGACACCCGGTCGAATCCCCGCTCCGGATGAAGATGTCGAACCGGTCTCCCGATTCGTACGGCAGATCGACCCAGCAGTCCCACTGACCGACGAGCTTCTCCGCTCCGCTGATATCGATCGGCGGGGTCGTGAGCCATGTATACTCGTCATCGACCATCACACCGGTGAGGGGATCGACCGCACCCATCATCCACCCCGATTGGTCGGTGCAGGTGAAGGGGCGACCGGTCTCAAAGTCCACTCCGAGAAGCCCGCGGTAGAAGACGATGCCGGTCTGGCCGGCTGCTGGGATGTCGTCGTGCATCCAGCCGTTGCTGCCCGGAGACTCACAGTCATCCAGCCATACCTGCGTGTCATTGACCGCAATCTCGATGTTGTCCAGCTGCCATGCGCCATCCACGACCGAATTGAACGGAGGGTTGGCAAACTCGTCCTGGCAGGAGTAGGCCTCGTCTGACTCGAATCGAAGCTGGAGACGGATGTCCCCGCCTGCCCAATCGGACAAGCTGAATGTCGGATGCCCGTTCTCGGAGTCCCAATCCCTCGGGAATCCGGGCTTCCCGGCGAAGCCCGGGTTGCAGATCGTGTAGATGGTCGACCAGCTCCCGCCGCCGTCGTCGGAGATATCTATGTACCCGTAGTCGTAGTCGTGCTCCATGGCGAACCGCTGGTCGAACTCGAGCACCACGTCGTCACCGGACTGGCTCCACTGCGCGAGCGGCAGGTCGCGGTACATGACCTGATGCCAGTCGTTGCCGTACCCGCGTGGCTGAAGCCAGCAGATGTCGTAGGTGCCGCACCACCAGGTACTGTCGCCGAGATAGGACTCAGTCAGCCGGATGGTGTCCTTGTGCCAGTAGTTCTCCTGGCGCGCCGTCCCCGAGAAGTCGATCGACACCCATCCCGCGTTGTCACCGGTGAGGTCCTCGAAGTCCGCATCGAAGATCCACAGCGTCTCGAGGCGTGCTCCTTCGAGCGCGCCCCGGCAGACGCTGACATCGGGCAGCGGTACAAGCGAGGCGCGCCTCTCCTCCCCGGCCCGCTCGCGCGACGCCGCCGGCATCGCCGTCAGTAGCAGTGCCAGCACCAGGACCGAGACAGTCGTCGCGCGCATCAGCCATCTTCCGTTCATGAACTCGCCCCCCCCACGCATGGAACTCCCCGCCGCACGAAGCCGCAGCTCGCTGGCTCACGTCGGACAGGTCAAAGACAGAAAATCACGGATTGCACGGAGAACCCGGCAGAGACATCGTCCGGGGTCGGCACGACAGGCAGGCTTGGGATGCACTTCTGACTTGCCTTGAGTCTACCATACCGCCCTGGCTACGGCAAGCCGTTTCCCGCCCCGGGCCCCGCTCGTGTGGAGCGCACGAGGCACCGGGGGCCAGTACTCCGGGCTCTGCTCGGGTGGTGCACACGAGAAACGGGGGCCGGTATTCCAGCCCCCGTTCTCTGCTTCGATGGCAGCCCGTGGGCCGCTGCGGTGGGGTGCCACCGCACGCCCGTGGCGTGCCATGTGAATCCCTCGGCGCTACTTCAGCAGGACCATCTTCCCGTCCCGCACCTCACCGGCAACCTCCATCCGGTAGAGGTAGACGCCCGTCGCAACGGACTCGCCGAGACGGTCCGTGCCGTCCCAGACGATCTCGCCACGTCCGGCGTCGAACTCGGTGTCACCCAGTTCCCTGACCAGACGACCCGCAACGTCGAACACGCTCACCTTCACGGCGCCTGGCTGCGGCAGCGAGAAGGCGATGCGCGTCATCGGGTTGAACGGGTTCGGGTGGTTGCCAAGGAGCGTCAGTGCAACCGGCAGCTCCTCAACGCCCGTGCCCTCGACGTGCAGCGTCACGGAGACCGTCACGCGCGCGCCGCCGTTCGAATCGATCAGAAGATCTGCGTAGTAGTCACCGTCGGAAAGACCCGTCGCGTCGAACTGAAGTTCGACATCGGCCGTCTGTCCTGAGTTGACCTGACCGGTCGCCGGAACGACCGCGAGCCAGTTCACCGGACGATAGATGGAGAAGACCGCGTCGCTCTCGTCCTGGATCACCGGATCGGTGTCGCCGACGATCCTGACCAGGCAATCCCCGGAAACCGGACCGGCCACGTTCCAGAGGTGCGAGCCGTCATTGTCGGTATCCGTGGCGATGCCGGTCCAGGTCGAACCACCATCGGTGGAGTAGCTCAGCGTGGCGTAGAAGAACTCGCCCGTCCACGTCCACGTGATGTTGTTCGGGTCCCCGATGCCCCACTCCTCGCCGCCGTTCGGCGCGGTGAGCGTTACTGTCGGACCCGGAGGCGGGCTGATGATGACGGTGCCGGAGACCACGTGCGGCGCGCCGCCGTAGTTGTCACCGGTGAGCGTATAGCCAACCTCGACATTGCCAGTCACGCCGGCACCGATCGTTACATTGATCGTCGCCGTCGCGCTCTCGGCCGGATAGACGACATCGGAGTAGCTGCCGGTCCAGTCGATGGCCGCGCCCATGCCCGTCGTCCCGTCCCACGTCAGCGTGCGGCTCGAGACCACGAAGTCGGTGCAGCTGTTGACGGTGACGCCGAACGGGAAGTCGAGGTTAATCGCCTCGATCCACTCGTTGTCACCGCTGCCGTTGTACGCGGAGAAGATGAAGTCCATCGTCGTGCCCGGCGCGTACTCGTTCGGGGTCGACGTCACAGTCGAGCCCGTGAGGTTGCGTTCCATGCCCGCGTCGATAACGTCAATCTGATAGTCGAGAACGCTCAGAGCCTCACCATCATTGCTGATGTAGAGCGTCCGCGTCGTGGAGTCGTCGGGCTCAAGCGTGACCTCGAACGACGCCGGCGAGACTTCGATGCTCGGCGTGTAGGTCGGACCGACCGTCGCCGTGCCGAAGTATGTGAGCGTGTTGAACGACGTCACGGTGAGGACGAGGTCGTCGCCCTCCGTCAGCGCGGTCCCGACCGGGATCGTCGCGTCGCCGGAGGCGTCAGTGAACGCCGAGCCGTAGAGCACGCCGTCGTAGTAGAGCGCGCAGAGCGCTCCCTCGACACCGGCCACGGTCACGTCATAGCTCGTCGCCGCCGAGTCGATGGAACCGTCGTGCGAAACGCTGATCGACGAAGGCGTGTCCGTACGGACGTGGAGCGAAGGATCGCCGAAGACGTGCCACGTCAGGAACATGTCCGCCCCGCTGGTGCCCGATTCGTCCATCATCTGGCAGCTGCCGTTGTAGCAGAGACCGCCGAACGTGAGCTTGTCCTCAGCGATGAGCAGATCGGTGATCTCGTCCTGAGCCTGCATCGGAGGATCCCAGTCCTGATTGATCGAGGACATGTACGTGCCAATGGCGCCCGTCGGCTCGCTGCCGTTCGTCGCGCGGAGCCACGCCTCGGCGAAGCAGGTGTAGTTCGCGAAGTTGCCGTTGACGCATGCGACGCTGATGATGAACGGCAGCATGTTGTCGTTCGTCAGCGCGTTGATCTGCGTATTGGAGAATCCGGTCGAGCTCCAGCTCGTCGTTGAACCGTGACCGCAGTAGTTGATGACGCTCCGGCCGTTGTTGAGAGCCGTCGTCACCATCGCCGCGGTGCCGGTCGGATCGTAGATCTCATCGCACTCGGTGTACGTGAAGGCCAGGAGATCGTCACAGATGTAGCCGACGTGGACATTGTCGTACTCGTCGTCGTCGCCGGGCCCCTGGTTCGACGCGATGCCCACACCCTTGTGGTACCAGGCAGCGCCCGACTGCGGCTGCTTCTCGTACTCGACACTCCGCGTCACCTGGGTCGCGACGTCGGCGGTGCTCTCCGCCGAGAAGCGGCCGACGAAGATCTCCGGGTAGTTGTCGGAACCTGCCAGGAGCGAGTAGCTCGGATCGGAGGATCCGCCTCCGCCCGTGAGCGTCGGCACCTGAGCGGCGTCGCCGACGAGCAGAACATACGCGAGGTCGTGCGTGTCGTAGTAGCTCTGAATGTAGCTCTTGATCGCGCTGGCCGAACCGCCGGCGGTCGAGACACTGACCATCTCGCACGGAACGCCCATCTGCAGCTTCCAGTCAACGAACGGCTGCATCGTGGTCATGTAGCTGCCGTAGGCGATGACGAGCATGCCGCCGGTCTCGCCGACCGGCGTGTAGCGGTCCATCCGCGCTTCATCGTAGTTGATGAAGTGCCGGGAATAGAGACGCTCGAACTCCGCGACGCGCGCGCGGTCACCGCTCGACAGCAGGATGTTCGTGCGGCCCGTGCCGACGCTTCGCGCCTCGACGATCACGCTTGTGTGAACGCGGAGCGTCTGCGTCGCAGGGTTGTACTGGAACGGGTTGACGACGATCGTCATACCACGCACGTCGCGCATGATGTAAGGATCGCGCGCGAACGCGACGTCCGATGGATACCACGCATCCTCGTCATAGAAGGAATCGAATGTGTATGCGACCGTGGCCGGATCGATCGTACGAAGAATCGTGCCCTTCGAAGGAGCGACCGGTACGTTCTCGAACTCGACGTATGTCGAGCCGAGCACACGGACGTCCATCGCGGCGGCGTCGGGGATGATGATGCTGCGCGCGATGAGTGGAAGCTCCGGCAGACCCCGCTCCGAGGAGTCCGGCTCTCCATCAAGCGAGACGGAGTAGTACGTCTCTCCCCCGATGACAACCGGGCTCTTCGTGAAGCTGCCCAGTTCGTACTCGATGACGGTTCTGGAATCGCTCGACTCCATGACCGTGGCCGTAACGGCCGCGGCGCCGCTCAGCGTCACGACCTCGGCGGCCGACACGGACAGCGTCAGCAGCAGGATCGCGACAAGCGCCAGGGTCGTTCTTCTCACAAAACACCTCCCAGCTCGAGGTGAAGCGTCATTCCCCAACATGACGGACCCGGAACAAGCGAATCCGTCGCGGGGACTCTGTCTTCCCGATTCAAGTCAATATACGTCAGGCCACCGTAACCTTCAACCGGCCACGGGGCTAACACATGGAATCACTGCATATATTATACCACGCTTTCTGAGTTTGTCATTGATATTCCCTCGCAGCGCGGCCCTTTCCTTGTCTGCAGCCTCCTGCTGTTCTGATGCGCCGAATCGCCCCACGGAGCACGAGGATTGGGTGAGAACGAAGCCGGGGGCACCCCGGACAAGGGACACCCCCGCTTCCTGCATCGCGCTGTGGTACACCGTGCAACACTTCGTGCCCGCGATCGGCGCCCGCCGGCGCGCAAACCGGTCAATCCGATTAGCGATCGTAGAGGTTCCCGATCAGTGATCGCAGAGGTTCGAGCCTGCCTCGAGGCTGCCGTCAAGATACGCCTTCACTATGGACATCGCCGGAGCTTCGGCCACGCCGACGTGCACCTCAACCCCGTGCTGCCCGAAGAGCTGCTGCGCGTGCTGTCCCATGCCGCCCGCGATGACGATGTGCGCGCCCTGCGATGCGAGCCACGCCGGGATGACCCCGGGCTCGTGTGCCGGCGGCACTTCCCTGGTCACACGCTTGATCGACCGCTCGTTGCGGTCGACATCGAACAGCATGAACTCCGCACAGTGGCCGAAATGCGCTGTAAGTCTACCATCCTGTGTCGGGACCGCGATCCTCATCGGTCCGTTCCCGTTCCCCTTGTCGTTCCCGTCCGGCTGCGTGCTGCTCATGATGCCTCCTCGGATACTCGCGCTCCACGATCATGTCCTGCTTCGAGCAGGTCCCAGGCGGCTGCCGCGATGTCGCGCATCGCCCGCGCCGCCGCTCCATCTCTGTATTCCACGACGGGCACACCTGCAACTTGCGCCCGTGTCACATCCGGGTCGTACGGGATCCGCGCCAGCAGCTCGACGCCGCGGCTCTTGCACATCCTGTCGATCTCGTCGGCGCCCTCCGGATGTACGTCCCAGCGGTTGACGACGACGGCCGCCGGCACCGACAGCCGCTTGGCAAGATCGAGGACACGGCCAAGATCGTGCACACCACTCACGCTCGGTTCGGTTACGACGAGCAGCTGGTTCGCGCCTGTGATAGAGGCTATGACCGGACAACCGATGCCCGGTGAACCGTCCACAAGCACAACATCCACGTCATGCTCCTTCGCCACGCGCCGCGCCTCGCGGCGGACGAGCGTGACCAGCTTGCCTGAGTTCTCCTCGGCAGGGCCGAGCCGCGCGTGGACCAGCGGACCGTGCCGCGTGTCGGAGACATACCAATGGCCGTTCTCCGACGGCACGAGCGAGATGGCTCCGTCGGGACAGATCTCGTAGCACAGACCGCAGCCCTCGCACGCGAACTCATCGATCCGAGCGGGTCCGCCCGTTTCGGCGTCCGCGATGATCGCGTCGAAGCGACAGAGATCGAGACAGCGGCCGCACCGCGTGCAGGCCGCCAGATCGAGCTTCGCCTCCACGCCGCCCGAGAAGCTATGCTCCTCGCGGACCTCGGGTGCCAGCACGAGGTACAGGTCGGCCGCGTCCACGTCGCAATCGCAGACGACCTTCGAGCTCCAGAGCGCCGCGAGTGACGCAACAAGGCTCGTCTTCCCCGTGCCACCCTTCCCGCTCACAACAACAAGCTCTCGCACGGATCCGCTCTTCCCGCTCATGTCGCCAACCTCTCCCGAATGAGTTCCACGAGTGGCGCGAGCCGCGCCGCGTAACCGTCTACGGCCACGACCGGGGCTTCACCCCGAGCCGAAGACGTCGCCACCGCACGGTCCTCTGGAATCGCAACGATGATCGGCAACCCCTCACGCTCGCACAGCCTCTCCGCCGCGGCGTCACCCTCTTCCGTCATGCCGGTACGGTTCACGACGACGACGGCCTCACCGGCGACCGCGTGCGCGACACCGATGGCCTGCTCGAGATCGCTCAGACCGAACGGCGTCGGCTCGGTCACGAGCACGACGAGGTCCACGCCGCGAAGCGTCTCGACGACCGGGCACGACGCCCCCGGTGGCGCGTCGAGAATGACGACACCACTCTCGGGAAGCTGACGCCTCAGCGCTCTGATGATGGGCGTCGCGTGCGCCTCTCCGACATCGAGACACCCTTCCAGGAAGCCGACGCTCATCGCGCCGCCTTCCGTCTGGGGCAGTGTTGTGGCCCCGCTGTGGATCTCACCGAGTTCCCGCGGCTCCTCCGTGATGGCTCCTTCAGGACAGAGAAGCGCGCACGCCCCGCACGCGTGGCAGAGCTCCGGAAAGACGAGCACGTGATCGGGCAGATGCGCCAGCGCGTTGAATCGGCACACATCGCAGCATCGACCGCAGTTCGTGCATCGCGCCGTATCGATGACCGGAGTCGTAACGAACACGCCACTCGTCCTGACGATCTTCGGCTGCAGGAAGATCCGGCCGTTCGGCTCCTCGACATCGCAGTCCACGTAGCCTGTTTCAATGCCGCGCCCGGCGAGGAGCAGGGCAAGACCCGTCGCAACCGTGGTCTTGCCCGTCCCTCCCTTGCCGCTCGCGACCGCCACTCGCAGTGGTGATCCCATCGCGTCTAGTCTTCCTTCTGAAGTTCGCCCAGGCGACGCTGCACGTCCTTGAGCGCCTCCTCGAGATACTCGGCCTGCGACCGGAGCGCCTCGGCCTCATCACCCTGAGACGGTGGGCGGACCACCATGGGACCGACCGCCGGAACACCACCGTAGGCGTCCCAACCGGGCCCCCAGGCTCCGTATCCGTAGCCACCGTGGCCATGCCTCATCCCGCGTCCGTATCCGCCGCCCCTGTAGCCACCACCGCGTCCGCCATAGCCACCACCGCGTCCGCCGTAGCCGCCACCGCGTCCGCCGTAGCCGCCACCAGGCCTCACGTACCCCGGAGCGTCGAACCCTGCGCAGTATCCCATCCTCCGACCGGTCATCGGACCCGCACCATCCGGGCCGCTTCTATCTCCTCTAGGCATCTCTGCCACCTCCTGATGTGCTCTGTCCAACTGCTCTATGCGTCCTGTGCGTCGCCGAGTCCCAGTGCGCTCCGGACCGTCCCGGTCGCACCGGTGACGATCTCGATGCCCGACTCCTCGAGTCCGCGCGTGGCCTTCGGCCCGCACGCACCCGTCAGGACCCGATGGACGCCCGCCTGCGTCACTCGCGACGCTGCCTGGACACCCGCGCCCGATGCCGCACTGACGCTCTGACTGTTATCGATACTCTCGAACGCGCCGCTCTCTGTGTCGTACACCACGAACCATGCGCAGCGCCCGAACCGGGGATCCACCTGACTGTCCGGTGTCGACCCCTCAGCTGAAACCGCTATTCTCATTGTCCACCTCCTCTGCCGCGCCCCGGGCCGGCTCCACTCCGCCGCCCGCGACCCGGCCCACCGGCGCTTCCATCGCGCCGTCCGCCTCCACGTCCGTCACCCGGTCCACCTCCACGTCCGTCACCCGGTCCGCCGCCACGTCCATCACCCGGTCCGCCGCCACGTCCATCACCCGGTCCGCCGCCAGAACCATCACCCGCCCCGCAGCCGCGACCGGCGGCGCGTCGTCGCCGCCCACACCCGGCCATGACGAACCGGTCCGGTGTAAGTTCTCCGTTCACGAACGCCTCGAGCACATCCTGCCACTCACCCGCGACCCACGGGAGCACCCGTACGCCGCACTGCTCCAGAAGCGCTCCGAACCTCCGTGAAACCGCTCCGCACACCAGGACGTCAAGCTCCAGCGCTGCGATCCGCCCCGCCATCCGCCCGTGCCCCTCCCCACCAAGCGGCACTCGCCGCTCCGGTGTCCAGGTCGAGCCGTCGCACATGGCGATCAGCACCTCAGTGGCCGTATCAGCCACCGGCGATATCCTCGTGTCCCAGACCGTCAGTCCCACTCTCATTTCAGCCTCCACGCCCTATAACAGCACAGAACGTGCCGAAATCCCGAACAATCGCTCGGGATTCGCTAACTGTTGCTACACGTGTAGTTTATCGATGCGCTGGTGATGGCTTGATGCGTTGGGACCGCAGCTGTGTGTTGCGGGTCCGCATCATCTGGAGAAGACAATGATGCGGTACTGCATCTGTCATTTGAAGTGGGCCTCAGCTCTCCCGACCGCCTGCGGGCGCCTGGATGCCGAGACGCTTCAGTCGCCGCCAGAGCGTGGTCCTGTGAATGCCGAGTTCACCAGCCGCGGCCCCCCGGTCCCAGGTGTGGCGTTCCATCAGCGCGAAGAGAAAGTCTCGCTCGAGGTCCTCAAGCGTCGGCGCCTGGTCCCCCGGGACGGCTCCACCCGGGAGAAGGGCTGCCGGCAAATGTCGGGCCCGGATCACCCCCGACCGGCACGTAACGAAGGCGTGCTCGATGATGTTCTCGAGTTCCCGGATGTTGCCCGGATAGTCGTGCCGCATGAGAAGATCCATCACCCTGGGGCTGACCCCGGTGACCTCCTTCCCTCGAAGCCGGTTGAATTTCTCGATGAAGTGGCTGATCAGGAGCGGTATGTCCTCGCGTCTCTCCCGAAGAGGCGGCAGCTCGAGTGCGACGACGTTGATCCGATAGAAGAGATCCTGCCGGAAAGCCCCGGACTCCACCATCGCATCAAGATCGCGGTTCGTCGCAGCGATGACTCTGGCGTCGGATGTTCGCGTTTCCACTGCCCCCAGGGGCTCATACGACCCGTCCTGGAGAACCCTCAGGAGACGCGACTGGAGGGCCTGCGATACGTCGCCTATCTCGTCGAGGAAGATGGTCCCACCGCGAGCCAGCTCGAAGCGGCCCGGCTTGTCACGCTTGGCATCCGTGAATGCGCCCGCAAGATGCCCAAAGAGCTCGGATTCCAGCAATGTATCCGGGAGCGCACCGCAGTTGACTACGACCAGCGGTCCCTCGGCGCGCGGGCTCTGATCATGGATCGCGCGCGCCAGAAGTTCCTTCCCAGTCCCGCTCTCACCCTGAATGAGTACGGTGCTCCCGCTCTCGGCGATGTCGGGAACAAGCGCGAAGATGTCCTGAACGAGGTGATTCTTGCTGATCATGTCGGCGAACCGGACCCGCCCCGCAAGCTCCCGTCGAAGCTCCTCCTCGACGCTCAGATCACGAAACGTCTCAACACCTCCGATGATGGCCCCATCCTCGCCCAGAAGCAGAGCGCTCGAAAGGCTAATGGGAACGCGGTCACCGTCGGCGCTTACGATGTACGCATGACGATCGACAACGGGCTCTCCGGTCTCCATGGTCTGCCGGAGCGCGCACGCAGACTCGCAGATGCTCGCGCGGAACACCTCCCAACACGGACGCCCTACCGCCTCGCTCCGCGGTGTCTTTGTGATCCGCTCGGCGGCCCGGTTGAAGCTCTGGACGCGCCAATCGGAGTCCACGGTGAACACGCCCTCGCCGATGCTGTCGAGAATGGGATCGTATGTGCTTTCCCGGATGGTCCCGGCAGGCTTCCTCGTGGTGCGTTTCGGCATGCTGAAAGACTCCTCAGGGGTGTGTTGCATTTGTGCAACTATCATCATCGTAACGCAAGGGAGCGTGCGGGGCAAGTCCATATGCGAAGGGCGGGCGCCTGAGCGCCCGCCCCCTGTCGTACACCACTGTCCTGCAGTCGCGA
>CAZEXP010000026.1:0-11820 GCA_964516845.1 uncultured bacterium
GTGTTGTACCGCGCGCCGCCCTCGTTGTAGTCGAGCCCGTTCTCGATGCAGTCGTCGGTGATGAGCGAGAGGTACGGGGCCGGCATGTGCTCGGCATAGAACCGCTCGATGATGTCGTTCCCGCGGAGCTTGATATCGAGGAAATGCCGCATCTGTGTCTCGAACGCCGCGAAGAGCGCCTCGAAGTCCTCGAAGGTTCCCGGGTCGCCGGTCGCCGGCCCGAGCCGCGCGCCAGTCCTCGGGTCCACGCCGTCGTTGAGCGCGATCTCGAGCACCTTCGGGAGATTGAAGTAGCCCGTGAGGATGTACGCCTCCTTGCCGAAAGCGCCCGCCTCGACACAGCCGCTCGTTCCGCCTTCGCGCGCGTCCTCGATCGTCTTGCCCTGCCGGACCAGCTCATCGACGACGCGGTCGGCGTTGAAGACCGACGGATAGCCGTATCCCTTCCTGATGAGGCGAACGGCCTCCTTGAGGAAGCGGTCGGGCGTGCTCGACGATATCTGAACGTTCTGACTCGGCTGGAGGATGTGCATCTCCTCGATGACCTCGAGGAGCAGGAAGGACAGCTCGCTCACGCCGTCGCTCCCGTCGCGCATGAGCCCCGCGAGGTTGATGTTGGCGAAGTCGGTGTAGGTGCCGCTCTCGGCCGCCGTGACGCCGACCTTCGGCGGAGCCGGGTGGTTGTTGAACTTGACGAAGAAGCACTCGAGCAGTTCTTTCGCGCGCTCCCGGGTCAGCGTACCCGCCGCGACCTCACGCTCGTAGAACGGCCAAAGATGCTGGTCGAGATGTCCGGGGCTGAAGGCGTCCCATCCGTTGAGCTCGGTGACGACGGCGAGGTGCGCGAACCAGTAGGCCTGGAGCGCCTCGTGGAACGTGCTCGGCGCGTACGCCGGGACTCTCCGGCAGACCGTCTGGATCGCCTCGAGTTCCTCGCGGCGGGCCGGGTCGCGCTCGCTCTCCGCCATCCTCCCTGCAAGGTCGGCGTGGCGCCGGGCGAAGAGGATGGCCGCGTCGGCAGCGACGTCCATCGCGGCAAGCTGGGCGCGCATGTGTCCGGCGTCCGCTTCCGCGCGTGTGCCGGCGGCCTCGGCATCCAGAGCATCAAGCCGCCTCGCCATGCGGCGCTTCATGTCAAGCATGCCGGTCGTGTAGAGCTTGCCGTCCGCGACGGTGTGGCCGGGCGCACGCTGCTCCATGAACTCCGTGAAGACGCCCGCGCCGTACGTGGCATGCCACTCGGGCGGCAGAAGCTCGAACAGCTGATCGCGCAGGCTCCGGCCTCTCCAGTACGGGATGATCTCGTGTTCGTACGTCTCGATCGTCTCGGGCGCGACAGCGTAGCTGGTCAGCTCGCGCGAGTTGAGGATCTCGAGATCCGAGACGCTGTGACAGGTGAGTTCGGGGTACGTCGGAACGGCCGCCGGTCTCGGGCCGCGCTCGCCGACGATGATCTCGTCATGACCGATGTAGATCGTCTTGTATTCGCACAGGTGGCGGAACGCCATCGCGCGGAGGAGAGGCGTGGGGAACCTGCCGAGACTGACGCGATAGAAGTTCGTCAGGAGTTGCGCTCGCTCTGCGGAGATCGTCGGTCTCGCGGCGAGCGTTGCGCTGCGGAGCCTCTTGACTCTCTCGTTCATCAGGTTCTAGCCTCCGAGTCTGGCATCCAGTCCGCGTTCCTGCAGGTACTCCACGATGCCATAGGCCTCTCTCTCTGATGCGGCCGGAAGGGCATCGTGCCGCCACGGACGCTCCAATCGAGCATACTTGTCGGCCGCGGTCCGGTGGAAGGGGAGAACGTGGACGCGCCTCGTGTTTTCGAGCGAGAGCACGGTGTCGGCGAGGGCCACGAGGTTCTCCCTCGCGTCGGTCGCCCCCGGGATGAGGGGGAACCTGATCCACGTCTCCGTTCCGGACTCGTCGATCGCCCGGAGGTTCTCGAGGATCGGTTCAAGCTCGGCGCCGATCGCGCTGCGGTGGACGTCGGCGTTCAGCTGCTTGAGATCGAAGAGGACGAGATCGGAGAGCGCTGCCGCCCTGATCGCGACATCGGCGGGCGCGGCGCCGCTCGTGTCGAGCGCGGTGTGAAGTCCGCGGGCGCGGCACCCTTCGAGAACGGCGAACGCGAACCCGGCTTGCATGAGAGGTTCGCCGCCCGACAGCGTGATACCGCCACCGGACACCTCGAAGAAAGGACGGTCGCGTTCGAGTTCGTCAACGAGCGCCTCGGCTGTCACGTCGCGTCCGACGAGCCTCCGCGCCCCGCGCGTGCAGGCCGCGACGCAGCGGCCGCACACCAGGCAGGTCGCCCGGTTCGTCCAGGGGCTGCCGTCCGGGCGATCGACCGGCGGTTGGGGACAGGCCTCGACACACGCGAGGCAGCCGACGCAGCGGTCCGCGAGCACGAGGATCTCGGGTCCAGGTCCCACGCCCTCCGGGTTGTGGCACCAGGAGCAGGCGAGAGGACATCCCTTGAGGAATGCCGTCGTACGGATACCCGGTCCGTCGTTGACCGAATAGCGCTGGATGTTGAAGACGACGCCGGTCATGAGAAAGCCTCAGGCTCGATTCGTGCACGGGTGGGTCTGCTCCCCGGAATCCCCGCCGCACGGGGACCATCTGAGTATATGGGAGCCCGAACGCGCGGGGAAGCCCCCATCCTCCCTGCGGGTCGGTACTTGAATCACCCGCGGGATATGGCTACTATGGATGGTCAGGCCCGATGACCCGGTAGGAGGCGTATGTCCACGTCCAGAACACGCAGACTCGTCGCACTGGCCGCGCTCGCCGCGGCTCTCGCGTATCCCGCGAGTGCGCAGGCCTACGTCGGTCCCGGCGCCGGGTTCGCGGTCGTCGGGTCACTGGGCATCGTCTTCGTGACCTTCTTCCTCGCGCTCGGCTCGCTCATCTCGTGGCCGTTCCGGGTGGTCGTCCGCGCCATTCGTGTCCGCAGGGTGAAGGGGAAGAGCGAGATCAAGCGCGCCATCGTGCTCGGTCTTGACGGACTCGACCCTGTGCTTGCGAAGCGGTTCATGGATGAGGGCAAGCTCCCGAACTTCTCGAAGCTTGCCGAAAGCGGGACCTTCACACCGCTCCAGACCGCGTGTCCGTCGATGTCGCCGGTCGCGTGGTCGACCTTCGCCACCGGCGTCGACGCCTCGCGTCACAATATCTTCGACTTCCTCGATCGTGACGTGCGGTCGTATCTGCCGATCCTCAGCTCGACCCGCATCTCCAACCCGGAGCGCGTGCTGAAGTTTGGCCGCTACCGGATCCCGATCGGCAAGCCGTCCATCCGCCTGATGCGGAAGAGCCGTCCGTTCTGGTCGGTGCTCGACGACTGCTACGTCCCGTGCCACATCCTCCGTGTTCCGATCACGTTTCCGCCGGAGAAGATCGCGAACGGCGTGCAGCTCTCCGCGATGTGTGTTCCCGATCTGAGGGGCACGCAAGGCAGCTTCACGATGTTCACGACCGACTCGGAGCGCGCCGGCAGCTACACCGGCGGCACGCTGCTCCAGGTCGAGCGGCAGGGGAATACGGTCATCGGCGAACTGCCGGGACCGCCGAGCCCGTTCGTCGAGGATAACGCCGAGATGACCGTGCCGTGGCTCGCGGAGTTGGACGAGTCAGCCGAACGCGCGCGGTTCACCTTCGGCGACACCGAGTTCGAACTCGGTCTCCGCGAGTACTCCGGGTGGATCACGCTCGAGTTCAACGCGGGGCTCGGCGTCAAGGTGAAGGGCATCGTTCGCGTCTACATCAATTCGATCTCGCCGGAGTTCGAGCTCTACGTCACGCCGATCAATCTCGACCCGTCGAGTCCGGCGATGCCGATCTCGTATCCGTCGATGTTCTCGCAGTACCTCGCGAAGCTCCAGGGGCCCTACGCGACGCTCGGCCTTGCCGAGGACACGTGGGCGCTCAACGAACGGATGATCGACGAGCAGGCGTTCCTCGAGCAGACGTGGCTGATCAACGATGAGCGCGAGGCGATGTTCTTCAATTCGCTCAGGAAGAACCGCGACGGCGTGACGGTCTGTGTCTTCGACGCGACCGACCGCATCCAGCACATGTTCATGCGCTATCTCGATCCCGACAGCCCGTCGAACCGCGACAAGGACACCGAGAAGCACGCCCGCGCCATTGAGGACCTCTACGTCCGGATGGACGGGCTGCTGGAGCGGACGATGGAGCACGTCGATGAGAAGACGCTGTTCCTCGTTATCTCCGATCACGGGTTCAAGCAGTTCAAGCGCGGCGTGAATCTCAACACGTGGTTCATCGAGAACGGATACATGGCCGCGAAGGGTGGAGCTTCCATCGGCGAGTACCTCGAGAACGTCGACTGGTCGAGGACGAAGGCGTATCAGCTTGGGCTCTCGGGCATCTACCTCAACAGGAGGGGACGCGAGTCGCAGGGCGTGCTCTCGAAAGACGAGTACGCCGCGGTCAAGCGCGAGATCAGGGAGAAGCTCGAGGGGATGAAGGACTCCGAGACGGGCGAGACGGCCATCACGTCGGTCTACGACACGACGGCGATGATGAACGGTCCGTACGCTGCGAACGCCCCCGACCTTCTCATCGGCTACAACGTGGGTTACCGCGCCTCGTGGGACGGCGCCGTCGGCAAGGCGAGCGCGTCGGTCATCGAGGACAACGTGAAGTCGTGGAGCGGTGACCACTGCATCGATTACAAACTCGTCCCGGGCGTTCTCTTCTCGAACCGGAAGGTCGAGGCGGAGAAGCCGGGGCTCATCGATATCGGGCCCTCCATTCTCGAGCTGTTCGGGGTGAAGGTGCCGCGGTATATGCAGGGCCGTTCGATCTTCCGTCGCGCGGGAGCGAACAGTGAGGGCGGCGCGGATGACGGGGGAGGTGCAGGTGATGCGTAGCACGACAACGAACGGGGACCGGGGCACGCACGTCGGAGGACCCGGCGCGCACGTCGGAGGACCCGGCACGCACGGAGGAGGCCCCGGCGCGCACGTCGGAGACCGAAGCGCACGAACACTCCGTCTGGCGGTCCTGGCGCTCACGCTGGCGGTGGTATCCGCGGGCGCGCTCTGGCTTGCGGGCTGCAGCGCGGACGCTCCGAGGGACGCCGGCATGACCGAATCGGACAAAGAGGCGCTCGCGTCGCTCGGCTACATCGAGCTGGGCCCCGCGATGCGCGAGGCCGTGGCCTCTGGCGAGAAGAAGGTGCTCGTCGTCGGGATCGACGGTATGGACTGGCTCATCACACGTCGGTTGCTGGACGAGGGAAGGCTTCCCGCGTTCAGCCGTCTGGCGGAGTCGGGTGGGTTCAGCATGCTCCTCTCGAGCATCCCGCCACAGAGTCCCGTGGCCTGGTCGAACTTCATCACGGGCGCCGATCCGGGTGGGCACGGCATCTATGACTTCGTTCATGTGGACCGCGAGACGTACATGCCGTACCTCTCCACATCGCAGGTCGAGCCCGCTCCCGAGCGGGCGAAGATCCTCGGGTTCATCCCGGTGAAGAACCGGTTCGCTCTTCCGTTCACCGACTACGTCTTCCCGCTCGCGGGCGGCGGCACGCTCAACCTCCGCCGCGGGATCGCCTTCTGGCAGGTGCTCGAGTCGGCCGGAGTGCCTTGCACCATCTTCAAGATCCCTTCGAACTTCCCGCCGGTCCCGAGCAAGACGGGAACGACCAGGAGCATCTCCGGGATGGGGACCCCGGACATCCTCGGCACGTACGGGACGTTCTCATTCTATACGACCGATCCGTGGCCCGGCTCGAACGACATATCGGGCGGCTACATCTACCCGGTGCGCGTCGTCGACGGCGTCGTCAATGCCAGGCTCTACGGGCCACCGAACGACTTCAAGGACTACGAGCGCATCGAGGAGCGGACCGGCGTTGCGACACCGTACAGCGACAAGAAGGTCTCCGTCGATTTCACAGCCTATGTCGATCCGGAGAATCCGGTCGCCAAGGTCGTCATCGGTGAGCAGGAGGTCATCCTCACGGAAGGCGAGTTCAGCGACTGGGTCGAGGTCGAGTTCGAGATGGTGCCGATGGCCGTGAAGGTCAGCGGTATCGCGCGATTCATGCTCAAGCAGGCTCATCCGGAGTTCGAGCTCTACGTCACGCCCGTCCAGATCAACCCCGCGAACCAGGTGCTTCCGATCACCGACCCGCCGGAGTACGGGCAGGAACTGGTGGACGCCCTCGGCTACTTCTACACGCAGAACATGCCGGAGGACACCAAGGCGCTCGAATGCGGCGTGTTCGGGAACGAGGAGTTCACGAAGCAGTCGAGCATCGTCTTCGAGGAGCGGGAGCGCGCGTTCCAGCATGAGCTCGGCCAGTTCCGTGAAGGACTTCTCTACTTCTACTTCGGCTCGCTGGACCAGTGTTCGCACGCGATGTGGCGATGCATGGACCCGGCGCATCCCGCGTACCATCCGTTCGAGGACGCGGTGTTCGCCGACTACATCACGAACCTCTACATCAAGTTCGACGGCATTCTCGGGGGTGTTCTCGACCAGCTCGATGACGACACGACGCTCATCGTGCTGTCGGACCACGGCTTCGCGCCATGGTACCGGGAGTTCCATCTGAATCGCTGGCTCTACGATGAGGGATACCTGGCGCTCAAGCCGGGTGTGGACCCGGGCCGCGTCGAATGGCTCCTCGGTGTCGACTGGAGCAGGACACGCGCGTTCGGCATGGGGATCAACGGGTTGTACGTGAACCAGCGGGGACGCGAGGCGCAGGGTATCGTCGCGCAGGGCGAGGAGACGGACGCGCTGGTCGATGAGATCGCGGCGAAGCTCGAGATGGTCCTGGACCCGAGGGACGAGAGTCGCGTCATCGTCAAGGCGTACAAGGCGCGTGAGGTCTATCACGGTCCGTACACGACGACGGCGCCGGACCTCGTTGTCGGCTACGGGCGCGGCTACCGCGGTTCCGACCAGACGGCCGGAGGCCAGGTGCCGCCGGAGATCCTCACGGACAACACGAAGAAATGGTCGGGCGACCACTGCGCGGACTACCATCACGTCCCGGGCGTGCTGTTCACGAACCGGCCGATCACGCACGAGATGCCGTCGCTCTACGACATGGCTCCGACGATGCTCGCCGAGTTCGGTATCGAGAAGCGGAGCTGGATGGTGGGACGGTCGGTCTTCGAATAGAACTGACGCGCGAGTTACAAGGAGGCGAACGATGTTCGGTGGCGGAGGCAGCGTCAAGATCGGCAAGGAGCTTCTCGAGAGGATCAAGAAATACTCCGAGATGGCCGGATACTCGTCGGTCGAGGAGTTCGTGATCCACGCGCTCGAGAAGGAGCTCTCGCAGCTCGAGGAATCGGACTCCGACGAGGACATCAAGGAGAAGCTGAAGGGCTTGGGGTACATCTCGTAACACTGGAGCATCAGACGCATGTGGCCGGTACTGAGAGCGATCACACGAGGCTTTGACATCCTGCTCGCGCCGTTCGCGGGTCTGCACCCGATCATCGGGTTGCTGGTCGTGTCGGCGGTGACGGGCATCATCATGCTCTTCCTCTTCGGGAAGACGTCGAACCAGAAGATGATCGCGGCGACGAAGGACAAGCTGAAGGCCTACATCATGGAGATGTGGCTCTTCCGCAATTCCGTCGGCGTCATGTTCCGCGCCATCGGGAACGTTGTGCGGTACAACATCCAGTACCTGAGACACTCGCTCCGGCCGATCGTGTTCCTGTTCATTCCCGTGCTCTTCATCATGGTGCAGCTTGGCATCCGCTACGCGCACGAGCCGATCAAGCCGGGGGAGACGGTCGTTGTGACGGTCGCTCTCGCCGACGGTGTTCGCGCGACCGAGGCCGATGTGACGATCGAGGCGCCCGACGGCCTCACGATCGTGTCGCCGGCGCTTCGGATGAACGCGGCCGGTGAGATCGAATGGAAGCTCCGCGCCGACCGCTGCGGGACCAGGAGCGTCGGCATCATCACGCCGGCCGGCCGTATCGACAAGACCATCGTCGCGGGGGAGGACCTCGGGACGGTGCGGTTCGCGTCACTCAAGCCGCGCGCCGGGACCTGGAGCGCTTTCCTGTATCCGGCGGAGCCGCCCATTGCACGCGACTCCATCGTCAGGAGCGTCGAGGTGCACTACGGAGAGAAGCAGGGGCTGCTGTTCGGACTCACGTTCAACTGGCTCTGGATCTTCTTCATCGCCTCGGTCCTGGTCGGCTTCGCGTTCAAGGACCTCTTCGGGATCGAGGTGTAGAGCCGTGAATCGCGCCATCGACCTTCATCTCCATACCACGGCGTCCGACGGTACGCTGACGCCGAGCGAGCTCGTGGCGCGCGCCGTCGAGTGCGGACTCTCGGCCATCGCCATCACCGACCACGACACGATCGGCGGCGTCAGGGAGGGGCTCAACGCAGGCGAGGCAGCCGGTATCGAGGTCGTCCCCGGCGTCGAGATCGGCATCGCGCACGACCCGTCGCGGCATCTCGTCGAGATCGATATCCTCGGCTACTTCATCGACCCCGAGCATCCGGAACTCATCGAGGCGCTCGAGCTGCTGCAGAAGGCGAAGAACGACAAGCTCTTCAAGCAGCTGGCCGTCCTCGCGCAGAACGGATACGAGATCGAGAGCGCGGAAGTGCTCGCTCACGCGGCGGGCGACACGGTGCGGCGTCCTCACATTTGGAGGGCCCTCCGGGCGCACTACCCCGAGCTTCGCGCGGAGGTCTTCTTCGATAACACATCCTTCGGCGGCGATTGGCACGTGACGAGGGACTTCAGTCTGACGCTCGAGGCGACGGTCGACCTCATCGAACGCGCGGGTGGTGTCTCGTCCATCGCGCATCCCGGCGCGTACAACGGGACCTTCACGAAGCACGGGAAGCTCATCGATCCGGATGTCGACACGGCGGTCGGCCACTGTCTGGACGCGGGCGTCCGCGGCATCGAGGTCCTCTACACCTACGACAAGAACCGGCCGTTTCACGACAAGACCGGCTCGCTCATCACGCCCGAGGAACGCGACGAACTCATCGCGCACTACGCGTCCATCGCACGCGACCGCGGCGTGGTCGCCACCGGTGGCACCGATTTTCACGGCGCGAACAAACCGCAGATCGAAGTGGGGGAGCTCGAGATCCCGCACGAGCTGCTCGATCGCCTCCGCGCGGCGCGACCGGTCTAGCCGCCTCCGAGTTCCCGCGGTCCGTCCGCGAGGGATTGCATCTTGACACGCGTGACATCGCGCCTCTACTGTGCGTCGAATCGAACGCGGAGAGACGTGGGCGTTCCTGTCAGACAGGAGGAGCGAATGTCAAGGCTCGCGATAATGCGTGTGATCGTTGCGGTCACTGTCATGTTCGGGATCTGTGTGCCGGTCTTCGCAGATGGCGGGGAGCGCGATGTGAGTCCGACCGTGTGGTATCAGGGGTTCCTGGCGGATGTCGACACGGGTGACCCCGTGAACGGGAGCGTCACGGTCGTTGCGTCGATCTACGACCTGCTTGCCGGTGGGACGATGCTCTGGGGGACCGAGACCCATGCGGGGACCGTCGTGACGGAGGGGTGGTTCAACATCGAACTCGGCAGCAGCGTTTCTCTCATCGCGTTTGACGACCCGCCGTACTACCTCGAACTGACGATAGCCGGCGAGCTCCTCGAGCCCCGCCAGAAGCTGGCCAGTGTCCCGATGGCGCTGCAGTCCGCGCGCTCCGACAGCGCGTCGGCGGGCGGCGACGCGAGTCTCTGGACCGAGGCGGGGGCGAACGTGTACCGGCCGAGCGGCAACGTCGGGATCGGCACAGCATCACCGGCGTCCAGGCTCGACGTCAGCGGGACCGCTGAAATGACCGGTTTCAAGCTGACGACCTCGCCGACCGCGGGGTATGTCCTGACCTCGGACTCGGCCGGCAACGGCACCTGGCAGGCCGGGGGCGGGGGAGGCGACAGCGACTGGACCGTTGACGGAAACGACATGTATGCGACCGTCTCCGGTGACGTCGGGATCGGGACCAGCACACCGGGTTCCAAGCTCGACGTCGAGGGCACGGTTCAGGCGATCGGGCTCAGGGTGACGACGAATCCATCCGTCGGAGACGCGCTGACATCGGACGCCTCCGGGAACGCGACCTGGCAGCCGCAGCATCTGATCGACGTGCACGATGAGGAGACGGTGATGACGATAGGGTCAGCCGTGACTCAGTATGATGACGCTCAAGTGAGCCTGACAGTTCCGGGGCCGGGTTACATCATCTGCACGTCGACGGTCAGGGTGACAATCGACCATGCAAGCGGCGCTGTCTCCGATCACTTGCAGCTGAACCACTCGACGAGTGCGTCACTCATAGGGGGCACTTCCACGCTTGTATCGTACCTTGTGCTTCCGACCGAGCCGATCGGCGGCGTGTACCGCTCGTTCAGCGTCCACAGCACGCACTATGTAGGCTCGGCAGGGACGTACACGTACTATCTCGTGGGTCGGATGGCGTCAGGGCAGAGTGCGAGCGACGAGTTCAACAACGCGCAGATGACGGCCGTCTACTACCCGATCTAGCGCTGTCCTGCTCGCTACGTGCTGACAAGGGGGAGCCCCGGTGGGGCTCCCCCTTATGATTGACGAAGTGAGCCAAATATGATATCATGCGGTGACTGGATCTCAGATACCTGTATTCTCATGCGGCCGTGTGGCCCGGGCCAGGAGGAGAGGTATGAAGCGGATCGTCATCACTGCTGCGGTCCTGATCGTCGCGCTTGCGTGTGCATCTTCATCACGCGCGGATTATGTCGTCTCGCAGAGCGTTGTCGGGTCCGGCGGCGGGAGCGCGAGCGGAGGCTCGTACTCGGTCGTCGGCACGGTCGGGCAGCCGGCCATCGGCGTTACGTCGGGCGGCGGCTACATCGGGGAGATCGGCTTCTGGTACCAGCCGGGGTGGCTTCTGACGGGTGTGGGTGAGGATGACTTCCCGAAGAGCTTCTCCATCGGGCAGAACTACCCGAACCCGTTCAATCCGGTCACGACGTTCGCCTACTCGGTACCGACCCGCGCCCGCGTGAGCATCATCATCTACGACGTTTCGGGGCGTGAGGTGCGGACGCTCGTCGACGAAGAGGTCGAGCCCGGCTTCCATCAGACCTTGCTCCACGCAACCGGTCTTCCGTCGGGCATCTACTTCGTGCGAATGGTGTCCGGGAAGTTCACGGACACACGCAAGATCACGCTTCTGAAGTAACGGTGGGTCCAGCGGGACATATCGGGTCCTGCGGGACATATGAGGACGATCAGAGGGGCGAGCGACCGCCTGAGCGCGGTTCCTCGCCCTTTTTGCGCTCTCTTGACACCAGGAGCCCCTCCCGGTAGAGTGCACGCAGAAGGTTCGCATCTGCAGGCAGTCTCCAGCGGAGGAGGATACGATGCGCCAGGTCGTGATGGTTCTTGCGCTGTCGCTGATGGTCGTTTGTGCCGGAGCGGCGACGGGTGAAGCGCCCCGTCAGATACCGCCCACGGTGTGGTATCAGGGATTCCTGGCGGATGTCTCGACGGATGAGCCGATCAACGGCACCGTCGACATCGTCGTCCGTCTCTACACGCTTCCGGCCGGCGGCACGGTCGTGTGGGGTCCTGAGACGCACGCCGGGACCACCGTCACCGAGGGTTGGTTCAACATCGAGCTAGGCTCGGCTCTTCCGCTGCCGGACTTCGATGGCCCGGCTCTCCATCTGGATCTGCGCGTCGACGGCGAAGTGATGTCGCAGCGCATGAAGCTCGGTTCCGTTCCCGCGGCGTTCCAGGCGGCGCACGCCGATTCGGCGTCCGCCGGAGCCGGCGGCACAAG
>CAZEXP010000026.1:11920-30483 GCA_964516845.1 uncultured bacterium
ACGGCACGGCCCGTGTCGAGGGTGTTGAGATGGCCACGGGTGCGAGTGACGGCTATGTCCTGACATCGGATGCGACCGGCGTGGGAACGTGGCAGGCTGTCCCCGCAAGCGCGGACAGCGACTGGACCGTCGACGGCGACAACATGTACGCGGCGGTAGCCGGCAGCCTCGGGATCGGGACCAGTTCGCCGGCGGGACACGTCCATGTCTCCGCGGCGGGGCATGACAATTCGATCTTCGAGTCGACTGGCATCGGCGGTTCGGTCGAGCTCATCGCGCTGACGAGCGCCGGCGGCGTCTATGACGATCTGAAGATCTCGAAGCATGGCCCGAGCGCCTCGGGTTCCACGGCGGGCATCGCCCTTGCGGGGCTCGGACGAGTGTCCTCGGGAACGATGGCTACCGGCCTGATGCTTCAGGCCAAGGGCGACACCCCGATGTACTTCACGTCCGGTGACACAGTCCGCATGCGCATCGATTCGGTGGGCACCGTGAACATCCTCGACGTGCTGCATTTGGAGCCGACGAGTGTCATCCCGACGAGCCCGTCGAACGGAGATATGATCGTCTACGGGACGGTGCCCTCACAGGGCCTCTACATCTACATCAACGACTTCTGGGAGCTTCTTGTCGGCTCGGTCAAGGAGGACCCGAATCATCCGGCGGACGCGGTCGAGCGATGACCGTAGCTGCGGAGCGGCTGCGGCTTCTGCCGCCGTATCTGTTCGTCGAGGTCGACCGTCGGAAACGGGCTCTCCGGGAGTCGGGCGCGGATCTCGTGGACCTCGGTATTGGAGACCCGGATCTGCCGACGTTCCCGGAGATCGTCGAGTCGCTGCGCGCCGCGTGCCTCGATCCGAAGACGCATCGGTATCCGTCGCAGCGGGGCGAGGCGTCGCTCCGTGACCTGTTCGCGCGGTGGTACGGCGAGCGGTACGGCGTGGAGCTGGACCCGGCGCGTGAGGTGCTCACGCTCATCGGGACGAAGGAGGGACTCGGACATCTGCCGCTGGCGGTGCTGGATCCCGGGCGGCTGGCGCTCGTTCCGGATCCGGGCTATCCGGTCTATCAGGCCGCCTCGTGGCTCGCCGGAGGGGATGTCAAGCACGTCCGGCTGGAGCCGGAGCTCGGGTTCAGGCCCGATTTCGACGGTCTGCCGCGCTCGTCGATGGACGACGCGCAGCTGATGTTCCTCAACTACCCGAACAATCCGACCGGCGCGCCCGCCGACGCCGACCTCTTCCAGCTCGCGGTCAACATGGCCGAGGAGCACGACTTCATCGTCGTCAACGACGCGGCGTACGCCGAGGTGCTGTTCGAGGGGGAGCGGCTCTCCATCCTGCAGGCTGAGGGCGCCCGCAAGGTCGCCATCGAGTTTCACTCTCTCTCAAAGACATTCAATATGACCGGGTGGCGCGTTGGTTTCGCCGTCGGGAACGCCGACGTGCTCGACGCGCTCGCGGACGTGAAGAGCAACATGGACTCGGGCGTTTTCACGGCCGTTCAGCGAGCAGCCGAGGAGGCGCTTCACCTGCCGCAGTCGAGGATTGACGGGCAGCTGGAGATCTACCGGCGGCGGCGCGACGTGCTCGTTGACGGGTTGAGGCGAGCCGGGTGGAACGTGCCCAGTCCTCACGCGACCTTCTACATCTGGTCGCGCGTGCCCACGGGAGAGGATTCCAGGGCGTTCGCCGCGCGTCTGCTCAACGATGCTCATGTGGTGGTGACGCCGGGCGCGGGGTTCGGCCCGGCGGGCGAGGGCTACGTCCGCATGGCGCTGACGGCGCCCGAGGACCGCATCGTCGAAGCCGTTGCGAGAATCGCCCGAATCCTGTAGTTTGGACGCGCTTGCCGGAGCCTGGGGCTGAAGCACCCCGGAGGGGCTCTCAAGCCCCGGAGAGGGGCGCTCGCGTCTCAAGGAGGGCACCATGGCGCAGTACATCATCTCGCTCGAGAACATACGCCTCTATGGGTACCACGGGGCGATACCGAACGAGCGTGAGCTGGGGCAGCGCTTCGAGATCGATGTCGAGATCCTCGCTGACCTCGAGGAGGCGGTCGCGACCGACGACATGAAGAAGACGGTCAACTACGAGACCGTGTACCGTCTTGTCGAGGCCGAGGTCGTCAACGAGAAATACCATCTTCTGGAGGCGCTTGCCGACAAGCTGGCGCGCCACATACTCGACAAGTTCGACAACGCGCTCGAGGTCACGGTGCGCATCAGGAAGCCGAGCGTCCCGATAGCAGGGTCGATCGATCACGTCCAGATCGAGGTGGTGCGGGAGCGGTGACGGTGACGGTGACGGCCTGGATCGGCATGGGGGCGAACGTCGGTGACCGGCTCGGGAACATCCGGACGGCGCTGGCCGAACTCGCTTCGCTCGATGCGACGACGGTCGTGCGGGTCTCATCGGTCTACGACACGACGCCATGGGGTGTGGCGGACCAGCGGCGGTTCCTCAACGCGGTCGTCGAGCTGTCGACCGCGCTGTCGCCCGAGGACCTGTTGTCCTCTCTGGGTGGTGTGGAGGAACGATGCGGGCGTGTGCGCCACGAGCGATGGGGGCCGCGAACGCTCGATCTCGACATTCTGTTGTACGATGACCGGATCGTGAACACGAAGGATCTTGTGATCCCGCATCCCCGGCTGGCGCAGCGCGCTTTCGTTCTGGTGCCGCTGGCGGAACTCGAACCGGAGCTCGCGGTGCCGGGGCTCGACGCCACTGTGATACAACTTCTTGAAGCGCTGGGCGACGAGGCGCTGGAAGCGAGACTCGTCGGGCCGCCGCCCGAATCGGGCGACGCAGGTGAAGCGGGGAACGAGAAGGAGGACGGGTGTCGACGAAGAACTACGTAGCCATCGAAGGCGTCATCGGCGTCGGAAAGACGACGCTTGCCACACTGCTTTCGAAGGAGTGGGGAGCTCACCTCAAGCTCGAGATCGTCGAGGAGAACCCGTTCCTCGCTCAGTTCTATGCGGACATGCGCGGCTACGCATTCCAGACGCAGCTGTTCTTCCTGCTCTCGCGGCACAAGCAGCAGCTCGAACTCAAGCAGTACGACATGTTCATGGAACGCGTGGTTTCCGACTACCTGTTCGCCAAGGACCGGATCTTCGCGAACATCACGCTCGACGATAACGAGCTGGCGCTCTACAAACGGTTGGCCGATCTCATCGAGCGCGAAGTCCCGAAGCCGGACGTCGTCGTCTATCTGCAGGGTTCGACGGACGTTCTGATGGACCGGATCCGCAAGCGCGCGCGGGAGTTCGAGCGCGACATGTCCTACGAGTACATCGACACGCTGAACGAGGCGTACAACTACTTCTTCTTCCATTACAAGGACACACCGCTGATCGTCGTGAACACCAACGAGATCGACTTCGTCGCGAACAGGTCGGACTTCGAAGAGCTTTCGCGCGAGATCGAGGAGCACATGATCGGCACGGCGTACTATGTCCCGATCGGAAGCAGGGGCTAGCGATGGCTGATGGCGCATCGAAGAAGGTCACGGCTCCGGGCATTCGGGCCATGAAGGGGAGTGGTGAGCTGATTGTGGCGCTCACCGCGTACGATTTCATGACTGCGAAGCTCGTTGATGAGGCGGGAGCGGATGTCATTCTTGTGGGCGATTCCGCGGCGATGGTCGTACTCGGATACGAGAACACGCTGCCGGTGACGGTCGAGGAAATGGTGATGCTCACTGCGGCGGTTGCGCGCGCGAAGCCGCGGGCACTGGTCGTGGGCGACATGCCGTTCATGTCGTATCAGGCGGACGTGGCCGACGCGGTGAGAACGGCAGGCCGTTTCGTCAAGGACGGGGGAGCCGCGGCGATCAAGCTCGAGGGCGGGGCGAAGGTCGCCGACCGCGTGCGGGCCATCATCGACGCGGGTATTCCCGTCATGGGGCATGTCGGGCTCACGCCGCAGTCGGTCAACGAGTTCGGTGGGTACAGGATCCAGGGGAAGAGCGACGGTGCGCGAGCGAAGCTGCTCGCGGATGCGAGGGCTCTGGACGACGCGGGTTGCTTCTCGCTGGTGCTCGAGGCGATGCCGAGCAGTCTGGGCGACGAGATCACGGAAGCCGTCTCGATGCCAACCATCGGGATCGGCGCAGGGGCGGGGTGTGACGGTCAGGTCCTCGTGATCAACGATATCCTCGGGTACACGACGGGACGCGCGGCGAGGTTCGTGCGCGGCTACGGCGACGCCCGCTCGCTCGTCCTGGACGCCGCCCGCAGGTTCGCCGCGGACGTGCGGTCGGGCTCCTACCCGAACGACGACGAATCCTACTGAGACACCGAGAGACACACGCCTCGCGCAGACATCCGGAGGGATGCACGTTGGAGACGATCCGGACAGTGGCCGACATGGAGCGCCGCTCGGCCGAACTCAGGGCATCGGGGAGTATCATCGGACTCGTCCCGACGATGGGGTCTCTGCATGAGGGGCACTTGAGTCTAATCCGGCAGGCGGACGGCCTGGCCGATACGGTCGTCGTGAGCGTCTTTGTCAACCCGACCCAGTTCGGCCCGTCCGAGGACTTCGAGAGCTATCCTCGCGACTTCGAACGCGACGCTGCTCTGGCTGCCGGCGCCGGCTGCGACATCCTGTTCGCTCCGGAGGCGAGCGACGTGTATCCCACGCACTACGCGACGGTCGTTCACGTGCAGCATCTGACGCGCAGGCTCTGCGGGGCGTTTCGCCCGGGGCACTTCGACGGAGTGACGACGGTCGTGGCGAAGCTCCTCAACATCGTCCGGCCGCATCTGGCCGTGTTCGGAGAGAAGGACGGGCAGCAGCTCGCCGTCATCGAGCGAATGGTGGCCGACCTCGATATGGACGTACGCGTCGTTCCAGGGACCACGGTCCGTGAGTCCGACGGACTCGCGATGAGTTCGCGCAACAGCTATCTCTCGACCGCGGAGCGGCGGGATGCGGTGGTGCTGTCGGAGGCGCTGACGCTCGCGAGGACCCTGTACGAGGCCGGCGAAATCGATGCAGGACTCGTCGTGGGGAGGATGCGAGAGCTGATCGAGGCGAGGGAGACGACGGAGATCCAGTACATCGAGGCGGTGGACCGGGCTACCATGGACCCCGCGACCGAACTCCGCGAGAACGTGATGATCGCGATGGCGGTCTTCCTCGGAGAGACGAGGCTCATCGACAACATCGTGCTGTAACGAGAGTGACCGCAGGCGGGCGGCGCCGGTCGAGCGGCGCGCTACGCCGGAAACGCGCAGGACCGGGGCGACGGAGGCCTCGAGCATGGGAATTCTGTGGGCTCCCTGGAGGATGGAGTATCTGATGAGCGAGAAGACGCCGGAGTGCATCTTCTGTGTGAAGCACGCCGAGGACGATGACCGCGCCAACTACATCATCTTCCGGACACCTCACTCGTTCGCGCTCCTCAATGCGTACCCGTACAACAACGGTCACCTGATGATCGCGCCCTACCGACATGCATCGTCGCTCTCGGCGCTGTCACTGGAGGAGCGGGCCGATCTCATGGAGGCCGTGGCGAGAGCGGAGGCCCTGCTGGGGCGGGCGTACTCGCCGCAGGGGATGAACGTGGGCGCGAACCTTGGCCACTGCGCCGGCGCCGGCGTTCCGGGACATGTCCACGTGCACATCGTCCCGAGGTGGGAAGGTGACACGAACTTCATGCCCGTGGTCGGTCAGACGAAGGTCATGCCGGAGACGCTCGAGGACACGTACGAGCGGCTCATGAAGCATCTCGAGGAGTAGCACTTCATGGCCCGGAAGAAACGAAAGAAGAGCTCCGGTGCGTCGATCGCGTACACCATCACGGTCGTCGTGCTGCTCGCCGTGATCGTGTACTTCGGCTTCTCGGTCTACGGTGTCATCGCTCCGCCCGCGTCGCGCTCCGAGCCTATCTCGATCCTTGTTCTCAACGGATGTGGGGCGGAGGGGATCGGATTCCGCACGGCGAGGCACCTGCGCGGTCTCGGGTTCGACGTCGTCGACTTCCGCAACGCGGAGGGCTTCGGGTACGAGGAGACCGTCGTCGTAGACCGCTCCGGAGACATGGGAAGCGCGATCAACGTGGCGAGGCAGCTGAGGACGGCGAACGTCATCCAGCAGCTTCAGACCACGCCGCTCGAAGACGTCGTTGTTATCGTGGGGAGAGACTACAAACGCTTTCTGAGCGAGCCGGGGTAGGGGCGACGCACCCGGACACACTTGCCAATGAGAAGAGCCCGCGGCGGAAGCCGCGGGCTCTTGTTTTGTGCGTTGGGTCGACCGTCCGGCGGCCTAGAAGTAGAGGTCCCGGAAGTCGTCGATCTTCGCCTTGTCCTTGAGCCCCTCGAGCCACGCGGCGAACAGCTCGATGCGCTCGTTCTGCAGCATCTCCGCTCGAAGCTGCTCGCGCTCGGCGGCGAACTGCTGCTGGTCGGCGGCGACGTGCTCCTCTGAGCGCACAACGTAGTAGCGCTGCGGGTTGTTGGTCGTGAATGCTCCGCTCGTCTCCCCGACACGGAGCCCGAAGCTGATACCGAAGAACTCGCTTGCGCGGCCGATGCCCGGAACGTAGTCACGGCGGGAGAAGAGGTCGGTTGTACGAACGGTGAAGCCGGCGGTCGTGGCGGCCGTCTCGAGCGGCTGCCCGGACGCGACGGCGGCGGCCACATCATCGGCCTTCGCCGCGGCGGCGTCCGTCTGACGCTGCTCGATGAGCGCGAGCATGGCAGGGTGCTGGAGCGCAGGATCGGCAAGCCCTTCGGCCAGGTTGTCGTACGTCGGGAGCCTGTTCTTGTTGCGTGCCCCAAGCTCGAGGACGTAGAAGCCGTCGGTGGTCTCGTACGGACCGAAGATGTCGCCGATCTCACCCTCGAAAGCGGCACGGACGAGCGGACGTGCGTTGCCGATGCGCGGGATGAATGCGTCCCGGGCGAACGGACCGGTCGATTCGACGGTGGCGTCGATCGCGGCGGCGGCCTCGCCGAGAGAACCCTCGTTGGCCGCGTCGCGCAGCGCGAGTGCCGTCTCTTCGATGTCCGCCAGCGTCTCTTCGCTCGGCATCACGCGGATGAGGATGTGGCTCGCCTTGACTTCCTTCGCGTCGCCGCTACCTCGCGTGTCATCCACCATGATGATGTGATACCCGAACTGGGTCCGGAACGGATCGCTCACTTCGCCGGGCCTGAGGCCGAAGGCAACATCGGTGAACTCGGCGACCATTCTGGTCCGGTCGAACCATCCGAGGTCCCCACCGCTTTCGCGGGAGCCAGGGTCCTCGGTGTACATCGCCGCGAGCTCGCCGAAGTCCTCACCGTGACGGACGGCATCGGCGATGTCCATCAGCCGCACGCGGGCGTCCTCCTCATCGAGGTCGGTCGGGGCCTTGGAGAACATCACGAAGTTCAGGACCGCGGTAGCCGGTTCCTCATACTCCGCCCGGTGAAGGCTGAAGTACGCCCGGGCCTCGTCCTCGGTCGGTGTGAATCCCTGGAAACCGAGTGCGCGGGGGTCGAGCATTGCGTAGGTCACACGCACCTTCTCGTTCCGCGCGTTGAACTCGGTCCAGATCTCGTTGTCCGTGACGAAAGCGCCGGCGGTGACCTCCTGCTGGAGCATCTGGCGGCGGAGCGACTCACGGTACATCTGCGCGATGCCTTCCCAACGGTCGGGATGGAGCTGGATCTCGCGATGATACTCGTCGAAGTCGAATCTGCCGTCCTCGGTCTGGAAAGCGGGGGAGCGGTAGACATACTCGGGCGGGTTGTTCCAGAGCAGGTCGAACACCTGCTGATTGGTCACGTCGATGCCCAGCCGGTCGAGTTCGTTGTTGATGAGAACGTCGGCGAGCAGCGAATTCCACGTCTCCTCGCGGAGTGCCTCCGCGGTCGAATCCGTGATCTCGGTTCCGCCCGTGCGCTCGGCATACTGAGCGGCGCGCTGACGGTAGGCGTCAGCGAAGTCCTGATAGCGGATCTGGGTGTCGTCGACGCGGCCGATCATCCCGCGCTCGGGACCGCGAGTCTCGCCCCTCATCTGCTTGAAGAGAGCCGTGAACCCCTGACTGCCGAACCAGAGCACGATTCCGACGACCACGACCCAGAGAATGTACTTGCTGTTCTGACGAAGTGCCTGAAGCATCGCCTCGTGCCTCCCGTAGATACCCTCGGTAGTTTCTCAGTATGGATTGCCACAATTGGACGAGAATAGCACGGGGAGGGCGCCATGACAAGGTCAATGTCGGAGTTTCGGGTTGACGAAACGCCCATGGCTTGGTATCTTCTATCGTTTGATATACTCCCGAAGATATCACCAGCAACAACGTGGGGCAGACCCCGGAAGGACGAGCCATGAAGTCTCCGTCTCCCAACAAGATCAGGAACATAGCGCTCGTCGCGCACGGCGACGCAGGCAAGACGAGTCTGGCGGAAGCGATGCTTCTCGCGGGCAAGGCCATCCAGCGGATGGGCAAGGTTGACGATGGATCCAGCGCGCTCGACTACGCCGAGAACGAGAAGAAGCGCGGGATCACGATTAACCTTGGGCTAGGCAATTTCAAGTGGATGGACACGAAGGTCAATCTGCTCGACTGCCCGGGCTACGCGGATTTCTACGGCGATGTGAAGGCGGGCATCGCGGTCGCCGACGGCGCGGTCCTGCTCGTGGCGGCCCCGGCAGGCGTCGAGGTCGGAACTGAGCTGGTCTGGCAGTTCCTCGATCGGCTGTCCCGTCCGCGCGTCATCGTCGTCAACAAGATGGACAAGGAGCACGCCGACTACGGCAAGTGCCTCAAGGACTGCCAGGAGGCGCTGGGTGCGCGTACCGCGCCCGTGACGATCCCGATCGGCTCCGCGGACTCCTTCAAGGGCATCGTCAACCTCATCGATGAGAAGGCCTACATCTATGACGGTCCCGGGAAGTTCAGGAAGGAAGACATCCCGGCCGATATGGCCGACGAGGTCGCGGACCTGCGGATGCAGCTGATCGAGGCCGCAGCCGAGAGCGATGAGGCGCTGATGGAGAAGTTCTTCAGTGAGGAGACCCTCTCGAAGGAGGAGATCCTCAGGGGGCTGAAGGCCGGTGTGGCGGCAGCGACCATCGTCCCGGCGCTGGCGGCCGCCGCGACCAAGGGTGTCGGCGTGGAGCCGCTTCTCGACCTGATCGTGGGTGTGATGCCGTCCCCGGCGGACACGCCGGACGCGGTCGGAATGAAGCCGAGGAGCGAGGATCAGATCACGCGCTCCTGCGACTCGAACGGTCCGTTCGCGGCGCTCGTCTTCAAGACGGTCGCCGAACAGCACGTCGGCGAGCTTTCGTACTTCAAGGTCTACTCGGGCTCAGCGAGCTCCGGCACCGAGGTGCTCAACGCCAACAATGACCATAGCGAGCGGATGGGGACCGTCTACGCGATGGTCGGCCGCGAGCGCAACGAGATGGAGTCCGTGGACGCCGGTGACATCGGCGCGGTCGTCAAACTCAAGACGACGCACACGAACGACACGCTCTGTGTGAAGAGCGATCCGATCATCCTCCGTCCGATCGAGTTCCCGCAGGCAGTGCTCTCGGCCGCCGTCAAGGCGAAGTCGAGCGGCGACGAGGACAAGGTCAGCGCAGGACTTCAGAAGCTCCACGACGAGGACCCGACGTTCAGCGTCGTCTTCGACTCGAACCTCAAGCAGACGATCATCTCGGGACTCGGCAATCTCCACCTCGACGTCATGGTGGACAAGCTCAAGGAGAAGTACGGCGTTGAGGTTGACCGGGAGAAGCCGAAGATCGCGTTTCGGGAGACCATCAGGAAGACGGCGACGGCGGAAGGGAAGTACAAGAAGCAGAGCGGTGGGCGCGGGCAGTTTGGCGTCTGCTGGCTCCGTATCGAGCCGAACGAACGTGGCGCCGGGTTTGAGTTCCTCAACGAGGTCGTCGGTGGTTCGATCCCTTCGAAGTTCATTCCCGCCGTCGAGAAGGGCGTCCTCGAGCGGATGTCGAAGGGCGTCATCGCCGGCTACCCGATGGTCGATGTGAGAGTGGCCGTGTACGACGGCAAGTACCATTCGGTCGACTCGAACGAGATGGCCTTCAAGATGGCCGGTTCGTTCGGTTTCAAGCTCGCCTCGGCCGAGGCCTCGGGAGTGTTGCTCGAGCCGATCCATCTCATTCGGATCGTCGTGCCCGACGAGTACCTCGGGGATGTGATGGGCGACATCTCCTCCCGTCGCGGGAAGATCCGCGAGACCGGGCAGGAGGGGCGCAACCAGGTCGTGACCGCTCTGGTGCCGCTTTCTGAACTCTACATGTACTCCACGAATCTACGATCTATCACGCAGGGGCGTGGCCACTTCGAGATGGAGTTCTCTCACTACGAGGAGACTCCGCCGGACGTGCAGGCGAAGATCGTCGCCGAGTCCGAGCTCGAGGAAGACGAGGAGTAGATACTCCGCTGATGCGCCGGAAGGACGACGCCGACGTCGTCAAAGGGGAGGAAGCTAGGTGTCTGGACATTCGAAATGGGCGTCCATCAAGCACAAGAAGGCCGCGACTGACGCGAAGCGCGGCAAGATCTTCAATAAGAACGCGAAGCTCATAGAGGTCGCCGCACGCTCCGGTGGCCCGGATGTGAACATCAACGTCCGGCTTCGCGGTGCGGTGCAGGCGGCGCGCGATGCGAACATGCCCAACGACAAGATCGAACACGCCATCAAGAAGGGCGCCGGTCTGATCGAGGGCGTGACGTATGAGGAAATCGTCTACGAGGCGTACGGTCCTGCCGGCGTGGCGATGATGATCGACTGCCTGACCGACAACAAGAACCGGACGGTCGGCGAGATCCGCCACATTCTGCTGAAGAAGGACGGGCATCTCGGCGAGGGCGGAAGCGTCGCGTGGAACTTCACGCAGAAGGGCATCATCGCGATCCCGGCCGAGGGGCACGACGAGGACAGCCTGCTTGAAGTCGTGCTCGAGGCGGGTGCCGAGGACATCTCCAACGAGGGCGATATCTTCGAGATCACGACCGATCCGAAGGACTTCCTGGCCGTGCTTGACGCGCTCGACAGTGCCGGCATCAAGGTGGAGAGTTCGCAGCTCACGCGCGTCCCCGGTTCGACCGCGAAGATCGAGGGCGAGGGGGAAGCGATGAAGGTCCTCAGCCTGATGGAGATCCTCGAGGATCACGAGGACATTCAGAACGTTTCAGCGAACTTCGAGATACCCGACGAGATCCTGGAGAAGCTCGGAAACGAGGAATAGCCCTGTGGCCGGGAAGGTGGTCGTCCTGGGGATCGACCCCGGAAGCATCATCACCGGATTCGGCATCGTGGAGACCGACGGGTCGTCGTCCCGCGTCATTGCGTGGGACTCCGTCAAGACATCATCCCGCACCCCGCTGCACGCGCGGCTTGCCGCCATCTACCAGGCTGTCGTCGAACAGATCAGTTCACACCGGCCCGACGTCGTCGCGGTCGAGAGTGTCTTCCAATCCAAGAACGTCAGATCGGCGCTCATGCTCGGTCACGCGCGGGGAGTCATCCTGCTGGCGGCGGCGCAAAGCGGCGCCGAGATCCACGAGTACGCGCCGCGCGAGGTGAAGCAGTCGGTCGTCGGCATCGGCTCGGCTTCGAAGGCGCAGGTCGCATCGATGGTGCGTCGTCTGCTTGACATAGGAGACGTCGAACTCGGCGAGGACGAATCCGACGCTCTGGGCGTTGCGCTCTGCTACGCGCACCGGATGCGCTCGAACGTTCTTGAGGAGAGCGGCAGGTAGCCGCCCGGTTGCGGAGGAGCGACAGATGATCGCGGAACTCTCGGGCAAACTCATCAGGAAGAATCCCTCCGGAATCGTCGTCGACGTCGGCGGCGTCGGCTTCCGTTTGCTCGTGCCGCTCTCGACGTACCGGTCGCTCGTCGATGAAGGAGAGAACGTGCACCTCTTCACGCATCTGAACGTGCGTGAGGACGCGCTCGATCTTTTCGGATTCGCCACGGCGGCGGAACGGACCATCTTTACCGAGCTGATCTCCGTCAGCGGGATCGGCCCGAAGCTCGGGCTGGCGGTCCTGTCCGGCCTCTCGCTCGACGTGTTCCACGAGGCCGTCATCCAGGAGGACGTTGCGCTTCTGACCTCGATCAAGGGGGTCGGGAAGAAGACCGCGCAGCGGCTCGTCGTCGAGCTCAAGGAGAAGCTTTCCGGGATGGACGTTTCATCGATCGGCGGAGCAGGGGACGAGCAGCGTGAGGAGATGGGCGATGCCGTTCGGGCGCTGGTCTCGCTCGGCATCCCGCAGGCGTCGGCCCGCGAGGCCGTGCTGGCCGTTCGCAGGGAGTGCGGCGAGAACCTCTCGATCGAGGACCTGATCAAGCGGGCCCTGAGGAAGTAGCGCAGACGGCGGACGGCCTGAGCGACGGAGTGATGACGATGCCAGAGACCCGCGTGACGACTCCCAGCCTGTCCAACGACGACGTTCGCTTTGAGATGCGGCTCAGGCCGCCATCCTTCAGCGAGTTCGTCGGCCAGGACACGCTCAAGGCGAATCTGAGCGTCTTCATCGAGGCCGCGAGGAAGCGGGACGAGCCGCTGGACCACTGTCTCTTCTACGGTCCGCCGGGCCTTGGCAAGACGACACTCGCGCACATCATCGCGCACGAGATGGGCACGAAGCTCGTGACGACCTCAGGACCGGTCATCGAGCGACCGTATGATCTCACCGGTGTGCTGACCAACCTCAAACGCGGCGACGTCCTGTTCGTCGATGAGATCCACCGTCTCTCGCATGTGGTGGAGGAGTATCTCTACCCGGCGATGGAGGACTTCTGCGTCGACATCGTGCTCGACAAGGGACCCTCGGCCCGAAGTGTGAAGCTCAACCTCGAACACTTCACGCTGGTCGGCGCCACGACGCGGGCCGGGCTTCTGACCTCGCCTCTGAGGTCGCGGTTCGGCGTCGCGCAGCGGCTGAACTACTACGTGGCCGAGGAACTCGCGAGGATCGTCGACCGGTCGGCTGGCATCCTGGGTGTCCCGATCGACGCGGAGGGCGCGCTCGAGATCGCGCGGCGCTCGCGAGGGACGCCGCGGATCGCGAACCGGTTGCTGCGGCGCATCCGTGACTTCGCCGAGGTCATTGCCGACGGCCGGATCACGGCCGACGTGGCGCACGAGTCACTTCTCCGGCTTGAGGTCGACGAGGCCGGTCTTGACGAGATGGACCGGCGGATCATGGAAGCCGTCATCCGCAAGTTCGACGGCGGCCCGGTCGGCGTGAAGAGCCTGGCCGTCGCGGTGGGTGAGGAAGCGGACACGATAGAAGAGATCTACGAGCCCTTCCTGATCCAGCAGGGCCTGCTCAAGCGCACGTCGCGCGGGCGTGAAGCGACGGCGGCCGCGTATGCGTACTTCAATATCAGCACCAGCGACGGAGAACAGGGGAAGCTCTTGTAGGCGCCCCGGGGCTCCCCCTGGCGCTCAGGGCGACAAGCAGCCGCCTTCGGCGGCGTCGCATTCGCGCCCGAGGGAGCCCCGGAGCACCCTCAACAACTATGCGTGTACTCCTTCACATCTGCTGCGGCCCTTGTGCCATCGTGCCGATCCGGTCGCTTCGGGACGAGGGTCACACCGTTGAGGCAGCCTTCCTCAATCCGAACATCCATCCATATCAGGAGTACGAGAGACGCCTCGAGGCGGCCCGGGAGGTGACGGAGGCGTTCGACGTGCCGATCCCGTTCGTGGACGAGTACGGCCTGGTGCCGTTCCTGCGTGCCGTCGTCGGCAGCGAGAACGAACGCTGCGGGATCTGCTACGCGCTTCGGCTCGATCGAGCCGCCGAACTCGCGGCGGCCGGAGGATACGACGCCTTCACGACGACGATGCTCGTGAGCACCCAGCAGGACCACAACACGATCCTGAGCGCGGGGAAGGCGGCGGCAGCGGAACACGGTGTCGAGTTCCTCAGCCGCGACTGGCGGGACCGCGTCATGGAAGGCGTACGCGAGTCGAAGGCGATGGGCCATTACAGACAGCAGTACTGCGGCTGTATCTACAGTGAGTGGGATCGCTACGGTCGGAAGCGGAGTGATGCGGCGTGAGAACGAGCGACTTCGACTACGAGCTTCCACCGGAGCTCATCGCGCAGTACCCGAGCGAGGAACGCGGCGGCTCGCGCCTGCTGGTCCTGCACAGGGACAGCGGTCGCATCGAGCATCAGCGATTCGCGGACATCGCGGAGTACCTGCGCGCCGGTGATGTCCTCGTCGTCAATGAGAGTCAGGTGCTCGCGGCCAGGTTCATCGGAACGAAGCGGGACTCGGGTGGCCGGGCCGAGATGTTCCTCCTGCGAGAGCTTGGGCCCGCGCATTGGGAGGTACTCCTCAAGCCGGGCGCCCGGATCCGTGAGGGCATGGTGCTCTCGTTCGGCGACGGGAGCCTCAGCGCCAAGGTGGGGCCGACGCTGGCGGGCGGCAAGCGACAGGTCACCCTCACGGCGGACGGCGATCTGTCGACGGTCATGCAGGCGCTGGGTGAGGTGCCGCTCCCGCCGTACATCGGCCGCAGCCCCGAGCCGTCGGATCGGGAGCGTTATCAGACGGTCTACGCCCGGGTCCAGGGCGCCGTGGCAGCCCCGACCGCGGGGCTGCACTTCACCAAAGAGATGCTCGCGAGGCTTCGAGACCAGGGCCTGACCGTCGCGCCGGTGATCCTTCACGTGGGGATCGGGACGTTCCGCCCGGTGCAGACCGATGATCCTGACGAGCACGAGATGGAGATCGAGCGGTACGATCTCGCTGAGTCGTCGGCGCGGATGATCAACGATGCGCGGGCCGGCGGTGGAAGGATCGTCGCGGTCGGGACCACGTCGGTGCGCGTCCTCGAGTCGGTGGCGGACGAGAGCGGTGGCGTCCCTCCGGGCGCGGGTGAGACAGCGCTCTACATCCAGCCCGGGTACGAATACCGCGCCGTTGACGTTCTCATTACGAACTTCCACCTGCCGAAGTCGACGCTTCTGATGCTCGTCAGCGCTTTCGGCGGTCACGAGAACGTCATGCGCGCATACCGTGAGGCCGTCGCCGAGCGATACGGATTCTACAGCTACGGGGACGCGATGCTCATCCTGTGAGCCGCGCCGCGAATCACAGGACTGGACGGAGGCAGCGTTGATCGAGTTCCGCATCATCGCAGAGGACACGGAGACCGGAGCCCGGGCGGGCGAACTCGTCACGCCGCACGGCGTCATAGAGACGCCCGTGTTCATGCCCGTGGGGACGCAGGCGACCGTGAAGACGCTGGCGCCCTCGGACCTCCTGGAACTCGACGCGCGTATCATTCTCTCCAACGCGTATCACCTCTTCCTCCGTCCGGGCGCCGACGTCATCCGCGAGGCGGGCGGGCTCCACGGCTTCATGGCGTGGGACCGCGCCATCCTCACCGACAGCGGCGGCTTCCAGATCTTCAGTCTGGGACACATGAATCGCGTGAAGGAGAACGGTCTCGAGTTCAAGTCGCATCTGGACGGCACCACGTTCTTCATGACCCCCGAGGACAACATGCAGCTCCAGCGCGATCTCGGAGCCGATATCATCATGGCATTCGACGAATGCGTGGCGTATCCTGCGACCCACGAGCAGGCGAGGATATCGACCGAGCTGACGCTCCGGTGGGCCGAGCGGTGTCACCGGGCCTGGTCCGGCGACCCGCGGGAGCAGTCGCTCTTCGGGATCGTGCAGGGCGCGACGTATGCGGACCTGAGGGAGTCGTGCGCTCGCGCACTCGTGGAGTTGGAGTTTCCGGGCTATGCCATCGGCGGTCTGGCCGTGGGCGAACCGAAGCCGGTGATGCGTGAGATGATCGACGCGACGGTCGCGCTCCTCCCGCGGGAGAAGCCCCGCTACTTCATGGGGCAGGGGTTCCCCGAGGACATCGTCGGATCCGTGGCGCAGGGCGTCGACATGTTCGACTGCGTCATGCCGACGAGGAACGCGCGGAAGGGCTCGCTGTTCACGTCGCGTGGCCGGCTCGTCGTGAAGAACGCGAAGTACGCGCGCGATGACAGGCCGATCGATCCGGATTGCGACTGCTATGCCTGCCGGAACTTCTCGCGGCGGTATATCCGTCACCTGTTTCGGTCCGACGAAGCGCTCGGTCCCCGGCTGGCGAGCATTCACAGTCTGGCGTTCTATTTGAACACGATGCGCGCAATGCGAGACGCCATCATCGCGGGGCGCTTCGCAGCGTGGCGCCGCGATTTCCACGAGAAGTACGACGCCGGTTGGGGTGACGAGGAGACGACCGATGTCGGCGGCGTTTGAGCGCGCCCGCCGCGTGAAACCGATTGCGAGGAGGTGACACGATGGGTTGGACAGGAAAGCTGCCTGACTCCCTGACATTGGACACGGGCGGAAAGATCGTGCTGCTCGTGGCCGACGGTCTGGGAGGACTGCCGCACCCGGAGACGGGGCTGACGGAACTTGAGACGGCGAAGACGCCGAACCTCGATGCGCTGGCGACGGAGGGGGCGACGGGTCTGCACGTTCCCATTGCACCGGGGTTGACCCCTGGAAGCGGACCGGCGCACATGGGGCTGTTCGGGTACGACCCGGTGGAGTATCTGATCGGTCGGGGCGTGCTCGAGTCGCTCGGCATCGGGTTCGAGCTTCGGGAGGGCGACGTCGCCGTTCGCATCAACTTCGCCACCCTTGACCCGAACGGGAACATCACGGACCGGCGCGCGGGTCGCATCTCGAACGAGCTCTGCGAGGAACTGTCGGCTCGTCTCGATACGATCGTGCTTCCCGGCGTCGAGCTGTTCTTCCGTCCGGTCAAGGAGCATCGGGCGGCACTCGTGCTTCGGGGCGACGGACTCACCGGTGATCTCAACGACACCGATCCCCAGGCGACCGGCGTCCCGCCGCTGCCGGTGACGGCGCGGCGGCCCGAGGAGGAGCGGACGGCCGAGCTTCTCAACGCGTTCGTCGCCAAAGCGCGTGAGATGCTGGCGGACCAGCCGAAGGCGAACGCCATCACGCTGCGGGGGATCGCCGAGCGCTCGAGGATCCCGACATTCGGCGAGCGGTACAAGCTGCGGGCCGCGGCGATCGCCGGATATCCGATGTACCGCGGCGTCGCGGGTCTTGTCGGAATGGACGTTCTCCCGATCGCCGGGTCTCCCGACGCGATGACGACGATGCTCAGGGAGCACTGGGACGACTACGACTTCTTCTTCATGCACTACAAGTACACCGATTCGACAGGTGAGGACGGGAACTTCGATGCCAAGGTCAAGGCGACCGAGGACTTCGACACGGTCATCCCCGGCGTCCGGGCCGTGGGCCCCGACGTCATCCTTGTTACCGGCGACCACTCGACGCCGTCGGCGCTGGCGACGCACAGCTGGCACCCGGTGCCCGTGGCGCTTCTGAGCCGCGTGATCCGTCGCGATGGAAGCACGGCCTTCGGTGAGACCGCGTGTCTGACCGGTTCGCTGGGCAGGATGCGTGCGGTCGATCTCATGTCATTGATGCTGGCGCACGCAGGTCGGCTCGCGAAGTTCGGGGCGTAGGGGGCCGCGTGCGGAGGTTACACGAGACGCTTCTGCTTCTGTTCGGATGCGGCGCCCTGGCTCTGGCGTTCCCTCCGGCGAACCTCTGGCCATTGGGGTTGGTCGGGCTCGTTCCGCTGTTTCATCTGGTGGGAGGGGGCCCGCACGGCGTAGGGTCTGACTCAGCCGTTTCCGGCGGACGCGCGGGACCCGGCTTCCCGGGCACCGGCGCCCACCACGGTCGGTCAGCGTTTCGCACAGGGTTTATCGGCGGCATCGCCTTCTTCCTCCCTCTCGTCTACTGGCTGGTCAAGCTCTCCTCGAACGAGATGGACAACCCGGTCCTCATGAGCGGTCCGCTCGTTCTGCTCGTTCTGCTCCAGTCGCTCTACTGGGGACTGGCGGCCGGTGTCTCGAGACTCCTTCTCCGACGCGGGGGGCTTCCACGTGTCCTCGTGCTGCCGGTCGTCTGGACCGCGTTCGAGTACCTGCGGTCGCTCTCGGTGCTCGGGTTCCCATGGGGGAACATCGGGTACGTGGGGACCGCCATCCCTGCCGTGATCCAGTTCGCATCGCTCACCGGGCTTTTCGGCGTGACCTTCTGGTTCGCGCTGGTCAATGCGATCGTGCTCGAACTCATCGAGGGGAGGCGTAAGGTGCGCGTGCGGACCATCGCGCTCGCCTCGCTTCTCCTGGTGCTTGCGCTTCCGCTGGCTCACGGGCTCGTCGTCATGTCGCGGGCGGCGGCACGGGACACCGTGCGGGTCGCGGTCATCCAGCCGAACGTCGAGGGGAAGAAGAAGTGGGACCCCGCGTTCCGCTATCTGAGCTATGAGCGTCTCGAGAGGCTGACGCGGCAGGCCGGCCGGCAGGGTCCCGACCTGATCATCTGGCCGGAGACGGCCGTGCCGACCTATCTCCGGACGGACGCGGTTCAGCTTGACTGGGCGAGACGGCTCGCTGCGGATGTCGACGCGGCGATCCTGACGGGGAGTCCCGACTTCGAGGGGCAGCCGGGGGAGAGGCCGCGATACTACAACGCGGCGCTTCTCGT
>CAZEXP010000027.1:0-29527 GCA_964516845.1 uncultured bacterium
CGGTCTCGCCCGTCGAGGAAAGCACGTGGGGCGGCATCAAGGCTCTGTACCGCTAAACCTTCGAGTCTTGATCTGAGAACACAAGTGCGGGAGAGGGGCTTCCTTTGGAAGCCCCTCTTTCTATGTGTCACTCGACTGCCCCGTCGCCGTGCCGCCGGGCAGCCTGTTATCGCCGCCAACTCACCTTGAGCGCAGCGCCCTCCCGTGCTATGATATTTGTTTGACGTCACCGAATCATGCGGAGGAGCGGCAGACGCTCCCGACCGACACTTCCGGAGGAGAATCAGGGTGGGCAAGCGCACCAGGATCACCAAGAAGCAGCTCAAGCACGACGCTTTCATCGAGACCACGTCGACAGCGACCAAGTTCGTCGAGGAGCACGCCAACAAGCTTCTCATCGGCGTTCTCGCCATCGTCGTCGTGATCATCGTGGTCATGATGATCGGCCGCTCACAGCGTGCGACCGAGGCTGTCGCCGCCGGCGAACTCGCTACGGCAAGCCAGGCGATGAACGCGGGCATGTACGCACAGGCCGCCGACCAGTACCAGGGTATCATCGACCGGTACGCGGGCACGCGAAGCGCAGCAGCAGCCACGTGCTATCTCGGCTCGATATCGTTCCAGCTGGGCCAGTACGACGACGCGCTCACTCACTTCGAGCAATATCTGGCGCGCCACACGGGCAACCACAATCTTGACCGCACCGCGCTCGAAGGAAAGGCCGCCGTTCTCGAGCAGCACCGGGACTTCACCGGCGCCGCCGCCGTCTACGAAGGCCTCGCTGACGACGCGACCCGCGAGAGCGGAGCCCGTGCGCGCTACTTCGCAGCTGCCGTCAGAAACTATCGATCGGCTCCAGACTGGAACGCCGTCGCACGCGTCGCTCACACGATCATCGATGAGAACCCGGACACGCCGTGGGAGTCCGAGGCGCGCATGGCTCTCGGCGAAGCCCAGATGAAGCTGTAGGGGACGGCGCTGTGCTATCGCGCCGCGCATGGATACGACATCGACATCACACACGACGCGGCCCGGCAGGCATTCGGAGGAGCATCACCGAGCAGCCGGGCCGGTCCTTTCCCGGGACCCCTTATGTCGCATAAGATATATTATGTAAACCAACGAGTTTTGGGGACACGACCAGCCTCTGAGGACGCCGCGGCGGACCTCCCCTCCGGTCCGCGTCGGAGGGCCATCCCGGCTCTCCACAGGATCGCGTGGCACTCATCCGCTGCAGCGCTGCTCACCCTCGCGCTGCTGACGCTCTCGATGACGGCGGTCGCACAGACGGACCCGATCATCGTGCCGGGTCCGGACGACACGCTCGTAGTCGGAGCGCTCGCGGCGACCGTCACCGGCGACACTCTCACGTTCGATCAAATGGACGCCATCGGTGAGCTCCTCGCGCTCTCGCACGACGAACTGATGGCCCGCGCGCTCGCGCACGTCGAGGTCGGCCAGCCGGGACGCGCCGAGATCGAACTGACTCTGGTCCAGGCCGGCGCCGACACCTCCCCCGCGAACTCGTACGCGCAACTCTCGCTACTGGCCTATGCGCAGCTCGTCCAGGGACGCAACAGCCACGCAGCGGCCAGTCTGATCTTTGCATCCGGAGCATACGGCGACCTTGACAGGCCATACCATCCTGCGATCCCGACGGAAGCCGCGATGCAGCTGGCAACAGCCTATGTGGACATCGCGAGAGGGGCTCCGGAGAGCGACCGCGATTCGCTCGGCAGACAGGCGGCCCTGTGGTGGGCTCGCGCGGGCGCCCTGGATCACCTGTCGCGACTATCCGCGCTCGGCCCGAACGAGAGCCTGATCGCCGCCTGGGCCTACGCCCAGATCGGCCGTATCGACAGGGCCACAATCGCCATCGCCGAGGCGCGCAGAGCGTACCGCGCCCGTCTGAGGGCAGACCCGGCAGACCTTGGAGCGCATGACGGGCTCGCCCGCTCCTACGACGGTTCGATGACGGGCGTTCCCGCGTCCGCGAGCGCCGACAGCGCACGAGTGCACTCTGTGGCCGCCGCGAGGATCCGGGAGTGTGAGCCGCCGACCGAGTAGCATCCGGCCGGCATGGCTCCCTCTACGACCCGCTGCGGGACGGTCCGGATTCTCAGACGCCGGCCGCATCAGCACCCGGACACGAAGAGGGCCGCTCCTGACGGAGCGGCCCTCTTCGATCTCACGTGCGGACTTCTCAGCCCTGCTCATTCGCGCAACTCTGCGATGTCGCCCTCGCCCTCGCTGGCAGGCAACGGCTCCTACCCCACGACGATATTGAGGAGGCGGTCGGGCACGAAGATGACGCGTCGCACCGTCTTGCCCTCGAGGTGCCTCGCGACCTTCTCGGCCGCCAACGCCTGCTCGAGCACGACGTCCTCCGACGCGCCCCTCTCGACCTCCACGTCGCCCCGGAGCTTCCCGTTGATCTGGACCGCGATGCTCACGACGTCCTCGCGCGCCGCCGCCTCGTCGAACGAAGGCCAGGTGGAACGGAACAGTGTCCCGTCGCCCCCGGCGCGCTGCCAGAGTTCCTCGGAGAAATGCGGCACCATCGGTGCCAGAAGCACGGTCACGGCCTCGAGCGCCTCCGCAACGGCCATTCGTTCACGGTCAGTCGGCTCGTCGCCGAACCCGTCCACGAACGCGCGGGTCGCGTTGACGAGTTCCATTACGGCCGCGATCGCCGTGTTGAAGTGGAACCCCTCCATGTCGTGAGTCACCTTGCGGATCGTCTGGTGCGTCTTCCGATGGAGCGCCACGATGCCCTCGGGCAGATCGTCAGCAGCCAGCGCCGCGGCCGCCGCGTCGAGACCTCCCGCGCGGTACGGGTATTCATCAACCAGGTACCAGACGCGGTTGAGGAATCGGAACGCCCCCTCCACCGCGGTATCGTTCCACTCGGCGTCCCGGTCCGGCGGTCCCGCGAACAGCGTGTAGAGCCGCTCGGTGTCGGCGCCGTATCGCTCGATCAGTTCGTCGGGCGGGACCACATTGCCCTTCGACTTGGACATCTTCTGACCGTCCTTGTAGATCATGCCCTGCGAGAACAGCTTCGCGATCGGCTCATCGAAGCTCAGCATCCCGAGGTCTCTAAGCACCTTCGTCATGAACCTGACGAAGATCAGGTGCCCGCAGGCATGTTCCACGCCCCCGATGTACTGGTCGACGGGGAACCAGCGGTCGACATGCTCACGCACGAACGGAGACTCCTCGTTCTGCGCGTCGATGTAGCGCAAGAGATACCAGCTCGAGTCGACGAACGTATCGAGCGTGTCGGTCTCGCGTCTTCCGGGGCCGCCGCACTTCGGGCACGTAGCATCGAGGAATGTCTTCGAGGTCGTCAGCGGCGACTCGCCGGTGCCCGTGAACTCGACATCGGTCGGCAGCAGAACCGGAAGATCCTCCTCGAGAACCCCGACCGGACCGCAGGTGTCGCAGTAGATCACTGGGATCGGCGTTCCCCAGTAACGCTGCCGCGAGATCAGCCAGTCCCGGAGCCGGTAGCTCACCGTCCGACGACCGATCCCGGTCTCCTCCATCCAATCCGCGATCCGCTCGATGCCCTCCCGGTTCGGCAGACCATCGAACTGCGCCGAGTGCGTCTGAACGCCGTCCTCGACGTACGCCTCCCCCATGGAGTCCGCGTCAAGCGGTTCGCCGGGACGATCGATAACGACCTTGACCGGCAGCCCGTACTCGCGCGCGAACTCGAAGTCGCGCTGATCGTGCGCAGGTACCGCCATCACGGCGCCCGTGCCGTACTCCATCAGGACATAATTGGCGATCCACAGAGGCACCTTCTCGCCGTTGACGGGATTGATGACGTGAACGCCCGTCCAGACGCCTTCCTTGCGAACGTCCGCCGCACCACGCTCGAAAGCGCCCTGCGCCTTGACCCGTTCGGCGAACGCGAGGACCTTCTCCTCGTGCTCCGTCCCGGCCACAAGTTCCCGCACCCTGGGGTGCTCGGCCGCCATGACCATGTAGGTCACGCCGAAGATCGTGTCCGCGCGTGTCGTGAAGCACGGGAGCTTGTCCCCCGTCTCCTCGATCGTGAAGTCGATCTCCACACCCTCGCTCCGACCGATCCAGTTGCGCTGCATGATCTTGACGCGGTCGGGCCAGCCGTCCATCCCGTCCAGCGACTCGAGCAGCTCGTCGGCGTAGTCGGTGATGCGGAAGAACCACTGCTCCAGGTCACGGATCCCGACGACCGCATCGCATCGCTCGCAGCGGCCGTCCACGACCTGCTCGTTCGCGAGCACCGTCGCACAGGACGGACACCAGTTCACGGGCGCACCCTTGCGATAGGCCAGGCCGCGCTCGAGCATCTTCACGAAGATCCACTGGGTCCAGCGGTAGAACGACGGCCGGTGCGAAGATATCTCACGCGCCCAGTCGTACCCGATGCCCCACTTGCGGAATTGGACCTTCATCTTGTCGATATTCGCGTCGGTCCAGACGGGCGGGTGGATGCCGCGCTTGATGGCCGCGTTCTCCGCGGGAAGACCGAAGGCGTCCCACCCCATCGGTGTCAGCACCGACCGGCCGCGCATCATCTTGTAGCGTGAGAGCGCGTCCCCGATGATGTAGTTCCGGCCGTGGCCGACGTGCAGATCACCGGACGGGTATGGGTACATGACGAGGCAGTAGAAGCGGTTCTCGGCATCGGTCGGACACTCGAACAGACCGATCCTGGTCCACGTCTTCTGCCACTTCGGCTCGATCTCCTGGAAAGGGTAGCGGCTCATGGTCGTGCGCCTCGTTCAGAATGCCCGGAGGGCGTATCAGAGCTAAAAAAACGGCCGGCACCGGGACTCGGTGCCGGCCGGGAAAGATTCTTGTTTCCGGCCGTCCCCTAGAACAGGTACGTGAAGGACACGCTCGGGACGATCACGTCATGGACGTTCTTGCCCTGCGAGTAGTCGCCGACAAGATTCTGGTACGGCACACTGATGCTCTCACCGATGTAGTACACAAGGCCGAGGTCGAGTGTCCAGCGGTCCTGCCGCTGCTCGACCCCGAACGAGAAGGTCGAGTGCCCCGGCTGTGGAACAACGAACGTGAATGTCTCCGGCGTGCTCAGACCGTCCTCGGTCGAATACCCGAGCATGATGGACGTCGCGCGCGACACGCGGTAGTCGACACCAACGTGCACACCCAACGCGTCCTCCCAGTTCAGATCGGTGATGATCTCAACATCCTCGGGCAGCGCCGTCGCCAGATTCCTCGTGAACCCGGTGACCTCGGACCACTGCGTCCACTCGGCGTCGGCGGTCAGCGTGAATCCCTCGAACAGGAAATCATGGTAGGCGAACCCGCCCGCAACCCAGAGTGGGAACGTGAAATCGAAGTCTTCGCTCTGCTTGTCCGACACCAGCTCGGCGAGAGGCGAGTCAACCTCGATGTCACCCTCGAGCGTCACCGTCATCGGCGTCCGCGCCGTCACACCGACCGAGATCTGAGGATTGATGTGATAGAGCACGCCGATGGTAGCGCCATACGCCGTGCCCGTCAGCGCCTCTTCGGACTGGTACGGGTAGAGTTTCGAGGAGTCCTCGTACGTGACCTCATGCCAGCCCCCATCGCGAAGGTCCAGGCTCGCGTACAGCATGTGACCGGTCAGACCGATCGACAGCTTGTCCGAGAGCCGCTTCGCGAGAACCGGAGAGATGACGTAGCCGGTAACGTGGCTCTCGTAGTCCGGAGCGTCACCAACGATCGCTCTGTAGCCGGGGCCATCCGGTGGAGCTGGAGTACCGGGCGATGTGGAGTATCTGTCAATGATGTCGTCGTAGAGCTTGTCGCCGTCCCACTCCACTCCGTAGTTGGCCAGCGTGTAGGCGCAAATGCCGAACTTGTCGGCAATGGCGCCGCCGTCCATGTAGACGTAGACACCCGGCACGAAGTAGTGATTGACCTCGGAGGTCGCCTGGAGAGCGTCACCAATGGGCTGTCCGTATCCGGGAACCCCCACGAACCCAAGCACACCCTCCCGCGACGCCAGCGGAATCGCATCCTGGAGCGAAACGGTCGCCTGGAACCCGTGGATCTGGTAGATGCCCGCGGGGTTGTAGTGCACAGCGCTGTAGTCGTCCGCCAGCCCGACGAAGGCTCCGCCCATCGCGCCCGCGCGTGCACCGACCGTCGGCACGTACAGCCCCGAGGCGAGTGCAGCCAGCGGGCACACGAGGAGCGCCACAAGACACGATGTTGCGATGATCACGTTACGACGCATGGTGTTGTTCCTCCTCAAGGACGGACAGGCGCGTATGGCGCCCGACCGCATCTATCCACTGGGAGCGTCGGGGGACGCACCGATTGCCGTGGTTCTATCTTCAATACCACAGCGGAATTGGGCCCGTCAAGCCCTTTTCTCCCAGCCACTCCCCCAGAACCGGACGGTCGCCCATCGGAGTGGCCGTCGCAAGCTTGTTCGCATGCTGATCAGCTTCGTTCGAACATGAGGGCTACTCAGTTGATTCGTCACCGTCACCGTCGCCGTCATTGTCGCCGTCATTGTCGCCGTGACACTCGGCGCATGCCACCGCACGTTGACGCTCGGCCTCGCGGTGACCGATGTCGCCGTGACACTCGACACAGGTGACGCGGTCGAGGTGACCGGCGTGAGCGAACCCTCCCCGCCCGGGCGACTGCTGCAGTTCGGCGTCGCCGTGACATCCGTCGCGCAGACAGGCGGCCGGTCCGGGCGGCGGCGCCTTCTCGCCCTTCTCGACGTTCAGGTAGAATTTGAGGGCGTTCCGGACCCCCTCGACCTTTGAGTGGTAGTACCCGGTCCATCCCGGCTCGCTGTGGCAATCGAGACACTCGGCGGTCTCTCCGTGTGTGGAGGCCTGCCAACTCTCGTAGTGCTCACCCATGACCGCATGGCAGCTCCCGCAGAACTGCGAGCGCTGGCTGTAGGCGTTCAAACCAAAGAACGCGGCGATCGCCACGATCGCGAGTGCGATCCAGAAACGCCGTCCCGGCATTCGTGCCATCTATCCTCCCTGGATGCCAGTCTGCGGACCGGAGCCACTCTCGGCGGCATACGCGCAGCATCCCCGGAGGGGACACTGATCGCAGCCGGGGGTCCGCGGCCTGCAGAACTCGCGACCGAGCCTTATCAGGTTCACATGCAGCGAGAGCGCCCGTCCGGCGGGAGCGACCTCCTCAAGCCGATCGAACGTCTCCTCGGGCGTCTTCGGCATGCCGACGACCCCGAGTCGCGTAACCACGCGGTGGACGTGCGTGTCCACGGGAACGACGTCGCGCCCGAGTTCGAACAGGGCCACGCAGGCGGCCGTCTTTCGACCGACACCATCGAAGCCCATGAGATATTCTAGCACATCCGCGGTCGACCTGTCCGCGAGGAAGGAGAGATCGAGGATCCCCGTCTCCTCCTCGATGTCGCGGAGGATCGCGCGGATCCGCGCGGACTTCGTCTTCGCCAGACCCCCCGAACGAATGGCCGCCTCGATGGAAGACGCTCGTGCGTGCGCAACCTCCGGCCACGTGGGAAAGCGCTCCCGCAGACTCACAAAGGCCCGGCCGGAATTCACGTCGCTCGTGTTCTGAGAGAGAATGGTCCCTACGAGGCTCGCAACGACATCGTGGTATGGAGTGTGCGTCGGCACGCCGTATCTGCGCTCGAGCGCATCGGTGGCCGTCTTCAATGTCCGTCCGGCAGCCGTGCGCGCCTCGCGCGCAGCCGTGCGCGCCTCGCGCTTCGGAGCATCCGAGGCATCGCCCGTCACACCGCGCCGTCCCACGTTCCGCTCGTCAGACCGTGGACCAGGAGCCCGACCGTTGCCGCGGCAGGAATGCCCCGACGGATGTCGACGTCGGCCCGGTAGAAGAGCTCGATGCCCCTGGCGTACTCCCGTGATGTCCTGAGCATGGCCGCTTCGCGAAGATCTCTGATGCCCGAGAGCATGACCCGCGACTGCCCGCCGGCCGGCGAGCGGCCACCTGCCCCCGACCGGACAAGCCAGAGCGCCGTCCAGCACCCGAAGAGCTGCGAGACCAGCTGTGCGGGTTCGACACCACCGTCCACGAGTTCGGAGAGCCGCGCCAACGCGTCGCCGGACCGCCCCTCGGCCACCGCGGCCGCCAGATCTCCCAGACTGGACGCCTTGGCTCCGACGACGGTCTCGATATCCGCGACAGTCACGGTGCCCGATGAGCAGTACGACTCGAGCTTGCCGAGTTCGTTGTCCACGCGGCTGAGATCCCCGCTCGTCCAGTCCACGAGTACGGCCATCGCATCTTCCTCGACCTTGAGCCCACGCTCTTCCGCCATGCGCGCGGCGAGCGCGGTCAACGCATCAGGACCGAGACTTCCGCATTCGACGACGGCGGCGCTCGCGAGCAGACCCTGTTCGAACTTGTTGCGGCCGGACAGACGAGAGAAGCTCACGAGCGCGACGCACGAGGTCTCGTACGGCGCTCGCACGTAGTCCAGAAGCTTCGTCCGCTGCGCGGGGCTCAGGCCCTCGAATTCGTAGACGACTGTCAACCGTCGATCGGAGAGCATCGGCACCGTTCCCGCCTGCGAGACGATGGCCTCGGCCGTCGTCTCACGACCGCTCAGGCTCACGAAGTCGAAGGCGTCGCTCCCGGGCGTCAGGACCGCGCGCTTGAGCAGACGAACACCGAGGCGCGACAGATACGGCTCCTCCCCGTGAAACAGAAGGACCGGTGGGATCGTACCCGACGCCAGCGATCTCTGGAGTTCAGCGAATGTCACACAGCCTCCGCCCTACCATCCCTGCACGGTCTTGGACAATACGTCTTCCGAGAGCTTCTCATATGCGCGGGTCTGCGCCTCTTCCTCCGAGGTCAGCTCCCCCGAATCCCCCGACACCGAGTAGACGGACCAACCCTCGACCTCCTCCTCCCAGACCGCGCTCCCTCGCGTGACGTCCTCGTACGTGAGACGCGCCACAACGCGGACCTTGTACTCGAGGGGATTTCCGCCGGCGTCGTACGACATCACGGGGCGCTCGTAAAGCACGACGGTTCCACGAAGAACCGAATCGGCCTCGTCCTCGCCGACAACGCGCAGCGTATTGTCCGAGGTGAACTGCTCGATCAGCGCGTTGGTGATACCCAACTCGGCGCCATACTCCAGGGTCTCGTTCTGGAGGATCGGGATCGCGATCGTGGAGATGTGAGTCTTGGCGGCCGCGGAGAAGCCGTAGTGGGAACAGCCAACGGTCATTGCGAGCGTCGCCAGCAGGAGCGCACAGAGCACAATCATCGCAGTTCTCGTCACTCCGCCTCCTCCCGCATCCGCTTCCTCAGAGTGTTGCGGCTGATGCCCAGCAGCTTTGCTGCGCGGACCTGGTTCCCATCGCACTCCTCGAGCGCGGCGCGAACGAGCTCCTCTTCCACGATTGCCGTGACCGATTCCGCGATCGTCTCCTCCCCGGCATCGATCCGCCGGTCGAAATCCGACCGTACCGCCACCGCGAGATCGTTGCACGATGCTCCGGTCGCCGGCCAGGACTCGCGCCCCGCCCTGATGACCTCGAAATCCTCGGGGACCAGGATCCCGGTCCTGTTGAACGCCACGGCTCCATGCACGGACTGCTCCAGCTCGCGGACGTTCCACGGCCACGGGTACTGCCGCAGGAGCTCGATCGCCGCCGGCGAGATGCCGTCGATCTCGCGATGCATCTTGGCCGCCGCGCGGCGCAGGAAGTGCTCCGCCAGGTACGCGATGTCCTCTCGACGGTCGCGAAGCGGGGGCATGAACAGCGAGACGACCTTCAGGCGATAGAACAGGTCGACGCGGAAGCTCCCTTCCTTCATAAGCGATACGAGACTGTGGCTTGTCGCCGCAACGACGCGGACGTCCGAGCGCACCTTCTTCCGCGTCCCGGGGCGTTCGAACGATCCGTCCTCGAGTATGGATAGGACGCGCGCCTGTGTCTCGAGGTTCATCGCGTCGATCTCATCGAAGAAGAGCGTGCCCTCGTCCGCCATCTCGACACGCCCGATCTCCGACGCCGTATGCGAACCGGACCGCCCGGCGTCGTCCACGGTCCCGCCGAAGAGATCGAGTTCGAGCGAGTCAGGAGTCAGCGTGGAGCAGTTGACCGCAACGAATGGCCCGCCGCGACGATCGCTGTTGTAGTGCAGCGCCCGGGCGACGAGTTCCTTGCCGGTTCCGGGTTCCCCCTGGATGAGCACCGCCACACCGGTCTCGGCGACCTGCCCGATCAGTTTGTGGATCTCGATCATCTCGGGCGTCCGCCCGACGATGGCGCCGAGTTCCTCAACGTCACCGGGTCCCGGCGAACCGATCGTTTGGATGAGACCGCCGTCTCCGGACAGAGCTCGGCGGACCGCGTCCGCCAGACCGCCGGGGAGCGTCTCGCGCGGAAGGTAGTCGTAGGCGCCCTCCCGCATCGACTCGATCGCGCCCTTGCTGCTGGTCTGCTCGGCCGTCACGATGATCGGAAGCCGCCGGTCGCGTTCCTTCACCGCGCGCACGACCGCCGTCGCGCGGGGTTTCTCGATAGCCTGCTCCACGACGATAAGATCCGGGAGGCTCTCGTCGAGCGCGGCGAGCATACCCTCGCCGTCGCTCCATATCTTCGTATCGTAGATGTGTGGCGGGAGTGCGGCGAGCAGATCAGCCGCATGCTCACTGCTTCGATCGAGGATCCAGATCTGCTTCACGGATGCCTCCCGAGCGCGTCACCCCTGCGAGCGAAACCACTCGACCGTGAGTTCGATGCCCTCGTCGAGTCCCATCGCCGGCGAGAACCCGAGCATGCTCCTGGCCCGCGAAATGTCCGCGAAAGAGTGCTTCACATCGCCCGGGCGCTCGTCCTCATAGACGGCGTCGATCGCGGTACCGATGAGCTTCTGCAGACGCCGGTAGAGCTCGTTCACCGTAATGGTATCACCGCGAGCGATGTTGAACACGTTCCCCTCAACCCCCTTCGCCTCCGAAGCGAGAACGTTGGCGTCGACAACGCTCGAAACGTAGGTGAAGTCGCGGGACTGCTCTCCATCACCATAGATGGTCGGCGCGCGTCCCTCGAGGAGCCGCGACGCGAAGATGGGCACGACGGCCGCGTACTGCGATCCCGGGTCCTGTCGTGGCCCGAACACGTTGAAATACCGCAGGCACACGGTCTCCAGACCGTAGAGCCCATGGAACGTCCGCGTGTAGTACTCGCCGGCGAGCTTCGCCACGGCATACGGTGACATCGGATGCGCCGGCATCTCCTCGTGCTTCGGCAGTTCCGGTGTGTCACCGTAGACCGACGAGGAACTCGAGTAGACGAACCGGCGCACGCCGGCGTCCCGGCTCGCAACGAGCATGTTGAGCGATCCCACCACATTCACATCGTTGGACGCGATGGGATCATCGACCGAGCGTGGCACGGAAGCGAGCGCGGCGAGATGGAAGACCGTGTCCATTCCATCAACCGCCTTCGCAACCTCCGCCTCGTTGCGAATGTCACCCTCGAAGACCTCGACGCGACCGGCAAGATGAGCGATGTTCTCGCGCCTGCCGGTCGAGAAGTTATCCAGAATGCGCACCTCGTGCCCGAGATCGGCGAGACCCTCCGCGAGATGCGAGCCGATAAACCCTGCTCCCCCGGTAACAAGCTTGCCTGCCATTCGATTCTCCAGATCAGTGCGCCCCGGTGCATCGGGTTCGTTCCCGGGCGCGGCCAGATCCTATATCTTCAGAATGTGATCCGCCTTGAATCCCTTGAGCGCGTTTCTGCTGTCGACGATCGGGACTCCAGCCGCGACGATCTCCTCGTAGTCGAACGCCGAGTGAGCGGTCGCTATGACCAGACAGTCGAATCCGCGCAGAGCCTCCGGCGTCGGGTCCACGCTCCGCATCGTCATATCCCCGTCCACGAGCGTTGGCACGTGAGGGTCGGAGAACGCCACGTCGGCGCCCTTCTCCCGAAGGAGCTTGATGACATCGAGCGAAGGCGACTCCCTCAGGTCGTCGATATCCGCCTTGTACGCTGCTCCAAGCACCAGCACGCGCGAACCGCGTACCGCCTTGCGCTGATCGTTGAGAGCGTCTGTGATCTTGGCGACGACGTAGTACGGCATCTGGCCGTTGATCTGACCCGCCAGCTCAATGAAGCGGGCTTCGAAACCGGCCTCCTTGGCCTTCCAGGACAGATAGAACGGGTCGATCGGGATGCAGTGGCCGCCGAGACCGGGTCCCGGATAGAACGCCATGAACCCGAACGGCTTCGTGGCGGCTGCGTCGATGACCTCCCAGACGTCGATCCCCATGCGATCACACATGAGGGCCATCTCGTTGACCAGACCGATATTGACGCTCCGGAACGTGTTCTCCAGAAGCTTGACGGTCTCCGCGACCTTCGTCGACGACACCGGCACGACCGGCCCGAGCGTCATCTTGTACAGGATCGTCGCATGCTCCGTGCACGCCGCTGTCACACCTCCGACGACCTTCGGGATGTTCTTCGTGGTCCACTGCTCGTTGCCGGGATCGACGCGCTCGGGCGAGAACGCGAGGTAGAAGTCCTCACCCACCGTCAACCCGGTCTGCTCGATCCGCGACAGGATGATCTCATCGGTCGTCCCGGGATAGGTCGTACTCTCGAGAATGATGAGCATGCCCTTGTGAACGTACTTCTCGATCTCGTTCACAGCGGCGTTGACGAACGAGATGTCAGGGTCCTTCGTCTTCCGGAGCGGCGTCGGGACGCAGATATCAACGGTGTCGAGGTCCGCGAGCACCGCGTAGTCGGTCGTCGCCAGGAACGTGCCGTTCTTCACCGCCTCCCTCACCCATTCGGACGGCACGTCGGCGATGTACGACTCGCCTGCCATCAGCTGCCGGACCTTCTCAGCGTTGTTGTCGATCCCGACGACCGTGAAGCCCGCGCGAGCGAACTCCATTGAGAGCGGCAGGCCGACGTAACCGAGACCGATGACACCGAGACGAGCCTGCCTGGACTCGAGTTTCTCCCTGAGCACCTCTTCCTCCTTGTCGCCATGCGATGCTTGCGACGAGCTACGTCGTCGTGCGGCGGGCTGGCCCGCCCGGGCTCCCGATGCAGACTGACAACCCCGCCCCGTGCACAGTGCGCACGACGGGGCGCCTCAAGATGTCAGACCGCACCAATGGCCACAGCCAGAGATACCATGCCAGCAGACGCCAGCGGAAGCAACAGGTTATCGAACGCCCCGATGGGCAGCGATTCCAGCAGACTGACGGCCAGACCGACCGCAAGTGCCCACGGGACTGACACATAGAACATAGCAACAATCGCGCCTACTCCGAAGAGCGAGAGCGATCCAACGACGGTCTTGGCTGGATTGTGGAGCAGCGGCGTCTTTCCGAACATCCGCCCGACGATGCTGGCGACCCCGTCGCCCACCGCCAGGGTCAGGATGCCGGCCGTGGCCGCCGGAAGCGGAAAGAACCTGAGTACGAGCCAGATGCCGAGACCGTAGAGCAGCGGTCCGAGAACGACCCCCCGGGCCTCACCCGCGCGCATGGAATGCCAGGTCACGAACGAGAACACCGGGAGCGCCACCCCGAGAAGCCGAAAGAGCTCCGAGAGGACGAACAGCAGCGTGACCGAGCTGACGAGCCAGAGCGCGAAGGGCCGGTTCCAGCCCGCGATCAGCGGGACGACAACGGCGCAGACATGGATACCCTTCCGGAAGAGCTCGTGGCGCACCGCAAGCCAGTGCGGAGTGATCCCCGTCGTGTGGCCTTCCGGGAAGAACTCGAGGAGCTCCAGGAGATTTCCCGTGTGGAGAACGAAGCTCGCGCGCTTCGTCACGGCGACCTCGGGGTTGACCGCGATGCTTCGCCAGGCCGCCTCGACGATGTCCATGTTGCTCGCGTCGTCGACGATGACCGTCGTCTCGTGCCAGCCCGCTCCCCACCTCTCGAGAATGCGCTCCAGGCTCCTTCGTTTCCCGCGCGCCGAGTGGCGCTCGCCCAGCAGCCTGCCGGTGAGGCGGCCGTCGAGACGCTCGAGAAGCACGCCGTATGCCGCCTGCGCGCCGAGGTGTGCCGCCATCCGCTCCAGGACTTCCTGCGGAACACCCGCGCTGACCAGCACGACGAGGTACCCGGAGTCTCGAAGTCTGGCGCAGAGCTCCTGCGCCCCGTCGGTAAGCCGCAGCGACTCTCCCGTCGCGAACAGGTCCGCCATCGTTCGGCCGGCGAGGAGGCCATAGGCGCGCTCGACGGCCTCGCGGACGTCGATGGCGCCGACCTTCAGCTGGAATCCAAGCCAGAGTGTGCGAAGCCAGACGATGGGACCCGCGTCGCGGGCGGCGCTGACAAGGAACAGGCGTCTGAGAAGCACCCCGTCGACATCGAACGCGACCACACCGCGTCTCTGTCCGCCCAGGCTAGGCTCCACGACGCCTCCCGATGAGAATGAGTACACCGACCGCCGCTCTCCAGCCGGCGATCGCGAGCATCACGACGGGCACGTAGAAGAACCTGTCCCCGTAGACCTGGGCGACGGAGCCCTGGAAGCGCGTGACGGCCACCGCGAGCATGCAGGCGAGCGCAATGTTCACGATCCCGAGCACCACGCGCCTGACACGGTCCTCTGCATCCCGTCTGTCGCGATGAGCAGGCATCCCGGTCCCCTTGCAGGGCGCGGTCGCCGCGAAATCCCTCGCGACGTCACCCCGTCAGCGTACTGCCTACCGAACGATGGCGAACCGCCCGGTGACCAGGTCGGACTCCTCGACGGCGCCCCGGTCCCAGATGGCCAGCCGGTAGATGTACACGCCGCTGGCCAGCTCGTCGGCCGAGTCTCCGAGAGCGTCCCAACCAAGGTCGTTCCAGCCGGACAGCAATCCGGTGTTCCCGACGTCGCCGGCCGCCGAACTGTACGAACGATCGAACGCGCCCAGATGCTGACCCGTCAGGTCGTAGATACTGAGCTGCACAGCAGCGGCATCCCTGGACAGCTCATAGCGGAATCGCACGTCACCGACGCCCGACGCGGGATTCGGCCATGTGAAGTGCCTGTTCACGAAGAGACTCGGCGAACTGACATGTACCGTCCTGGACGCCACGTTGTCGGTCAGGGAGAGCTCCTCGGTCCCGTCGGTCGTCACACGAACCCAGAGCGTGTGTTCCCCGACATCGTCCTCGGAGAGATCCCACAAGAGCATGAGCGTCTCGTACTCCCCGCCGCCCATCGTCCTGACGTAGTTAGCGGAGTCGAGGAGCGTTCCCTCATCCGGCTCGCCGTCCCAGACCTCGAGCGTCGCGTCGACGCTCTCATCGGGACCGTAGGCATGCAGATCCACCTCGACCACGACGGGCGCGTCGCTGCTCAGGTAGGCCGGGGTGAAGCCGAAATCGCTGCCGGAGACCACGAGGTTGAATGTCGCGTCGGGGTCGATCAACCGGGCCAGCGCTCCGATGCACATCCGTGCGGTCGAGCCAAGCTGGCTCGGAAACACCGTGTCGAACCGGTCGTTGACCGTGTGGTAGTTGACGTTGCGGTCTCTCGGATCGTAGTGCTCGATGGCAATCAGTCCGTCATATCCGTTGGCCCAGAAGCTGCCGTGATCGCTGTACGCCAGAGAGAGGTCGATCCGCTCCACATCGAAATCACTGAACGTGCCGGCATACTCGCCCGTCGTCGTCTCGAGCAGCCAGTCCGCCAGCCAACGGGTACCCGGATTGGTGACGATGTGGCAGGTGTCCGTGTCGGCCGCGTTCCGCTTGAACCCGATCATGTCGACGTTCAGATCCGCATAGACCGTGTCGCCTGCGGCCGCAATGCTGTCCGCATACGCACGGCTCCCTTCGAGCCCGACCTCCTCGGCCGTGAACAGCGCGAAGCGGATGTCGAACGGGAAGGTCCCGCCCGCTGCGGCCAGAACGCGCGCGGCCTCAAGAACGGTCGCCACACCGGTACCGTTGTCGTCGGCACCCGGCGCCTCATTGTCGCACCACCACATGACATCGTTGGGAAACGAGTGGCTTGCGATCGCGTCGTAGTGGGCGCTGATGATGTAGCAGCCGCTCAGACGCCCGTTGCCCGGGAGTGTCCCGATGATGTTCTGCATCGGGTAGCTCACCACGACACCAGTGTCCCCCTGCTCGCACGTGTATCCGAGACGTGTGAACGCCTGCGTATCCACGACCACACCGTAGCGTTCGAGACAGGCGACGATGTACGCCGCTCCCTCGTCGATGCACTCGTCGCGGTAGATGTAGCGGTTCCTCGGGTCTCCGTTCGGATACTGCGAGAGATTCTCCACGTGCTTCATCAGCGTGTCCGTTGACACGGCGGCGAGAACGTCGTTGACGAACCCCCGCACGGGGCGTTCGGAGCGCCGCACGGGCAGCGCGCCGGGCAACGGAGCCTCAGCGAACCAGCGCGAGACATCGACGCGCTCCGGGAGCGGATACGACATGAAGCAGGCCGACAGGAGTCGCTCGCTCAGTTCAGGTCGCACGAGAACGAGAAGAGCCCCATCGGGCTCGCTCCACACGATCTCACCGAGGTCATCGATGAGGTGCTGACGCGAACGCGGGTAGCAGATGAACGGCGCCAGGTCGCCCGTGAGCTCCGCGAGCGTCTCACATGCGGTCCCGTCGGACCGTACGGCCTCACCGTAGGCCGTGTCGGCCTCGACCAACATCTCCCGCTGCCCTACGAAGCGCACTGTCGCGTCGTGAGTCGCCCGACCGGCCAGCTCCGAGCCGTTGTGCGCGACGCTGTAGAGCGTCGCGGCGCTACCCGGCGCGGCGAGGAGGGCCGCGGCGACCGCGCACATGATTGCGAACCTCGCCGTTCTCACGTTTCCACCTCCTGAGACCGTGCACCGCACGGTCCGACTGCACGGGCGGGGCCAGCGACGCATCGCTGGCCCCCGCCCGTGATATTATGGTACGCCCGAGAGGATTCGAACCTCCGACCCCTGGAACCGGAATCCAGTGCTCTATCCAGCTGAGCTACGGGCGCTTTCCGCTATTTCGATGAGTTCGTAGTCTCTGCTCCCTACCCCCAGCTCCTCTCCGTACCGAAGCTGGATGGTCGGGTCCACGTCGGGATGGAGATCCCTGAACTTGTCGCCGCCGCGGCGATAGACGTCGCTCAGCTCGGCCCCCGGTGCAACCGGAGCTTCGTTGACAAGATCGTATGATGCCTGATCGATCGCCACGGGATCGAGCGACGCCACGACACCGACGTCACGAACGATCGGATGTTTCTTCGTCCCGTAGCAGTCGCAGAGCGGGTGGACATCCGTGATGAAGTTGATGTACCCGATGCGGCCACGCCGAACCGATGAAATGGCCTTCACGTATTCTACCATCTTCATCTGGAAGATGTCAGCGGTTTCGTCCCACCGAATGCCGATGGCTCCCGCCGGACAGACCACGACGCACTCGGCGCACCCAATGCAGGTCTTCTCGTCGATGACCGCCTGCTCCGTGACCGTGATGGCGCCCACGGGGCACCACGGCGAGCAGATCCCGCACGCGATGCAGCTCGCCCGCACGTACGGCCTCGTCGTCGAGTGCTGCTCGAGCTTGCCCGTCCGGGAGGCACAGCCCATTCCAACGTTCTTGAGCGCCCCGCCGAAGCCCGAGAGTTCGTGTCCCTTGAAGTGTGCAACGCTCAACAGACTGTCGGCCTTGAGGAACTCGTGCCCGAACGACGCCTCCTTCAGAAGTCTGCCCTCGAACGGGATCCGCGCCTCCGTCGTCCCCCGCAGCCCGTCCGCGATGATGACCGGCGCGCCTACGGCGGACAGCGTGAAACCGTGTTCGACCGCGGTCCTGATGTGATTGATCGAGTCGGCGCGGGATCCTCGATAGAGCGTATTCGTGTCTGTCAGGAACGGCCTCGTGCCGCGACGCTGCAACCAGGAGACGATGCGCCGGATGAACCGCGGCTTCACGTGTCCCGTCTCGGGGCTCTCACCGAAGTGCATCTTGAGCGCCACGGTCTCACCGCTCGTCGCGATGGCGCCAATGCCGCTCTTGTCCAGCAGGAGCTCGAGACACGCCGCGATCTCGTCCGTGCTCCCGTCGTAGAGCCGGAGCAGGTAGACCTTGCTCTTCGAACCGCGATCTGCGCTCATGACGCGTCCTTCCTGCTGTATGAGAACCCCGTCCGAACGTAGAAGATCACCGAGACGAGTGCCGCGGCGGTCCCCGTCCAGAGCGCGGTTCCCTCCAGGAACCGCCAATCCGCCAGATGGATCAGAACCATCATCTCCACCGCCGCGAACGAGACCTTCGCAAGCACGTTCGCCGGCGGCATCTCCTCCCCGCGTCGCGTGACGGCCACAGCGCCCGCTATCAACCCCACGTCGCGAACCAGGAGGATCCCGACAACCCACCAGGGCATCTCACCCCGGATGGCGAGTGCGACCGCCACGGCTCCCGCCACAACATTGTCTGCCAGCGGATCGAGCACGCGACCGGCATCGCTCTCCATCGAGAACCGCCGGGCGAGAAAACCGTCCAGCCAGTCCGTTGCCAGCGACAGGCCGTAGAGCACCACCGCCCAACCACGCTCCTGGGCGAACAACATCACGAGGATGACCGGCGCGAGGAGAATACGCGCCACCGACACGAGATTCGGCAGCGTTGCCCGTTTAACCAGCCACCCACATTCCATCCTGCTACCTTTCCCTCACACCGCCGGCCCATCTCATCTTGATGCGCAGGATCTCGTAGTACGAACGCTCCGCGACATCGACAAGCCGCGCCCTGTGCTCTGAGCGTTCGACGACGACCCGGTCACCGGGCTTGACCCCGAACGCCCGGGACCCGTCGGCCGTGACGGCGGTGTCCTCGTCGCACGAGACCATGTCCACGTCGACCTTGGACGAGGGCGGAATGACGAGCGGTCGCATGCTGAGCGTGTGCGGACAGATCGGCGTGGCGATGATGGCCTCGACTCTGGGCGCGACGACCGGCCCCCCCGCCGAGATCGAGTGGGCCGTCGAACCGGTAGGCGTCGCGAGGATCAACCCATCGGCCGCGTACCGCGTCACGAGCTCGCCGTTGACGCTCGCCTCGAAGGAGAGCATCCTCGAGTCGGCGCCTTTCGCGATAACGACGTCATTGAGCGCGAGACGGACGTCGTCGCCTCCCTCGATCCGGACCGAGAGCATCATCCGCTCGCTGACCGGGAGATCGGCAGGATCGAGGTTCTCAAGGATCTCGGAGAACTCGTTCTCGGCGATCTGCGTGAGGAACCCCAGACTCCCCATATTCACACCGATGATCGGCGTCTCCCGATCCGCGCTCGCCACGCGTCGCGCCACCGAGAGAAGCGTCCCGTCGCCGCCGAACGCGAAGAGAAGATCGGCGCCGGCCACGAGTTCATCCGGCGGCACGGCCGGGACGCCGTCGGGCATCAGGTCCGCCACCGGCTCATCGGCGATCAGTGTCAGCCCGCGCGTCGCGCACCACTTCGCCACCTGCGCCGCCGCCGCCCGGACTCCCGGCTTCGTCGGATGCCCTATGATACCGACCGTCTTCATCGCATAGTCTCCTCTGCGTGTGAAAGCGACCCCGTGCCGGCCCGACCCCCGCCGCTACTCGACCCCCGGCAACCGACGCTGCAGCGTTGCCCGCTCGCCGGAAGCTGCCACGAGTCCCCTCGCCCGCTCCGCCACGTCGTCCGCCGTCAACCGGCAATCCGCGAGCAGCCGGTCGCGCGGTCCGTGTGTCACGAACCGGTCCGGCAGTCCCAGGATCCGGACACGCACGTCGTCCACCCCCTCGGACTGCAGGAGTTCCATAATGCCCGCCCCGAATCCGCCGCCCACAACATTCTCCTCCAACGTCAGGATGCGCCGCGTGTTCTCAGCCTCCTCAACGATCAGCTTCCGGTCGAGCGGCTTGACGAACCGGGCATTGACAACGGACGCCTCGATGCCGTCACGCGCCAGAATGTCGGCGGCCGCGACTGCAACCTGAACCATGGAGCCGATCGCAATGAGCGAGACGTCGGAGCCGGAGCGAAGCCGCTCTCCCTCTCCGATCGGGATCGGATCCGGGTCGAAGTCCATGCGTACGCCAAGACCGGCGCCGCGCGGGTACCGCACGGCGGTCGGACCATCCTGACGGTCGATCGCCGTCCTGACCATCCGCGTCAGTTCATTCTCATCCTTGGGCGACATCACGACGAGATTCGGGACGGCGCGGAGGAAGGTCAGGTCGAACACGCCGTGGTGCGTCGGACCGTCGTCGCCGACGATCCCGCCTCGATCCACCATGAAGCGCACGGGGAGATTCTGCAGACACACGTCGTGGATGATCTGATCGTACGCACGCTGGAGGAAGGTCGAGTAGATGGCGACGACGGGTTTCATCCCCGTCGCCGCGAGACCGGCCGCGAACGTGACCGCGTGCTGCTCGGCGATGCCGACATCGAAGAAGCGGTCCGGGTGGTTCTTCGCGAACGTCGTCAGACCGGTGCCGCCCGGCATGGCGGCGGTGATGGCGACGATACGCTCATCGTCGTCCGCAAGCGTCGTCAGCGACCGCCCGAACGCCTCGGTGTATGAAACGGCCTTCGGCTTCGACGTCGATGTCCCGGTCGCCTTGTCGAAGGAACCGAGCCCGTGGAACCGCGAGGCGTCCTCCTCGGCCGGGCCGTATCCCCTGCCCTTCTGAGTGATCACGTGGACCAGGAGCGGCCCGTCGATGTACGCCAGACGCTCGAACGCGTCGATCAGAAGCTCCACGTTGTGACCGTCGATCGGGCCGAAGTACTTGAACCCCATCTCCTCGAAGAGCATGCCCGGCGTGAACACGCCCCGGATGCCCTCGAGCACACGGCTCGTCAGTTCCCTCGCCCTTGCACCGACCGCGGGGATGCGCCCCATGATCTCCCAGACCTCCGACTCGAGGCGGTGGTAGGTCGGAGCGGTGCGCAAACGCGTCAGGTACTGCGAGAGAGCGCCCACGTTCTTGGAGATCGACATCCGGTTGTCGTTGACGACGACGATCAGGTTCTTCTTGAGATGCCCGGCCTGATTGAGCCCTTCGAAGGCGAGTCCCGCGGTCAGCGACCCGTCTCCGATGACCGCGATCGCGCGCCCCCCCTCGCCGGTCAGCCCGCTGCCGCACGCCATCCCGAGAGCCGCGGAGATCGAGGTGCTCGAGTGCCCCGTGTTGAACGCGTCGTGGGGACTCTCCTCCCGACGCGGGAAGCCGGCTATCCCGCCGTACTGCCGGAGCGTCTGAAACGTCTCCCGGCGTCCGGTCAGGATCTTGTGAACGTAGCTCTGATGCCCGACGTCCCAGACAATGCGGTCGCGGGGCGACTCGAAGACCCGATGGAGCGCCAGCGTCAGTTCGACCACGCCGAGACTCGGCGCGAGGTGACCGCCGGTCCTCGAGACCACGCGCACGATCTCCTCACGCAGCTCCGACGCGAGCGTCTCGAGTTCTCCGATCGAGAGCGACCTCAGATCGGACGGCGAGTCTATCCTGTCGAGCAATCTGGACACTGGTTCACCCTAGTTCCTTCGAGACACGATGTAGTCTGCTATCCCAGCGAGACACCACGCCGGCTCGCCATACGGCTCGAGGGCGTCGAGCGCCGTCCGGACAAGCTCTCTCGCCCGCGCCGCCGCGGGCTCAGCGCCGACCACGGCCGGATACGTCATCTTACCACGGGCCCGGTCCTTGCCAACCGCTTTGCCCATCTCCTCCTCGGTACCCGTCTCGTCGAGCAGATCGTCGGCGATCTGGAAGGCCAGTCCTATGCTCTCTCCGTAGGACGACAGACGTGCCATGTCATCTTCGTCCGCCCCGGCGCAGAACGCGCCGATCCGGACGGCAGCCCTCAGAGGAAGTCCCGTCTTGTGCATGTGAATGTGTTCGATCGCCTTGAGTTCCGGCGTCGAACCCTCGAGCGCGATATCGGCAGCCTGCCCACCGACCATCCCTTGTCTCCCGTTCGCGCGGGCGAGTTCCGCCACGACGGCCATGCGCCGCTCGGCGGGCAGCCCCTCATCCGCGGCGACGATCTCGAAGGCCGCTGTCAGAAGCCCGTCTCCCGCCAGAATGGCGAGCGGCTCGTCGAACGCGCGATGACAGGTAGGTCGTCCTCTCCTGGTGTCATCGTCGTCCATCGCGGGCAGATCATCGTGAATGAGCGAGTACGTGTGGATGAACTCGGTCGCACACGCCGACGCCAGAACGGACTCGGCGGTTCCCCCGAGCAGCAGGGCAGTCTCCAGCGCGAGGATCGGCCGCAGCCGCTTCCCGCCGGAGAAGACGCTGTAGCGCATCGCCTCCGTCAGCCTGGAGAGCACCGCGTCATCCTCCGGAAGATAGCGCTCGAGACCGGCTTCCACGAGTCCGCGCCGCTCCGCAAGCCGCCGCTTGAGCCTGTCTTCCACCCTACGCCTCCTCAGCCGCTTCGAACGGCTCGAGCACGAAGTCTCCTTCGTCGTCCTCCGTGAGCTTCGCCACGCGCCCCTGTGCCTTCTCCAGCACCTTCACCAGGTCGCGCGCAATCTTCGTTCCCTCTTCGAACGTGGTGAGCGACTCCTCCAACCCGAGTTCGCCGCTCTCCAGACGGTCAACGAGTTCCTCCAGCCGCGCGAGTTCCTCCTCGAAGCTCAGTTTCTTCTTGCTCACGACTTCCTCCCATGAGAACCGGCAATCTTCCGGACTTCGCAGTCGAGCCGGCCGTCGGCGACGCTCACGCGCACCGCCGCACCCGGCTCCACCTCATCGATCGACCGCAGAGGGGTTCCCCCGGGGAGCACCGAGACGGCGGCGTAGCCGCGCGCCATGATGCCCCGCGGGTCCGACAACCTCAGCGCCGTCTCGCACCGCGAGACCTCAGCCCGCCGCGTCGCCGCGAGCCGTGTGACCGTCGCCATCGCGCGGCGCGACAACTCGTCGACCCGCTGGGCCGACCGTTCGATGATCTCGCGGGGCAATCTGAATGCGTAGGCCCTGTGCAGCCGCGCAACCTGCTCCTCGAGCCCGGAGATCCTCGAACGCATCGCGCCCTCCGCCCGGCGCCCGAGCGACTCGACTCGCCTGGACACGTCCGCGCCGTCCCGCACCGCGAGTTCGGCACCGTTCGAGGGCGTCGCAGCGCGGGCGTCCGCCACGAAATCGGCGATGGTCACATCGACCTCGTGACCGACCGCCGAGATGATGGGGGTGCGCGCCTCGTATATGGCCCTCGCGACGATCTCCTCATTGAACGCCCACAGATCCTCGAGCGACCCTCCACCGCGGCCGACGATGACAACGTCGGCCCCGCCCCACGAATCGACGGCACGGATCGCCCTGGCGATGGACGGCGCCGCGTCGGCGCCCTGCACAATGGTCGGGACCACGATGATGTCGGTCATCGGCGCGCGCGCGCGGATGACGCGGATCACGTCGCGGACCGCGGCACCGGTCGGTGACGTCACGACGGCGACGGTCCCGGGAAACTCAGGCAGCGGCTTGCGGTGTTCGGGGGCGAACAGCCCCTCCTCCGCCAGGCGCCGTTTGAGTTCCTCGAACGCCTGCGCCAGCGCTCCGATGCCCGACGGACGCATCCGTTCCACGTAGAGCTGGTAGCGTCCCTGCGGTTCGTAGACCTTGATCCGCCCCTGCGCCACGACACGCATCCCATTGCCGGGCTTGAACGCCAGCTTCTCGTTGGCGAAGCGGAACATCAGCGACGGCAACGCGCTGGAATCGTCCTTGAGGGTGAAGTACATGTGACCGGAGGAGTGATGTGTGAAGTTGGAGATCTCGCCCTCGACCCAGAGCAACGGCAGCGAGGACTCGAGGACGGATTTCACCATCCCCGTCACCTCACTGACGGTGCGGACCTGGCGCGACTCGTCCTCACGCGATTCGTGCGCCACGGCAGTCTTCCTCACTCAGGGGAATGTATCGCTGCGGCTTCGGCCGCGGTGACGGTGTTCTCGAGGATGATGGTCGTCGTCAGTGTCCCCACGCCGCCGGGCACCGGGGTCAGCGCCGAGGCCACGCCAAGCGCCTCTTCCGCCGCGATGTCGCCGGTCACGCGATACCCCTTCCCGCTGCCGGGATCATCCACGCGGTTGACGCCGACGTCGATCGCGATGACGCCAGGCGACAGCATGTCACCTCGGATCGCCTCCGGCACGCCCATTGCGGCGACGAGGATGTCGGCCGTGCGTGTCATCGCGGCGAGATCGCGGGTGCCCGTGTGACAGACGGTCACCGTGGCGTTCCCGACCGTGTTCTTACGCAGGAGCAGACACGCCAGAGGCTTGCCCACGACGGTCGAACGGCCAACGATCACGACGTGCCGCCCGGCCGTCTCGATCCCGGCGCGGCTCAGCACCTCGACGACCGCCTGCGCCGTCGCCGGCGCGAACGCCTTGCGTCCGGAGAGGACGCGCCCCAGGCTCTCCGCCGTCGACCCGTCCACGTCCTTCCCGAACGGGATGGCGTCGACAACGCTCCCGGAGATACTCTCGGGAAGAGGCTGCTGAACGATGATGCCGTGGATGTCCGGATCGGCCCCCAGCGCGACGAGTCGTTCGGCCACCCCGCGCTCACCACCGGAGACATCGAGCTCCGCGAGCCTCACATCGACCCCGAGCTTCGCCCCCGCCTTCTGGATGCTGGATGAATAGATGCGTGAAGCGGGATCGTCCCCGACGAGCACGACGGCCAGGGTCGGGACGATACCGGCGCCGCGAAGCCGGGCCGCGCGCGCGGAGATTTCCTCGCGCATGGTTGCCGCCAGCGGCTTCCCACTGAGAATCCTCGTTTCCACGCTCGCTCCCGTCAGTTCCCGTCCGCCCTCGCGTTGACCCGTTCGATCTGCGTGGCGGCCCCGGTCTCCTCGTCGATGACGAGCAGCACGGCGTTCATCGTGCACGGCCCCTCGGCGACCTCGAATCGATGCGGCCGTTGCGTAAGGAAGCGGGCGAGCGAAAGCTCGGTCTTCACGCCGATGACCGACCGGTCCGGACCGGTCATCCCCACGTCCGTGATGTAAGCCGTGTGTCCCTCGAGAATACGCTCGTCCGCGGTCTGGACGTGCGTGTGGGTGCCAACGACGGCGGAGGCGCGTCCCGCCAGATGCCATCCGAGCGCCAGCTTCTCGGCGCTCGCCTCCGCGTGGATGTCGACCAGCACGACCCTGGTCGACGCGAGAAGCTCATCGACGAGCTTCGCGCCGATGCGGAACGGACAGTCGACGGCCTGCATGAAGACGCGTCCCTGCAGGTTCACCACGCCCAGGATGTTTCCCTTGCGCGTCGTGAAGAGCCCGTGCCCGACACCCGGCGTTCCCGGCGGGTAGTTGGCCGGCCTCACGAGACGGTCGCAGGAGGAGACGAACGCGACGCTGTCACGCTTGTCCCATATGTGGTTGCCGCCGGTGATGAGATTGACGCCCGCCTCGAACAGCTCGGAAGCGGTCGACTCGGTGATACCGATCCCGGCAGCGACGTTCTCGCCGTTCGCGACCGTCAGTTCGACGTCATGCTCTCTGACGACCCTCGGCAGGACCTTTGCAAGCGCCTGCCGCCCCGGACGGCCGATGACATCGCCTACGAACAGGATGCGCACGCGCTCCCCTTTCGCCTACTTGGCGTAGTCGACCGCGCGTGTCTCCCGGAGCACGACGACCTTGATCTGCCCCGGGTACTTGAGCTCGGCCTCGATCTTGCGTGCGACGGCGGAGGCCAGAGCCTCGGCCCGCGCGTCGTCGATCTTCTTGTGCTGAACCACGATCCGGATCTCGCGTCCCGCCTGGATGGCGAACGACTTCTCGACACCCTGGAACGAGCTGGCGATGGCTTCCAGCTTCTCGAGCCGCTTGATGTAGGTCTCGAGCGTCTCACGCCGCGCGCCCGGCCTCGCACCGGACACCGCATCGCCCGCCTGGACCAGCACGGCGATGAGGCTCTGGGGTTCAACGTCCTCGTGATGTGACTCGATGGCGTTGACGATGATGTCGTCCTCACCGTAGCGGCGCGCCAGCTCGGCGCCCAGCCCGGCGTGCGTCCCTTCCATCGTATGGTCGACGGCCTTGCCGATGTCGTGCAGCAGTCCCGCGCGGCGCGCGACCGTCACGTCAAACCCGAGTTCGCTCGCCATGAGACCACAAAGGAACGCGACCTCCTTCGAATGCTGGAGCACGTTCTGGCCGTAGCTCGTCCGGTACCTGAGACGACCGAGAAGCTTGACCATCTCGGGCTTCAGGTCATGGATGCCGACGTCAAGGCTCGCCTCCTCACCGAACTCGATGATCTGCTGGTCGAGTTCCTTGGCGACCTTCTCAACGACCTCCTCGATACGTCCGGGGTGGATTCTGCCATCGGAGATGAGCTTCTCCAGGGCGATCCGCGCAACCTCGCGGCGCACCGGATCGAATCCGGAGAGAATGACCGCCTCCGGCGTGTCGTCCACGATGACGTCGATCCCGGTCGCGGTCTCGAAGGCGCGGATGTTGCGACCCTCGCGACCGATGATGCGACCCTTCATCTCGTCGTTCGGAAGATTGACGACCGAGACGGTCGACTCGACCACGTGGTCGGCGGCGCAGCGCTGAATGGCGAGGGTGAGGATCTCCTTCGCCTCCTTGTCGCCCTGACGCCGGGCCTCGTCCCGGATGTCTTTGACCATGCGTGCCGCCTCGAGACGCGCCTCGCTCTCCATGTTCTTGATGAGCAGCTTCTTGGCGTCGTCGCGGTTCATCCCCGCGATCCGCTCGAGCCGCTCGTTCTGCTCGTCGATCAAGTGTGAGAGCTTCTCGCTGCGCTCCGTCAGCGCGGCCTCGCTCGTCTTGACCTCGACTTCCTTCTCATCGAGTTCGCCTTCCTTCTTCTCGATGAACTCGACCTTCCGGGCCAGGTTGCCCTCACGCTTCTCCATCTGACGCTCACGCTTCTCGATCTCCGACCGCGTCTGCTGCGTCTCATCCTCGAATTTCGCCTTCGCCTTGTACCACTCGTCCTTCGCCTCGAGGATGGCGGCCTTCTTCTGTGTCTCGGCCTCGCGCTGGGCCTCACGGACGATCTTCTCCGCGAGCTCCTCGGCGCTCATCACCTTGCTCCGATCCACGATACGGCGGGCGAACCAGCCCGCAACGAATACGACTCCGCCGACCGCGAATGTGATTGCGACTGTCATCCACTGATTCATGTGTGCCTACCCCTCCGCTCTATCGTCATTGCGGTCCGGCTCGCGTCGCGCGGGGTCGCCCCCTGATGGACCATGGTCGTCGGCGTATCCACCGCCGGCAGCCCCGTCCCATGCGTCAAGACGCGCCCGGACCTCCCTCTCAAACACACTGTCTCCGGGCCGGTAGTACTCCCGCGATTCTGGAATGTACTCCTGCCCTCTCCCCTCGGTCTCGGACCCGGGCATCACGTACCCGTCACCGTGACCGAGCCTCCGAGCTCCCGCGAAGCTTGCGTCGCGCAAGTGCTCCGGAACCTCGAAGGCATCTCCCCGCTCAACATCCGCCATCGCCTCGGCGATGGCGTCGGCACAGCTCCTGCTCTTCGGCGCGGTCGCAAGATAGACGGCCGCCTCCGCGAGCACGTATCTGGCCTCCGGCATACCGAGCATCTCCGTCGCCCTCGCAGCGGCCACCGCGAGCGGCAGCGCGTGCGGATCGGCAAGCCCGATGTCCTCGGACGCAGATATCACGAGTCTGCGAGCGATGAACCTCGGGTCCTCCCCGCCTGCGATCATCCTCGCGACCCAGTGCAGAGCAGCGTCCGGCTGGGAACCGCGGATGCTCTTGATCAGCGCGGACGCGACATCGTAGTGCGAATCCCCGTCCCGATCGTACCGCACAACCCGCTTCATCAGGCACTCGGTCACGACATCGAGGGTGATGCGGATCGAACCCGTTCGGTCGGGCGTCGTGCTCAGAACCGCCAGTTCGAACGCCGTCAGCGCCTTCCTCGCGTCGCCCAGCGAGTTGTCGACGAGGTAATCCAGCGCTTCCGGCGTCACGTCGACCGCGTATTCCCCGAGGCCCCGTTCTTCGTCCCCGAGCACCCTCGTGAGAATGCTCCGGACGTCGTCGTCCGAGAGCGGTCGAAGCTCGAACACCTGAACGCGCGAGAGCAGCGCCTTGTTCAGGTAGAAGAACGGGTTCTCAACCGTCGCGCCGATCATCGTGACGACGTCGTTCTCGAGCGGCGCCAGCAGGACATCCTGCTGCGCCTTGTTGAAGCGGTGGACCTCGTCGATGAAGAGGATCGTCCGCTTCGGCGCCCTGAACTGAGCCGCGGCAAGCGCCTTCCTGATCTCGCCGACGCCGTCACCGACGGCGTTGAGCGAAACAAGTGTCGAACTCGTCGCCAGCGCCACGACCTGCCCGAGCGACGTCTTGCCGATACCCGGAGGGCCGTAGAGAATCATCGAGAACAACCGGTCGGTCTCGACCGCCCGCCTCAGCAGCTTGCCGTCACCGAGGATGTGCGACTGCCCGACGTACTCATCGAGCGTCCTTGGACGCATCCGCCTCGCCAGTGGTCGCCTGGTCGGCGGCGCGCTCTGATCAAAGAGGGTCCTGATGCCGGACTCGTCGCTCAAAAATTCGCTCCCTCGACGCGCGCAACGCGTCAGCGGAGCCTCGGGGCCGAAACCAGGATGATCGGGTGTGTCCGATAGGAAGGGGACCGAGATGTGCTCGGAGCGGGCAGCGGGCTCTCTTCGCGTCTTCGACGCTCAGAGCGCTTGAGATCCATACGGAACGGCTCAGTCGTCGAGTTCTGCAGACATGGTCTGCGACATCTCCTCGGCACGCTCCTGGACGCTCGCCAGGAGCTTGTTCCTGTCGTCGCGTTCGCCGAACAGCTCTCCGGCGATGTTCAAGGCGGCCAGAATGGCCACCTTCAGCGACGATCCAAGGGCAGCGTCGTCATTCACCTCACGCATCTTGCTATCGACGTAGTGCGCGATCTCCCTGATGTAGTCGGGATCCGCGTCGCCCTTGATCCGGTATTCCGAGCCGTAGATCTCAACCTTGACGCTGTTCATGTTCCCGCTCTTCCGGCCGGGCCTCTCCCTGTCGCTGGTCCATTCGACCGGCAAAGCCGGTCGAACGCTCACAACGACCCGTAGGGAGCTCCCGACATAGAGGACTCAGGCCAGCTTCTCGCTGATCGACTGAAGTCTCTTCTCGATACGCTTCCGCTTCCCGGAATCGACCTTCTGACCCGACATCACAGACTCGATCTGCTCCGTCAAGTCATCCAGCTCCTTCCCCAACACCCGGATCCTGTTCTTGAGTTCGGAGTTCTCCGTCCGGAGAGCTCTCAGCTCCTCGACCGCCCTCGTCACGAGAGCGTCGAGTTCATCGAGTCCGGGCAACTGCATCCGCACAACTCCTTCAAGTCTCCACTACGTCCGGAGACTGGCCGCAAATCGTTCAAGCAGGTGGCCGACGATCTTCGCGTGCGCGGCGTCGACCTCCACATCGGTCAGGGTCCGCTCGCGCGACATGTACGTCAGCGCAACACCGAGACTTCTCGTCCCGGGAGCCAGCTGCCCGCC
>CAZEXP010000028.1:0-28866 GCA_964516845.1 uncultured bacterium
CGAAGAATCCCTTCGTTGTGACTCGTTCTCCCATGTGTCACCTCCGACACGTGGTCGTGCTCGGGAAGTCCGCCACGCGGACGGTGCCGGCTGTCCGCTAGAAACTCAGGATGGCGTCAGCGTCGAGCGCGATGTCGTTGAGCGTCGCGGCGCCCACGACCTGCGCCTCATCTATATAGTCGCCGCGCGACAGGCCGAGGAGCTGCGAACTCTGATCGCAGACCATCAGCTTGACGCCGGCATCCACTGCCTGCTTGAGCACCTCCGACAGCTTCGGGAAGCCCCCGAGCTGGATGCGGTCCGCCTCGCCGGTCTTGACGACCGTGACACCCCTCCCGAGGAAGTAGACCGTCGCGTCGATCCCCATCGCGGCCGCCGTCCGCGCCAGCACGAGCGGCGAGTAGGTCCGTTCGGGAGCGTCGACACCGGATGTCTGGACATACAGGATTCGCTTCTTGTCAGCCATGCTCATCACCTCCCTGGTGGGAGTGAACCTGTGCCTCGCAGGGGCAGTGTCACACGACGCCCCGCAACATCAGGTTACCACAACACAAGAAGCTGCCCGAAGGATGAGTAGTGATCGAGACCGGACATCCCCCCGAATGTTCCGACTCGCTCCCAATTCCCAGCGGGCAGCGTCAGTAATATTGTCATCCGCTCGCGCAACCTCGTGTCCGGGGCCGCCGGGCTCGTTCCTGTGGATCTAGCTCATTCTCCTGATGAGGAACCGGAGAACCCCATCCTCCTCATCAACCGATACCAGCTCATGGCCGGTCCGCTTTGACCAGCTCTCCATATCCGATCGAGCCGAGGGATCGTCTGCCAGCATCTCCAGCACTTCGCCGACCTCGATATCCCCGATCTCGCTACTTGTCTGGACCACGGGTTCGGGGCAGAAGAAGCCGGTCATGTCCAGCGTTTTGGCTATGTCCGTCTTACCAGCATCCATAGCTGCCCTCCGCAACCCGTGTCATCACCCGGTGAGTCGTAAGTGGGGACCCGCAGAAACCTTGGCATGCTGCGCACACTCAGTTCCATGGCCCCACGGGCCCCCGTGCACTCCCCGAGTGCAGGTATTCTGATGCCGCTGGATGCTGGAGGATTCTGGTTGCGGTGCGAAAGATCCATCTAGAAGAGAAGAGCCAGCAGGAGCTTCCAGACGAGATCGAACAGCGGGTCCAGCACGTTCAGCCACAGCAGTCCAAAGATGACAATGAATCCGAACCGCTCGATGGACAGGTACTGGCGGACCATCTCGAACGGAAGGAATGCCGCCACGATGCGGGAACCGTCGAGCGGCGGGATGGGAATGAGATTGAAGATACCGAGGAACAGGTTAATGGCCGCCCCGGAGAATGCGAGGAACTCGATCCATGCCGGGAGCCCGGCCGTCGCCGCGAACCGGAAGAGCAGAACGTACACGGCGAGCTGCGCGAAGTTCGCCAGAGGCCCGGCGATCGCGGTGATCGCCCACCCCTTGAGCGGGTCTTCGAACCGGCGGATATCGACCGGCACCGGCTTCGCCCACCCGATGACGAACGGTGAACCACTGATGAGCAGGAACCCGGGGATGATGATGCTTCCGAAGAGGTCGATGTGTGGAATCGGGTTGAGCGTCAGGCGACCCCTCATCCTGGCGGTCGGGTCGCCCAGCCTTTCGGCGACCAGGCCGTGCGCGACCTCGTGGATGATGATGGCGGAGATGAGCGTGATGATGCGAATGGCCCATGCGATCGGCGTCGGGACGCCGGGAACGGACTGACCTATCGCCAGTTGGGCAAGCGCGGTCGCTGCGATGCCGCCGATGATGAAGGATGAACGTCTCATGCGCCACTCTCCGTTCGATCGGAAAGACCGTCGATGATCTCAAGAACGTCCGCGAACCGCGTCATCATAGCACAGTCCGTCTCGCCGTATGCCCCATACGGGTCGAAGAGCGCGGCGTGCATTCCCACTCCCCTCGCCCCGACCACGTCGACCTCGTAGTAGTCGCCGACGTAGAGGACCTCATCCGGCGGGAGCGGCGCGAGCTTGAGCGCCTCCTCGAAGATGCGCGGGTCCGGCTTGCTCACGCCGACGTCCCAGCTGTCGATAAGGAACGAGAACCGGTCGCGGATGCCGATCCCGCGCATCCGCCGGTCGAGCCGCCCGTCGGAGTTGGAGATGATCCCGGTGACGATGCCGCGGCCGGCAAGCTCGTTCATCACCTCGTCGAATCCGTCAACAGGGACCTTCCAGATGCCGGGGTCGAGATCATTGATGGCCCGCGTGTTCCCGATGGCCATCTGCACCGCGCTGGCGGAGAGGCCGAGGCGGCTGTAGAACGGTTCATAGAAGACAATCCAGAAATCGTGGACGTTCCTGTCCGGGGAGCGCGATACGGCGTCATCGAACGCCGAGCGCGCGTACGCCTCGGCGGCGACGATGTCATCAAGAGACGCATCGCCGCCAAGCTCGGCGACGATGCGTCGATAGATGTCATAGTCCGGAAAGAGGATCGTGTTGCCGGCGTCGAAGAAGACCCCGCGAATCATCAGGCACCCGCCTCCTGGAGCGCACGCTGTGCGGCCGCGCCCGCGTTGAGTGCGTGGAGCCACGCGTTCTTGTACGCGATGAGCGCCTCGTTCTCGGAGCAGTACCCATTCATCTGGCTCGACACGCCGAGAGCATACCACTCCCGCGCCGAGCGCGCTGAGACGAGCGCGTTCTGAAGCTGCATGTTCGTCCGCAGCAGCACGTCGACCTGCTCGCGGGCGCTCTCGCGGTCGCGGTCCGATCCCGCCTCCGCGTATCCGACCACGGTGCGGTAGGTCGAGACGATGCGGTCCTCGTGTGTCGCGACCTGCGTCGTCGCGTACTCGATGGCGCGCTCGGCGAGGAGCCGGTTTGACTCCACGACCGGCTGGAGAAGCGCCTTGATCTCGTCGAGGGCCTCCTGAGGGTAGCCGCCGGCCGCCTCGGTCGGCGCGAGCACCTCAACCTTGAGGGGCTCGACGACGGCAATGTCGCTCAGCATCGCGCTCCAGGGCAGGCGCTGCATGTCGCGAGCGTCCACCGGAAGCGACTCGATCAGGTCCACCTGTTGCGACATGCCGTCTACAGCATGCATCAGACCGATGAACGTGAAGTTCGAGGCCTCGAGCGTCGTGACGGCGGGGCCGATGCGTGACGCGAGTCGTCGCACCTCGGACGTAGCCGACTGCACGGCCTCCCACTCCTCATCAACTCTCGACCCGCTTGTGACGCCGCGCCCGTCGCGTACGGTCCAGACGAGGCGCTCGAGTTCGACGGCCGCGCTCTCCGCTTCAGCCGCAACGAGCGCGAGATCCGCGACCGCGTTCATCACACTGGCGGTGTTCTCAGCCACACGGACATAGTCGACCCCATTGGCGCCGGCAACGGGTTCGGTACCGCGATCGACGTCACTCCCCATTCGGAGCGATCGGTTCCCGAGATCGCCGAGCGCGCGAATGACGCGCTCCAGATCGGTCGCCATCGCGCGGCTCTTTCCGGTGACCGACTCATGCCAGACGACGAGCCCGAAGAGCGTGTCACGGATGGCGCCCTGCGCCGGCATCATCGGCACAATGCCGTCGATGCCGAACGTGGGGTCAAACTGGCTGATGACCTCCATGCTGGCCGAGATCCGGTTGGCGACCGATGACAGTTCACCCGCGGCCCCGACAACAGTCTCGGCATTCTCCATGCCGTACTCGCTTGCGACACCCACGGCCGACAACGAGACACCGCGCACGAATTGCGACTTGAGTTCGACGACGTCGCGGACGAGACACTGGTTGAGCGGGATATCGAATGCCAGTTCGCCCTCGGTGGGCGCGGTCGGGAGCGGCGGCTCCGCGCCCGCAAGCAGCGCGCCGACCAGCAGGAGGGCTAGAACTATGGTGACGTAATGGCAATATGTGGTATTTATTGTTCTCGCAGTGGTTCGCATCGCTCATTCCCCTCGCTGTGAATGTAACAGGGCGGTCTCGAACGACGGCCGCCGAAGACCCGACCGGCTGGAGCCGATCCTTATGACGATCCTCGAAAGCGTGCCCGGATGGTAGCACAAGCCCGACGCGGAAAGCCACGAAGCACTCCTCACACCATTGCGTGCATCGCGCATGCCAGCCGCCCTTGCCCGTTTCCACGGAAGCCGTCATAATGAAGGTTCGGACCGGGTCACGCACCGACCGCGCGCGGCCGTACGTCCAACGCGTTGCACGTACGATGAGTTCTCCGACGAACGAGGGAATCTCTCTCAGCGCACATGAGAAAGGAGCCGCCATGCGCCGCGCGACACTGCTTCTCGCCGGCATCGCCGTCTTCCTCCTCTGGGTCCCGGCAGCAGCACTTGACGCGCCGGAGCCGCTGGCTCTCGATGAGGCGATCGGCCTCATCGCGAACGCCGGGGGAACGGACGACTACCCCAACGCGAACGAGATCATCGTGTTCACGCACACGACGGTCGAGTACGAGCACGACGGTTCGTACGTCCAGTACGACCACGAGCTGAAGAAGCTCATCACGGAGGAGGGCGTCGACGACAACGGCGACATGTCGTTCAACTACCACCGACGCTACACGGATCACGACATCATCCTGGTCCGCATCATCAAGGCCGACGGGACCGAGATCGTGGTCGGCGACGACCTCATCACCGACGGAACCCCGCCGCAGATCACCGCGATGAATATCTTCGAGTCCGACTTCCGGGAGAAAACGGTCGTCTTCCCGGGTCTCGAGGTGGGCGACGCGATCGAGAGCATCACCGGCGAGACCAACGCTCCGCTCCTGGCGGATGCGTTCGGCGGCATCTTCTTCATGCAGTACATCGCTCCGATGCTCGACGTCTCGGTCAGCGTGACCGGTCCGTCCGACATGCCTCTCGTTCACGCGGTCAAGGACGGCGAGGTCGAGTTCGCCACGAGCGAGAACGCCGGACTGACGACGTACGTATGGCGCGCGACGGATACGCGGCAGCTCGAGCCGGAGATCGGGATGGTGCCGTTCCGGCAGATCGCGACGCGCGTGCTCGTCTCCACCATTCAGACGTGGCCCGAGCTCTCGCGGTTCGGATACGACCTTCTCGGCACGAAGTGCGTCGCGGAGGACTCCGTGAAGGAGCTCACCGCCGAGATCACCAGAGGCCTCGAGACGACCGAGGAGAAGGTCACGGCGATCCACTACTGGATCATGGAGAACGTGCGATACCTGGGTCTGGCGATGGACCGCGGCGCGTTTCTGGAGCCCCACTTCGCGGCCTATACGCTTGAGAAGGAGTACGGCATCTGCCGCGACAAGGCGGTGCTCATGGTCACCATGCTCGGCGAGATCGGCGTCCCGGCCTGGGTCGTTCTGGCCAATCCGAGCTTTGCGACCGACACCGAGATCCCGTCCGTCTTCTTCGAACACGGCATTGTCGCCGTCGAGGACGAGATGGGCGGCTACCGGTACTTCGACCCGACCATCGAGCATCACCGCGAGATCGACGCGAGCTACGTCGGTGACCGCTGGGTGCTCCACCTCACACCCGAGGGGGATGACATCCGGCAGGTCCCCCACCGGCCGGCCGCGATCAACTCGGGCGACATCACGGAGACCGGCGTCCTGGACAGCGATGGCGGGATCAAGGGTTCGGCCGTCATTACGGGGCGGGGCATCTACGAGATGATCCTCAGGCAGATCGCCGACACGACGAACGAGGAGCAGATGAAGCAGATCTGGACCGAGTCGGTCCAGGGCATCTACCCCGGCGCCGAGCTCACGGAGTTCTCAATGAGTGACGAGTCCGACCTCTATGCGCCGTGGACGGCGACCGTCGGCTATCGCATCGAGGACTACGCGCTTGACGCCGACCCGTACGTGCTCTTCCGCGTCCCTTCGGCGACCGGCGCGTTCGACTTCCTCTCCGGTCTCCTGGTCGGCCGTCTGACGACCCTGCCGACCCGCGAACACCCGCTTGCCATCGGCACCTCGATCGGACTGGCGGAGCGCGGGAGGATCGAAGTCCCCACGGGCTACGTCGTCGAGAGCCTTCCGGACGTCGTCGACTACCACGAGGGACCGATCATCCTCTCGATCACTTACGAGTTCATCCCTGCCGATGAGAACCGCGGCGTGCCGGTCGTAGTCTACTCGAAGGTCTTCGGCGTGGATGCGTTCCAGATCTCGCCGACCGAGTACCATTCGATGAAGGAGGCGTCTCGTCTCGCGAGCCGCTCGATACGTGGAGAAGTCGTTCTGAAGAGAGAGGAGGGCTAGATGAAGCGCCTGACCATCATTCTCGCCGCGCTGGCCCTCGTCGCGACAGCAGCATGGGGCGGCCAGTGGGTCGACACCGACGTGGAGAAGCTCATCGAGGACGCGCCCGGACTCGAGGAACATCCGGACGCCTCCGCCGTCTTCCTCAAGATCCAGAAACTCATCGAGATCGATGAAGACGGCGGCTACGAGGCGAAGTGGAACAAATTGACGAAGGTCCTCACGCTCATGGGGCGCGAGGAGTACAGCAATGATTCCTACATCTACAACAGCGACAGCGAGAGCGTCGAGTTCGTCAAGGGTGTGACGGTCCGGTCGACGGGCCGCGCGGTCGAGGTTGAGGAGGACGCCGTCAACGACGTCACACCGGCGTTTCTGGAAGGCGCCTCGATCTACGCGAACGTCATGCAGAAGGTCGTCTCCTTCCCGGTCGCCGGACGCGAGGCGACGATGGAGCTCCAGCTTCTGGCGAAGCGCGACCCGGCACCCGACGGTCACGTCTCGGGCATCGAGTACTTCGCCGCTGCGGACCCGATCGCTCACATGGAGGTCCGCATCGACACGCCCGACGACATGCGGCTGACGACCGAGCTCGTTCCCGGCTGGGTCGGGTTCCAGGGAGACGTCCGTGAGCGCGACGGTCGGTGGGAGGTGCGTGACGTCCCGGGCGTGACGCTCGAGGAACACACGCTGGCGGCGGCCGAGCTCTACCCGAGACTCCTCTACACTTCGTACGGTTCCTGGGCCGACGTCGCGGCGTTCTTCGCGGGACAGTTCTATCCGCATGTCGAGACGACGGGACCCGTGGCGAAGCACGCCGCCGAGGTCGTCGCGGGGCTGACGGACGACGAGGACAGGACGCGCGAGCTCTTCCTCGACGTCGCAACGAACGTCCGATACATCCGGCTAGCCCTCGGCCTGGGCGGATATGCGCCGAACAACGCCAGTACGGTGCTCACCAACCTCTACGGCGATACGCGGGACCAGGTCGTGCTGTTCATCAGCATGCTCCGTTCGCAGGGCATCATGGCCTATCCGGCTGCCGTCAGCAATCTCCGCTCGACGTTCGTTGAGGGAGTCCCGACGCTCGCACAGTTCGACAGACTCCTGGTCGCGCTCCCGACCGAGGACGGTTTCCGGTTCCTCGACCCGAGGCTCGACGACGCGGCGTACAACTTCGTGCTGTACGGTCGAGGCAACACGGCCTTCGTCGTGTTTGATGACGGCACGGGCGAGCTCGTGCGCATTCCGGATTTCGAGCCGGACGACAACCTCGCGATGGAGTTCCTGTCGATCCAGCTCAACGACGACGGCTCTGCGCAGGTCCGGGTAACCGGTCAGATGCACGGCTACTACGACATGAAGACGCGTCGCGCGCTCAAGGACGCCACTCCGTCCGAGGAGGACAAGTACTTCGACCAGGCGGCCGGTGCGCTCTCGCAGGGCGCCCTCTCCGCCGACTACTCGCACTCCGACCTGACGAATCTCACGGAGGAGGTCCGGCTCCGCCAGACGGTCGAGGCGCCTGACTTCGCGGTCGTTCAGGGCGACATGATGATCCTGCGCGTTCCGGAGTATCCGTACGCCGCCGCGACGACGACGGTCTACCCCTCCCTGAGCGAGCGCACACTTCCGTTCGACACGCAGTGCCCGACGAGGATCGAATTCGAAGCGAAGATCCTGGTCCCGAACTCTCTCCAGATCGAGCGTCTCCCGGAACCGATGTCGATCCAGGGTGACTACGCGGACTTCGAGCTGTCCTGCGTCTGGAGCCCTGAACGACACACGATCTACTGGCACAGGACCATTACTATCAAGGAGGTGATCGTTCCCGTGGAGGCGTACGGCGAGTTCAAACGCGCCTACGACGCGCTCACATCGCCAAAGAACTCGCTCATCCTCTTCAGGAAGATCGTCCACACGACTTCTCCTGTTCAGAACTAGCGCCAACCGTTCGAGCCGCCCCGGGGCGCGGAGCCCCGGGACGGCCTCAGCGGGCACACGTGCCCGGAAAGGCCCCGATGGAGTACAAGACCCTCGCCGAGATCGCCGGGACGAGCGGACGCCGACGCGTCCAGTTCTCATCGCTCATGCAGAGACGGGTGCACAACATCCTCCTCGTCTCGAGCCTCTACGACTCCTTCACATTCCAGGAGGACGGCAATCTCGGGGAGATGCTCTTCTCTGAATATCAGGAACTCAATCTCTCGTCAGCCCCGGCCTTCTCGCGGGTCTCGACGGCCGAGGAAGCGATCGCGGTCGTCAGGCGCGAGCCACCCGATCTCGTCATCACGATGCCGCGCGTCGGCGAGATGGACGTCTTCGAGTTCGGACGCCAGCTCAAGGAGATCGCGCCGGAACTGCCGGTCGTGCTCCTCGCCTACGACACGCGCGAACTCGCGCTGCTCGAGGCGCGCGACGATCACTTCGGCGTTGACCGCATCTTCGTCTGGCTCGGCGACGCCAGACTCTTTCTGACGATCATCAAGTGGGTCGAGGACGCCCTCAACGCGGGTCCCGACACGGAGCTCTCCGGCCTCAAGATCATTCTGCTCGTCGAGGATTCGGTTCACTTCTACTCGGTCTTCCTCCCGATGCTCTATACGGAGATCGTCCAGCAGACGCAGACGCTCATGGGCGAGGGCGTCAACAGGATGCAGCGCCTCCTGAGAATGCGGGCGCGGCCGAAGGTGCTCCTCGCCGCGAGCTACGAGGAGGCCTGGGATATCTACGAGACGTACAGCGATCACATCCTCGGCGTGATGACGGACGCGCGCTTCCCACACGCCGGCAGGTGCGACGCGAGCGCGGGCGTCGACCTCATTCGCGCGATCCATTCCGACCGTGACGACATTCCCGTGCTCCTGCACTCGAACGAACCGGAGAACGCGGATATCGCACAGGAGGTCGGGGCGACCTTCGTCAACAAGAGCTCGCCCACGCTGCTCCATGAGATCCGCGGGTTCCTCAGGACGTATCTCGGGTTCGGAGACTTCGTCTTCCGGATGCCGAACGGGGAGATCGTCACGACGGCCGGCAATCTCAAGCAGCTCGCAATCGCGCTCAACGAGGTCCCGGATGAATCCATCATGTACCATGCGGGGCGGAACGACTTCTCGATGTGGCTGATGGCGCGCACCGAGTTCGACCTCGCCAAGGCCATCCGACCGATCAGCGTCAGCGAGTTCGACACGGCCGTGGCGCTTCGTACGTATCTCCTCCGGGCGGTGAAGGAGTACAGGACGCGCGTGCGCACCGGTCTCGTCCAGGAGTTCTACAGCGACAGCTTCGACGAGGAGGGCGCGTTCACCCGCATCGGCGTCGGCTCGCTCGGGGGCAAGGGCCGCGGTCTGGCGTTCATGAACTCGCTCATCGGCGAGTACGAAGTCGAACACAGAATCCCGGGAGTGCGGATAGGCGTCCCGCCGACCACGGTCGTCGCGACCGATGTCTTCGAGCGGTTCATGGACGCGAACAACCTCTCGCCCCTGGCGCTCTCCAACGCCGACGACGCCGCGATCCGACACGCGTTCCTCGAAGCGACGCTCCCCGGGGCGACCCGGGACGAGCTCCGGACGTTCCTCGAGCGCGTCACGTATCCGCTCGCGGTGAGGTCGTCGAGTCTTCTCGAGGACTCCTCGTACCAGCCGTTCGCGGGGATCTATCAGACCTACATGCTCCCGAACAGCAACCCCGATATCGACGTGCGGCTCGGCGAACTCTGCCACGCCATCCGGCTCGTCTACGCCTCGACCTACTGCGCCGACTCGAAGAGCTACATCGAGTCGACTCCCAACCGGCTCGAGGACGAGCGGATGGCCGTCGTCGTCCAGCAGGTGACGGGACGTCGCCACGGCGACTACCTCTACCCGGATATCGCCGGGGTCGCGCGCTCCTACGATTACTATCCCGTGAAGGGACTCAGGTCGGAGGACGGCGTGGCATCGGCCGTGCTCGGTATGGGGAGAATGGTCGTCGACGGCGGGAAGTGCATCCGCTTCTCCCCCATCCAGCCGAGACGTCTCTTCCAGTTCTCATCGACGCAGGCCTATCTCGAGAACGCGCAGCGGCAGTTCTTCGCGCTGGACATGACGAAGCCGGCACCGGTGCACGAACCGCTCATCCTGGCCGACTCAAACCTCGCGCTCCTCGACCTCGAGACGGCGATGGAGCACGGAACGCTCGCGCCAGTGGGCTCGACCTACTCGTCCGAGAACGACCGCGTCTACGAGGGTGTCTATCGAGACGGCGTGAAGCTCGTCACAATGGCGGGCGTGCTCTCGGGCGACGCGTTCCCGCTCCCGAAGGTCCTCTCGTTCCTGTTGGACATCGGGCAGGCCGGGTTCTCGACGCACGTCGAGATCGAGTTCGCCGTAAGCCTCTCGCGGGAGGAAGGTGTCCCGCACGAGTTCACGTTCCTCCAGATCCGACCGCTGGTCTTTGATGTTTCGACCGAGGAGATCGAGCTTGCCGAGATCCACCCCGAAGACACGATCTGCATCTCCGGGAGCACGCTCGGACATGGACAGATCAAGGGCATCCGCGACATCGTCTTCGTGAGACCGGACACATTCGACAGAGCGAAGACGGTGGCGATGGCCGATGAGGTCGGGAGGGTCAACCGGCAGCTTCGTGACGAGGGGCGCCCCTATCTCCTTGTCGGGCCGGGGCGCTGGGGCAGCGCCGACCACTGGCTCGGCATCCCGGTGACCTGGTCGCACATCTCCGGCGCCAGATGCATCGTCGAGACGCAGATGGAAGGCATTACGGTCGAGCCGAGCCAGGGCACGCACTTCTTCCAGAACATCACGTCATTCGGCATAGGCTACTTCACGCTGGGCGGGCCCGGCGTGTCGTCGCACTTCGATCCCGACTGGCTCATGGCGCAAACGCCCGAGAGCGAATCGCAACACGTGAGACACCTGCGGGTCGCGGACGAGCTCGAGATCGTCGTCAACAGCCGGAGCAGCTTCGGCGTCATCATGAAGCCGGGCAGAAGCGTGCTCCCGGACAAGGGCGACGAGAAGAGCTAGTAGATCATCCAATCCGCAATACGAAGAGGGGCCGGCGACATCGCCGGCCCCTCTTCTTATGTACATCCTGTCCGTCAGCTTCGACGAACCACTCAGTGCTTCCTAGCCAACGGAACCCATGTCCAGCATCGCGTTGGCGACCTTCATGAAGCCGGCGATGTTCGCGCCGTTCACGTAGTTGCCCGGAGTGCCGTGAGCCTCGGCGGTCTCGTAGGCAGCCTTGTGGATGGCCTTCATGATGCCGTGGAGCTTCTGGTCGACCTCTTCACGCGTCCACGAGTAGCGGATACTGTTCTGGCTCATCTCGAGACCGGACACCGAGACGCCGCCCGCGTTCGCGGCCTTGCCGGGACCGTAGAGGATCTTCTTTGCGAGGAAGATCTCGACGCCGTCCGGCACGGTCGGCATGTTCGCGCCCTCGGAAACGACGTAGACGCCGTTGTTGACGAGGTTCTGCGCGTCCTTGGCGTTGATCTCGTTCTGCGTCGCGCTCGGGAAGGCGCAGTGGGCCTTGTGATTCCACAGCGGGTTGTAGTCCAGCGCCTTGTCGATCGGTGTGTACACGGCGTTCTTGTACTTGTCCGCATACTCCTTGACACGACCGCGCTTGACGTTCTTGAGCTCCATCAGGAAGGCGAGCTTGTCGCGATCAACGCCCTCTTCATCATAGATGTAGCCGCCGGAGTCGGACAGCGTGAGAATCTTTCCGCCGAGGTCCAGGATCTTCTCGATCGCGTACTGGGCGACGTTGCCGCCACCCGAGACCAGGCAGGTCTTGCCTTCGAGGGTCTCGCCACGAGTCTTGAGCATCTCGGCCGCGAAGTAGACCGCGCCGTAGCCTGTGGCCTCCGGACGAATGAGGCTGCCGCCCCAACCAAGACCCTTGCCTGTCAGGACGCCTGTGAACTCGTTGCGGAGCTTCTTGTACATACCGAAGAGGTAGCCGATCTCGCGACCGCCCACGCCGATGTCGCCGGCGGGAACGTCGGTGTTCGGACCGATGTGACGGAACAGTTCGGACATGAAGCTCTGACAGAAGCTCATGACCTCGTTGTCGCTCTTGCCCTTCGGGTCGAAGTCGGAACCGCCCTTGCCGCCGCCCATCGGGAGCGTCGTGAGGCTGTTCTTGAAGACCTGCTCGAAGGCCAGGAACTTGAGGATGCCGAGGTTCACGCTCGGGTGAAGCCTCAGGCCGCCCTTGTACGGACCGATGGCGCTGTTCATCTCGATGCGGAAGCCGCGGTTGACCTGGACGTCGCCGTTGTCGTCGACCCACGGGACGCGGAACATGATCACGCGCTCGGGCTCACAGATACGCTCGAGGATCTTCGCCTTGCGGTACTCGGGACGCTTTTCGAGAACCGGCCAGAGCGACTCTGCGACTTCCTGAACCGCCTGGTGGAACTCCGGCTGCGCCGGGTTCTTCGCCTTGATCATCTCCATGAACGCGGCTACGGACTCGGCCATGCTTTCTTCCTCCATCTGCCTTAGGTCTCACTGCCAACGACCCCCGGGCCCAATCCCCGGGGCGAATAACCACGACCATCGAGCGTAGCACGGTGTATGAGGGGGGTCAACGACAAAAGGGCCACTAGTAGGGGTATTTCGCGCTGTTGGGGGCAGAAAGAGGAAATCGGAGCGAGATGGTCCGCTCCGACATAAGGACGACGTACTTCTGAGCCGCTACCGTTGTCAGGTGGTTCGTTCCGACATCAGCACGACGTAGCGGCCGTTGTCGGCGGCCATGTGGCAGTTGCCGAAGACCTTGCGCATGTGGCGCTGGACCCCGGTGTAGCGCATCAGGACGAGGTAGAGCCGGCCGTGGATGCGCAGGTGCTCGCGGGCGTCCTCGACGAGCGGGAAGAGAACGTCGTTCCCCGCGTGGAACGGTGGGTTCGAAAGGACCCGGTCGAAGCGCTCACCGATCACGGCGTCGAACCGGTCGCCGAGCACGGCCTCCACGCGGGGTTTGCCGTTCTTCCTCGCGTGGTGGAGATGGTGCTCGCGGATGTTGGCCTCCGCGTACTCGACGGCGCGCGCATTGCAGTCGACCATGACGACGCGCCCGACGGAAGCCGCGTGCGCCGCGGCGATCCCGATGGGGCCGTACCCGCACCCGACGTCAATGACGCTGTGGCGCGGCCGCATCTCCATCGTCTCAATGAGGAACCGCGTACCCTCGTCGACCGCCTTGCGCGAGAAGATGCCCGCGTAGGTGTGGAAGCGGTAGCGCCTCCCGCGGAGTTCGTCCTCCACGACGTGCTCGTACTGCGCCAGATCGACCGCCTCGGGCGAGCAGACGGCGCTGCGCTCGGCACGCATCACCCAGTAGCCGCCGCTCCTGAGCACGACCTTGGACGAACCGATCGTCTCGGAGAGCTTCCGCATGTAGCTCTTCGCGCCCTTGCGCACCTTCGCGACGAGATAGAAGCTGCCGCCGTTCTTGAGCTTCGGCTGCGCCCGCTCGATCATCTCGAAGATGGTCTCGGTGCCCTCCTCGACCGGAGGGTTCAGGGCGATGACGTTGAAGTGACCGTTGGAGAATCTGCTCAGGGTGTGGTCGAGCACGACGGAAGCGTTCCCGATGTCGTTCGCGTGGATGTTGCGCTGCGCCATCCGGACCGCGCGGATGTCGAGATCGACCATTTGGATGTCGAGGTCGGGTGCCATGTCGGAGAGCGCGATGCCGACGGCGCCGTAGCCGCAGCCGTAGTCGAGAATGTGTTCGCCGGGACGCACCTTGATCGCGCCGAGCAGAAGCTGCGTCGAGGTCGCGATCTTCTCCTTGGAGAACAGACCGCCGACCGTCCGGAGGGTCCGAGTCTTCTCGCCGAGTCTCGTCTCGATCTCGTAAGTGTCTTTGACCATGTCCGCCGTCGGTGTAGGTGCGCTGGATGTCGATGCCGGAACGCGGTAAGGCTCAGAGGCACGAGGGCGCCCGAGCGCGGAACACGCGGTTCTCTTCGGCTTTCTGGGCGTTGATGCGAGCGGGCGTACGGCCCTGGAGGATGCGGGCAGGCTCTCCGCCAAGCGGCTATGACCGGGCAACCCGGGGAGATCGCTGTCGTGCCCCCGTGGGGGCGCTCTATGGACCGCCACTTCGGCGGCCAAAAACCGGGACTGGACCCGGCTCATGCATCCTTCTGGCGGCTCGTGCGACTGCCTGCGCTGCGCGAGATAGGCGGGCGCATACAGTCTTCACCAATCGCTGACGCCAAGGAAACTATACGCCCGCATCCATCAGATGGTCAAGCGGATTCCGGCCGCGGCATGCGCCGTCCGCCGACCCTGATACGCTTCGCGACCAGCAGTCCGCCGACGAACATCGGCCCGAAGTAGAGGACGATGCGCCACAGAACGAGGGCGATCCCGATGAAGTGAGACGGAAGATACGCCGCGAAGAACCCGATGTACCCACCCTCTCCGACCGCGACCGAACCGGGCGTCGGTGAAGCGCTCAGGATCGGCTTGAGGAGACTCTGCAGCAGAAGCGGATCGACGATCGAACCACGGTACCCGAACCCCCAGAGAATGACGAGACCGACGGAGAACTCCGCGATGAACGAGAGCACGATCAGCGCCATTGCTCCGAACAGCACCCACCGCTTGCGGCTCCAGATGGTCGTGAGCGCCTCACGGAAGATGTGCGACTCCTCTTCGAGCAGAATGCGTGTCTCCTCGACGCGCTTCGCCGCCTTGCCCGAAAGCCGTCTCGCGACGGCGGCCGCGAGACGATCGACGATGCGATCGAACATCAACGGGAACCTCACCATGATGACGAGGATGCTGACGAGAACGAGGGTTGGGATCGATGAGAGCGGACCGACGACCTTCACGAACGTCAGCGACGCATCCGTCCCGGTCCAACCGGTGATGGCGAGAACGAGTGTCGCCATGAGAACGGAGAAGAAGAACACGGGCGGGATGAATCCCTTGACGACCACGACGGCCGTCGCCCACCCGGCGCGCACGCCCTTGCGTGTCAACAGGAACGCCTGATACGGAACACCGGCGGCGCTGACCGGGATGAGCTGCCAGATGAAGAACCCCTCGAGCGTGAGTTCCACCGCCTCGAGGAGCGAGATCTTCGCCTCCTGCGTCTCGTTGACAAGGACGAGAAGACTCAGCGCCTCGAGCACGACCCGGAGCGCGGCAAGCGCGAAGAGAGAAACGAGCATCCAGACACCGAATCGCGCGACGCCGTGCCACGTCTCCTCACCGGTCGTCAGCGCGAGGGTCGCGGCCAGGATCGCGAGGCTCCCGATCACGAAGAAGATGGCCCCGCTTCGGAGCTTCGACCCCTCGACTCTCGGCCGGTCCGGCAGCGGCTCGGGCACGCCGATCGGTCCGCCCGGGCGGACACCGCCTGGTTCTCTGTGTGTCGCGTCGCTCAGGAACTCCCCCCAGAACCATTGGTAAGTGCGCAACAGGCAATAACCTCGCGCGTCTGTGCGACCCCGAGTGCACCTACTATAGTGCCGCCCGGAGAGGTGGTCAAGCCCGCGAACCGGCCTGTGGAACGCACCTGCCGAGGTACGCTTCTTGCTGTTTCAGAGTGTGCATGCTACGTTACGCAACCTGTGATACCGCCCGGGCGCCCCTCATCATGCATCCGCAGCGCGCCCGCCCGAGGAGGTACGACTGATGATTGCATCTGTGAAGACGGCAGCTGTCGTTCTCGCGATCCTGGCCATGGCGTCCTCCGCCGGCGCCGTGTTCCCCGACCGACCGATCGAGGGATTCGGGACCGAGACGACGGGCGGCCTCGGCGGCACCCAGTACGTCGTCACGTCGCTCGCCGACACCGGACCGGGAACGCTCCGCGACGCGGTCTCGCAGTCGAGCCGCTACGTGACCTTCGCCCTCGGCGGGACCATCGAGCTCAACGAGACGCTCCGCATCACGGGCGACCACATCACCATCGACGCCACCGCGGCGCCGCACCCCGGCATTACGATCACGGCCGCGCATGCAGGAGTCGCCGCCGCGCTACTCGACCTCCGCGGCGCGAGTCACATCATCGTTCGCAACATCCGGGTCATCGACGCGCCGGACGCGGACACGGGCGACAACCTCCGCATCTGGGAAGACGCACACCACGTCGTCATCGATCACTGCTCGTTCCGACGCGCAGGCGATGGCAATGTCGACATCGTGCGCGACGCCCACGACATCACGATCCAGTGGTGCATCATGGCCGACACCGTCAAGAACTCGCTCATCGCGGAGCGGTGCTACAACATCTCGCTCCATCACAATCTCTACGTTTACGGCGACGAGCGAAATCCACAACTCGATGACACGACGTTCGTCGACTTCGTCAACAACGTCGTGTTTGGGTGGGCAGGCAACTACGGAACACGGATCCGCAACGGCGCGAGCGCCAACGTGATCAAGAACTACTACGTCCCCGACAGTGGGAGCGACGCCTCCGATGCTCTCGTCCTCGACGGAGCCGGACCAGTCTACATGGAGGACAACGTCCTTCCGCCGGCATGCCCGGCCGAGGGAACCTGCGGAGCGATGATGGAGGCGCCGGCGGTGACCGAGATGGACCCGGAGACGGCGCTCCGGGCCGTCCTCGCCGAGGCCGGCGCGCACCCGCGCGACATCGACGACGCCGACTACGCCAATGAGGTCGGCTCGAGCCCCGTCGAGGCTCATTCATGGGGCGCCATCAAAGCGATGTACCGGTAGCCGGAACAGGACCTGAACAGCCAAACGCCCTTCCTCCGGCCGAGGGAGGGCGTTCCTTCGTGTGCCCCCCTTGCCTGCCGTCCGCGAGGGCGGTATCATGGTAGGTTACTGATGAAGGGGGTTAAGAGCAGTGCCGGCAAACCTACCACCGCCATACAAGAACGCCGAGGCGCGATTCCGCGAGGCGACGACGACCGAGGACAAGATCGTCGCGATCCAGGAGATGATGGCGCTCTGTCCGAAGCACAAGGGGACAGACCACATCCGGGCCGATCTCCGCCGACGTCTCTCCAAACTCAAGACGGAACAGAGCCAGGGCCGAAAGAAGGGCAAGTCGGGCCCCTCCTATCATGTCCCGAAGGAGGAGGCGCCACAGGTCGTGCTCATCGGAGCGCCGAACGTCGGCAAGTCGCAGATCGTCGCGGCTACGACGAACGCCACGCCCGAGGTCGCGAACTATCCGTTCACGACGCGCGTCCCCCAGCCGGCGATGATGCCGTACCTGGATATGTACATTCAGCTCGTCGACATCCCCCCGCTCTCGCCCGACCACATCGACTCGTGGGTCTTCGAGATCATCCGGAATGCCGATGTCGGGCTGGTCGTCGTCGACCTCGCGGCCGATGACTGCATCGATGCATTCATGTTCCTCAGGCAGGCGCTCGCTGAGAAGAGCATCCGCCTCTCCCCTGTGCATGACCCGGGAGAGGAAGAGCTGCCGAGGAACGTCAAGCAGGTTCTCATCGTCGCGAACAAGCTCGACAGTCCGAGGGCTGAGGAGAATCTCGAGTTTCTGCGCGAGGTCATCGACGGCGAGTTCAGTATCTATCCGATCTGCGCGGCGCTCGGTCAGGGTATCCCCGAGCTTCAGGACGCGCTGTTCAAGATGCTCGACGTCATTCGCATCTACAGCAAGGTGCCGGGCAAGGACGTCGACATGAAGAAGCCGTTCATCGTGCCACGGGGAAGCAACGTCATGGACGTGGCGCAGAAGATCCATCGTGAGTTTGCGGAGCATCTGAAGTCCGCCCGCATCTGGGGCTCCGGGAAATTCCCGGGGCAGATCGTGGACGTCGAGCACATCGTCGAGGATGAGGACATCCTCGAGATCCACGTCGACATGTAGCGCACACAAGCTGCAGGAACACACTTCCACAACGCGGAGCACACTTCCACCCGAGGGTGAGTGGGCGGTGAGGAGAAGCAGATGAGCACGGAACAGAGAGTCTACGGACCAACATTCGAAGAGATGCTCCACCCGGACCGGATCGATCCTGACATTCGCGCGAAGGCTCTCAAGGCGTCGAAAGAGGATCCGCTCAGCCCCTGGAACCTCTTCAACATCACGTGGCGCAACCCCGAGGGGCGCATCTACTACATGGTCCTTCCGAAGGAGCTCACGCAGGTCGACGCCAACATCGTCGTCCTCTACAGCAAGGACTTCCCCACGCGGAGCCACAAGGTCGGCGCGACATACTCGGTCTGCATGGAGCACCAGCTCACCGGCGACATCACACCCGGCGAGCACACGCTCGTCTGGCCGTCGACCGGGAACTACGGCATCGGCGGCGCGTACGTCGGCCCGAGAATGGGCTTCGACTCGCTGGTACTCCTGCCAGAGCTCATGAGCCGTGAGCGGTTCGAACAGATAGAGAAGTTCGGAGCGCGTTACGAGAAGACGCCTGGATGTGAAAGCAACGTCAAGGAGATCTACGACCGCGCCAATGCTCTTCGCAAGGACCCGAAGAACCGGATCATGAACCAGTTCGAAGAGTTCGGGAACTACCGCTTCCACTACCACTGCACTGGCAACTCGTGCATCGAGGTGGCGGCGGAGCTCCACACGAAGGGCATCGGCAACGGCCGCATCGCGGGATTCACCTCCGCGATGGGGTCGGCGGGAACCATCGCCGCGGCCGAGCGCATCAAGCACGAGTTCCACGAGTCGAAGACCATCGGGGTCGAGCCGATCCAGTGCCCGACGCTCTACTACAACGGCTACGGTGGCCACGACATTCAGGGGATCGGCGACAAGCACGTCACGTGGATCCACAACGTGTTCGAGCAGGACGCCATCATGTGCATCGACGACATCGAGTGCAAGAAGGGCCTCCAGCTGCTCACCGAGGAGCCGGGCTGGGAGGTTCTGTCGACGCGGTACGGCGTCCCCGAGGAGAGCATCCGTGAGATGAGCGAGATCATGGGCATCTCGGGCGTCTGCAACGTCCTCGCCGCCATCAAGACCGCGAAGTACTATCGCCTCCGCGACCACGAGTCGGTCTTCACCATCGCGACGGACACGATGGACCGCTACCATTCGGTCATGAGTCAGCTCGACGAGACGTACGGCGAGATGGATCAGATGGAGGCCGCTGCGCGGATGACATCGATCTTCCACGGCGCGAAGCTCGATTGGATCGGCGAGGGCACGCAGCACGCGAAGCAGAGTTGGTTCAATCTGAAGTACTACACGTGGGTCGAGCAGCAGGGCAAGACGACCGAAGAGCTCGATGCGCAGCGTCATCCCGAGTACTGGATCGCCCAGCAGGAGCGCGCGCACGAGATTGACGCGCTGCTGCGCGAGGCGCGCGGATTCTAGAGGGCTTGTCCCAGGGAGGTGCGCGATGAGACCTGCGATAGCAGTGATGATGGTACTGACCATTGCCGTGTGTGCGTTCCCGACGCAGGCCGCGACGATCATCGTGGACGCCGCCGGCAGCGGCGACCACCTGACGATCCAGGCCGGACTGGACGCCGCAAACGACGGCGACAGGGTCGAGGTGGTGGCGGGCACATACACCGGCAGCGGGAACAAGGACCTGAGCTTCGGAACCAAGAACCTCACGCTCGTCAGCCAGTTGGGACCGGCACTGACGATCATCGACAACGAAGGCGAGAGCGGACACCGTCTCTTCAACTTCATCAGCACGAGTCAGGACACGACGTGCGTCGTCGAGGGGTTCACGATCCAGGCCGGCCGGTTCGTCCAGGCGGGAAGCCCCGGCGCCGGGATCCGTATCGAGATCTACTGCAGCCCGAAGTTCGTCAACTGCGTCATCCGCAACAACAACACCTACGGCGCGAACGGCGGCGGCGCGTACGTCAACAACTCCTGCAACCCCGTCTTCGAGGGCTGCGCGTTCGAGTCGAACACCGCGCTCTCAAGCGGCGGCGGCCTCTACTGCTCCACCAACTCCGAGGCCCTCATCCGCAACTGCACGTTCACCAGCAATCAGTGCTCGTCGGGCTTCGGCGGCGGCCTCGCCTTCAACAACAGCGGTCTCCCGGTGGTCTGGGGATGCTGGTTCGAAGGAAACGCCTCCGGCGACCAGGGCGGCGGACTCGGGTCGTGGGAGACCGACGCCACCGTCCTCTACTCGGTCTTCCTGAACAACCTCGCGACCACCGCCGGTGGCGCGTATTACAGCCAGGACGCCGAGGACGATTTCTACCGCTGCACGTTCGTGAAGAATCGCTCGCTCGGTGAGGGCTCGGTCTACTACGCCTGGGACAACGGACTCCCAACATTCACCGACTGCATCTTCGCGTTCTCGCAGCCGACCGAGGGCCGCGCGAGCACGTTCTACTGCGACGGGACGACATCGCCGCAGGTCATCTACTGCTGCTCATACGGGAACCCCGACGGCGACACTCCGTGCGGGCTCGTCATGCTCTCCATCGAATCAGACCCGCTCTTCTGCGACATCACACGGGACGACCTCACGCTCGCGGCGAACTCACCATGCATGCCCGCCGGGAACCCGTGGGACAGGACCATGGGGACGTACGATCAGGGTTGCGTGCTGTCGCCTGTGACACCCGCGAGCTGGGGCACCATCAAGGCGATGTACCGGTAGTCACAATGTCGCGAGAGGTTCACGCATGCGCACACATGCAGCGCTCGTCGTCGCGGCCGCGACCATCTGTCTCTCCCCCTTCGTGGCTGCAGCCGCCGTCATCACGGTTGATGCTGCCGGTTCGGGCGATCACCTGACCATCCAGGCGGGACTCGACGCGGCCACCGACGGCGACACCGTGCTGGTCGTGGCTGGAACGTACACCGGTAGCGGCAACAAGGACCTGAGCTTCGGAGCAAAGAACTTCACGCTCGTCAGCCAGTCCGGCGCGGCCCAGACGATCATCGACAACGAGGGCGAGTCCGGCCATCGGCTCTTTGATTTCAATGGAACGGGCCAGGATACGACCTGCCTCATCAGCGGGTTCGCGATCCGCGGCGGACGCGTCGAGTCCGGAGAAGGGGCGGGCGTCCGCTGTGTCGCGTCGAGTCCAAAGTTCGCGTACTGCCGCTTCAAAGACAATGTCGCGACCGACGGCGACGGCGGCGCCATCGCTGCCGCAAGCGGGTCTAACGTTGTGGTCAGATACTCAACACTTGCCGAGAACGTGGCGGACCGCGGCGGGGCGCTCTACACATCGGGCAACAGCAGCCCGGTGGTCGGCATGTGTGAACTCAAGGACAATGTCGCCACCCTTGAGGGTGGAGCTCTGTACATCGCATCGGGCAACGGAGCCCCACGCGCGACCCGATGCCTCTTCCGGGAGAACGACTCAGGTGTGAACGGCGGCGCGATCACAACGGACGGGGGATCGCTCACTGCGACGGGCTGCACGCTGCTCCGAAACACGGCCGGCGAGGGCGGTGGGGCGCTGCACGCGACGGAGAGCGCCAACGCGTATTTCACCAACTGCACATTCGTCGGGAACGAAGCCGTACTGCAGGGCGGGTGTGTACGCGTGTCAGTGAACACCTACTGGTGCATCCTCTCGCAGTGCATCTTCGCGTTCACCGGACCTTGCGCCCAAAGAACCATCTACGCGGATGGACCGAGCGTGGCCACGCTCATCCAGTGCTGTTCGTACGGGAATGCGCCGGGCGACGATCTGCCGGGCGGCTCCCAGGCGTACATCATCGCCGACCCGCTCTTCTGCGATGTGACGGCCGACGACCTCACGCTGGCCGGAGACTCGCCGTGCCTCCCCGGGAACAACCCGTGGGACTGGCTGATCGGTTCGCAGAGCAAGGGCTGCGTTCAGTCGACGATCGAAGAGCGCAGCTGGGGTTCGATCAAGGCCATGTACCGCTAGCCGCCCGCAACGCCCGACGGCGGAATGCAGCTCCCCACCGTACTCACAGAAGCATTCTGCCCCGCGACTGGCACGGCCCCTCCAAGAACACCCACAAAGTTACTCTGTCCCCCGGGCGCAGAATGCGCCACACCGCTTGACATGGGCCGCTTCTTGCAGTAGAGTAAGAGTAATCACACTTTCTGTGATGAGCCACACTCAGGCTGGCGCACCGGAGGGACCGTGCTGACCCCGAGAGCTGTCGATTATCTCGAGACCATCTACCTGCTGTCTCAGCAGCATGACACCGTGGGCGTATCCCAGGTGGCGGCGGAACGCGACGTGACGATCCCGACCGCCAGGTCCGCCATTAGCAGGCTCAAGACCGGCGGCTACGTTCGCCAGGAGCGCTACGGCAAGCTTCTGCTGACCGACAAGGGACTCCAGCGTGGCGCGGAGATCTACCGGGCACACAGCGTCATCTTCAAGTTCCTCAACGGCGTCCTTGGCGTCGAGGAGGAGCGGGCCGACACGGAAGCCTGCCGGCTCGAGCACGGACTCAGCGCCGACACGGTGGCGAGACTCATCGCCTTCCTGGAGAGGAGAGCGTCGTGATACAGGCAATCGCTCTTGCGATCATCCTGATTGCGGCCCTGGCCTGGACGGGACGCCGCGTGTGGCTCGGGCTGTCAAACTCGTCGGACCCGAACGCCAGATCCGCCGCATGTCGCGGGTGCCCGAACGCCGGCAGCTGCGGCGGCGAGAAGGAACCGAATCATGACCCGGAGTGAACATCACGTCCCACTGAGTTCCCTCTCCCCCGGTGACGCCGGCGTCGTCACGGAGATAACGGGTGAGGGCGCCTTCCGTAGGCGGCTTCTCGACATGGGATTCGTCGAGGGCGCGCCCGTCCGGGTGATCAAGACCGCCCCGCTTCAGGACCCAATCGAGTACTGCATCGGTGGCACGCACATCACGCTCCGAAAAGCCGAGGCCGCGCTTGTCCTCGTCACTCCCGCCCCGCACCTGAGAATATGTGGCCCCGGGCGAGGCATGGGAAGAGGTCGCGGACTGCATCGCGGATTCGGATGGCGCCGCTGGCGGAGGGACTAGGGCCGATGCCAGAACCGCGGCGTCTCAGCATTGCCCTCGCGGGCAACCCCAACTCCGGCAAGACCACCATCTTCAACGCGTTGACCGGCGCGCGCCAGAAGGTCGGCAACTGGCCCGGCGTGACGGTCGAGCGCAAGACCGGAACCCTCGAGTACCGCGGCTACACGATCGAACTCATCGATCTCCCGGGAACCTACAGCCTCACGGCCTACTCGGCAGAAGAGCTCGTCACGCGGAACTTCATCGTCGACGAGAAGCCGGACGTCGTCGTCCATGTGGTCGACTCGGGCAATCTCGCGCGGAATCTCTATCTCACGACACAGCTGCTGGAGCTCGGGGTCGATCTGGTGCTCGATCTCAACATGTGGGATGAGTTCGAGAACTCGGGGTCGCACCTCGACATCGAGAAGCTCCACACGATGATCGGCGCGCCCATCGTCAAGACGATGGCGCATCGCGGGAAGGGCGTCACCGAGGTACTCGACGCCGCGATAGCGCTCATCGAGGACACCGAGGAGCATCACCGACACGTTCCGGTCTCGTACGGCTCGCACGTCAACGATCTCGTCGCCGAACTCACAGCGCTTCTCGAACAACAACCGGGACTTCTCGGGAACGCGCCGCCGCGATGGGTGGCGATCAAGCTCATCGAGGGTGACGCCGTCGCCGCGGAACTCATCGCCGGCGACACGCCCGAGACCGAGGCGATACGGAAGTTCGTCAAGCGCGCCACACGCCACATCCGGAACGCCACTCGCTCCGACCCGGAGAAGGTCATCACCGAGGGTCGCCACGGCTACGTCGAAGGCGCGCTCAAGATGGCGCTCTCCGAACGCGGAGTGCCCATCGACCGGATGGAGCGCTCGCGAAACATCGACCTGGTGTTCACGGATCGCTTCCTCGGCTACCCGATCTTCCTGGCGTTCGTCTGGCTGCTCTTTCAGGCGACGTTCCGGCTCGGCGCGTACCCCATGGCGTGGCTCGACGGTCTCGTCTCGCGGTTCACGATGTTCCTCACGACCGTGCTCCCCCCGTCGCTTCTGACCGACCTCGTCATCGAAGGCGCGGTCGGAGGCGTCGGTTCGGTGCTCGTCTTTCTGCCGAACATCATGATCCTCTTCTTCGGCATCGCCATCCTCGAGGACACCGGATACATGGCGCGCGCGGCATTCCTCATGGACCGGCTGATGCACGCGCTCGGGCTTCACGGCAAATCCTTCATCCCGCTCCTGATGGGGTTCGGGTGTTCGGTCCCGGCCATCATGGCGACTCGGACGCTCGAGTCGCGACGGGACCGCGTTCTCACAACACTCCTCGTCCCGCTCATGTCGTGCAGCGCGAGGCTCCCCGTCTACATCCTCATCGCCGGCGCTTTCTTCGCTGCCCGCGCGGGGACCATCGTCTTCGCGCTCCACTTCTTCGGCGTCGCCATCGCCGTGGTCGTCGGACGCATCCTCTCACGCACGATCTTCCGCGCGGCGCCGGAGCCGTTCGTCATGGAGCTGCCTCCGTACCGCCTCCCGACCGCGCGGGGGCTGCTGATCCACATGTGGGAACGCTCCCGCATCTATCTCCAGAAGATGGGCGGCGTCATTCTGGTCGCGTCGATCCTGCTGTGGTTCCTCGGGACGTTCCCGCGTGCGGCCGAGCTGTCGCACGACTACGACGGCGAGATCGAGCTTCTTCTCAAGGCGGGCGCCTCCGAGCACTCGACCGAAGTCGCTTCGATCCGCGCCGACCGGGCCGCCGAGGAGCTGTCGCTGACCTACGTGGGGCGCGCCGGACACGCCATCGCGCCGGTCATTGCTCCTCTCGGCTTCACATGGGAGATGGGCGTCAGCCTCGTCACGGGGTTCGTGGCGAAGGAGGTGGTGGTCTCCACGCTCGGCGTGCTGTACCATGCGGAGAGCGACGGCACGGAGTCGCGAGAGACCCTGGCCCGCGCGCTTTCCTCTCCGGACAGTGGCATCACCCCGCGCGCGGCCTTCGCGTTCATGGTCTTCGTTCTCCTCTACACACCGTGTGTCATCACGGTCATGACCATCTATCGCGAGATCGGCGCGCGCTGGATGTGGTTCTCCATCGCTTATCAGACCTCGCTTGCCTGGGTCGTCAGCTTTGCCGTCTATCAGCTCGGCGGCCTCCTGGGATTCGCATAGCACAGGACACACCGTCGCTTCGAAGGAGGCAGACATGCTCGAGCGCTGGATTCGCTCCGTCGTTCCATCTCGTCACGCGCCCGCCGCTCCCGCCATCATGGCGATCGTCGTCACAACGCTGGCGGCCGCATCGGTGGTCGCCGCTCCCCCGTCTCCTCCGACCGTTCCCGCGCCGCCGGCGACGCGCGTCGAGACCGTCGTGGATACGGTACACGGCGTGACGATCGCGGATCCGTACCGGTGGCTCGAGGACTTCGAGTCGGATGATGTGCAGACGTGGGCCGACGCGCAGAACGCCTACACGGACGCGGTGCTTGGCGCCGTGCCCGTGCGCGACGTGATCGATGCCCGCCTCCGGAAGCTGTTCGAGATCCCGGCGATCGGCTCGCTGTGGGATCGAAGCGGCCGGCTGTTCTTCATGCGGCGCGACCCGTGGAACGAGCAGATGGTGCTCTACGTGCGCGAAACATACGACGCCGAGCCGCGCGTGGTCCTGGACCCGGACAAGCTCGGAACGGAGGACTCTCCGACCAGCCTCGACTGGTGGTATCCGACGCGCGACGGGAAGCTCCTCGCGTACGGCACGTCCGAGGGCGGGAGCGAGATGAGCACGCTGCGGATCATGGATGTCGACACCCACGAACATCTGGCAGATGAGATCCCGAACACGAGGGCCGCCGGCGTGTCGTGGCTTCCGGACGGCAGCGGCTTCTACTACTCGCGTTTCCCCTCGCGGGGCGACGTGCCGGATGACGAACTCTTCTATCACCGGAAGGTCTATTTCCACACGCTCGGCGACGCCTGCACGGCCGACCCGCTCGTCTACGAGTACCCGGAGAACATGTATGCGTGGCCGAGCGCGGGCGTTTCGCGCGACGGCGACTATCTACTCGTCTACGTCTATCAGGGCTCCGGGAAGAACGACATTCTCGTCGGGGATCTCAGGACCGGTGGCGATCTCGTCCCGATCATCACGGACGAGGAGGCGCGCTCGTACGGACCGGTCATCGAGGGCCGCCTGTATCTGCACACGAACCTCGACGCGCCGAACGGATGCGTGTACCGCGTCGACCTCGCGCGTCCCGGGCGGACGAACTGGGAGCTGATCATCCCGGAGGGCCAACACAGCATCAGCTGGATCCGCGACGCCGGTGACCGTCTTCTGGTCCACACGCTCGAGAACGCGCAGTCGGTGCTCCGCGAGCACTCGCTCGACGGAGAACCGCTCAGAGACATCCCGCTCCCCGAGCACTGCACCGTGGGTGACGCGTCGGCCGAGTGGGGCGAGGACAGCGCGTTCATACTCCTCAGCTCGTTCCTCTTTCCACCGACGGTCTACCGGTACACGGTCTCGACCGGTGAGATGGTGGAGTACATGGGAGTCGAGGCGCCGGTCGATCGGACGCCGTATCTCACCGAACAGGTCTGGTTCGAATCGAAGGATGGGACGCCCGTCTCGATGTTCATCACGCGGCGCAAGGACATGCCGATGGACGGGGCAAACCCCACGATACTCACCGGATACGGGGGCTTCAACTCGCCGTCGCTGCCGGGGTTCACGCGAAACATCTACTGGTGGCTCGAGCAGGGCGGCATCACCGTCACGACGAACCTCCGCGGCGGGAACGAGTACGGTGAGAACTGGCACCGTGGAGGGATGCTCGAGAACAAGCAGAACACGTTCGATGACTTCATCGCGGCCGCCGAGTGGCTCATCGAGAACGGCTACACAAGCCAGCAGAAGCTCGCGGTCTGGGGCGGATCGAACGGCGGGCTTCTCGTGGGCGCGTTCATCACGCAGCGCCCGGACCTGGCCGCCGCGGCGATCTGTGACGTCCCGCTCCTCGACATGGTGCGATACCACCTGCTCTACGGCGCGATGATCTGGACACCCGAGTACGGGAATCCCGAGGTGCCCGAGGAGTTCGCGTACATCTACAGGTACTCCCCCTATCACAACATCGATGCGGATGCCGCGCAGCCGGCCGTGTTCTTCACAGCCGGGGAATCTGACTCGCGCGTTCATCCGTCGCACGCCATGAAGATGACAGCGCGGATGCAGGCGCTCATGCCGGACCCCTTGACGGACGAGGCCGGCAACACGGGCGCCGCCGCCGCGACCTCGCCGGCGCGCCCCATCCTCCTTCGGCTCGAGCGCCAGGCGGGACACGGGCTTGCCGCCCGAATGAGCCGCGTCCGCGAGCAGTACGTCGACTACTACGCATTCCTCATGTCGCAGCTGGGGATGCTCGAGTAGAGCACGGCATCGGGATGGCTCGAGCGGGGGAAGCTGACGCTCATGTCGAAGCACGCGACATGAGCCGCCGGACGTCTGAGTCTCCCGGCTCGAGCGACCCTTGCGCGCGGGCCCGTCCGCCTGTAGAATGAGCTGACCATCGCTCACACCTCACAGGAGTGTGCGCGTGCGCTACGCTCACGTCGTGTTCGACAATGTCGCGCGGACACGCGGACTGAAGACCGGATGGGGGTTCGCGGCCGTGGTGTTCGGCTACAGCCGCCGCATTCTCTTCGATACCGGGGCAAGCCCCGACAAGCTCCTCTCGAACATGCTCGCGCTCCGCGTGTCGCCATCAGAGGTCGACGCCGTCGTCATCTCTCACACCCACGACGACCACATGGGCGGCCTCATGGGATTCCTCAGGGCGAACCATCGCATCGAGGTCTTCCTGCCGGAGGGCGTGAAGCCCGAACAGATAGAGCAGGTGGAACGGACAGGCGCGACACCTGTGATCGTCGGCTGCGGCGGAGAGATCGCTCCCGGCGTGGCGACCACCGGCGTGATCGGTGGGCGCAGGGCGGAGCAGGCCCTGGTGTTCGATGGAGATGAGGCATCGACGCTCATCACGGGGTGCGCGCACCCCGGGCTCGACGTGCTCGTCGAAGCTGCGGGCGAGCAGTTCGGCGTTCCGGTGCGGCTCGTCATCGGGGGATTCCATCTCAAGCGACACAGCAGGAAGGCGGTTGTCGAACTCGCTGAGAAGCTCCAGCGACAGGGTGTCGAGCTGATCGCGCCGTCGCACTGCACGGGCGAGAGGAGCTCTCTGATACTCGCCGAGGCATTCGGGGAGGGATATGTCGCAAGCGGCCTGGGGACGCGCATCCCTCTGCTGTAACACCGCGAAAGGAGAACGGAGCATGGCGAACCACGTTTGTTACTTCGAGTTGATGGTGAGCGACACGGCCAGGTCGCAGGAGTTCTACGGCAAGGTCTTCGACTGGAAGTTCTCCGAATACGAGAACATGCCGGGGTACCTCAACATCGATACGGGCAAGGAGCCGTCGGGCGGGATGATGAAGAAGCCGGACATGGCTCCCGCCAACGCCCTGAGCCTCTATTTCTTCGTCGACAGCATCGATGAGACGCTCGGGAAGGTCAAAGAGGCCGGTGGCATGGTCATCATGGGCAAGACGGAGATCCCCGACATCGGATGGTGGGCGCTCTTCATGGACCTCGACCAGATCCCGGTCATGGTCTATGAGAACAAGGGCTAGGA
>CAZEXP010000029.1:0-4942 GCA_964516845.1 uncultured bacterium
GTCGAGGGGCTCGGTCTGCTGTCGGGTCGCGCCCGCTACACCGACGACTTCGTTCGTCCCGGCATGCTCTACGGTCACATCAAGGGAAGCCCGCACGCGCATGCGCGCATCGTTTCCATCGACACCTCGAAAGCGATCGCGCTCGACGGCGTCGAGTGCGTCCTGACGCACGCCGACGTCCCCCGCGTGCCGTTCTCCACGGCCGGCCAGAACTGCCCTGAGCCGTCACCGTACGACGCCGTCATGCTCGATACGAAGGTCCGCTACGTGGGTGACCGGGTCGCCGTTGTCGCGGCCGCGACACCCGGACTCGCGAAGCGGGCGTGCGACCTCATCGAGGTCGAGTACGAAGTGCTTCCGGCCGTACTCGACCCGGCCGATGCGATGAAGCCGGGCGCCCCCGTCATCCACGACGAGAAGGACGCGGAGGGCATCGAGGACGCCTCGAGGAATCTCGCCGGCGTCGTCGAGGCCGAGGTTGGTGATGTCGAGCAGGGCTTCGCCGCCGCCGACCGCGTCTTTGACAACACCTACGAGGTCCAGTACGTCCAGGGGACGCCGACCGAGCCGCACATCACGATGTGCTATCTGGACGAGAAGGACCGTCTGGTCGTGGTGACGAGCACGCAGGTTCCGTTCCACGCAAGGCGCATCGTCGCGCGCGTCAACGAGATCCCGCTCCACACCGTGCGAGTCATCAAGCCCCGCATCGGCGGCGCCTTCGGCGCGAAGCAGGAGATCGTGCTCGAGGACGTCTGCGCGGCGCTGACGCTGCGGACACGGCGCCCCGTCAAGATGCGGCTCGACCGCGACGAGGAGCTCGCGGCCAGCCGTACACGGCATCCGCAGCGGATCCGCATGAGAACGGGAGTCAGGAAGGACGGGACGCTCACGGCTATCGAGATGACGTCGCTCGTCAACACCGGCGCCTACGGGTCGCACTCGACCACGGTACCGTCGAACACGGGGAGCAAGAGTCTCCCGCTCTACCGTGCCCCGAACCTCCGGTTCCGGGCCGACTCCGTCTACACGAACCTGCCTATCGCGGGCGCTCTTCGAGGCTACGGCGCGCCGCAGGGATTCTTCGCGCTCGAGACGCAGATCGAGGAGATCGCGCTCGCGCTCGGTCGCGATCCGATCGAGTTCCGCCTCGCCAACGCCATCCGCGAGGGGGACGCCGATCCGATCGCCGAGCATCTCGGTGAGGGGAAGGCGGGTTTCCGCCGCATCATCCGGACGAACGGTCTGCCCGAGTGCTGGCGTCGCGTCAGCGAGGAGTCTGGTTGGGACGCGTGGCACAACACGCTTCCGGCGGGGCGGACCTGGTCGCAGGGTACGAAGCCGTATCTCCGCCGGGCGATGGGCGCTTCATTCGCCATGCACGGCAGCGGCATCCCCGGTGACGACATGGGTGCGGCGACGGTCCGCGCGAACGAGGACGGTTCGTTCCACCTGATGATCGGCGCGACCGACCTGGGCACCGGGAGCGATACCATCCTCTCGCAGATGGTCGCCGAGGTGCTCGGGGTGACGACGGACAAGGTCGTGGTCTACTCGTCGGACACCGACAAGACGCCGTTCGATGTTGGGGCGTATGCGTCGAGCACGACCTACATCACCGGGCAGGCCGTCATCCGGGCGTCCGAGCAGGTGCGCGACCGGTTGCTCTATCACGCAGCGCGGATGATGGGCGTCGACGCGTCGGAACTCACGTGCGAGCGGGGCGAGATTCGCGCCGCCTCGGGCAAGACGCTTCCGCTCGCGGAGGTCGCAACGGAGGCGATGTACGGCGAGGAGAAGGAGCACATCGTCTTCTCGGCATCGAGCATGACGTTCGATTGCCCGCCGCCGTTCGCGGCCGCGTGCGCGGACATCGAGGTGGATATCGAGACCGGCCGCGTCGACGTGCTGGACTTCACGTGCGCCATCGATCTCGGGCACGCCATCAACCCGACGTTCTCAGAAGGTCAGATACAGGGTGGCGTCGCGATGGGCCTGGGGTATGCGCTCTCCGAGGAGATGCTTTTCGATGAGAGCGGGCACATGACCAACGCCGACCTACTCGACTACAAGATCTTCTCCGCCGTCGATACGCCGGCCATCAAGGCGATCCTCGTCAGGACCGACGAGCCGACCGGGCCGTTCGGCGCCAAGAGCGTCTCGGAGATCCCGGTGGACGTCGTGGCGCCGGCCATCGGCAACGCCATATACTACGCGACCGGCGCGAGGTTGAGGCGGATACCATTCACGCCGGAGCGTGTTCTGGCTGGGATTCGAGCGCTCGGAGACTAGCGCGCGAACGTCAGGTTACTACGCCCGAGGGCGGGACTACCCGAAAGGCACTTGCATGATCCTCTTCCGCGACATCTATCATCTCGCGACGATGAACGACGCCGGTGAACGTCTGTCCGGCGTCAACGTGCTCGTCGACGGTCCGCGCATCGTGGACGTCGGACCGGGCATCGCAGCGCCCGGCGGCTCTCGCATCATCGACTGCTCGTCGATGCTCATGATCCCCGGGCTCGTGAATCTTCACCACCACTTCTACCAGACGCTCCAGCGGAACATCCCGCCGGCGCAGAACCGGAAGCTTTTTGACTGGCTCACGACGCTCTACGACGTCTGGGCGAATCTCTCCCGGGACGCGATCCGCGCGAGCACGCGTCTTGCCTGCGCGGAACTCCTGCTGACCGGGTGCACGATGACGAGCGACCAGATGTACGTCTTTCCGAGCGAGGCGGGGACCGATCTCATCGATGTCGAGATCGACGCCGCTTCGGGTCTCGGCATCCGGTTCCACCCGACGCGCGGGAGCATGTCGCGAGGCCGGTCGCAGGGAGGGCTTCCGCCCGATGCCGTCGTGCAGACGGCTGACGAGATCCTCCGGGACTCCGAGCGGCTCATCGACGCGTATCACGACCCCGAACCGTTCGCGATGACGCGGATCGCGCTGTCGCCGTGCTCGCCGTTCTCGGTCGATGCGGACCTGATGCGGGAGACGGCGGCGCTCGCTCGGGACCGGGGCGTCATGCTTCACACGCACCTGGCCGAGACCGAGGACGAGAACGCATTCTGTCTGAAGGAGTACGGGGTCCGGCCGGTGGGGCTGATGGAGAGCCTGGACTGGCTTGGTGCCGATGTCTGGTTCGCGCACTGCGTACACCTCGACGAATCCGAGCTGGACTTGCTTGCCGGCACGGGAACCGGGGTATCGCACTGCCCGACCTCGAACATGCGTCTGTCCTCCGGTGTCGCGCGAGTTCCCGAGATGCTCGAGCGCGGCACGAAGGTCGGACTGGGTGTCGACGGCAGCGCGAGCAACGACAGCTCGGACATGCTCGGCGAGTTGAGAAGCTGCCTGCTGGCGCACCTTCTGACGTGGGGACCGCGCGCGATCACGGCCGACGAGATCGCCCGCATGGCGACGCGCGGAGGCGCGGCCGTGCTCGGTCGCCCCGAGATCGGAACGATCCAGCCGGGGATGGCGGCCGACCTCGCGCTCTTCGACATGAGTCGCCTCGGCTACTCAGGCGCGCTCTCCGACCCGCTCGCGGCCGTCATCTACGCGGGATTCGACCACCGCGCCTCCTACACCGTTGTCAACGGTGAGATCGTCGTCGAGGAGGGACGGCTCGTTCATGCGTCCGAGGAGGAGATCGCCGCGGAAGGGAATAAGGCGTCACGGCGGATGCTCGAAGCCGCCGGCGTCGACACGACCTGGATGCGGTCCGCGTGACGAGTCTATACGCGGATGCGGTCCGCATGACGAGTCTGTGCGCGGATCCCGTCGCGCGATTGATCTGTGCGCAGATGCGTCCACGGAGTTGACGGACGAGACACAGCCCATCACTGGAATGCTCACGAGAGGCCCGTTCTGCGGGCCTCTTCTCGTTGTGGGTTCTGTTGGCGCGTTCCGTGCGACATGTTCGTGCCGATGAGCCCGGGTGGATTGGTCTCGGGGTTGGTTTCGGGGTCGGGGTGGATGGGAGGTGACAGTGAGAGTGGGGAGAGCGGCAGTCGTGTGTGTGATCGCAATCGTGGCGGTTCTCGGGGCCGGTGCCGAGCAGGCCGAGGCGCTCCAGACGTGGGACCGTGTGGTGTTCAGCGAGATCTACTACTACGTGCCGGGGTTCGACGCGCACAACGAGTACGTCGAGATCGAGAACACCGGAGGCACCGTCGCGTTCCTCGACGGGGCCGTCATCAGCGACGAGGGGGATGACGGAATGCCCGAGCCCATCTTCCGCTTTCCGGGACGGCACGGGGAATTCAATCATCCGATCTGGCCGGGGGAGAGAATGGTCCTCGCGCGCGATGCCGTGGCGGGTGAACTCACGCCCGACCTGTCGGGCGCGGACTGGGAGTTCGTGCACCCGTCGGATGACAACGACAACCCGAACGTGCCGAACATCATGCACTGTGGCGGCTACGACCAGGATCTCGCTCTCGCCAACGTGGGAGACGGTATTCTGCTGGCGACGGGCGTCGACACGACCACGAGCATCGATTGCTGGACGGTCGTGGACGGCGTCAACTGGGACGGCGTGTCCGACCCCGTGCCGATCGGATACGCGGCGTGCTTCGACGCGGAGCCCGCCCCCGGCGTTCCTCAGGGCAACTGCCTCGGCCGCTGCCCGGGGGGCATCGATCACAACGGGTCGAGTTCGGAGGATTGGTTCATGATGATCCCGAGTCCGGGCGAGGTGAACATCCCGTCGTATCCGTCCGATTGCAGCTCTCCCGTGGAGACGACGAGCTGGGGGAGAGTCAAGGCGCTCTACCGAGGCGAATAGCCTCCTTCGAGCGGGGGGAATCTCCGTTCGGCTGGATTCAGGAGTTGTCGCGGGGACGCTGCTCGTCCAACGGTCCCCGGGAAGGCTGTTGTGGGCCCCGCGGTGCGTGAGCACCGCGGGGTTTCGCGCACGATGGGGCGATTGACCGG
>CAZEXP010000029.1:5042-23088 GCA_964516845.1 uncultured bacterium
GACCATTCATGAGCAACATCGGATCGTACGAGGAGCGTCTCAGAGGGTTCGACTGGTCCGTCTCGCGTGAGGTTCTGGGCTGGACCGAGGGCGAGATCCTGAACATCGGCCACATGTGCTCCGACCGCGTTTGCGCGCGGGGTGGCGCGGACAGGACGGCGCTCATCTGGGAGGGGTTTGGCGGGAAGAAGGAAACGTACACGTTCGACGACCTCCGTGTTCGCTCGAATGCGTTCGCGAAGCTCCTTCAGGATCGCGGGCTCGAACCGGGCGACCGCATCTGCATCTTCATGGACAAGATCCCGAGCCTCTACTTCTCCTTCCTCGGCATCCTCAAAATGGGCGGCATTGCGCAGCCGCTGTTCTCCGCGTTCGGAGACGAGTCGCTCGAAGTGCGGCTCGCCAGCGCCGGGACGAGGGCCATCCTCACGACACAGAAGCACGTGAAGAAGGTCCGCAAGATCCTCGACCGCCTCCCGGGCCTCGAGCACATCATCGTCGTCGACGGGAACGAGGAGAAGCTCAAGGACGGCGAGGTCTTCTTCGATGTCGAGGCGGCGGCGCGCGTCGAGGAGTTCGAGTCGTTCCGGGCTGATCCCGAATCTCCATCCGTCCTTCACTACACTTCCGGGACGACCGGGCAGCCGAAGGGCGCCATGCACGTCCACAGCTCGATATGGGGGCAGGCGTTGACGACGAGCTGGATCCTCGACCTGAGACCCGACGATATCTACTGGTGCACGGCCGACCCGGGTTGGGTGACCGGGACGAGCTACGGGATCATCGGCCCGTGGGCGCTCGGCGTCACGCAGTGCGTCCTCGACTCAGGTTTCACCTCCAGGCGCTGGTACGAGTTCATCCAGGACAATCGCGTGACCGTCTGGTACTCGGCGCCGACCGCCATCCGCTCGCTCATGCGCGACGGAGATGCGCTCGCCCGCGAGCACGACCTCTCGACACTCAGGCACCTGGCATCCGTCGGCGAGCCGCTCAACTCCGAGGCCGTCATCTGGAGCGAGAAGACATACGGCCTGCCGTTCCACGACACGTTCTGGCAGACCGAGACCGGCTCGATGATGATCACCAACTACCCGGGTATGGCCATCAAACCGGGGTCGATGGGGAAGCCGTTCCCCGGGATCGGCGCAGGCCTCCTCGATCTCCAGACCCAGGAACCGTTTGACGAGCCGGGGAAGGTCGGGCTGATCGCGTTCCGTCCGGGCTGGCCGTCGATGTTCCGCCGCTACTGGAACCAGCCGGACGTCTACCGGAGCAAGTTCGCGGGCGCCGCGGCGGACGCGACGCCGGACGAGCTCAGGACGGACGAGGGCCTCTGGTACGTCTCGGGCGACCGCGCGAGCGTCGACCAGGACGGCTACTGGTGGTTTGTCGGGCGCGACGACGATGTCATAAACACGGGCGGACACCTCGTCGGACCGTTCGAGGTCGAGTCAGCGCTCGTCGAGCACGAGGCCATCGCGGAGGCCGCGGCTATCGGCAAGCCGGACGCCGTCAATATGGAGGTCGTCAAGGCGGTCGTGACCCTCAATCCGGGTTTCGAACCGTCGGGTGACCTCGAGCTCTCGATCATGAACTTCATCAGAAAGCGGCTCTCGCCGTTGGCGATGCCGCAGGAGATCGAGTACGTGGAGAAGCTCCCGAAGACCCGTTCGGGTAAGATCCTGAGGCGCTATCTCAGGGCACTCGAGTGGGGTGAGGAGGTCGGAGACCTCTCCACGCTCGAAGACGACTAGACACTGGAGCGCGCGACAGACGCGCGCAGGATGAGGAAGGGACGACATGGCAGAGATGAAGGACGTGGTGCTGGAGTACATCATCGATGAGTACGTCGATGAGGACGACGATCTCGAGGTCGGGGTCGACTCGCCGCTGATCTCGTCCGGTATCGTCGACAGCTTCTCCATGGTCTCTCTCAAGATCTTTCTCGAGAAGAAGTACGACATCAAGATTCCAGATGATGACGCTACTCCCGAGGCGTTTGACACCGTGACGAAGATCATGGAACTCGTGAAGAAGCACCAGGGCTGATTCGGAGGCGGACATGGCATTCACAGACAGGACGCGACAGCTCTTCGCTGAGGAGGTCGCGGTGATCAAGGAGAAGGGCCTCTTCAAGGAGAAGCGCTTCATCTGCTCGCCGCAGGGAGCCGAAATCCGGGTCGAGTACCCGGAGGGCGCTCCGCAGCAGGATGTCCTCAACTTCTGCGCCAACAACTACCTCGGTTTGTCGAGTCATCCGGACGTCATCAGAGCGGCGCACGAAGGTCTCGATTCCAGAGGGTACGGGATGAGTTCGGTGCGCTTCATCTGCGGTACGCAGGACATCCATCGCGAGCTCCAGGACAAGGTCTCGACCTTCCTCGGGATGGAGGCAACGCTGCTCTTCCCGTCGTGTATGGACGCCAACGCCGGTGTGTTCGAGGCGATCCTCGGGGCCGACGACGTCATCATTGCCGACCGACTGATCCATGCATCGCTGGTGGACGGCATCCGGCTCTGCTCGGCGCAGTACGACACGTTCAAGCACATGAACATGGATCACCTTGAGAAGAAGCTCGAGCTGCATCAGGACAAGCGGATGCGGCTGATCGTTACCGACGGCGTCTTCTCAATGGACGGCGATCTCTGCCCGCTTGATGAGATGTGCGCGCTCGCCGAGAAGTACGACGCCATGGTCCTCGTCGACGAGTCACACGCATCCGGGTTCATCGGCAGGACAGGGCGTGGGACGCACGAGCACTTCGGTGTGATGAATAAGGTGGACCTGATTACGACGACATTCGGCAAGGCGCTCGGCGGGGCCTCCGGCGGCTGTGTGTCAGGCAAGAAGGAACTCATAGAGCTCTGTCGGCAGAAAGCCCGGCCCTATCTCTTCTCGAACTCGATGGCGCCGCCCATCGTGGCCGCGTCGATCAAGGTCATCGATCTGATCTCGGCTTCGACGGAACGACGCGACAAGCTCGAGGCGAACACGAAGCGGTTCCGCGAGGGCATGGAGAAGGCGGGGCTCAGCATCCGCCCTGGCGAGACGCCCATTGTCCCGGTCATGCTCTACAACGCGAAGCTCGCCAATGACATGTCGCGCGACATGTACGCCGAGGGCATCTATGTCATTGGTTTCTTCTTCCCCGTCGTGCCGGCCGGGCAGGCGCGCATCCGCGTTCAGCTCTCGGCCGGGCACGAGAACGAGCACATCGACAAGTGCATCGCCGCCTTCAAGAAGGTGGGGGGGAAGTACGGGATCCTCGGACTCGACAAGCAGGGGATCATCGACAAGTACGGGATATGATTCGGCTCGCAGCGCGAGGCAGGTTCCGGCTCTGCGGTGAGAGCAACAGACTCGTTCCACACGCGAGACGGGGGCGCCTTCCGGTGCCCCCGTCTGCATGTTCATCAGGTGTCGCTCTGTCTCGCCGAAGCGGTTGACCCGCAATGAGACGGGGCGCCGTCGGCTAGTCGTACAGCTTGCCCGCGGCGTGACGCTTCGTGAGTTTCCCGAGCATGTCCGCCGTCATCGAGTCGAGATCGAACGATGGTTCCCAGCCCCACTCTGCGCGGGCGGCCGAGTCGTCGAGCGACGCCGGCCACGAGTCGGCGATCGCCTGACGCTCATCCGGGGCGTATGTCACCTCGAATCCAGGAACGTGTCGGCGGATCGACGTCGCGAGCTCGCCGACCGTGAAGCTCATCGCTCCGATGTTGAAATCGCCATGGTGCTTGAGTTTGTGGAAGTCCGCCTCCATGAGGTCGATCGTTCCCTTGATGCAGTCGGGCATGTACATCATCGGCAGACGCGTATCCTCGCGGACGAAGCACGTGTAGCGTCCTTCCTCGACCGCCTTGTAATAGATGTCGACCGCGTAGTCCGTCGTGCCGCCGCCCGGGAGGGTTTCGGAGGAAATGATCCCGGGGTAGCGCAGTCCCCGGGCGTCGACCCCGAAGCGGTGAACGTAGTAGTCGCACAGCAGCTCGCCGCACACCTTCGTCACACCATACATCGTCGTCGGCTTGAGCGTTGTTTCCTGGGGCGTGTTCTCCCGCGGGCACCCTGAACCGAACACAGCGATCGAGCTTGGGCAAAGCACCTGCGACAGCTCGAGCTCACGCGCGGTCTCGAGCGCGTTCATCAGGCCGTCAATGTTGACCTGCCACGCGAGCTGCGGATTCTTCTCTCCCGTGGCCGACAGGATGGCGGCCATGTGCACGACCGTATCGATGCTGTGCTTCCGGCAGACCTCGTGCCACGCCGCCGCATCGGTGACGTTCATGATCTCATACGGTCCGCCGAGTTCTCCTTCGGACGTCTTGGAATCGGTTCGGATGTCGCTCGCGACGACGTTGTCCGCGCCGTACCGCCTGCGGAGCTCGAGCGTCAGTTCGGAGCCGATCTGTCCCTCGGAGCCTGTCACGAGAATCCTGGATATCCTTGTTCCGCTCACCGCGTTGCCCTTCCTGTCGAGGTTTCTGATGCGTGTGTTCACCCGTCTGCGGCCCGACCAATGTATCAGATGTGAGAGGCAAAGGCGATATCGCTTTCCTGAGACATTATTCAGTCGGGGTTGGAACCGAGGGCCTGGAGGAGTAGACTGTTGCCAGTGGTGTTACACTTGCAGCGCGAGAGGTCGGACGTCCGGAGGGGCACGCTCCGGGGCAGGCGGGTCGAGAGAGAGGGATGAACACATGAGCACGGCCTTGCGGAATGAACTTCGAGGCGAGATTGACGCGATGCGGAAGGCGGGCCTCTACAAGAGAGAGCGTGTCATCACGACGCGTCAGGGCGCCGTCATACGGACCGACGACGGTCGTGAGGTTCTCAACTTCTGCGCGAACAACTATCTGGGTCTGACATCCAACCCGCTCATCATGGAGGCGGCACGGTCGGCGCTGGAGCGTTGGGGCTACGGTCTGTCTTCGGTGCGGTTCATCTGCGGGACGCAGGAGATCCACAAGGAGGCCGAGCGGACCGTCGCGAGGTTCCTCGGAATGGATGACGCCATCCTGTTCTCATCGTGCTTCGACGCCAATCTCGGTGTGTTCCAGACGCTCCTGACAGACCAGGACGCCATCATTGCCGACCAGCTCAACCACGCCTCCATCATCGACGGGGTCAGGCTCTCGAAGGCATCGCGCCATGTCTACGCCCATTCGGACATGACTGACCTTGCGGCGAAGCTGCGAGATGCGGCCGGCGCGCGGCGTCGCCTGATCGTCACGGACGGCGTCTTCAGCATGGACGGGGAGATCGCGAACCTGCCGCAGATCTGTGACCTGGCCCGGGAGCACGACGCGCTTCTGATGGTGGACGACTCGCATGCCACCGGCGTCATCGGGGCGACAGGACGCGGGACGCCCGAGCACACGGGCTGTGAGGGGCGGGTCGATCTCATGACGACCACTTTTGGAAAGGCTCTGGGCGGCGCGTCCGGTGGATGTGTTGTGGGCGATGCGCTGGTCGTGGAGTATCTTCGCCAGCGGTCGCGGCCCTATCTCTTTTCGAACACGGTGGCGCCGGCCGTGTTGGGCGCCACGATAGCGGCGCTCGACCACCTCTCCGGGTCGACCGGGCTCCTCGACCGACTACGTGAGAACACGGGGTTCTTCCGCAGTGAGATGGCGGCGGCCGGGTTCGACATCGTCGCCGGCTTACATCCCATCGTGCCCGTGATGTTCGGCGGATACGAGGACGACGCGCGTCTGGCGGAGGAGTTCGCGACGGAGCTTCTCGACGAGGGCATCTACGTGATAGGATTCAGCTACCCGGTCGTGCCGGAAGGTACGGCGCGGATCCGGGTTCAGGTCTCAGCGGCTCACGACCGGGACATGCTCGAGCGTGCCGTCGCCGCCTTCGTGGCCGTCGGACGGAGAAAGGGCCTGTTGGCACATGGCGCCTGAACGGGAGGCCCGATGTACCAGAAGAAGTGGGATGAGCTTCTCGACAAGATTGAGAAGCTGTTCGGGTTCGTCGATCACGTGGTCGAGGAGTTCCCGGAACGGAGCATGACGCTGGAGACCGCCATCTTCGATGGCGCCTCCGGTCGGATGAAGCTCGAGAGGACCGTGAAACCGCTTCTCATCGAGAAGAAGGTGAGCTTCTCGCACCGCGCCGGCTCCGAGAGCGAGGTGGAGTACATCTACTCCGATGACGAGACCGTCGACATCGTCAAGTTCTACAAGTGGGACCGCCTGCGCCACGAATGGAAGCAGTTCGAGATGGATGAACTCGGCCGCTAGCTCTCCCTGGCCGGAGCACGTCCGAGCCCTCGCTCCCGGTTGAGCGGTCGCCGCGCGTGTTGCATCCCAGTAACTGTTCAGCAGTTGAGCAGCATGACGCCGGTTCGGCAACGCAATCACGGCGGCTTCGCATTCTGCCGACCTCACTCCGACGAACCGGTCCTCCAATCTTCTGAATTCTTCCTCATGTTTTCGAAGAGTCCCACGCTGTGGGGCTTTCGGTCGAATCCGGTCGGCGCCGTTGGAACGGGACTTGCTTGTTCCACAGCCGTAACCCGCGCGTGCTGGAATCGGACAGGTTCGTGTCCAATCGGGCATCGGAGGGTCTGTCTGCCATCCGGAGTCAGCAGGGCCCGGTTCAGGCGGCGCATTTCCACAGATGGAGGGAGCTTTGGAGGACGAGCGCGGAAGGATCCTCGTAGTCGACGACGAGCCCAGCATCAGGGATCTCGTGGCGTTCAAGCTGAGCGACGACGGGTACGAGTGCGAGAAGGCCGGGAGCGCCGAGGAGGCGCTGACGATGGTGGCACAGGGCCACTACGACGGCATTCTCTCGGACATCAACATGCCGGGCATCGACGGCGTGGAGATGCTCCGACGTATCCGCATGAGCGACGCCGACGTCGCGGTCGTGATGATGACCGGGGCGCCCGATCTCTCCGTGGCGCTCGAGGCGATGCGCCTGGGCGCGTACGACTTCCTCTCGAAGCCTCTGAACCTCGACGTCCTCAGCCTGACGGTGGACAGAGCCGTCGAGAAGAAGACGCTGGTCAAGCAGAACAGGACGTACCAGCGTAATCTGGAGTCGATGGTCCAGGAGCGGACGCAGCAGCTCAACAAGGCCAACGATGACCTCAGGAGCCTCTTCATCGGCAGCATCAAGGCTCTGGCGCAGGCTCTTGAGGCGAAAGACCGATACACGCAGGGTCATTCGGCGCGTGTCGCCGAGGAGTCCGTGCGGATTGCGCGGTATCTGTCACTGTCCGAAGACGAGATCCAGAACATCTGGATCGCCGGGTTCCTGCATGACATCGGCAAGATCGGTATTCAGGAGAGCGTTCTCAATAAGCCGGGGCGTCTCGATCCGGAGGAATGGGAACTCGTGAAGCAGCATCCGGTGTTCGCGGCGCGAATCCTCGAACCCATCGAGGAGCTCGCCGACGTCATCAAGATGGTGAGACATCACCACGAGCACTACGACGGGAAGGGCTACCCGGACGGTCTCGCTGGGGCGGACATCCCGCTCGGCGCTCGCATTCTCTCGGTCGCGGACGCGTACGACGCGCTGACCTCCGAGAGACCGTACCGGGATGCGGTTCCCGAAGAAGAGGCGCTCCTCGTGTTCGAGGAGGCGTCGGGTACACAGTTCGACCCCGTCCTCGCCGGCGCGTTCCTCAGCCTCAAAAGAGAACGTCCGAATGGACATCCTGAGCCGGCTCCATCATTTGGGACAGCCCCCTTGCACGATGCGAAACGGGCCGCCGCTTCCGCAGCGGATGTGTAGACTCCCGGGCCTCTGAGACCGCGCAATACCCCACCACACAGCCACTTATCTGCTCTTGACGAAGGTAATACCCAGTCATCACCGATTGGCATGCGGCTTGCTCTATAGGCATGCCGGATAGGGCCACGAACGGGCCCCAACGAGGACACATGCAGGGACGGACTGGCGCAATGGACTACGCGGACACCTCATCAGGGGCCGTGCTGGACATCTCCACGCTCGACGTGGACTCGCACGTCGTGCGCCTCATCCCTCGGGAGATGGCACGGAGGTTTCGCCTCATCGCTGTTGCACGCGAAGGCGACACCCTGGTCGTAGCGATGGAGGATCCGCTCGACGTCATCGCCACGGACACGATCACCGCCAACACGGGATGTGAGGTGCGGACGGCGAAGGCTGATTCCGCGATGATCGTTGCCGCCATCGACAAGTTCTACGGTGACGCGATCGATGTCGAGAAGTCGATCCAGAACATCGTCGACGTCGAGGTGGAGGCGAACGCAGCGGCCGAGGTCGACGCGGAGCAGCTGTCGATCGAGCCCAACGACGCGCCCGTCATCCGGCTCGTGAACCTGATCATGCTCCAGGCGATCCAGGAGGGGGCGAGTGATATTCATATCGAGCCGCGCGAGCGAGACATCTGTGTTCGACTCCGTGTCGACGGCGTTCTCCGCGTGATCCTCCCACCTCCGAAGAAGATGCAGTGGGCGATCACATCCAGGATCAAGATCCTGTCAGGTCTCAACATCGCCGAGCGTCGGCTCCCGCAGGACGGAAGCTGCCGCGTACGGATCATGGGGCGCGAGGTCGATATCCGGGTTTCGATGATTCCGACCATTTACGGTGAGAAGGTCGTCATGCGTCTGCTCGACAAGGTGAACCTCAAGACGGACATCGAGCAGCTCGGGTTCGATGAGAGGTCGCTCGCGATCATCAAGAGGGCGATCCATGCGCCGCACGGAATGGTCCTTCTGACCGGTCCGACCGGCAGCGGCAAGACGACGACGCTCTACTCGGCGCTCTCGGACATCAACTCGCCCGACAAGAACATCATGACTGTCGAGGACCCGGTGGAGTACGAACTCGCCGGTGTGAATCAGGTCCACGCGCGTCCCGATATCGGTCTGGACTTCGCCGCCGCGCTGCGGTCGTTCCTGCGGCAGGACCCCGACGTCATCCTCGTCGGCGAGATTCGCGATCTCGAGACGGTCTCGATCGCGATCAAGGCGGCACAGACCGGACATCTCGTGTTCAGCACTCTGCACACGAACGACGCGACGTCGGCCGTGGACAGAATGCTCAACATGGGAGCGGAGCCCTATCTGATCTGCGCTTCGCTCAACCTGATCATCGCCCAGCGGCTCGTCCGACGCATCTGTAAGAACTGCAAGGAGGCGTACGAGCCGGATGCACACCTTGTGGAGCGCTTCAGAGAGGTGCTCCCCGATGTTGGTGACGTGACGTTCTACAGAGGGCGTGGCTGCTCCGAGTGCGGGAACATCGGTTACAAAGGCCGGATGGCTCTCTACGAACTGTTCCCGATGAGCCGGCGCGTCCGTGATCTCGTTCTATCAGGCCAGGTCGGCGGTGCGGTGCGTGACGCGGCACTCGAAGACGGCATGGAGCCGCTCATCGCCAACGGCATGCAGCGGGTTCGGCAGGGCGCGACAACCATCGATGAAGTCCTCGCGGTCGCGGCCGGCTAGACAGACGAAGTCAAGGGGGAATCGAAAGATGCCTGACGGCATGGCCAAAGAGATCGTCGATCTTCTCCGAGAGATGGTCGACAAGCGCGCATCGGATCTGCATTTGACATCAGGTGTGCCGCCCACCTTCCGGGTGGACGGACGCCTGTTCCCGGGGACCCAGGACCGGCTCACGCCCGAGGCCACGAGACGTCTCTCGTTCGCGATGCTTGACCAGCGTCGTGTGGATCGGTTCGAGGTGGAGAAGGGGCTCGACACATCGTTCAGCATTGAGGACCTGGGCCGGTTCCGGCTCAACGTCTTCTACCAGCGCGGCAGTGTGGCAGCGGCGATCCGGCATCTTCCCTGGACCATTCCGTCGATGGAGACACTCGGCGTCCCGGCCGTCATGCGCGAGTTCTGCGAGAAGCTGCACGGTCTCGTGCTCGTCAGTGGTCCGACCGGGTCGGGCAAGTCGACGACGCTGGCTTCCATGATCGACTACATCAACGCGACGAAGAACGTCCACATCCTCTCGGTAGAGGATCCGATCGAGTATCTCCACAAGCACAAGCTCTCGATCGTCAACCAGAGGGAGCTCGACCGCGACACGATCTCGTTCGCCGACGCGGTCCGACAGGTGCTCAGGCAGGATCCGGACGTGATCAGCATCGGTGAGATCCGTGACCTCGACACGGTCCGGACGGCGCTGACGCTGGCCGAGACGGGCCATCTGGTCCTTACGACGGTTCACACGAGTGAGGCGCCTCAGGCGATCAGCCGCATCGTGGACATCTTCCCGTCACACGAGCAGTCGGGCGTGAGGACACAGCTCTCTCTCTGTCTCGAGGGCGTTCTCGTACAGCAGCTTCTGCCCGACGCGAGCGGTACCGGGCGCAAGCTGGCCACCGAGATGATGGTCGCCACACCGGCTGTCCGGAACCTGATCAGGGAGAACAACCTGCAGCAGCTGCGCTCCGCGATTGAGACGGGCGCGAAGGAAGGCATGCACAGTCTCAACGCGTCACTCCTGACGCTGGTGCACGGCGGCAATATCACGTCGGAGATGGCGCTGATGAATTCGAACGACGTCAAGGGAATGATGCGCGAGCTCAGCCGGACCGACTCCCGCGGAGCCATCGGCGCAAGGGCATAAACGCGGACCGCTCCGAGAAGGACAAGAGAATGCCTCTGTTCACATACACGGCCAAGGACGCGAAGGGACGCACGGTCAAGGCGACGCGGGCGGCCGATACGGAGATGGGACTCGTTTCGATCCTCCGTAAGGAGGGGCTGGTCGTCACGTCGGTGGCGCCCGCCTCGTCGACCACCAAGCCGAAGGCATCGCGGAAGGGCAAGAAGGTCAAGACAAAGGACCTGGCCATCCTTTGCCGGCAGCTCGCGGCGATGCTCGATGCAGGACTGCCCGTGCTGGAGAGTCTTGACGGGATCTCGGACCAGATCGAGAACCCGACGCTCGGAGAGGTTCTCATGGAGGTGTCGCACGACATCGAGGCCGGCTCGACGCTCTCGCAGGCGATGGCCAAGCACGACCGCGTCTTCTCGTCGCTCTTCATCTCGATGGTGCGATCCGGCGAGGAGTCCGGTGCTCTTCCGGCGGTGCTCAGCCGGTTGGCCGGCTATCTCGAGGCCCGCGACGCGCTCACCAGGAAGATCATATCTGCATCGACCTATCCGGCGTTCATCGCCGTGTTCTTCGCGGGCGCCATCATTGCCGTGATGTTCTTCCTGATTCCGCGTTTCGAGGACATCTTCGCTGACTTCGACATGACGCTTCCTCCGATGACACAGATGCTCATCACCACGTCGAGATTCCTCGGGAACAACATCGTCGTGGAACTTCTTGTCCTCGGTGGCGGGACCTACTTCCTCTGGAAGTGGTGGCGGACGCCCGTCGGGAGGAAGCGGATAGATGGACTGATGCTCAAGGCCCCGGTGTTCGGGAAGCTGATCCGAAAGGCCGCCGTCGCCAGGTTCAGCCGAACGCTCGGTACGTTGCTCACCAACGGCGTCACGGTCATCGCGGCGCTTGAGATCGTGGGCGAGACCGCGGGGAACATCGTAGTCAAGGAGGCGATTGACGGAGTCGGGCTGGGAATTGTCAATGGTGCGACCATCGCGGAGAAGCTGGCGGAGTCGCCGGTCTTCCCGAAGATGGTCGTGAGCATGGTCTCGGCCGGTGAGAGCTCCGGAAATCTTCCCGACATGCTCGAGAAGATCGCGGACTTCTACACGGACGAGGTTGACGCGGCGATCATGGGTCTCACGGCCATGATCGAGCCTGCACTGATTGTGGGGCTCGGCGGGGTCGTCGCGGTAGTGGTCCTGGCCATCTATCTGCCAATCTTCTCGATGGCAACAGGGATTCAGTAGAAGGACGAACGGGTGGATGAGTAGTGGGTCGAGTCAACAAGGGACTTCAAAGAGCAGGGAAGGGGGTGATTTAGATGCTGCGCAGAAACCAGAGGGGTTTCACCCTCGTCGAGCTGATGATCGTGGTCATCATCGTCGGCATTCTGGCGGCCGTCGCGATCCCGATGTATCAGGGTGCGACCGAGCGTGCCAAGGCCTCAGAGGCCGTGGCGGCTCTCGGTACGATTCGTGGCGCCATGCGCGTGTACTACGCTGAGCACGGTACGTACGTGATCGCTGGTGTTGTTGCCACTGATCAGGTGACGGATCCGGGCGTGCTCGACGTGACCGACACGGATCTTCTCGGTCGGTACTTCAGCACGGAGTGTTACACGTTCGACGCTGTTCCGACTGCGGCTGCGTTCGACATCGAGTGTGATGGCGCCAACAGCACGGCTTCGCAGGCTGCCGAAGTTGCGACGATCGTGCGGTCGATCAATCAGGACGGCAACATTACCAACTCGTAGCGCTGCATTGTCCCGCGGGGCGGCGCCGACAGGCGTCGCCCGGCGGGGCTTCAACCAAACCCGGTCAGGAGCCGGGACGAGGGGAGGCGAGCCAGGGGCAGATTGCGAGAGCTGCACATCGCAGGTCGTCAATTCAGGCGGAGGTGCCCGGGCGAAGTGGGGGCCCCGGTCCTGAACGAGGAGGTTTCATGCAGCGCAGGGAACAGGGATTCACGCTCATCGAGCTCATGATCGTCGTCATTATCGTGGGTGTGCTGGCGGCGGTCGCGATACCGATGTATCAGGTCGTGCCGGAGCGCTCCATGGGAACCGAAGCGTCCGCCGCTCTTGGACTCGTCAAGGATGCCATGCGGACGTACTACGCCGAACATCGCACCTATGCGAACGCGAACTTCGGAGACGGGGGTCTTGTCACAGCCGGCGGCGTGCTGATCCTCAAGCCGAACGATCTCGAAGGCAGGCACTTCAGCGAGGAGTGCTACACCTTCGACGGAGCGCCGACCCCGAACACGTTCAAGATCAAGTGCGACGGCAGCCTGAGTACGGCCGCCCACGGGTCCGACGTCGCAGGAGTCGTCAAGACCATCGACCAGAATGGGGAGCTCGTCCACAACTAGGACGGGCGTTTGATCGACCGAGCAGGGGGTAGCGGCAGCAGTGTTCACACACGAGACAAAGAGGCTTGTGGGGCTGGATATTGGGTCGGCGTCCGTGAAGCTCGTGGAGCTTTCCGGCGGCCCCGGCGCATACCAGCTCGAGAACCTCGCGCTTGCCATCATCGAATCACCGGGGGACCCGGACGCCGGCGCGCGCGCTCTCGCATCCGTGCGCGAGGCCTGCTCACCGGAGACGCGCCGCGTAGCGATCTCGGTCGCGGGACCGCACGTCGCGGTCCGCAGCTTCCGGTTTCCGAAGATGGACGCCGCCGAGGTCAAGGGTGCGGTCTGGTATGAGGGGAGCCAGGTCATCGCCTTCGACCTCGCTGATTCCTACGTTGACTACACGGTCATGGCGGCGGCGACGGACGCCACTCGCAGTGAGGTGCTGTTCGTCGCGGCCACGAAGCCGGAGATCGACATCAAGACGCGGCTTGTGTTGGGATCAGGCTTCGAGCCGCGCGTTGTGAGCGTTGACGCCCTCGTGCTTCTCGATGCGCTCGTGAATCGTCCGAGCGTCTCTGACACCGTTGCTGTTGTGGATATCGGAGCGAAGGTCACCAGTATCGGGATCGCGGCGAAGGGAACAGTCCCATTCATGCGCGACATCGAACTCGCGGGCGATGCCTACACGAAGGCCGTCGCTGAGACGCTGGGCGTCGGCTTCCCGGAGGCGGAGAAGGCGAAGGTGACCGAGTCCGACTCCAACCCGACGGTCGTGAACGCCATGCAGTCCGTGAACCGGAAGCTGGTAGACGAGATCTCGCGGTCGCTGGACTACTACAAGAGCCGTGATCACGGTCGCACCATCGAACACGTATTCCTGTGCGGCGGCGGGTCGGGGCTCCCGCACCTTCGAGACGAGCTGGCGCGGAAGTCCCGGCTCGAGGTCTCGCTCTGGAGCCCGCTCGAGGACGTACAGGTGGACGAGGCCCGGTTCGACCGTACGACGGTCAACGATCTCGCCCCGTTCGTCGCGCTTGCATCGGCGCTGGCCATGACAGAGGACGTTCACTGAGATGTACAACATCAATCTCATACGAGAGCGAATCGTCCCGGACCAGCGGAAGAACGTGATGTTCTCCGTGATCTCGGCGTCCGCCCTGATCTACGCGCTGACGATCCTGGCCGTCGTGTTCTTCTCGGCGGCGAACTTCAAGATGATCGATGTATACGCGAACGAGATCGACAAGATGCAGGGGGACCTGTCTGCGTACTATCCGGGCACCTCGCCGTCGCACGACGAGCTCGACATCATCGTCCGGAGGATCAGGCCGGATCTCAAGGAAATCGGCGGGTTGATCGACGACCGCACGGAGTTCACGTACCTCTGGGAGGCGGTTGCCCGGGCTGTGCCCGACGGCGCCTGGCTGACACGGGTCGAATTCAAGATCCCTGCCGCCGCGACGCGGAACGGCAAGTCCAAGAGAGGCCTCTTCATCGAGGGAATGGCACTCGCGTCAGGTGAGACGGCGGGAGATGAGGTCATCCGGGAGTTCGCCATCGCGCTCGAGAGCGACCCCGAGCTGGCTCGCCACATCTCGGAAGCGAAATTCGCAGAGACCGGGAGGAAGCGACTCGGAGGCGAGGACGTCACCGGCTTCGAGATTTCATGTCCGTTCAAGTAGGGAGTGCGTAGGACGGCGCCGCGCGTCGGTGACAGCATGGGAACCGATCGCGGAGCGCCAGTGGGGGTGGATTTTGAGACTGCCGTTCGGAACAGGCAAGGCTAACAGCCAGCCGACCACGCCTCGTGGTGAACTCGTGCACGACCCGGCAGCGTTGAGTGATGCCGAGTCGAAGAGCGCGAGTGCGCCCGACTCGAAGTCGCGTGGCGGGACGGCGACCGGTCGCTCACAGATCTCGCGTCTCGTGCGCCTCGGCGGCGGACCGAGACCCTGGACTGCCTGGCGGATAGCCGCTGTCGCGATCCTCATCTACGTCGGGGCCGCGAACCTGTCGTACTTCCTGGTCCTGAAACCCGTCTGGGCCAGACTGGACGGGATCAAGGAACGCAAGACGATCATCGAGGACTTCTTCGTCGTGAGGGAATCGAGCTCTGCCGTGGCCGGGTTCCGGGACGGTCTGATGAAGGGTGATCAGCGCATGACCGTCATCACCTCGCTCGAGCAGCTTGCGTCGGGTACCGGCGCCAAGGTGACGGAGGAACCGAACCTTCTGCCCAAGAATGAGATTTCGAAGCGGATGGTCGAGTATCCGTTTGAGCTCACGCTTCGCGGCACGTACCACGAGATCGGCAAGTTCCTGGGGCTCGTGGAGAGCAATCAGCGGTTCCTCATCGTCCGACGCGTCATGTTCGAGACCGGCGAGGACGGCGCGGGTGGTCCGGAGGCGAAGGTTCTCATCGGCGCCGTTTCGTGGGAGGACTAGCAGGTGAAAGCTATCAGCGCGGATAGGAAGAGGATCATGGCACTGGGCGGGCTCGTTCTCGTCCTCATCGTCGTCATGGTCATACGGATGATGCCGGGGGGAGGCACCACCGCGCTTGCTGCGACGAGCGGACCGGAGGGGAGCGTCATCGACCGAGATCCTCAGCACCTCGCGTGTGTCGCGAAGATCGCGCGCGCGCGGATGCAGAAGATGTACACGGGCGATGATGCGCGCGACCCGTTTGAGCCGCTCGTGCGACTGACCAGCAGGGTGAGCACACCCGCCCGCGAGGAGAAGCCGGCGGAGCCCGCTCCCGTGACACTGCCGTACATGACGCTCTACGGAATCATCTGGGACCCTGAGACCCCGATCGCGATGATTGACGGCATGGACGTTCACGTCGGAGACCGCATCAAGGGAGCTCGCATCGTCGAGATCAGGATCAACAGGGTCATATTCGAGTACCGAGAGAAGCAGTTCGAACTCACCGTCGACTAGGAGGAGTGCTGTATGAATCCAAGCCGCAACCGATTGCTGCGACATTGGCTCATTGCCGCCATCGTCGTGGTGCTCGCGTTCACGATGACGCTTCCGGCGCTGTCGCAGACAAGCGACGCCGGCGTCAGGAGTCAGCGAATCTCGCTGAACCTCCAGAACGTCACACTCGGGAGCGTCCTGAAGGTCATGACGCAGAAGTCAGGGATCAACTTCCTCATCGGCTCCGAGCTGGTGGGGCGGGAGATCAACGTGTACCTCGAGGACGTGCTCGTCGAGGACGCGCTCGCAGCCATCCTGCGGGCCAACGGCCTCTGGTACACGCGCCAGAAGGGCACGAACATCTACGTCATCATGGAAGCGCTCGAAGGTCCTCCGGTCGCAACGACGACCGAGGTCTTCAATACCAACTACGCGGACGCCGTGGAGCTCAACGAGACGCTCAAGGGAGTACTGACCGATCTCGGAAGCATCGTGGTTGACGCGAGGACGAGCGCGCTCGTCGTCTCCGACATCCCGGAGAACATGCCCAGGCTCCGGTCGCTGATCCTGGAGCTGGACTCGCCCACGGGCCAGGTGTTGATCGAGGCCAAGATCGTGGAGTTCTCGGATGATTCGTCGCATGAGCTCGGCATCTCGTGGGGTGCCCTGAGCCCGCTCAACGACGAGGGTGGTGACGAGGCGGTCTCCTACATCAGCAATTTCAACAATGGTTCCGACAGCGAGGGTCTCTTCGAACTCACGTTCGGCAAGTTCGCTTCCTTCAGCGACGTCAAGGACCTGATGGCTTCGATCTCCGCACTGCAGAAGGAGGGGAGGGCGGACGTCCTGGCACAGCCGCAGATCCTGACGGTCGACAACAGGGAAGCCACGATCGAGATCGTTCGCAACATGGCGCTTGCCAAGAAGACGACCTACCGCGAGGGCAGCAGTGAGTCCACGGTGGAGCCCATCTTCGGGCAGGTCGGCGTCAGTCTCAAGGTCACGCCTCACATCAATAACGAGAACGTCGTGACCATGGAGATCGAGCCGATGGTCAGCTCGGCGCAGCGTTCGAGCTACTTCCCGGACGATGCGGTCGACACGAAGCACCGGACTGCGCACACGACCGTCATGGCCGGAGACGGCCAGACGATCGTGATCGGCGGTCTGCTCCGCAAGGACATCATCGACACCGATTTTAAGGTGCCGATCCTTGGTGATATCCCGTTTCTGGGTCAGCTGTTCCGCAAGAGCATCAGCACCGAGGCGGATACCGAGATCGTGCTGTTCCTGACGCCTCGGATCCTCACCGGCGAAGCGCTCGAGCGTTACAGTGCGCGTCGTCACAGCGAAGTCGACCTGCGGTGGGAGAACAACTAGCATGATCCACGCGGGACTCTTCGTGATAGGTGCCGTATTCGGCAGTTTTCTCAACGTGCTGATCTACCGGCTGCCCCGAGGGCAGTCGGTAGTCAGCCCGCCGTCGTCCTGTCCCCAGTGCGGGGAGAGGATCAGGCCGTGGGAGAACATACCGATCCTGAGCTATCTGCTCCTCAGGGGCAGGTGCTCGCATTGCGGCGTTCATATCCCGGAGAGATACCCCATCGTTGAGTTTCTGGCCGGGGTCGCTCCCGTGCTTCTGTTCGCACGGTACGGCTTCGGCCGGGAACTCGCGCTGTTCTGGCCGCTCTCCTGCGTTCTCATCGTCCTGTCGTTCATCGATCTGGACCTGAGGATCATCCCCGACCGTGTCACGCTTCCGGGCATCGCCGCCGGGCTGGTTCTGGCGCCGCTGATGGGCGTCACGACGATTGCCGGTTCGCTGATCGGAGCTGTGGCCGGGGGAGGAGCTCTCTACCTCATCGCCATTCTCGGTGATGCGGTGTTCGGGAAGGAGAGCATGGGAGGTGGGGACATCAAGCTGGCAGCCATGCTCGGTGCGTTCATGGGTTGGCAGGCGGTGCTGGTTCTCCTGTTCGCGGCGTTCTTCTCCGGAGCGGTCGTCGGTGTTGCGACACTGATCATCAAGGGGAGGGACTGGGACAGGAGCCTTCCGTTCGGTCCCTTCATCGCGGCGGGAGCCTTTCTCGCTGTGGTCTGGGGTGACACCATCCTCACCTGGTACTCAACCCTCGGAGCCTGACCACCGATCCCTGATCCTCAATCCTCAATCCTCAATCC
>CAZEXP010000029.1:23188-27126 GCA_964516845.1 uncultured bacterium
TGACTGCCGGCGCGCCTACGCGCCGATGACTGCCGGCGCGCCTACGCGCCGATGACTGCCGGCGCGCCTACGCGCCGATGATCGTCGTGATCGACAGACTGTCCCGCGGCGTCTGTGCCGGCCATACCAGCTTGACCTCGATCCGCTTCGCGCGGACCGAATCACCCGGGCTGGACCACACGAGGGGTTGCACGTTCCACGTGAGGTTCCCGACGACGTCATTGACCGCGGACGTGTCACCGCGAGTGTTGACAACGATGCTCGGGTTCGTCGGGTGCGAGCCGGCCGTCAGACTGATGCTCGTCACGTCCGCTCCCGCGTCTGACGATCCGTAGCCTGCGTTGAGGAGCTGCTCGGTCTTGCGCGCGACGAGATGATGTGCCATCCGCCGCTCGCCGCGCCGCGCCGTCAACATCCTGCCTGCGACCAGCGTGTCGAACATCGGAACGATGATGATCCCGAGGATGACGGTCGACATGAGGATCTCGATCAGGGCGGCGCCTGACGCCGATTTGAGCGGCCTCCTGAACAGGCGCATGATGCTCCGTCTGCGTCTCATTGCTCAGCCCTTCCTGGTGTTCAGCCCTTCGGTGCCCGCTAGTTCCGGCAGGCGACCGTGGAGGACATGAGGACGTGTATGTCGTCCCCGGGTCCGGCCCGGCGCGTGTCCTCGACCAACACATCGATATTGACGACCCGACCGTCCGCGGTCGAGAAGTTGAGCGAACTTACGTTCTCGGCGAGCGCCGCTCCGCTGATGTTGACGACGTGGTTCTGCCCGTCGAGGTGATATACGGCTGCCAGACTGTCGTACGAGCCCGTGTAGTAGTAGACGTTCAGGGAATCGCCCCCGCTGCCGACGGTCACGGACGAACCGGACCGTACGTCGCGGGCGATCACCTCGACCGCCGTGGATGCCTCGCGCTGCAGATCCGCCAGCGATGCCGTTCCATCGAACGACCGCACCGACCCGCCGTAGGCCGCAAATCCGGCCGCGAGGGCGCCGATCGCCAGCAGAGCTGCGAGGAGGACCTCCGGAAGTGTGAACCCGCCGTTGCCCGACGCCGCGTGAATTCCGCTACGCACTGGGCACCTCCCGCCATGAGAGTTTGTAGTACTTCCCGGTCATCAGATAGCCGGGCGGCTGCATGCTGTCGAAGCGTGGGTCGTAGTGGTAGCTCTTCGCATAGCCGGTGTAGATCGTGATCGTGTCACCATCGAGCCTCCCGGTCCCAACGCAGCCGCGGTAGCGTTGTACGATACCGCCGTGCACCGTCAGCGTCCCGCGGGGGCCGCCGTACCTGTAGTTCTCGACCTCGAACGAGGTCCCAAGCGCCATCACGTGCGCGTGGATGGTGCAGTCGTTCTGGTTCGCGTAGTTGTCCTCGATGACGATGTTGCTCTCGGAGACGAGCCCCAGGACGTCGTCGCACCCGGGAAGCGGGCCATCGGCGTCGCTCGCTGCGTACGTCAGGTTGTTCATGATGGAGATGGTCCCGGAGCTTGCGATCGTCAGGCTGCCGTCGAGCACTCCCTCGATCTCCACGGCCCCATCGATGTACATGACGCCGTTGAACGAGGAGATGTCGAGGTCGACCCATGCGCCGCCGCTGAGCGGCCGGTAGCTCAGTGTCCCGTACATCGGTCCGCTGCCGTCGTCCCGGCCGATCTCGATGTCGTAGTTCCCGGTGAGGAGGATGCCGTCATCTGTGGCGAGCGTCACCAGGTCATCGATGTACGATGGGAGCTCGATCTCCGAAGCGCCGAGTTCGTAGCCGTCCATGAACACCGGCTCGTCGTACGGAGCGTTGCTGGGTGCCGACGATTCGATGTGACCGTAGTAGCTCCCGTTGTAGTACATGAACGCCGGGTTGTGACTGGAGTCCGAATCGTCGGGCCCTCCGTGCGCGCTCGTCACGTGGCCTCCGTACGTCGGGTTGCCGAATATGTGGATCTGCCCGTTCGTATGCAGGTCACCGTCAATGTCGTCGGCAGAGACGAACCAGACCGGCGTGTACGTGCCCGGCGGTCTCTCGATCTCCGTGAAGTAGATGAACTGAGCATACGACTGTGTCATGACGTCGCGTTCGAGCGTGCGCGTGCGGTTGCCGAATGTCCCGACGGAGCGGATCGTGAAGTACTTCCTGGAGCCGGCCGCGTTGCCGGGATCGGGCGTGATCGTGACGTAGTACGATCCGACATCGAGCGTCTCCGGGGACGCTCCGAACGGTTCGATGGCCAGAATGCCCGGGGGAGGATTATCCTGGGACTCGAGCCACGTGTGGGCTCTGGCCAATCCGGACTCAGCCATGTACAGCGCCTTCGAATGATCGATCCTTCGTGCCGCCAGGGACGCATCCTGCGCGCCGAACTGGAAGACGGCCAGCGTGACGATGAGGATGAGGAGTGACAGGAGGATCATCGCCACCAGTGTCGACCCTGACTGGTTCCCTGTGAGTCTGTGTGCGGAGAGCATAGTGACGCCTCCTCTGCGCAATGCAGCGGTGTGCCCCCCTCGGCCGCGACCTCGTGTCGCTGCGAGAGATAGGGGGAACGTACGGACTGTACTAATTGCACAGAGTGTGCCAGATTAGCAATGTTGCGGCACGCGGGCTAGAGAACAGCGAAGAAATGTACCTATAGTGACCTTCCAGTGCGGAACCACACAGGCAGGGGCGAGCGGTGGGCTCTTCCCGTCCAGGCACTCCCGGGGTGGGGGTGCCTGTGGGCTGGTGGAGGAGGGCGGACAGGAATCCGCGGGTGTCTCTGCTACCAGCCCTTCCTCGTGACGAACGCCGCTACTAGCAGGCACTCGGAGCGTTCGTCGCCGATGTTCTCTGCCAGGTATCCCTGGTCCATCGGGAACTGGACGGCATCGCCTTCGCGAAGGACGATCGCATCCTGACCGATCGTGATCCGCACCATCCCGCGTTGGCAGAGGGCGACGACCTCACCGAGGGCGCCACCTCGATGGCAGCTGTCGCCGGGTTCGCTGACATGCCGCATGATGGTACTCATGCCCCACGGCACATTCTTCGTCAGGAGTTCGGCCTCGATGACGCGATCGTCGGCGTCGCACGAGAAGGCCTTTGACCTGTCTTTCCGCGATGTCAGGACGGCGAGCGAACGGACCTGCTCTTCGACGAAGTGCGCCGGACGCTCTTCGAGCGCGCCTGCGATTCTCTCGAGCGCGCCGATGGTCGGGGAGGTCTTGCCGCGCTCGATCTCGGATATGTGCGTCGCCGACATTCCCGAACGGGCGGCGACCTCCTTCAGCGTCAGGTCACGACGGAAGCGAGCCAGTCGGACCCTGCGTCCCACCTCTTGCTTTGATGGCATCTTGCTGCTCCTCTGTGGCACATGAGCCACAGTGCTGGGACCGGCAACACATCGACTGCTGCTGTGTGTTCCCAGTCGGCCCCGCAGCCTTCCGGGTGTCAATCGGTCCAGTTCAGTTTCGTTCGGTGCGGCTAGATCGAGATGAGCACCGGAGCCGCAAGCACAACGATCGCGCGGTGCTGCTCGTCACCGAGCACCTCGATCTCATATCCATCATCCAGACGGAACTGCATTGTGTCGCCTTCGCGCAGAACCTGACTCTCACCTGCCGCAGTGATACGAACCATTCCTGACAGGCAGATGACCACTGACTCCGCGATTCGCGGGTTCCCCAATGTCCTCGCGCCTGGAGACAGCGTGTGTTCCGAGATCTGGACGATCCCGTCCGGGAGCCCCCGACTGAGGAAGTCGAAACGGGTTATCCGACCACTGGCGTCCTTCAAGAAGCTCTCGGCTTTGTCCGAGGCGCTTGTGAACAGAGTGCGAGGGAACGACTCCTCACGCACGAAGTGCGCCGCGTTCTCCTCAAGGGCATCCGTGATGCGCTGGAGCGCGCCGATCGTCGGTGAGGTCTTTCCTCGTTCGACCTCCGAGATGTG
>CAZEXP010000029.1:27226-28349 GCA_964516845.1 uncultured bacterium
TCGTCACCGAACGTCACCCGCGACGATCCTCCGGTGCAGACGACGACCATCTCACCGATCCTCGGTGGCCACGCGACGACCGATCCCGGCGAGAAGCTGCGGTCGAAGACCTGGGACATGCCTCCGGGCAAGCCCTTGCTGAGTACGCGGTAATCCCCCGGGCGTCCATTGGCATCCGTGTTGTAGTGCGTGACCGTGTCCGAGGCGTGCGTGTAGAGCACTCGCGGCAGGTTCTCCTCGCGGACGAAATGCGCCGGGTTCTCGCCGAGCGCTCCGGTGATCCGCTGCAGCGCTCCGATCGTGGGTGATGTCTTGCCTCGTTCGACTTCTGAGATATGCGTTGCGGACATCCCGGAGAGCTTCGCGACGTCCTTGAGCGTCAGGCCTTTCTCGAAGCGGGCCATCCGCAGTCTGTGTCCGAGTTCCTTCTTCGTCAGCATATGACCATCCACGGTTGAGGGTTCACTTGCCCCTCGGGCGGGGAAGTACGGTGGCTTGAGGGTTCGAATCTGAACGTGTGCCCTTGAGTTGCCATTACGAGCATCGAGGGAACTCAAAAGTACCTTCACGAAAACCTAGCATGATACAGGAATGCGGTCAAGTCAAATGGAGCACCGAAATTCGTACCGCTCGGTCCGGAAATTCCCCGCCAACGTACGCTTGACACCTGTCCTGCACGGCTATAACCTCTGATGTTGGCCCTTTGGCGGTGGCATACGGTCCGCCGCCTGTACGATTTGACACGTTGCCGGCAGGGAGGCGAAATGGTCAACGACCTCGAAGGACTGTTTTCGACGAACGCAAAGCGGATGAAGAAGTCCGTGATCCGTGAACTGCTCAAGCTCACGCGCAGGCCGGAGATAATCTCCTTCGCCGGCGGCCTGCCGGACCCGAACGCGTTCCCGATCGACGAGATCAGAGAGATCGTCGATGTCGTGCTCAAGCGTGAGGGGAAGACGGCTCTGCAGTACAGCCCGACCGAGGGAGACCCGAAGCTCAAGGATGAGCTGATCGCGTACCACGAGCGGGAGAACGGCGTGAAGCTCACGCCGGACAACATCGTTGTGACGGTGGCGTCGCAGCAGGCGCTCGACCTCGTTGGGAAGTGCTTCATTGACATCGG
>CAZEXP010000030.1:0-13037 GCA_964516845.1 uncultured bacterium
GTTCGAAAGGAGAACTCACTTGCGAAGACACCTGTTCCTCATCGGCGCGCTGGCGTTGATGCTCTGCGCTCCGCAGGCCGGTCTTGCAGACGGCGTGGGGACGCATCTCGCAAGCTTCCTCGAGGTCGACGCGGGCGCTCGACAGGTTGCCATGGGTGGCGCCTTCGCGGGTCTGGCTGACGACGCGATGACCGTCTTCTACAACCCGGCCGGCCTCACTTTCGTCAGGGGCAGCGAGATTCATATCGACAACACAACGTGGGCGGCGGGGCTTTCGTTCCAGCACCTCAGCTACGGGTTCCGGCACAGCTATCTTCGCGGCGTTTTCGCCTTCAGCTGGTCTGTGATGCAGATGAGCCCGTACGACGAGAAGACCGAGTATTACAACCCGGACAGCGAGTTCGGTATCGGTATCGGGGACAAGGTGGACGCCGGGGACATGGCGTTCGGCGGCAGCTACTGCTGGGAGTTCAATGACGGTCTCTCCGTCGGGACGACCGTGCGCTGGTACCATCTGGGTATGGCGGACGCCTTCTGCGAAGGTGTTTGTGGTGACATTGGGGTGCTGTACGAAACGAAGTTCCGCAACCTGCGGGTCGGCGCTTCGGTGATGAACCTCGGGCCGGAGAACCGTTGGGCTCGGACGGGTTCTGACACGGGTTTCGGCGAGAGCTATCCGATGCCGACGACCTACCGCGTCGGTGCGTCGATGAGGGTCTTCGATATCGTCACGCACCGGGTCGTTCTCACCAGCGAGTACAAGAGAACGCCGGACGGCGGGAACCGCGCGAGCGCCGGCGCCGAGTACACGTTCCACAAGGGCAGTGTCTACGTGTTCGGCCGCGGCGGGTACCGTGTGAACTACGACGAAGGAGGGTTGACCCTCGGGCTCGGACTTCTGTTCCCGACGAGCGAAGCGGCATTCCGTCTCGACTACGCCTACGTCGATCTTGGCAATCTCGACAGTGAAAGCCGGTTCGCCGTGACGTTCATCTTCTAGGACCTGACCCCGTACTCCCGGCCGTTCGGGCAGCGGAGTCGACGAAAGACAACATCAAGACCGGGGGGTCCACAGCGTGGGCGCCCCGGTTTTCTCTGTCGGGCGTGGACGGCGGTTCTCAGGGGGAGGACGATATGTCTCTGACAGCGCTTCGCGAGGAGATCACTCATGAGATCAGCGTTCGCCTGAGGAGGCTTCTGCCCGAGGCCCGATTCGATGACTCGCATCCGCACCGATTGCGGGACGCTCGCGACAACCTGGCTCCCGGCGTTGACTACGAGCTGCTGCGCGGAGATGTTCTCGGAGGCGAGGGTGAGCCCGTGAACGGCAGAACGGCGTTCGACGAACTCTGCGACATCGATTCATCGGTTGCGCTCTGTGCGAACACGTTCGGCCCGTCCCGCTCGTCGACGGACCGTCTGCGCGTTCCCGGACTGCCCGCGTTCGACGTGCTTCGCTTCAGCAAGAGGCTGCGGACCGGGTTGGGTGAGGCGCCGGCACGCCTTGGCATGCTGGCGCTCGGTGCCGACGCCATACTCGGCGCAAGCTGCGTTCTGACAGAACCGTTCGCGATGAAGACGGCGAACCTCGCGGCCAGCTGCGCGCAGGCCGTGGCCGGCATGGCATCGCCGGAATGGTCCGACCTGTATGATTCCCTCTGTGCGGACCCCGGTCGGTTCAGGTCTCTCGACGCGGCGGCTCTCGTTCGGCAGTACCTCGGGCTGCGTTCCGCGCTGGGGGACGAGCCACAACCGAAGACGCTCCTCTACGTGTTCTGGGAGCCCCTCGACTGGCCGGACACACCGGCATTCGTCGACCACCGGAGGGAGGTCATGGAATTCTCTCTCGCCGTCGCAGGGTCCGATATTGCCTTCGTCTCCATGAGCTGCTCCGAGCTTTGGGATGCTATGGAGCAGGGGCCTGAGTGGCCTGGTCGATCCGAGTGGCTCACCTATCTGCGAGGGCGCTACCTCTTCAGACGGAACTCTGCGTAGTACGCTCGACAGGCCGGAACATGAAGAAAGCCCGGAGGCCGCGAAGGCCTCCGGGCTTGGTTTCGCGCCGGTTCCGTTGCTTCTGCTACTCGAGCTTCTCCTCGCCGAACAGCCCGAGGATCTTGTCGAAGTTGGCCCTCGCGGGGTCGTCCTGGACGTAGTAGAGGGGATGGCCAATATACCACGTGTTCCCGTGGTTGTCGCCCGACAGGTAGAGTACCGACGATGGGTCGCCCTCGAAGTTCACGTTCAGGAACGAGTCCATCTCGAAGACCTCGAGGCCTGTGCCCTGGTACGCGGTGACCGTCTCGACACCCGGGAGACCACAGCGCTTGTAGTTCGTGATCTGCCAGACGTAGAACGGCCACTTGCCGGGTTCCGGGTATCCGCCCGGGCCGACGCTGTCGATGTATGCGTCCACGAGGCCGAAGCTCTCGCCGGCATCGGTCGGATTGTCGCCGTAGAAGCAGTACCCGTAGTTCCACGGGGCTGTCTTGTTGGCCTGGTAGCCGCTGTAGTCCGCCGACCCGATGTGGAGGTAGTCCCTGACAAATCGCCTCGCCTCGGTCGTGTCGGATGGTGCGACCGTTACCGGGTAGTTCGCGTACAGGATCTGCTTGATACACTCCTGGCCGGACAGAATCAGGTTGCCGCCGACCCGCATATATCCTGCGAGCGAGTTGTAGCTCGCCGAGAAGGGATCGAACAGGTCATTGAGAACCGAGTACTCCTGATCGGCGTACCAGATCACCGTCGAAGCGCCACGAAGGGCGTCGACGTCCGGCGGCTGGTCGGCGCCGCCGACCTGGTTCTGGTCCGGCTGCCACTCGACCCTGATGTGCTTGTAGCCGGCGAGCATGTCGTCCCAGAAGTCGTTGCGCTGCTCGTCGGTCGGCCAGCCAGGCGTTCCCTCCTTGCTGTTCCAGTCGTCTACGACGAGGATGTACTCGTTCAGCGTTGCCTCGACCACATCGAAATAGACGCGCGCGCGTGTTCGCACATTGGCGTTGTCGAGCGCGTTGACGTACAGCGAGTGCCGTCCGAGTTCGGGGACGACGCTGAATCTGTTGTCGAACGACGACCACGAGGGCCAGTTGGAGGTGTCGTCATAGGCGTGCCGATAGCCGAGGACCTGGCCACCGTATGACTCCGCCGTGGCGATCCACTCGAAGGCGAGGCGCTCGCCGGCGAAGATCGGCGTCGGGATGTTGTACACATCGTTCCAGACCGGTCCGCGGTACGTCCGGATGCCGAACACGTTCGAGATGATGTAGAGCTTGGGTCCGGCCAGTTCCGAGTTGCAGGTGAACTGCCGGGCGGCCGGCGTCTGGTCTGCGGCTCCTGCATCGTCGATCGACCAGACCTCGAACCGATGGAGTCCCTCGATCGGCCCGAAGTTGGCGATGACGGTCTCAGCATCGAGGTTGGTCTGCGACGTCACCTGGACCCACTCGCTGGTCGACTGCTCCCACTTGAACAGCCGGTAGCCGTAGCCGACGATCACGCCGTCCCGATCGGAGCCCGACCACTCGAACGTGACCATCGGGCCGGTCACGCCGTTCGGTCCCCGGATGATGCGCGTGTCGGGGACGATGGTGAACGCGGTGAAGGAGACCGTCTCTGGAGTGGGGTCTTCCGCATCGTTGTTGTCGACCGCCTTCACACTGAACGTATGATACTCGTAGCCGAACGACGCGTTGACGGTGTCGGCGCTTGCCGAGACCAGGAACACGCTGTCCGTATTGACCACGGTGCGCCAGTCGAAAGTATCCCATCTCGTCCGGTAGTGTGATATCTCGCCGTCGGGATCCCATCCGAACCAGTTCATCCGCACGCGGTAGTTCGATGTGTCGCCTGTCGCAGGCGAGAACGACAGCGTCGTTTCCGGCGGGATGTTCGGGTTCGGATCACCCGCATCGAACTTCGAGCATCCTCCCATGGCGCCAAGCACGAGGAGGATGGCGAGTCCGGCGGCGAGCCAGTGCTTTGTCCTTATGGATGTCATCGTAAGCTGTCCCTCCGGCTCCATTCCCCAGGTTGGTCCGTTGTCCGCCAGACCGGGGGAGGAGCTTCTCTCTCCAGACTACTTCGCGCCGTTCGCCCTCGCCGAGTCCACGTAGAAGATCCTCTTGCGGTAGTCGACCTCCCAGCAGTCCGCGTCATCGCGGGCGCGGACCCAGAAGACATGCTGGCCGTCGCTGATGCCGCTGTAGGAGTTCTCCGTCTCCTCGGTGATTCGGAGACCGTTGACGTTGGGGTCGAGCACATACTGGTAGACCACGACCTCTCCGTCCGAATCGGTCCCGATCCACGTCACCGTGAAGTCCGGGCCCACCGTGTCACCCTCGGCCGGGAAAGTGATCTCGGTCGTGGGCGGGTAGTTGTACCAGAATCTGTAGACTTCGCGGTCGGCCGGCACCTGGCTGGGAACCTCCACACGGTTCTTCACGTCAACGGCCCAGATGCGGAACTCGTGATCCTTGTTGCCGCCCGTGTTGATGTTGTCCTGGAAGATGAAGTGGTCCGTGCCCTCGGGCGCCGTGGACGTGTAGTACCACGTGCCGGTGTAGGGCGGGGCGTCATACGAGAACGGGATGCGCTCGTTGTCGAGCTCGATCCATATCTGAGTGATGCCTCCCGAGACCCCTTCGAGCTGCTCCCGGTCACGGGCCTCCCAGGAGATCCACAGCGTCTCTTTGTCCGCGACCGTCAGCGTGCCGGACACCTCCTCCGGGTCGATGATCTCGCTATCGGGCTCGTAGTTCATGACGAACCGGTAGCTCGTCGGGAAGTTCCAGGCGCCCGTTTCGTCCCTCGCGCGCACGTAGAACAGATGGTTCCCGCTCGTGATCGTGGCGGCCGTGTAGGACGTCGCGGCATCCCAGGGTGAGTCGGGGTTCGAATCGAGGCGGTAGCTGTACGTCACCGGTGCGCCCTGGCCGTCCGGGTCGTAGCCCGACCACGTGAACGAACACGGCGAACCCATCAGGACGGTGTCCCGATAGCCCGGGTTGTAGTTCCCGCCGTCGGGGTCCTGAGGACCCTCAAGCCGGTACAGGAGGTTCACGATGGGCAGGTCGGTCGAGGCATCGAAGCGGATGCGGTCCGGCGAGGGATCCACAGCGCCTTCGTTGTCGAGAGACCGAATATAGAACGTATGTCTCCGCGTCTCGCCTGCCGTGTCGATGACGGCCTTGAAGAGGCTGTCCGTCCTGCTCGTGAACGTCCATGCCGATCCCGCAGCGCCGATCCCGGGCACCGTGTCATCCCAGGCGAAGTAGTAGCCCACCACGTACCCGTCAGGATCGCTCCCGCTCCAGTGCATATGCACCCTGTAGTTGGTCTGCTCGAGAGGCGCCGGTGCGCTCGTGAGCCGGGTGTTGGGGGGGAGGTTCGTGTCGAGCAGGAGCTGCTCCTCCTTGCGGCACCCGGTGAGAAGAATCATCGCTGCCAGCGGTACGGCAACGAGGACGAGTGCCAGCGCGCCGGCTCCCATTCTCCGGAACGATGTCATGTCGTTTGACCTCCAGACTGCTTTCGATCGACGGATTGGTCGATATCCAGGGGGCTACCGGTCCATGGGGCTGACACCGCCGCGGAGCATCCCGTAACGGCGTCCGGATGCTCACGCCCCCCCGCCAGGTCCATGACTTGAGAGGGGGGTGAGTCCACCGCCATTATACCTCCAGCGTGCCACATGTCAACACCAAAAACCGACGTTGGAACCGGCGCGATTGCGTGTCCTGCAATAGCTTAGACGCATTCGCGTCTGGCACAATTCGGTTGACAGTCCGCCGAGCCGGATGTAGAATGCCAACCAAGTGGAGCCACGGGCGGCTGCTGGTCGTCGTGGTTTATGTTGATATTGACAGCCGGGGTCGGACACCCCCCCAGTGACCATACGAGTGCAGGAGGAGGGCGAGCGAACACATGGTGTGAGCCGGTCTTGCGCGGCCGCTCACAAGTCGTCGGGAACGGAGCTATGGGTCGGTGTACCCTCGCGGACGCGCATCGGTCGCGGCCTGAGCGCATCGCCTACGACCGGTTTCCGTCGCCGGTGGCTGAGAACAACAGATGAGATCACTGTGAGTGTTCTGAGAGGAGCCTCAGGTCCCGCGCTTACCGGAAGCAGTCGGGAGCGCAGCACGGGAGGGGGAAGCACAGTAATGAGTAGAGTCTTCATTATCTTTGCGACGGTGTTCGTCGCTGTCCTGATCGCCGCGCCGGCGAGTGCACAGGTGGCGGGTGGCCAGGCCGCGGGAACGGTCCAGGGAATGGCCGATTCCGCGATGGTCGATACGACCGCTGTCGACACGCTGGCGGCTGCCGCTGCGGCGCCGGCGGCGGTGGAGCCGGTCGAGACGACGGGTGGCGGGTTCCAGTCCAACGGACTCGTTGAGTTCTTCATCAAGGGCGGGAAGTTCATGTGGGCGCTCCTGGCGCTCTCGATCATTGGTCTCGCCGTCACGATCGAGCGGGCCATCACGCTCCGCAAGGCGAGCACGGACGTCCGCAAGCTCATGGAAGGCGTCATCGGCGCTCTGAAGAAGGGCGACATGGAGAAGGCGATGGACGTCTGCGCCAACACGCGCGGTCCGATCCCGCAGATTCTCCACGCCGGTCTGAGCAAGGCGCACCGCGGCCAGGCTGCCGTTGAGAAGGCCATCGAGACAGCGGGCATCATCGAGATGTCGTTCCTCGAGCGAGGCCTGATCATTCTGGCGACAGTCGCGAACGTCGGTCCGCTCCTTGGTTTCCTCGGGACGGTCTCCGGCATGATCGCGGCCTTCGAGGCCATCGCGCAGGCGGAACAGGTCAGCGCGAAGCTGGTTGCGAGCGGTATCTCCGAGGCGCTGATCACGACGATGTCCGGTCTGGTGATCGCCATTCCGTTCCAGATCGCGCACAACCTGTTCGTCCAGCGCATCGACCGCTTCGTCGTCGAGATGGAGGACAGCGCGTCCGAGCTGATCGACACGCTGACCGAGATGGACATTCTCAAGTAGATCCCGGGCTCATGCCCCAGGAAGGTTAGATTCATGGCGAGATTCAAGAAAAGGTCGAGCATTTCGGCCGAGATGGTGGGCGAATCGTCGATGTCGGACGTCGCTTTCCTGCTTCTCGTCTTCTTCATCGTGAGTACGACGTTTCCCGAGGTCGGTCTTCCGATCATCCTGCCGAGCGCGGGTGGTGACGTGACGCAGGTCAAGCGGGACAATGTCACGCAGATCATCACGGCGAGAAGCGGTGTCCATTTCGTTGATCTTGAGGAAACGCCTACCGAGCTCCCGCGTATCAAGGAGATCGTGACGCAGCGTGTGAGGGAGAACGAGAGCCTGATCATCTCCCTCGAGACGCACGCCGAAGCGCCGTATGCGAACATGATCGAGGTGCTCGACATGGTGATGCTCGTCTACGATGAGCTTGAGGAGACGGGGTTGAAGCGCGAGAAGCGTATCTCGCTCAAGATGCTCGGAGTCGAATAGGCGTTTGGAGGTATTCATTGGACCTGCGAAGAAAAGAGGGATCGGGAGCGCGCATTCCGACATCATCGATGGCGGACATCGCGTTTCTCCTGATCGTCTTCTTCATGGTCACGACCATCTTCAAGCTTGAGGAAGGTCTGCCGATCTCGCTTCCGAGAACGCAGGCCGGCGAGAAGATACCGAGAGAGAAGATCGCCCACATCTGGGTTGACAACCTGGGCAATATCTCGATCGATGATCTCATCGTTGGGATGAACGACATCGAACCCATGGTGCAGGCGAAGCTCCGGGAGAACCCGGCGCTCATCATCGCCTTCAATACGGATGAGAACACGCCGTACGGCACGATGGACGAAGCGATGGAGCAGCTGAAGAGAGCCAACGCGCTGAGCGTCTCGTTCACAACGGCGCTCATAGAGGACGACTAGCGCGGAAGCTCGCACCCAGGTGACCTGAAGAAGGATTGAAGAGGCAGATAGAGATGAGTCCATATCTTCTTATGCACATGACGGAGGAGCAGCGCCTCAAGGACGCGTATCCGAAGATGCTTCGGAACGGGCTTCTGCTGGCGCTTGCCATCCACGTCATTGCGTTCCTGGTCACGCCGGAACTGAAGATCAAGCCGTACCAGCTTCGAGAGAAGCAGGTAGCCGAGGCGCTCGCAATCCCTGACCAGTTCGAGATCCCACCTCCTCCGAAGGAGGAGGTGAAGGAGCAGATCGTCACGGAGATCGCGCCGAGTGATGACGCGGCCGCCCAGGAGACGATCGCTTCGACCGAACTGGACGTTGAGGCTCCGCCGGCGTTGCCCGCGGTCCAGACCCGCACCGAGTTCTTCATGTCGTACGACGAGCCGCCAGTGGTCATCGTGCAAGTGAAGCCGGTCTACCCGGACATGGCTATGAAGGCGGAGACCGAGGGCGTTGTCATGGTGCAGCTCGACATCGACGAGTTCGGCAACGTGGTGAACGCGAGGATCTTGCAGTCGGTCCCGATGCTTGACCAGGCGGCGCTTGATGCTGTCCGCAAGTGGAAGTTCAAGCCCGCGAAGCAGCGTGACGTTCCGGTGCCGGTGCGCATTGCGTACCCGATCCGGTTCTCGCTGACGGGCTAGGAGACCATCGGCGTCGAACGGCGCGTTTGGACGGTGCTCATGATGCGACACGCTCGGGGGGAGTCGTGCGTATCAATGCGAGTGCCGGCCGACGGGAGCGTGCGTCGAATGGCGCGTGAAACCATTTCGGGAACACGAGTGTCAAAGAGGGCAGCGCGGGCCTGAACGCTGCCCTCTTTGCGTTTGGGGGTCCGGACAGGCAGAGTTGTGGGCAGGGGGCGATGCGCTTGGTGAGGTGCGCGTCCCGACCGGGCGGACCGCGGGGGATACCCCTCGGCAAGCCCTGGTGACGAGCAAGGGGGAGCAGCATGTCGAACGGTACCGAGGCGGCCGCGGTCGCTCAGAAACCGAATGCGTGGGGCTGGATACTGGGTGTCATCCTCGACCCGGCCAACACGTTCAAGCAGATCGTCTCGCATACGGCCGATCCGCATCCGACCGATCCGGCGAAGGTCAAGGACACCACGAAGTGGTGGCTTCCGCTCATCATCGTCGCCGTGATCGGGATCGGCGTGACGATGTGGATCGTACCGAACATCGTCATCCCGATGCAGCGTGATATAATCTCCGAGATGGTGTTCGAACAGGGAGGCTCGCAGGCCGATGTCGACCAGGCCATGTCCATCGCGTCCGGCTTCGCGCTTCCATCCGGGATCATCGGCGCCGCCATTCAGGCTTTCCTCATGCTCTTCATCATTGCCGGCGTTCTTCATCTGCTCATGAAGATGGTCGGCGGTAAGGGGACATTCAGAGACGGTCGTGCGGTCGTGGCGTACAGCATGATCATCTCCGCGATCGGGAGTCTCGTGAAGCTCCCCATCATGGTTTCGAAGAAGACGATGATGCCCGAAGTTGGTCCGACGCTCCTGCTGCCCGATCTCGAGCCTTCGGACAAGCTCTTCAAGTTCCTCTTCACGGGGTTCGACGTGTTCACGATCTGGTGGATGGTCGTCCTGGTACTCGGGCTCGCAGCCGGCTACCGCGTGTCGCGCGGCAAGTCGGCCGTGGCCGTCCTCATTCTGTGGGTACTCATGACGGTCATCGTAACGTTGCTTCCAGGAGGTCCCTTTGGCATGCAGAGCTAGCATTCGCACTCGATGGGGAGTCGCGACGCTGGCGATCGTGGCGGCTTTCGTCGCGGTCGCGGCGGCGCCGTCAAACGCAGAGATCATGACGCTCGACGACTGCGTCGAGGTCGCACTGACGAGCAGTCTGTCGCTGGCCCAGGCGCGCGAGAATCTGGCCGGCGCCGGAGCCGGGGTGATGTCGAGCTGGTCCGGGGTCCTGCCCAGGGTATCGGCGGGGCTCGGGTACTCGGACGGGACCACGGTCTCTGGCGGTGAGACGACGGATAGCGAGTCGTACTCCGGCAATCTCAGCTTGAGTCAGACGCTCTTCGATGGTGGAACCTTCGCCCGGCTCTCGGGCGCGCACCGAAGCAGGAATGCGTCCGAGTTCGCGTTCGATGGGACCCGGCGGAGTGTCATTCTCTCGACCAAGGAAGCCTACTACGGGCTGCTGAAGGCGATGAAGCTCCGGGACGTTCAGGCCGAGGCGCTTGATCTGGCGCACGAGCAGATGCGCAAGGCTCAGAGTCTGTACGAACTCGGCTCCGCCTCGAAGTCGGATTTCCTCAAGGCGCAGGTCGAGGTGAAGCAGGCGGAGCTCGCGCTGATCAGCGCGGAGCGGGTGGCCGCGACGGCGCGGCTGAGTCTGCTCTACACGATGGGCGTCAGCATGGGGACGGACATCGAGGTCGTCGACCCGGTCGACCTCGGCGAGGGCGAGATCATCGATTTCGACCTGGAAGAGGCTGTCGCGCGACGTCCCGACATTCTTTCGGTCGAGGAGTCGCTCGTCGCGGCGAAGCGGTCGCTGCTGGCGGCGAAGGCGGGTCGCTGGCCGAGCCTCGGACTCTCGGCATCCTACTCGAAGGGCGGCGAGTCGATGGACGATGTTGCCGGCGACTTCGGGGACGATTACTCGACCTCGGTTCATCTGAATCTCTCCGTGCCGATCTTCAACGGCCTCGCCACCAAGGCGAGCATCGACAACAGCAAGGCGTCTCTGCGCTCACAGGAGATCGCGGTTCGGGACGCAAGGCTCTCGGCGGCTTACGAGATCGAGACGACGCGGCTTGGTGTGATCGAGCAGCGGGAGCGGGTGAGCGTGGCGTCGGCCGGACTCGAGACGGCTGAGGAGGAGCTTCGGGTCAGCGAGGAGCGATTCCGGCTCCGGGCCGCCAGCATGCTCGACGTCATCTATTCACGTGTGGCCTATTCGCAGGCGCGCGTCTCCCTCGTCGAGGCGCAGTACGACTATGAGATCGCGAAGGCCGAACTCAAGGATGCTCTGGGGCTGTAGCGGGACAGGCTCCCGTGTCCGATGTCCTCGCGCGGAGACGGCCGGGAACCTGGAGGGAGCGTTCTGAGTACACAACCAGCATTGCAGACCGGGGGAGCAGGGGGTCACGTCACATGGCAGTGAAGAAGCGAAGCATCATCATCCTGGTCGTCGTCGCGGTCGTGCTCGCTGGAGCCATCATCGCGAACATCGGCCTGGACCGGAGGGAGCGAACGGACGTCACCGTTGAGGAGGTGGAGCGCGGGACGCTCGTCGCGCGCGTCTCCGGCCCCGGCCGTGTCAGGGCCGAGACGACCGTACAGGTGAGCTCGAGCGTCATGGGTCGCATAGTGGACCTCGCCGTGGACGAGGGAGATGTTGTGACCGAGGGGCAGTTCCTCCTGAGGCTCGACGACATCTACTACCGCTCCATCGTCGAGCAGTCGCGCGCGGCGGTCGTGAGGGCCGAGGCGCGGCTCTCGACCGCGGAGCGCGATCTCTCCGACTACGAGGAGCAGTTCGCGGCGGGCCTCGTCAGCGAGCGCGAACGGAACGAGATCCACGCGAGCACCGTCTCGGCACGCCAGAGCTACGAGGAGGCGAAGGCATCGCTTCGGGCTTCGCAGGACCAGCTCGACAAGACCGTGTTCCATGCGCCGATCAACGGTGTCATCACCCGCCTCAATGTGGAGGAGGGCGAGAACGTCGTGACCGGAACGATGAACGCGGCGGGTACCGTGATCCTGACGATCTCCGACCTCTCGCACATGGAGGTCGAGGCCGAGATCGACGAGACGGACATCGTGGACGTCGTGATCGGTCAGAAGGTGGAGATTGAGGTGGAGGCGCTCATGGACACCGTTCTTGTCGGGACGGTAACGGAGGTCGGCAACTCCGGGTTGACGAGCATGGCCGGGACCCAGGAAGAGGTCACGAACTTCCTCGTCAAGGTTCTGGTGGACGACTGGCATGAGAGGCTGAAGCCCGGAATGACGGCGACGGTCGAGATCATTACGGCCGAGCACGTTGACGCGCTGAACGTCCCGATCCAGTCGGTCGTCGCGCGGACGCCCACTGAACTCGAGGAGCGGGCGGACGACGAGAAGAGCGACGAGGGCAAGGAAGCGCCGAAGCGTCGGAGCGACCGCGAGGAGGAGACTGAACTCGAGGGCGTGTTCGTGGTCGGCGAAGGGGACAAGGCGGAGTTCATCCCGGTGACGACGGGCATTGCGGACGAGCTGTCGATCGAGGTGATCTCGGATCAGCTCACCGAGGGGCAGCGCGTCATATCCGGACCGTACCGCGTGCTGCGGACCCTGAAGGTCGGCGCGGATCTCAAGGTCGAGGAGAAGAACGACAGCGAAAAGACGGAGGAATAAGGTGCTGATTGAGTTCGCCGACGTGACGAAGGTCTACGAGGTCGGCACCCAGAAGGTTCACGCGCTCAACGGCGTGTCCGCCTCCATAGAGCCGAACGAATACGTTGCCATCATGGGTCCGTCGGGGTCCGGCAAATCGACGCTCATGAACATGATCGGGTGCCTCGACGTTCCCACGGCGGGCTCCTATCGCCTCAAGGGTGTCGAGGTGGCATCGCTCGACGACGATGAGCTTGCTGAGATCCGAAGCGCGGAGATCGGTTTCGTCTTCCAGACGTTCAACCTGCTTCCGCGGATGACGGCCTTCCAGAACGTGGAGCTTCCCCTGATCTATGCCCGCGGTGACCGGCACGCGCGAGCCGAACGCGTGTGGAAGGTCATGGATGACGTCGGTCTTCGCGAGCGCGCGTTGCACCGACCGAACGAGCTGTCGGGCGGCCAGCGCCAGCGCGTGGCGATCGCCCGGGCGCTGATCAACAACCCATCAATCATCCTCGCGGACGAGCCGACCGGCAATCTGGATTCGGCGACGGGCGAGGAGATCATGCAGATCTTCAGGCGGCTCCACGACGGCGGGAACACCATCATCCTCGTCACGCATGAGGAGTATATCGCGGAGCACGCCGAGCGGATCATCCGGATACGTGACGGACTCATTGCCAGCGACGCACCCTCGCGAATCGTCAGCGGTGGAGCCGGCGGCCGAGCCGTTGACGGCGA
>CAZEXP010000030.1:13137-27976 GCA_964516845.1 uncultured bacterium
TGCCGGCCGAGCTGTTGACGGCGATGCCGGCCGAGCTGTTGACGGCGATGCCGGCCGAGCTGTTGACGGCGATGCCGGCAACAGCCGGTCACAGGCCTAGGGGGGCGCGATGGAGTTTCGCGAGACCGTGCTGTCCGCGCTGAGAACGCTGGGCTCCCACAAGTTGCGCTCCGGACTGACGATGCTCGGCATCATCATCGGGAGTTCGTCGCTCGTGGCCGTGATGTCGCTCATCGCCGGCCTCAACAAGAGCGTCGCGGTCCAGTTCCAGTCCATCGGCACGGACATCATCTCGGTCAGCGTCTACCCGTGGGTGCAGACCGGCGACAACGACGAATACCGCAATCGCCCCCGAATCACGATGGAGGACGCCGCCGCGGTCGCGGCGCTTCCCTCCGTGGGCCTGACGGCGCCGAACATCCACACGTCGCGTCGTCTGGCATACCGCGGTGAGAGCATGCGTCGCGTGCACGTCCAGGGCTCGACGGAGGAGTACGAGACGATCGACAACTACCCGGTTGAGTCCGGGAGGTTCATAACCAGGCTGGACGTCGACCGTCGCAGACAGGTGGCTGTCATCGGAGCCGACGTCGTGGACGAGCTTTACGGGTTGAGGGATCCGATCGGTCGCGACATCCAGGTCGACGGAAAGCGCTTCAAGGTCATCGGCGTCGTGGAGGAGAAAGGCGACATCTTCGGTGACAGCCAGGATGATCACATCATTATCCCGGTGACGTCGTTCCAGAAGGCTTTCGGGACGAGACGTTCGGTGGTCATCGATTGTCAGCCCGCGGACGGTGTGTCGATGGAGCGGACGATGGAGGACATCCGAATGCTTCTCCGTGTGAGGAGAAAGGTCCCGCGGGATGAGCCGGACAACTTCGCCATCAATACACAGGACGACCTGATGGCGTCGTACAACCAGCTGACCGGCGTGCTCTACTTCGCGATGACGGGTATCGTCGCGCTGGCGCTGCTCGTCGGCGGGATCGGTGTCATGAACGTGATGCTCGTCTCCGTCGCCGAACGGACGAGGGAGATCGGCATCCGCAAGGCGATCGGGGCCCGCCGCAAGGACATCACCCTGCAGTTCCTCGTTGAGGCGGTCATTCTGACCGGCCTCGGTGGCGCCATCGGCATTGCCGCGGGCGCCGGGCTGGCCCTGCTCGTGCGCTCCATCTCGCCGCTTCCCGCGGCCGTGACACCGGCCGCCGTCGGCATCGCCATCGCGTTCGCTGTGATCACCGGCATCGCTTTTGGCGTCTACCCGGCACTCCGGGCGGGACGTCTGAACCCGATTGAGGCTCTGAGCTCACAATGACCAATACACCGCAGAAGAGACAGCTGGTCTACCCGAACCGTTTCCTGGAGAGCGTGATCGAAGCGTTTCGCGCCATCAGTGCGAACCGGACGCGGTCGCTGCTGACGTCGCTCGGCATTCTCATTGGCGTGATGAACGTCGTGGCGATGGTCTCGCTCATCTCGGGGATCAACGAGAGCATCTTCGACCTGTTCCGGTCGATGGGAGCGAACTCATTCACCGTCTCGAAGATGCCCGCCGGGAATGTTTCGTACGCGGACTATCTCGAGATGCGGAGCCGTCCCGACTTCACCTATGAGGACGCCGAGGCGCTCGCAGACCAGTGTCCGGCGGTCGCCGCGGTCTCGCCGCAGACCTTTGTGTTCAAGAAGATCCACCTCGGTTCCGAGTCGACGAACGACATCGTCGTGATGGGTGTCACGCCCGAGTACCAGTACGTTACCGACGCCGATGTCGGCGACGGGAGGTTCTTCGCGTGGCCTGAGGCCGACCGGAAGCGGCAGGTCATCGTCCTTGGACATCCCATCAAGGAGCGCCTGTTCGGGGCCCGGGATCCCGTGGGGCGCCATGTGTTCGTCGGGAACAGGAAGTTCCGCGTCGTTGGCGTCATGGAGCCGATGGGCGAGTTGTTCGGCCAGAGTCTCGACGAGTACGTCATCATTCCGTACAAGACCGTCAGCAAGCTCTACGGTTCGCGCTTGACATCGCGTCTGAGCGTGAAGGCCACGAGTCCCGATGAGATCGACGACGCGATTGCGCAGGTCGAGCGCGTGCTCAGAGCGCGTCGCGGTGTCAAGGCCGATGACCGCAACAACTTCGAGATCATCACGCAGGGTCAGCTCGTGGAGATGTACGAGAACTTGACGAATGTGACGTGGGTCGTCATGATTGGAGTGTCGGCCATCGCTCTCGTTGTCGGCGGCGTCGGGATCATGAACATCATGATGGTGTCGGTGACCGAACGGACGAGGGAGATCGGCATCCGCAAGGCGGTCGGCGCGCGCTCGCGCGACGTCCTGTGGCAGTTCCTCGTCGAGTCAGCCGTGCTCTCAGCGATCGGTGGTCTCCTGGGGATGGGCGCAGCGATGGGCATCACCAAGCTGATCTCTTCCGTGACGCCGATCCCGGCAGTTATCGAGCTGTGGTCGGTAGTGCTCGCGCTCGGGGTGTCCGTGACCGTGGGTATCTTCTTCGGTCTCTATCCCGCATCGAAAGCCGCGCGTCTCGATCCGATCGAGTCTCTCCGCTACGAGTAGACCGCGGGCTCGCCCCCCGGTTCACCCGAGAAGGGGGTTGGATGCGTATCCGCACGCATGACCGGCGCCCCCCGCGTCAGTCCCGCACACTTGATGTATCCGTAATCCTTTTCGCCATCGCCGCCATCGCGCTTCTGACGACTGCTTGCGCCGCGCAGTGGACGCCGTACGGAACGGCTCCCTCGAGCCTCGGGAATCTGCGTTTCATCGTCGACGTCGCCGCGGTTCCGACCGTTGAGGGCGGGAGCACCGTCGAGATCAGCTACAGCGTGACCTATGACGAGCTGCCGTTCATCCGCCACGAGGGTCGCTATCGGGCCCGGTTCGAGGTGACGGCCGTGCTCTACGACCGGGACGGGCGTCAGGTCGCGGGTGACACGTGGCCGCGAGCCGTCGTTCTTGATTCCTACGACGACACGAACTCCCGCAAGCTCGCCGCGCGCGAGGTCCTTCGCGTCGACGTTCCCGTGGGGCGCTACCGCCTCAAGGTGGAGCTCCGGAGTCTCGATTCGCGTTCGGTGGGATACGTCGAGCGGACCATCGACGTCACATCGCTTGCGCCCGGGCAGCTCCTGCTCGGCACCGTCGAGTTTGAGCGCGTGGAGACCGATCCCCAGACCGGTGAAGGGCGCTTCGTGCCGAATCCCTCCCGCCAGTACGGGCGGGAGAATCCGCTCGTGAGGGTCGTCGTCCCTACGTATGCCGATAGCGGGTCGTCGTTCCGGATGGACATCAAGGTCAAGACGGTCGGGGGGGAGACGCAGCTCGAACTCAGCGATTCACTTGTCCAGGACGGGTGGTATACCAGGCAGTCGCAGGGGTTCTCCGTGCTCGACCTCGAAGTCGGCGACTACATTCTGCACATGCTCGGGCACCCTGCCGCCGGCGACGCCACCGAGACCGAGGCGCGATTCCGCGTACTTACCTCACCGCGGAGCTGGGGCGAGGACTTCGGGAAGATGATGAGCCAGATCAGTTACGTTGCGAGCCGGAGGGATCTCGAGGAACTCGAGAGCGCTCCAGAGGAGGAACGGGACGAGGCCTGGGAGCGGTTCTGGAAGAAGCAGGATCCCGACCCCGCGACCGAGGACAACCCGTTCCGCGACGAGTTCCTCAGACGATTGGGGTACGTCAATATCCGGTTCCGCACGATCCTCGAGGGTTGGCAGACCGACATGGGTCGGGTCTACATCCAGCACGGCGAGCCCGACGACGTGGAGAGCCATCCGAGCGGTGCGCAGCCGTACGCGTGGGAGGCCTGGTACTACTACGGAGACCACACGCGATACATGTTCATGGACCGCCATGGATTCGGCGACTACACGCTTGTCGAGACGACGCGGATCTGATGGCGCGTCCGGGCCGCGTGACCGGACTGCCGCATGGCGAGGCCATGATCGTGCGCCGTGAGGGCGCACACTACGTGAGGTTCCAATGATCCCGGCACGAGAAGGAAAGAAGATCGTCACAGGGCGCATCCGCACGATGGCCCGGCCGGACGAGCGCGTCGACTGGATGCTCGTCGATGACGGAACGATCACCGCGACGGGCAACGGACCCGCGCCGGAGCCCGACGACGAGGCCGCTCTGTTGGATCTCGGCGACAGTGCCGTGCTTCCGGCGCTGACGGACTGTCACGTCCACTTCCTGGAGACGGGTCTGCTGGATGTTGACGTCGACCTCTCGGGCAGCTCCTGCTTCGACGAAGTGCTCTCGCTCGTAGCCGCGGCGGCGCGGAACATCGAGGGTTCGATGCTTCGCGCGCACTCGTTTGATCCCGACCTCCTGCCGGACGGGCGGTATCCGAGCGTGCAGGAGCTCGACGCGATCTCGACGGAGATTCCCATCATCATCCGCCGGCGCGACGGGCACTCGAGCACTCTGAACACGAAGGCGATGGAGATGCTCAGGATCGACGACGGTATCGACGGCGTTGAGGTCGATGCCGGCGGGCGTCCGACCGGCGTCCTGCGCATGGACGCCAATACGTTCGCGGCCAGGCGCTCGCGTGACGCGCTCACTCGTGAGGAACGGGTCAGGTGCTTCCACGAGGCCGCGCGGAAGGCGGCCTCGCGGGGAATCGGTGTCGTCCACACCCTCGTCGGCAGCTGCGACCCCGACAATCGCGATCTCGAGGTTCTGCTCGACATCGCCGACGACCTTCCGATCGAGATCGTGCCGTTCGCGCAGATGGAGGACGTCGACCGCGTCATCTCGTTGGGCCTGCCGCGGATCGGCGGGTGTCTGCTGCTCGACGGGTCGTTCAGCTCGGGCACGGCGGCGCTGATGGAGCCGTATGCCGACCGGCCGGGAAACGGCGTGCTCTACTACGATGACGATCACCTCACGGGCTTCTTCCGACGGGCGCATGAGCAGGGACTTCAGATCTCCGTTCACGCGCTCGGGGAGCGCGCGATCGGGCAGGCTCTTCGGTGCTACCGGGCGGCATGCGGTGGTGAGTGTCGAGACGCCCGCCATCGCATCGAGCACTGCGAGCTTCCGTCCGTCGCCCAGATCGCCGAGATGCTGCGTCTCGGCGTGGCCGCCTGCGTGCAGCCGACCTTCGAGCTCTTCTGGGGCGACCCTGGCGGTATGATCGAGAGGCGCCTCGGAACGGCGCGCACCGCGCGGACGAATCCGTACCGTACCTTCCTTGAGGCCGGGGTGAGACTGGCCGGCGGTTCCGATTCCTACGTGACTCCGATGGACTCGCTGCTCGGAATCCACGCGGCCGTCAATCGGCCGAACGCGGCCGAGCGCATCACGGTCTACGACGCGGTCTCGCTCTTCACGCGAGGAGCGGCGTGGATCTCGTTCGACGAGGGGAGACGGGGAACGCTCGAGGCGGGGAAGGAGGCCAGCTTCTGCGTGCTCGATGGCGATCCGTTCGATGTGGAGCCGGGGCGGATCCGGGACATCCGGTCCCTGCGGCTGTTCCGGGCGGGGGTCGAGATCACTCCGTGATGAGAAGTCCATGCGCGGTCTTGAGCGCCGCGCGGCCAAGCTTGCCGGGCACCACGACCTTCACCGATCGTCCTCCGGACACCGCCGCGATGATCTCGATCCCGCTCTCGCGGAGCGTCGATGTGAGGCGTTGGAGCGTTGCCGGGGAACCGGCCTCTCGCCCGACGGCGCATACGACGGCCGCACTGCGGCTGCGCGGCTGCGCCGCTCGGGCGATGCTGCGCATCGGCAGTTCCTCGCTCTCTCCGATGTCGCACCCGGGAGGGGCGTGCACGACGGCCGTCAGGCCGTCGTGCGTGAGGATGGTCAGTGCCGCGCTGATCTTCTCGGACGCCAGACCGCCGCAGATGGTCATCTGCTTCGTCGCCGGGCAAGAGACCGTGAGCAGTCCCTCGAGGAGCGAGAGACCGACGATGGGCGGTTCCGCGTGCGTCGGCTCTCCAAGCACGATCGTCCCCGGCCCGCTCCCGTTGCTCCCGGCAATGTGAAGCCGGATGCCGGCCCGCTCCGCGAAGCGGACGGCATCTTCCTTCATGATGCGCGCTCCGAATCGCGCGAGCTCGGCCATGTCCTCCCACGAGATCTCGGGAATGCTGCCGGCGTCGGCGACGACCCTCGGATCAGCCGTGTGCACGGCGTCGACGTCCGTGAGGATCTCGCATCGGTCGGCCCGCAGGGCCGCCGCGAGCGCCACGGCGGTCGTGTCGGACCCTCCGCGACCGAGGGTCGTGACCTCCTTCTCGACGCTGACGCCCTGGAAGCCGCCGACGACCACGACGTTGCCCTTCCGGAGTTCGCTGACGACCCGGTGCGGTCGCACCTCCAGAATGCGCGCGTCGGTGTGGCGCGTGTCCGTGATGATGCCGACCTGGCTGCCGGTGAATGAGACAGCCGGTGTCCCGATGCTGTTGAGAGCGATGGCGAGGAGCGACATCGAGATCCGCTCGCCGGCTGTGATGAGCATGTCAAGCTCGCGCTGCGCCGGACTCGACGTGAAGCGGCGGGCCTCCTCGAGGAGTCCGTCGGTCGTGCTTCCCATCGCGGAGACGACGACCACGACGCTGTGACCCTCGTCTCGGAGGGCCGTGACCCGGCGAGCGACGGTCAGAAGCTTCTCGTGGTCCTGAACGGACGTGCCACCATATTTCTGGACGATGATCGACAAGGGGCCTCCGGGCTTCGCCTGCGGACAGCACTCGCTGCTGCGCCGCCTGACCAGGGCAAGAACGACACACATCATCTACCACATGCCCGTGCCGACGGTCAACGGACGGCTGACGCGCCCGGGCTCTTCGGACTCCGGAGGGAAGGCCGCCGGCGGGTTGGTTGACACCGCGCCCGCGCCAACGTACGCTGGCCTCGTCGCAGATACTGCCCTGGAATCCGCACGATGACCGGGCCGCGCGCCCGCAACAGACGAGGATGATAAGACCATGGCGAACAAGTTCGATATCACGGTTCTCGGTGGCGGTCCCGGGGGCTACGTAGCGGCCATCCGCGGGGCGCAGCTCGGCCGGAGCGTGGCGATCGTCGAGCGTGGGGCGGTCGGAGGCGTTTGTCTGAACGAGGGGTGCATACCGACGAAGTCACTCCTCGCGAGCGCGGAGGTTCTGGAGCTGACCCGACGCTCTTCCGAGTTCGGTGTGAAGGTCGCCGCGGTCGAACCCGACGTCCCGGCGATGTTCGATCGCAAGGACGCCGTCGTCGCGCGGCTTCGGGGCGGCGTCGAGAAACTGCTCGAGAAACGCGGGGTCGAGATCATCAGAGGCGACGGCACGCTTCTCGGACCGGGTGAGGTTCGCGTTGTTGTATCGGACGGCGAACGCGTCATCCTGTCCGATTCGGTCATCCTGGCGACGGGGTCGTCGCCCATAGTCCCGCCCGGTTTTCCCTGTGACGGGGTTCGCGTCATCACGAGCCGCGAGGCTCTCACCCTTCGGGACCTTCCGGCTACGATGCTCATCATAGGGACAGGTGCCGTGGGGTGTGAATTCGCCGGACTGTTCTCCGCGCTCGGAGTCGAAGTGACGCTTGTCGAGATGCTTCCCGACATTCTGCCCGGTGAGGACGTCTCCGCGGTCCGGCTTCTCAAGTCGGCCTTCAAGCGCGCTGGTGTGACGATCCGGACGAGCGCTCGCGTCGAGGCGCTCGAGATCGTTGGGGACGGCGTGCGCGCGACGCTCGAAGGCGGGGAGACGATCGAGGCCGAGATGGCGCTGCTTGCCATCGGGCGCAGACCGGAGATCGGCGTTCCGTGGATCGAGGCGTGCGGGATCGAGACCGCCAACGGGGCGGTCCGCGTCGACGAGCGGATGCAGACAAGCGTGGACGGCATCTATGCCATCGGTGATCTCGTCGGCGGTTGGTTGCTCGCCCACGTCGCCTCGCGCGAAGGGATTGTGGCCGCCACCGCGGCGGCCGGCGGAGAGGCCGCGATGGACTACCGCGCCGTGCCGCGCTGCACCTTCACGCGGCCTGAGATCGCCAGCGTCGGGATCACCGAGGCCGACGCGAGCGAGAGAGGGATCGAACTCGACATCGGCCGGTTCCCGTTCTCGGCTTCCGGGAAGGCGCTCGCGGGCGGCGATTCGACCGGCTTCGTCAAGATCTTTGCGGAGAAGGGGACGGGCGTTGTGCTCGGCGGAGTGGTCGTGGGACCGCACGCGAGCGATCTCGTGCACGAGATCGGTGTGGCCGTAACGGCACGGCTCACGGTCGGCGATGTGGCCGCCGTCATCCATGCACATCCCACGCTCAGCGAGTCGGTCATGGAGGCCGCCGAGGCGGTTCACGGGATGGGGATCAACTCGCTGTAGCGGGAGGCCCGCGCGGCATGACCGGCCCGGGTTGGCACCCTGGGCATGGTTCGCCTGAAACACAGCCGATGAACGCAAAGCGGGCCCGTCCGGTGGACGGGCCCGCTCTTGTCATCACGGTCGGTTTGCCGTGATCGGTGTTGCGTTCTACTGAACGCAGCCGCGCTCGCGCAGTGACCGCGTCCTGTCATCCAGCGTGTACAGCCTGACAGGCACGTACATCAAAGGGTCGAGTCTCACGCGCTGCGTGCACGCGCTGTAGAGCCGTCCGGCCAGCGCGCTGCTGCTCTCCTTGAGCAGGACATTCTCCATGACGAGTGTCGGAGAGGACGGCACGAACCAGATGTCGACTGACGCGTCCTGCCCGTAGTCGATGAGCTCCACGAACTCGTAGGTTCCATCCGGCGCGGTCGTGGTTTCGGCGAGCAGGAGGCCGCCAACATACAGCTTGGCGACCACTCCGTCGAGCGGCTGTCCATCGCGGCTCATGACAACGCCGTCGATCGCGGTCTCGCTTGTCCCGGAGAAACCGGTATTGGCGAGCATGCGTCCACTGCCCGTGGATGGCGTCGAGCCGGGCGTTCCGGTCGGGCCAACGGCAAGGGCCGAGCTGCTCGCCAGCGCCAGGAGAACCACCATAGAGAGTCCGATCCAGCGGTTCATAGTATCCACCTTTCTCTCAGTTCAGGGACGATATTTCACACCCCGAACCGTAGCAAGGGGGCCGGCGTATGTCAACGCCAAAGCCGGTCCGGGACGCCGCTCAGGTCTGCCAGTGGCCTCCACGCCGTCGAGGTGCTATACTGCGCGACATGAAGCGGACCCCCCTGATTCGACGACAGCACCAGATGGCGTGGGCCGTGCGGCTCGCCGGAGCGCTGGCTCTCGCCGCCGTCGCCCTCGCGCCGCAGGACTCGCTCGCCGTGGGGAGCGTCAGCACGGTCGCTCCGAGGCCGCTCGGCATGGGGGGCGCGTTCGTGGCCGTGGAGGACGAGATGGCGGCGGTCACGTGGAACCCGGCGGCACTGTCGCCTCCCCGGTGCAGACGCGGATGGAACCTTCGGCTTCACGGGAACATCCTCGGCGGCCCCGCCATCGTTCGGGAGACCGGTCTGCTGACCGGCGTCCACACCGAACCGTTCCGAGATCTCCCCGGGGGGGAGAGGCTCGTCTTCGCGGTCGGGGGGCTCGTGAAGTCGGCCACGCTCAGACGTGGTCAGCTGGTTCTCGGTGTGCTACTGCTCGAGGAGCAGCTCGATCCTGGAGGACTCGTCGAATCGCAGGGGCTGGCGGATCCGGCCTATCTTCTCGATGCCCACTACAGCGGGGTGACCATCGCGTTCAAGTTGGCGCCGACGGTCTCGATAGGCGTCAGCCAGATGGTCTTCGCCGGTGTTGATGAGACGGGCAGCCGCCGGTATGGGAGCGGACGCATCTACGGGGCCCTGCTGAGGCCGAACGACATCGTGACGGTCGGCTTTACGTACCTCGACATCTCGCAGGGTTTCCAGGACTACCGCCGGTCGATCGAGGGATTCGCTCCGCGGACCATGAACGCCGGCATCTCCGTTCGTCCGGTCCCGTCCATCCTGCTGGCGTTCGACCTGAGGGACATGGCAGAGCAGCACGCCGACACGTCCCTCGAGCCCCGGGTCGGTATCGAATGGAATCTCTGGGGGCGCGCGGCGGTCCGCGCGGGCGCATTCCGTGAAGGTGGCGGCGAGTCGACCGTCCTATCCCTGGGCGTGGGGGCCATTCCGATGATCGGATGCTTCCGTCGGGGAGAGGCGCTTCGAAGCGACGGCTTCGTGCTCAACTACGCCGTCCTGCTCAGCGAAGACAGCGGACCGCGGCACCTCATCTCGGCGCTCCTGCACTTCTAGCGGCCCTTTCCGCTTGACATGCGGGGCCAAAGACGATGTATCCTCTTGCGGAACGGCCCCTTGCGGGGGGTAGTCCAGTCTTTGCATACACCGGAGGGCGCATGCTCAGGAGCATCTCGGTAGCCTTTCTCGCAGCCGTTGCGTGCGTGGCGGTCCTCATCCCGTCAACAGCGCCGGCAGCGGCTCTGACGGGGCTTGGCGTCGTGCCGAATCCGTTCTCGCCGAACGGGGACGGCACCTACGATCAGACCGCCATTCGCTACGATCTGTCGACGTATTCCGACGTTGAGGTCACGATCGTCGATTCCACCATGTCTGAGATCACTCAACTCTGGGCCGATTGGGCTGATTCCGGCGCTCACGTGCACTGGTGGGACGGCGCGGCGGACGGCAGGTCTGTGCAGGACGGCGTCTACACCGTTGTCGTGCGGGCACATCCGGTCGGAGCGGATTGGGAGGAGTCGAGTGTCTCGGTGACTGTTGACACGGAGCCGATCGACATCCGTGAGCTGTCAGCCATACCGAACCTGCTCACGCCGGACGGCGATGGAATCGCCGACAGCACGCTTCTGACGGTGCGGACGACGGACGGTGCGGCGACGGGAGCGGTCTCCATCCGGATCCTCGATGCGGGCGAGCTGCTTGTCCGGACGCTCTACGCCGGGGCGGGCGCGGAGTCGGTTGCCGTCTGGTGGGACGGCACGAACAGCGCGGGCGCGAGCGCTGCTGACGGCCCCTACCGGGTGCACGTGCAAACCCTCGACCCCGCCGGGAACGCGGCGGAGGCGGGACTCGCTCTCGAGCTGGACCGCGATCCGCCGGCCGTCGGGATCGATTTCCCCGACAGCCTTTCGGAGTTCCGTCTCGATGATACGAGCGCGACGCTCGCCGGGTGGGCGCACGACCGGTCGGGCATCAGCTCGATCGAGATCGCCTTCGACGACGGCGACTGGATGGAGGTCGCATACACCGGCGAGGACACCGTCCGCTGGGAGTTCGCCGTAGATTGCACGACCTGCATTCCCGACTCGCTCGACGAGTCGCACGTCGTTTCCTACCGGGCGCACGACAACGTCGTGACCGCGGACGGTGAGGGACACTACAACGGCAACGGCACGCCGGTTCCGCAGTTCGATCTCATATTCGATGTCGCGGGACCGATACACGTCGACAGCGACATCGACGACGATGACAATGTCTACTACCCGGGCGAGACCATCACGATCTTCACGGAGTGGGATGACGCCGGATACGACGTCGAAGCTGATTTCAGCGACGTCGACAGCGAATTCGACGCCGGTGACGTGAGCGTCTCCGGCGGTACGTCCGGCTTGTATACTGTGACCTATCCGATCTCATCACAGGCGGCCGCTCCCGTGTCGAGCGCCGGCGTTGAGATCACGGCGACCGATTCGTTCGATCGCACGGAGACCGACGCCTCGGTCTGGGTGAGCGTCACCGTGAGCACGAGTGAGCCCACACGGCTCATGCTGGACAGAAACTGGTTCGACCCGACGGAGGGTGAGGCGCTCGAGATCAGTCTGGATCAGTCCGAGGGCGCGGTCACCGTGGATCTGTATTCGCTCGGCGGGGCTCTGGTGAGGAGCATCGCATTGGAGAGCGCGTCGTCGGTGACCTGGGATGGAAGAAACGAGAATGGAGACTACGTCGCGAGCGGTGTCTACTTCGTGCGGATTGAGACGGACGAGGGTGAGGCTGTACGCAAGGTGGCCGTCGTCAAGTAGGCGAGGGCGGGAGGTTCTTCCATGATGTCGAAGAGGTTTGTCAGCCTGATCGTACTCGCCGTCTGCCTCTGTCCAGCCGTCTCGGCGGCGCAGGGCACATCCGGCTCTCAGTTCCTCGGCATCGGCATGGGTGCGAGGGCGATGGGGATGGGTGGGGCGTCTGTGTCGGTCGTCAACGACGGCTCGTCGCTCTACTGGAATCCCGCCGGACTCGCGGGCATGACGTCGCAGAGCGCGTCGATCTCGCACGTCTCGTGGCTGGACGGCGCCGTCTACCAGTATGCGACATTCGTCTCGCCGTTGGGTTCGTCGTACGTCGGTCTGGCGCTCGAGCAGGGGGGGATCGATTGGGACAACACCGGGGACGGATCGTTCGAAGCGAGCGATTTCTCGGGCGCGGCGGCGTACGCCCGCAGGATGCGCCCGAACCTCGCTGTCGGTGCGGGTCTCAAGTTCCTCTCAAGTTCGCTGGGTGACGAAGCGGCGTCGGCGTTCGCGCTCGATCTCGGTGTCACCTATCGTCTCAGCGAGTCGGCGGCGCTCGGCGCCTCGGTGCGGAACCTCGGATCGGGAATGAGCTACGTTGACGAGAGCGACCCGCTTCCGGCGACGCTGGTCGCGGGGGGCTCGTACCGGTTCGATCACGTGTTGCTGGCGCTCGACGTTGAGAAGGTCAGCGATCTCCAGGCCGCGACCCGGCTGGGTGTGGAGTACTCGCCCGTGAAGTACGTGGCGCTCCGCGCCGGCGCCATTCTCGAAGGCGACTCCGCGTTCTCACCGGTCACGGGAGGCGTGGGATTCAACTGGGACGACCGATGGGCGCTCGACTACGCGTATCGTCCGTCCGATCTCGGCGGGACACACTGGCTCGCGCTCTCGACCGGGTTCGGCGGCGCCGTTCCGGCGCCCGCGCCACAGGCGCAGATCGCGGATGGCGGGGGAACGGCGTTGCGCGAGGTCGCCGTCCCTGTATCGAACATCACCATGCTTGGCGGACTCATCCGGGAACTGGGCCGGGAGGCCTTCGCGAAGATGGGGCTGCCTGAACGGACCGAGATCCACATCCGTCAGGTCGAGTCGCACGACGCCAATTGGCTCGTGCAGTCGATCTTCCTCGAGGAGCTGACGGAAGGCGGCCATGCCGTGAAGACTGGCACGATGCAGGGTGGCGCGATGGCCGGCGGCGATGCTATTCCCGGTGGCGGGTCCTCCCCTGGCGGGTTCGAGATCGCCTACAGGATCGTATCCTGCGACGTGACCTACCCACGGGCCTGGCGCGAGTGGCTTGTCGGCTCGAGGAAGGTGGAGCGCCGGTCGGCCGCCGACATCCACTTCCAGCTTCTGGATGCTGACAGGTCGATCATCTGGGCGGGGAGTGAGAGCCGCGAGCGCCGCGACATCGTTCCCGGCTCGCGAGTCGCCGACCTCAGCACGCCCGGTCAGGCGTTCACGAATCCGGCGATCGAAGCGGGCGGTTGGGACAAGGTCATTGAACCGGTCGTAGTCGCCGGCATCGTTGGCGGCCTGATCTACCTGTTCTACACGAGCAAGTCTTCTGAGTAGCCTGGGATGGCGGGGAAACATGATGCGAATCCTGAGGAGAGATCTCGCGCGGGTCGTTGCCGCGTGCGTGCTGGCCGCGATCGTGGGATGTTCGCCGATTCCGGAATTCGGTGAGGCTCCCGTCACGGATGTCTACGATGTCGGTGTGGACGCCGCGGCGCGCGGCGACTACATGGTGGCGATCGAGGCGTTCAAGCGCATCACGAACGAGTGGCCGCTGGACGACCTCGCGGACGACGCTCTGTTGGGGCTGGCGGACGCCTATCGCGAGGTCGGAGACTACGCTCTGGCCGAGGCCGAGTATCTCCGGCTGATGGTGGACTACTCGAGGTCCCCGCTCGTCGCGGACACCGAGTACAAGCTCGGACTGGTCCATCTTGCGCAGTCGCGTCCGGCGGCGCTCGACCAGGCGATGACACTGAGCGCGATCGATCAGTTCAATCGATTCCTCGCCCGGTATCCGGAGAACGCCCATGCGGGTGACGCCCGGCAGCACGTCGTGGCGCTCCGCGGCCGTCTTGCCGAGAAGCAGATCTCATCCGCCGAGCTCTACATGACGCTCGGCAACCCCACCGCGGCACGCGTCTACTACGAAGCCGTCGTGGCCGACTACGCGGATACGCCGATCGTGGCGAAGGCCCTTCTCGGCATCGTGGGATCGTATCTTGCGTCCGGCGACATCGACAGCGCGACGAAAGCGCTCGCTCGCCTCGAGGGATCCCATCCGGGTTCCGATGAGGCCGCCGAAGCCGCGGCGCAGATCGCGGCAGAGATCGCGGCAGAGAACGCCGGTGTGGAACTTCAGCCTGAGGAATAGTCGCTACGAGTGGCAGCCGGTCCCGGCAGGGAGCGAACCGCGTGTCCACTGGATTGATCGGAGGCACGTTCGACCCCATCCACGTCGCCCACCTCTTCATGGCGGAGGAGGCGCTGGAGCAGTGCGCCCTGGATCGGGTGCTGTTCGTTCCCGCGCCGCGGCCGCCCCACAAGGACGAGGGCGACCTGAGCCCGTTCGCGGACCGTCTCGCGATGGTGCGTCTCGCCGTCACCGAGAATCCTCGACTGGACGTCACTGACATCGAAGCGCGGCGGGAGGGCGCGTCCTACACCATCGAGACGGTGCGCGCGATCCGTTCGGAGATCGATGATGGCGAGCGCATCTCGCTCATCATCGGCGGCGACAGTCTCCTGCAGTTCCGCACGTGGAAGGACCCGGAACGACTCCTCAGCGAGGTTGAACTCATCGTGGCGCGACGCCCCGGCTCGTGCGAAGAGACGATCGACGCACGCG
>CAZEXP010000031.1:0-27467 GCA_964516845.1 uncultured bacterium
ACCTGGTGGCGGCTCGTGTCAGATGAAGTGACCAAGAAGGCGGGGGAGCCCACGGCCAACAACACCGCGAGGCTCGTGGAACGACTCAAGGCAGGCGATGAACAGGCCTTCGAGGAGTTCGTAACCGAATACAGGGAACGCGTTTACCGCGTTGCCTGGCGCGTCCTGCGGGAAGACGAGGCGGCGGAGGATTGTGCGCAGGAAGCCTTCATTAAGGTATTCCGGCACATCGGTCGCTTCGAGGGACGCTCGAGTCTCTACACCTGGCTTTACCGCATCACGGTCAATATCGCGCTCAACAAGCTCAAGCGGGACAGATTCCGACAGATGGTTCCGCTGGGTGATCTGCCGAGGAGGGACAAGCGGGCATCGACGAACCCGCTCCGGGCGGCGCTGAGCAGCGAGGTGGCTGAGAGGATCGATGAAGCGGTCAGACAGCTGCCGGAGAAGCAGAGGGCGGTCTTCACCCTGAAGTTCTTTGAAGGGTTGAGTCACAGAGAGATCGCCGACATCGTTGGGTGTTCAGAGGGGACATCAAAGGCGAACTACTTTCACGCGATCAGGAAGCTGAGAGTCATGTTGGAGGATCTGAGATAATGGACTGCGAACTCATCAGAGATCAGCTGATCGAGTACCTCGACGGAGACCTTTCTCCGGAGCTGGCGCGCCTCGTCGAAGAGCACCTCGAGGAGTGCCCCGAGTGCAGATCTGAGATGGATGCCTTCGCGGGCGTACGCGAACTCCTTCTCGACGACGGCTACGTTGAACCGTCACCCTTCTACTGGACCCGCTTCAATGCGCGACTCATGCAGCGTCTCCATCGTCCGTCGCTGCTTTCGTGGCATCCGGCGGCGACCCCGCGGCTCGTTCCCATCGCCATCGCGGCCGTGCTCTTCGTCGTTGGTTTCACTGTCGGCGCGGGGCAGCTTCTGGGGCTCGGCGGCGCAGGTGACACGAGCGTCGCGGATCGCGGAACTGATTCCGTGATCTCCCTGGCGAGCAGGCAGCATGTGATGAGTGGTGAGGCCGTCATCGAGTTCGCCGACTACTCCGATACGCTCCGGCCGAGTTCGTTCGCGGAACCGACCGACGGGCCTCAGTTCATCCTGGCCAGTTCGGACCGCTCACAGGAGCAGATGGAGCAGCGGCTCTCGAGGGAAGGCTACCGCGACTGATCCCAGCCTGGAAGATCGCTTGATCCATACATCGCTTGATCCATACGATGACATCCGATGACCCCGGCGCGTACGTGCCGGGGTCATTTGCTTTGCGGCAGCTCGTCCTCCCGGCAGCCGTTGCACGCCAGGCGGTTCTGAACGACATCCAATTCCCTTGTTGCAGACGCCGCTCTTCTGCTAGAAGTGTGGCTGTGGTTGATTCAGACTGAGTCCGCGCGCCGTCATACGGCCGTTTCCGATCGTGCGCTTCGTCAAGTAACGGGGAGGGAACCATGAGAACGAGTGCTCTGCTCTGTGTGCTTCTGGTTGTTGTTCTGGCCTCGGCGTCGTTCGCGGACCTGTCGACGTCCGCGGTGAGGCCCGCGGGAGGCTCGGGCTGCGAGCCCGTCATCCGCATTGGTGGCTGTTCCCTGACGGCCGACGAGCGCGCGAATCTCGACCCGCGGCTCTCGAACAGGGGAGAGCCGGGCGCCGAGCCCCAAGTCCAGCGTGATCCGCCGTGCGAACTCGTCTGCAACGCGTGCTGGTACGCCGAGGGCGAGGGTCCCACTCCCGATGAGTACGTCGATACCTTCAACGGCGGGTGCAACTCGAGTCCCGAAGCGTTCTGGACCGTGTCACCAGCATACGGGCCGCTCACCATCTGCGGGCAGGGTGGCAACTACATGTTCAGTGCCATGAGCTACCGCGACACGGACTGGTATGAGCTTACGCTAACAGAGTCTCGAGAGATCACGGCGACGTGCACCGCTGAATTCCCCGTGACTCTCTACATACTCGACGGGAACAGCGGCTGCTCGTTGATCACTACGGTGGCGGACGACTCCCAGCCGGAGTGTGTCGAGGCCAGCGTGACATACGTCTGCACGCCCGGCACGTGGTGGGTCTGGGTCGGAGCCGCAGGGTTCGGCGGGTGGCCGAACGACTCCGACTACCTCCTGACCATCCACGGCTACGATTTCGAGTGCGTTCTGGATTGCCCGGGCGGCGTTGCGGTCGAGGGCGAGCCGCCGCTCGAGACAGACTATGTGGACTACACGAACGGTGGATGCAACTCCATCCCGCCGGTGTTCCAGCGGCTCGATCCGAGCCCGACGACCGATCTCCACTGCGGGATCGCCGGTTTCTACGAGAATCAGGGGGGGTGCCTCCGCGACACGGACTGGTACGAGCTCGTGCTCGATGAGGCCCGCGAAGTAACCGTGTGCGCCGCGGCCGAATTCCCTCTGCAGATGCTGTTCCTTCATCCGGCTCCGGATTGCAGCAACTTCACGTACGGCGAGTCCGTCAACGCTCCCGTGTGCGAGGAACGGTGCATCACCGAGGTGCTGGATCCCGGCGTGCACTGGTTGTTCATCGCTACGCAGTTCGTGTCGTATGTTCCTCCTGATTCCCGGTACGTTTTCAGTGTGGATGGCTACACAACGGCGGTGGAGAACAGGAGCTGGGGGCTCATCAAGAGCCTCTACAGAGAGTAGCCGCAGGAATGGACCGGGAGATGCCGCGTGATCGGAGGATGCGACATCCTCGGAAGGAGACTCGCTGGGCATGAAGATACTGATCGTCGGTGGCGGCGGGCGCGAACACGCGATCGCGTGGAAGCTCGCGCAGAGCGAGGGCGCGCCCGAGCTCATCGCCGCTCCGGGGAACGCCGGGATTGCGGCACTCGCGCGTTGCGTTCCCGTCGCAGCGGACGATATCGACGGTTTGGCCCGGCTCGCGCGGGAGGAGCGGTGCGACCTGACCGTGGTCGGGCCGGAGGTTCCGCTGACGCTTGGACTGGCCGATCGCATCCGGGAGACCGGAGGCGCCGTGTTCGGTCCATCGAGTGACGGCGCCCGGCTCGAGGGCAGCAAGTGGTTCGCCAAGGAGGTCATGGAGCGGGCTGGGGTTCCGACCGCTCGCGCGTGGCGCGCCACGTCCCGTGAGGCCGCACTCGCGGCGCTCGACCAGACGGGAGCCCCGATCGTGGTCAAGGCGGACGGGCTTGCCGCAGGCAAGGGCGTCATCATCGCTGAGACACGCCAGAAGGCTGTTGCCGCTGTGGATGACATCATGATGCAGCGGCAGTTCGGCGATGCCGGCGCAACGGTCGTGATTGAGGAGTTCCTGGTGGGCGAGGAGGTGTCCATCCTCGCGCTCACCGACGGTGAACGGTTCGCGCCACTCGTCGTTTCCCAGGACCACAAGCGGGCGCTCGACGGAGACCTCGGTCTCAACACGGGTGGCATGGGTGCGTACGCGCCGGCGCCCGTCGTCGACGCGGAGATGACGCAGGGGATCGTCCACGACGTTCTCAGACCGACCGTGGAGACGCTGCGCGCGATGGGCATCGACTACCGCGGCGTGCTCTATGCGGGGCTGATGCTGACAATCGACGGCCCGAAGGTCCTCGAGTTCAACTGCCGGTTCGGCGACCCGGAGACACAGGTCGTGCTGCCGCTTCTTGACGGCGACCTGGCGGAGGTCATGCTGGCGGTCGCGCGGGGCGAACTCGATCCGGCCACCGTGCGCGCGAGCGGGCGCTCCGCCGCCTGCATCGTGATGGCGTCGGGTGGGTATCCGGGCAGCTACACGAAGGGCAAGACGATCGAGGGACTCGGCGCCGCAGGGAAGCTCGACGGCGTGACGGTGTTCCATGCGGGGACGGCGCTGTCGGGCGGGAGCGTCGCAACATCGGGAGGACGCGTTCTCGGCGTCACGGCGACGGCCGGCGAGCTGTCCGCCGCGCTCGACCGCGCGTACGAGGCGGTCGAACTGATCACGTTCGAGGGCGCACAGTATCGCCGCGACATCGGTCACCGCGCGCTCGCACGGCTGAAGGCGTAGCAGAGAGACCCTGCTGAAGGCGGCGCAGCGCCGATGAGGACGGCCCGGCATGAGGATCATCGATCTCACAGAACGCTCCGATGAGCCGACGCGCGACCTGCTGCGACCGGTCGCGCTCGCCATCAAGGACGGCGACCTCGCTATTCTTCCGACGATGACCTACTACGGTCTCTGCGCCGACGCGCTCAATCCGGACGCGGTGGGACGCGTGTTCAAAGCGAAGGGGCGCGACCCATCGAAGCCGCTCATCGTTCTCGTCGACTCGTTCGAGATGCTCAAGCCGCTCGTGGAGGAGATCCCGCCTGTCGCGCGGGAGCTCGAGTGGCGTCTGGGAGCGAAGGGGCTGACGTATGTGCTCAAGGCGTCGGATCGACTCCCGTCGGAGTTGACGGCGGGTGGGGAGACGATCGCCGTTAGACTGGAGCGCAACGAGGTCGTGCAGGAGATACTCGCGCTCGTCGGTCAGCCGATCACGGCTCCCAGCGCGAACCACGAGGGAGAGGAGCCGCCCCGGAACGTCGATGAGGCGGTCCGGGCGCTCCGCGACTGGATCGAGATCGCCGTCCGTTGGTACCCCTCATCGGCGACGGCGCCCACCACGCTCGTGGATCTCACGTGTGATGTCCCGACCGTACTCCGCGAGGGGACCGTACCCGCCGCTGATATTGCGAAGGTCGTCGGCGTCGCCTGACGTGCCGGTGGCCGGTGCATTGTTGACCCCCGTGTCTGCCTGCCGTAGACTCTGTTCCTGCCTCTGATTCGTTCGATCGACCTGTCCCGTGGAGGGCTTCGTGCCGGTCCGTGTCCTTCTCGTCTGTTCCGGCAATACGTGTCGAAGTGCGATGGGCGAGGGGATCCTGCGCGAACTCGCGGGGCGGTCGCCCGGCGCCGGACTCGTGGCAGCCTCCGCCGGAACGCTCGGCATCGTCGGCGCCCCGGCGACCGCCGAGGCGGTCCAGGTCGCGCGTTCGCACGGTATCGACATTTCGGGACACGCGTCGGGCGCTCTGACGGATGAGACGATGCAGAGCGCCGATCTGGTCCTGGCGATGACCGAGCTGCACGTTGACGAACTGAGGCAGAGATTCCCTGACGCCGTCGACCGGACGTACCTGCTGTCGATCTACGCCGACGGGAGCGACACGGATGTGCCGGATCCCATCGGCGGGCCGATGGAGGAATACGAGCGCGCGTACGGGATGATCGAAGCGTATCTCACGAGCGCTCTTCCGAAGATCGTCGCGATGTCCGGCGGCGATGAGGAAGAGGCGAACCGCGGATAGCGCGACCGGGACGGTGTGGCCGCGCGGCAAGAGGGACACCATGAAGATCGCAGTTGGATCCGACCACGCTGGATACGATCTCAAGCGGCTCGTCGTCGAGCATCTGATCGCGCGCGGCTTCGAGATCATCGACTTCGGCACGGACAGTGATGAATCGACCGACTATCCGGACTACGGAGCGCCGGCAGCACGCGCGGCCGCGTCCGGTGAGGCGGACCGAGCCATTCTCTTCTGCGGCTCGGGGCAGGGGATGTGCATGGTTGCCAACAAGATCCACGGCGTGCGAGCGGCGCTTGTCTGGGACCGGGAGATCGCGCGTCTTTCGCGGGCGCACAACAACGCGAACGTGCTCTGTCTGCCTGGCCGTTTCGTCGCCCCCAATGACGCGATCGACATCGTCGACGACTGGCTCGTCGAGGGGTACGAGGGCGGCAGGCACGAGAGACGTGTAGCCAAGATGATGCAACTGGAGGAGGAGTAACATGGCCGGCCTGAAGCAGGTGGATCCCGAAGTATACGAGGCGATCCAGGCGGAATTGCACCGCCAGACCGAGAAGCTGGAACTGATAGCGTCGGAGAACTTCACGAGCGCGGCGGTCCGTGAGGCGGTCGGGTCCGTGATGACGAACAAATACGCGGAGGGCTATCCCTACTTCCGCCGCAAGGACGATACGATCAACTGGACTCGGAACGGCCGGTACTACGGGGGCTGCGAGTTCGTCGACAAGACCGAGAACCTCGCGATCGCCCGCGCCAAGGAACTCTTTGGCGCCGACCACGCGAACGTGCAGCCGCACTCCGGAAGCCAGGCGAATATGGCGCTCTACTTCGCGCTGCTGGATGTCGGCGACACGTACTTCGGACTCGAGCTTTCGCACGGCGGTCATCTCACGCACGGCCACCCGATCAGCTTCTCCGGAATGTTCTACAACGTCATCCACTACGGCGTCGATCAGAAGACCGAGGTCCTCGACTACGCCGTGCTGAGGAAGCTGGCGCTCGAGCACAAGCCGAAGCTCATCATGACCGGCGCGTCCGCGTATCCACGTACGATCGACTTCGCCGCGTTCCGTGAGATCGCCGACGAGGTCGGCGCGTACCTCTCGGTCGACATGGCGCACATCGCCGGTCTCATCGCGGCCGGTCTTCACCCGAGCCCGGTACCGCATGCCGACGTTGTGACGACGACGACGCACAAGACGCTGCGCGGTCCGCGCGGCGGCATGGTGCTCTGCAGGGAGGAGCACGCGCGCGCGATCGACAAGACCGTCTTCCCCGGTATTCAGGGTGGGCCGCTCGAGCACGTCATCGCCGGCAAGGCCGTCTGCTTCAAGGAGGCTCTCGAGCCGTCCTTCAAGGTGTACCAGCAGAAGATCCTCGACAACGCTCAGCACATGGCCGAGTCGTTCAAGAAGCGCGGCTACCGTCTTGTCTCGGACGGGACCGACACGCATCTGATGATGGTCGATCTCAGGACGAAGGGCGTCACCGGCAAGGCGGCGGAGAACGGTCTGGAGAAGGCCGGTATCACCGTGAACAAGAACACGATCCCGTTCGACCCGGAGAAGCCGTTCATCGCCAGCGGCATCCGCGTCGGCACGCCCGCGCTGACGACACGCGGGATGGGCGCCACAGAGATCGACAAGGTGGTGGAGCTTCTCGACCGGGCTCTCGCGGATATCGAGAATGAGCAGACACTTGAGGCTGTCAAGAACGACGTGATGGCGCTCTGCGCGGACTTCCCGCTCGTTGTGGGTGAGGAGAGGCCCGTCTAGACAGGGATCATGGGGCGGCGGGCCGGCGAGTGCCGGCCCGCGGACCCTGCCGAGGAGCCGCCCGGTGGACAAGCGACCGAGTTGGGACCAGTACTTCATGAGCATCGCCGATCTGGTGGCGGAGCGTTCGACGTGTCTGAGACGTCACGTCGGCGCCGTCATCGTCAAGGACCGGCACATTCTGTCCACCGGGTACAACGGTCCGCCGCGGGGCCTGGCGCACTGTGACGAGACCGGCTGCATCCGGAACGAACTCAACGTTCCGTCCGGCGAGCGTCACGAGTTGTGCCGCGGCATTCACGCGGAGCAGAACGCGATCATCCAGTCCGCCAACTATGGGACCGGCATCAGCGGTTCCACCATTTACGCGACGCACACCCCCTGCTCGGTGTGTGCAAAAATGATTATCAACGCCGGCATCGTTCGCGTCGTCTCCGCAGACGACTACCCGGACGAACTCGCCGCCGAGATGCTCCGCGATGCCGGGATCGGCGTCTCCGTGCTCGAGGGCGGGGAGCCGTAGAACCGCCCTCCGAATCCGCTCCATACGTCATCCTGACCGGATGCGACGAGCCCCCGGGGATAAAAATCGGCCTCGCGTTTGATACCGCTTGACAGTCTCCTGCGGGGGTTGCTACATTGCGTCCGCCGAAGGAGGAAGACCGCTAGGGTGGTGGTGCTGGCGACGGGTGGAGAGAGACAGCAGCCTTCCACACTTTCAGACACTCCAACACTTTTCTGATCATAGACGCAGTCGGATGGCTTCGACGGCGCCGCATTCCGTCGATGCCATCACTAACGACGCTTGAGCCTGATCACGAGAGGATCGGTGGAGCATTCATGTCGAGACTGAATGACGATGTTGCATCTGTCGACGAGATCACGGCGGACGAATCTGTGATCGCAGCGCCGAAGACGGAGGAGTCCGTTGCGGACATAGCGTTGATGACGGAGACGCCCGACACGAGTGGGCGCCTTCGCATCTATATGGACGACGACGAACTCCTCGGTCTCCATCGCAGGCTTGCGAGCAAGTTGTTCCGGCTCGTCCGCAAGCGCAGCGGTCAGATCGTTCCCTTCGACAGGAAGAAGATCACGAGCGCGATCTTCAAGGCGGCCGAGGAGGTGGGCGGTCGGGACATCGAGGTGGCCGAGCGGCTGACCGACGAGGTCCTGCTGTTCCTGTACTCCGAGAAGGGCGATAAACTGCCGCAGGTGGAGGAGATACAGGACGCCATCGAGAAGGTCCTCATCGAGCGGGGACACGCGAAGACGGCCAAGGCCTTCATTATCTATCGGGACAAGCGCCAGCGCGTCAGGCGCAAGGACATCAACACCCAGCTCGCCGGTCTCGAGAAGTCGCAGCCGAAGAAGGGGCTCGACTCGACCGACCTCTCGCTGTTCGTTCGCACGTCCGGAGACGACATGGTCGCCTGGGATCGCGAGCGGATCATTGAGACGCTCGTTCGTGAAGCGGACGTGCCGGTCGAGAAGGCGGAGAAGATCAGCCGCGAGGTCGAGGACCAGATCGCGCTCGCGAACACGATCGTCATCACCGCGCCGCTCATCCGTGAACTCGTCGACGCGAAGCTCATCGAGCACGGACTCGAGGCCGCGCGTCGCAAGCACACGCGACTCGGTGTTCCGCTCTACGATGCGACGCGTATCATTCTCGAGCCGAACAAAGAGAACGCGAACATTCCGCACAACCCCGAAGCGACGAACATGACGCTGGCCGAGTCGATCAAGAAGCAGTACGCGCTTCTCGATGTGTTCAGCCAGGACGTGGCCGACGCGCACGCGCGCGGCGACATTCATCTTCACGACCTCGGCTTCTTCGACCGGCCGTACTGCTCCGGTCAGTCGCTCGAGTACGTGAAGAAGTTTGGACTGTCGCTTCCGAACGCGCTGTCGATCGCGAAGCCCGCGAAGCACCCCGACATTCTGCTCGCGCACATGGTGAAATTCTCGGCCGCGCTCCAGGGTCACTTCGCCGGCGCCATCGGTTGGGACGCGGTCAATGTGTTCTTCGCTCCGTTCCTCGACGGGCTCTCGGACCGTGATGTGCATCAGCTCGCGCAGATGCTCATCTTCGAGTACTCGCAGCAGAGCGTCGCGCGTGGAGGTCAGGCGATCTTCAGCGACATCAATATCTACTGGGAGACGCCGAAGCACTTCCGGAACGTCATGGCGATCGGCCCGGGCGGTACCTTCACGGGTCGCACATACCAGGACTACCAGTCGGACTCCCAGCGGTTCGCCTTCGCACTCTTCGATGTCTACAAGGAGGGTGACGGAACGGGGAGGCCGTTCTTCTTCCCGAAGCCGCTGGTCCATATCACCGACGAGTTCTTCAAGACGCCCGGCCACGAGGAGTTTCTGACGCACATCAGTGATGTGGCCGCGGACAAGGGCAATACCTACTTCGTGTTCGATCGCGGAGAGACGGCCAAGATCTCGGAGTGCTGCCGTCTCTCGTTCAAGCTCGACCAGTCGGACCTCGATGACGCCAAGGAGCCGTGGCGGATGCGCTACTCGGCGCTCCAGAACGTCACGCTGAACCTCCCGCGCGCCGCGTACTACGGCAAGGGCGACACCGGCGACATGTTCCGCAAGCTCGACGACATGTTCGAGCTCGCCGTGCGAGCGCACGAGGAGAAGCGCGACGTCATCATGAAACTGCTGGCGCTTCGGGACAGGGGACCGCTGGCGCTCCTGACGATGAAGCTCGACGGCCAGGAGTATCTGAGGATGCACCGCGTGACCTACCTCATCGGCCTGCTTGGTCTCAACGAACTCGTGCAGGCGCACATCGGTGAGGAGATACATCAGTCCGACAAGGCGTTCCGTCTCGGGCTCAAGGTCATCGCTCACCTCAAGCTCCTTTGCGATCGTTGGTCGAAGAAGGCGGGGATGCGTTTCGTGCTCGAGCAGACGCCTGCCGAGTCGACCGCGTACCGCCTGGCCAAGCTCGATCTCGAGCACTTCCCGGTCGCCGCCGAGGCTGTCGTGAAGGGCAACATCGGACTGGGCGAGGTCTACTACACCAATTCCACGTTCATCAACATCGCCGAGAAGATGGGCCCGATCGAGCGCATCAAGAAGGAAGGCATGTTCCATGATATGATCGAGGCGGGCGCGCTGTCACACGTCTGGATCGCGGACAGCCATCCTGACAAGGGCGCTGTGGCGAGTTTCGTGAAGAGCACGTTCATGCACACGCGGAGCGCGCAGATCGCGTTCTCCCCGGAGTTCACCACGTGCAACAGTTGTCAGAAGGTGACGCGCGGGCTCGTTGATGTGTGCCCGTACTGCAGCTTGCCGACGCACGACGGGATTACGCCCGTGACCGATTCCACGTCGTTGTCCGGCAGCTGGGGCAAGGGCGAATAGACGTGATTCGACGGTAGATACAGGAGCAGGGACCTTGTGAGACTCGTCTATTTCGTGAAGCAGGACTGCTCGGCGTGCGAGAACGCCAAGCAGAAGGTGGGCTTCTTCCTCGAGAAGTGGGGTATGACCGACTCCATAGAGACAGAGGCCATCGACGTCGGTACCGAGGACGGTCTTGTTGAGGCGGCGATGAAGGGCGTTGGTGATATCCCGACCATCATTCTGGAGCACGACGGCGAGGAACTGGGGCGCTGGATCAAGAGAGCGCCGCTCTCGGATGAACTTCGAGAGATGCTGGGAGTCGCGGCCTGAGACTGCGGCCGATGTCTGACGTTTCAGTTGCAGCCGATGTCTGATACTGCGGCCGATGCCTGGCACTTCAGCTGCGGCCTGACACCGCGGTTGCCGCTCGCGACATCGTGAAAGCGGCGCGTATGACACTCCTTCGGGCGATGCGCGGTTCCCGAAAAACGCGTGTGTGGTCTGAGGGCTCATGCTATACTATCCTCCGCTCGGACACCGCCCCCTGGACGGCACCTCCGGGCGGATACTCATGTTGGAAGGAGGCCATTCGATGTACGTTCGCAGGAACATCTTCGCGGTCGTCACGACCGCACTCATCATCACGGCGCTTGGCACGGGTTGTGGTGGCAGCGGTGGTGTTGATATCACCGTCGACGGACCGGTCACGCTGCAGCGTGTCTTCACGGAAGGCCGGACCATCAAGTACGACTTCAAGCTCGGCAGCCAGTCGGGTGTGAAGCTCACCGCGTACGAGCAGACCGTCTATACCCAGACGGAGCTCAAGACGCAGAACACCTTTGTCTCGGTCACGCCGGAAGAGATCACGATGAAGATGCTCATCAACCACGCGGCCGGCAGCATGTCTCTCGGTGACAACGTAATGGTCGATGAGACGGTCTCGGATCTCCGTGCGAAGGAGCTCTCGTTCACCATCGCTCCGGACGGGGAGATCACGTCGTGGAGCGGTCTCGGAAACTCCGAGTACCTCGAGGCGGGCGCCGGCCAGCTGGCCGTGCTGCTCTATGACGTCTTCCCGCCGTTCCCGGACGGGCCGCTGGATGTTGGCACGACCTGGACCGTCGATTACGACGTCCCCGACCTCTCCGCGTCGGTCGACCGTGACTTCACGGGTGAGACCACGTTCACTGTAACCGGCTTCAAGAGGAAGTTCCTCGTTGACTGCGTCGTCATCCACCGCGTTACCGACTTCACCTTCCAGGGTCGCGCCGAGCAGGAGGGCCAGATCTGGCTCATGGACGGCGACGGCTCGGTCGAGGGTGATTCGTACATCGCGCTCGAAGACGGAATGCTCGTCTACAGCTCGGCCGAGATGAACCTCACGCTCACGGGTGAGGGGTCGTCTGTGGCCGGTGCCGCGGCGTCCAACGTCGTTGAGATGGGCATCGTGGCCAGCATGAACATTGAACTGGGTGAGTAGCTGATCTGGATCGCACTCGCGCGTCCGGCTCGCCGGGCGCGCGAGTGTGTCCGCAGACCGGGAGTCGACACTGGGACTCAGGACATTCTCAGGCGGGGTGCACCCCCCGACATCCAAGGCGCTGACGAACGACGTTGCGATATCCGTCGCGCGTCTTCCGGAGCGCGTCGTCATCCCGCTCCGCCAGTCGCTCGGCGCGCCGGCCACACCCTGTGTCAGCGTCGGCGACGACGTCAAGGTCGGAACGAAGATCGGTGAGCCGGGCGGGTTCGTGTCCGTCCCGGTACACGCTTCGATCTCCGGCAAGGTCGCCGCGATCGGCCGGTTCCCGCACCCGTCCGGTGGCGAGGACACGGCCATCGTCATCGAGGGCGATGGCACAGACGTGTGGGATGAGACTCTGAAGGGACGTGTGGACTTCGCGTCGATGACGCCGGACGAGATCCGGGAAGCCGTCAAGGAGGCCGGTCTGGTCGGTCTCGGTGGCGCGGCCTTCCCGACGCACGTCAAGCTGTCTCCGCCGGAGGCCAAGCCGATCGACGCCATCATCCTCAACGGCGCCGAGTGCGAGCCGTGGCTCACGGCCGATCATCGCCTGATGCTCGAGCGTCCCGGCGAGATCCTTGAGGGGCTTCTGCTCATCATGAAGGCCGTAGGGGCCACGCGCGGGATCGTCGGCATCGAGTCGAACAAGCCCGACGCGGTCAAGGCGATGCGAGAGGCCGTCAAGAGCCTCGGGGAGAAGGTCCCGGGCGGCGCGACCGTTGAGGTCATGCCGGTGCAGGTCAAGTATCCGCAGGGCGCCGAGAAGCAGCTCATCGACTCGTGTCTTCGCCGGAGGGTTCCGGCCGGGGGACTGCCGATGGACGTCGGCGTCGTCGTGCAGAACGTTGGGACGTCGCTCGCCGTCTACGAGGCGTGCCGCTTCGGCCGTCCGCTCGTCAGGCGCGTGATGACGCTCACCGGGACGCCCGTGGTCAAGCCGGCGAACTTCATGGCGCGCGTGGGGACGCTCCTCACGGAACTCGTCGACGAGGCCGGCGGCATCAAGGGAGAGATCGGCAAGGTCATCTCCGGCGGGCCGATGATGGGCATCGCGCAGTTCACGCTCGACATTCCGGTCGTGAAGGGAATGTCGGGGATGCTGTTCCTTGCGCCTGAGCAGGTCGACGACCGTCAGCCCGAGCCGTGCCTGCGGTGCGGAGCGTGCGTTCACGTCTGTCCCATGAAGCTCGTCCCGGTCACCATCGAGAAGCTCGTGATGAACGAGAAAATCCCGATGGCGGTCGAGATGGGGCTGAACGACTGCATGGAGTGCGGGTCGTGCGCGTATGTCTGTCCTTCGAAGCGAAGACTCGTCCACTACTTCAAGTTCGGGAAGTACCTCGCCGCGCAGGCGCGGAAGAAGGAAGCGGAGCGCGAGGCCGCCGGCAAGAGCGCCTCGAAGAACTGACGGAGCGCCCGGTGGCGGCCCAGGAGCCGACCCGGGGCGACCGGCATTGAAGGAGACCCGTTCGCATGCAGGACCACCTGCTCATCTCCGCCTCACCACACATTCGCCAGGACGTCTCTGTACGGAAGGTCATGTACAGCGTCGTCGTGGCGATGGTGCCGGCCCTCGTCGGGTCCGTGTACTTCTACGGTCCTCGGGCGCTCACACTGACGCTCCTCGCGTGCATCGCAGCGATGCTCACCGAGGCCGCCATCCAGAAGATGCGCGGCGTCCCGGTGACCGTCGCCGACGGGAGCGCGCTCGTCACCGGCATCCTGCTGGCGTTCAACATCCCGCCGGGCGTTCCGTGGTGGATGCCCGTGGTAGGCGCGGTGTTCGCCATCGCTATCGGCAAACAGGTCTTTGGCGGTCTGGGATACAACCCGCTGAATCCGGCGCTGCTGGGGCGCGCGTTTCTGCTCGCCTCGTGGCCCGTGCACATGACCACGCTCTGGTTGCCGGGACGCGGAGGCACGCTCTCGGGCATGTCGCTGTCCGGCATCGACGTCGTCTCGCAGGCCACACCGCTGGCCGTCATGCGAAGCGTGAGCGAGATCATCGCCGATCCTTCGTCGACGACACACCAACTCGTGCAGGCGCGCGAGGTGCTCACGCAGCTTGGCTCGCATGAGATGATCGCGAACCTCTTCGTCGGCAATGTCGGCGGGTGTATCGGCGAGACCTCGGCGCTGCTGCTTCTCATCGGCGCCGCGTATCTGATGTTCAAGCACTACATCGACTGGCGCGTTCCCGGGAGCTACATCCTGACCGTCGCCGCGCTGACGTGGGTCTTCGGCGGGCCGGCCGGGTTCTTCACGGGCAACGCGTTGTTCCACATCCTCGCGGGCGGACTCATCCTCGGCGCGTTCTTCATGGCGACCGACATGGTGACGTCGCCGATCACGCCGAAGGGGATGCTCATCTTCGGTGTGGGCTGCGGCGTGCTGACGTCCGTCATCCGTCTCATCGGCGGATACCCGGAGGGCGTGAGCTACTCCATCCTTCTCATGAATGTTGCGACCCCGCTCATCGACGGGCGCACGAGGCCCAGGAAGTTCGGGGAGGTGAAGAACCGTGGGTAACTTCTTCAGACTTGTGGCAACGCTCACCATCATCGCCGCGCTGGCGAGCTTCGGGCTTTCGGCGGTCTACAACTCGACGTACGAGATCACCGAGGAGTACAAGCGCCAGGAAGAGGCGAGCGCGCGTCAGACCGCGCTCGCGTGCAGCCCGGACGCGACGTTCGAGCACACCGCGACCGAATGCCATCTTGACGGCCGCGCGTTCGAGTACGACACGGCGGTGCTCGACGGCGAGGCCATCGGTTACTCGTTCAAGGCCTACGGCAAGGGGTACTCGAGTACGATCGAGACCATCGTGGGCGTCGACCTGACCGGCGCGATCTGCGGCGTCAAGATCACGTATCAGCAGGAGACCCCCGGACTGGGCGCCAAGGTCATGGAGGTCGCCTCGCAGAACACGCTCTGGGATGTCGTGGGCGGCAGCGCGGTCGATGAGACCGGCATGAAGCCCTGGTTCCAGACGCAGTTCGAGGGGCGAGCAGCGGACGAACTTGTCGTCGTGAAGAACCCGACCGAGGACGGCATTCTCGCCATCACCGGCGCAACGATCAGCTCCGAGGCCGTGACCGGCTCGATCCGTCGCGGGCTCGATCTTCTGATGTCGATCATCAACGGCACCGGCGACGTACCGTGCACATCGGCGCCGGACGACGTGGAGGCGGCGGCCGGCGATGCTGCGACGGGCGATGCTCCGGTGGACGGCCCAGGGACCGGTGATGAGGATGCGACGGGCACGTCCGATGCGTCTCAGACTGTTCCCGCCGGGGAAGGAGAGGGCCGATGAGCGCCGTCTCCGAACTCACCAAGGGCGTATACCGGGAGAATCCGGTCTTCCGGCTCGCGCTGGGACTGTGTCCGGCGCTCGCCGTGTCGACGTCGGTCGAGAACGCTCTCGGCATGGGTGCCGCTGCGACCTTCGTGCTGATCGGCTCGAACGCGGTCGTCTCGCTCATCCGCAAGGCGATCCCCGCGAAGGTCCGCATCCCGTGCTACATCGTCGTCATCGCAAGCTTCGTGACGGTCGTCGAACTCGTCATGGGCGCTTACCTGCCCGAGCTGTCGAAGTCTCTCGGCATCTTCATACCGCTCATCGTCGTGAACTGCATCATTCTCGGCCGCGCCGAGGCGTTCGCTTCGAAGAACGGGATCTTCCGCTCGATACTCGACGCGATCGGCATGGGTATCGGCTTCACGTTCGCGCTCGTGCTCATCTCGGCGCTTCGAGAGGTCATCGGCGACGGGAAGCTGATGGGGTACATGGTCTTCGGCCCGAACTTCAAGCCGGTTCTCATGATGATCCTCGCTCCGGGGGCCTTCATCACGATGGGGCTTCTGATGGGCATGTTCAATGTCATCGACGAACATCGACAGAGGAAGGGCTAGATGGACCTCGGCACGTTTCTGGCGATCATCATCGGAGCGGTCTTCGTCTCCAACTTCGTCCTGATGCGGTTCCTCGGGCTCTGTCCGTTCGTCGGGGTCTCAAAGGATCCGGATTCCGCGCTCGGCATGGGCATGGCCGTCATCTTCGTCATGACGATGGCCTCGCTCGTGACGTGGTTCATCTATGTGTTCATTCTCGTGCCCTTCGGTATCACGTACCTGAGGACCATCGTATTCATCCTCGTCATAGCCACTCTCGTCCAGTTCGTGGAGATGGTTATGGAGAAGACGTCGCCGGCGCTTCACCGGTCTCTTGGGATCTACCTTCCGCTCATCACGACGAACTGCGCCGTACTCGGCGTCGCCGTCGTCAACGTGGAGGACTTCATCACGACCGGGCTGCCACTTGGCGTCAGCTTCATCTACACCGTGGTGCATGGGTTCTCGGCGGGTCTCGGCTTCACGCTCGCGCTCGTGCTCATGGCCTCGATACGCCAGCGGCTTCAGCTTGGCGGCGTGCCGAAGGCCATGATCGGGATTCCGATCACGTTCATCGTCGCGGGACTCATGGCCATGGCGTTTCAGGGATTCTCGGGGCTCAAGATATAAGGGGAAGAGATGCAGTCCGTCGTCGTGACATCGGTGGTGGCTCTCTCGAGCCTCGCGGCCCTCTTCGGCGCCGTCCTCGCCATTGCGTCAAAGGTCTTCGCCGTGCACCGCGATCCGAAGGTCCTCCAGATCCTCGACGCGCTTCCCGGCGCGAACTGCGGCGCCTGTGGCTTCCCCGGATGTCAGGGGTACGCGGAGGCCGCGGTCGCGGCGGGCGTCCTGCCGTCGGTCTGCCCTCCGGGCGGCTCCGACGTTGCCGAGAAGGTCGCCGATATCCTCGGCGCCGAGGCGGGGGAGCACGTGCCGAAGGTTGCGGTCATCCACTGCGTCGGCGGGAAGTCGAACTCCGTCCAGCGCGCCGCGTACGACGGCATTCAGGACTGTCGTGCCGCCATTCTCGTCGGCGGCAAGCCGAAGGCGTGCATCTTCGGGTGTCTGAGCCTCGGGTCGTGCAAGGCCGTCTGCCGGTTCGACGCCGTCGAGATCGATGACGAGGGCATCGTGCACATCGACCGCGACAAGTGCACCGGCTGTGGCGCCTGCGTGGACGCCTGCCCGGTCGGCATCATCGATCTGATCCCGAAGGATATGCGCGTGCACGTCCGCTGTTCGAACCACGACAAGGGCAAGGCGGCGAAGGCCGTCTGCAGCGTCGCCTGCATCGCCTGTCAGATGTGCGTCAAGAGGTGCCCATACGACGCTATTCACATGGAGAACGATCTCGCCGTCATCGACTACGACAAATGTCAGAACTGCGGCATCTGCGCCGCGGTCTGCCCGACGAACGCCATTGTCGACGAGGTCAAGGCGAGACCGAAGGCCGTCATCGGGACGAGATGCACCGGTGCCGCGAAGTGTGTGGAGGTATGTCCGGTGAAGGCCATCGAGGGCGAGCCGGGCAAGCGGCACGAGGTCGACCGCGCGAAGTGTATCGGATGCGGTCTCTGCATGGACGCCTGTCCGACGAAGTCGATCAACATGGTAGGTGCGCTCGGGCATCAGAGGGATCGGGGGCAGCGTGGCTGACCAGGCGAGGAAGACACGTGTGACGGTCGCGGGCGGGAAGGTACCCGCCGGGCCGCTGGCAATGTTCGCCACCGCCGGACGGGTCCGTTTTCTCGTCGCCTCAGTCATGCCCGTGCTCGTCGGCACGACCCTCCCGTTCTGGCTTCGCCCTGAAGGGTTCCGGTTCAACCTTCTCCTTGCCATCGAGGCGCTTGCTGCGATGGTGTTCCTTCACGCGGGCGCGAATTTCGCCAACGAGTACTTCGATTCCAGGAGCGGTGTCGACGCCGCGAATCCGAACCGCAGCCGCATGAACGGCGGCAGCGGGCTCATCGCGGCCGGGGTCGTTCCCGAATCGTACTTCCGCAACTTCATGCTCGCGTTCTTCGCGATAGGCGCACTTCTGGGTATCCACCTCAGCGTCGTGACATCCGAGTGGCTGATTCCAGCGTTCGGTGTGATCGGCATCATCATCGGGTATGGCTACGCGGCGCCACCGCTCCGACTCGGCTACAAAGCCCTGGGCGAGATCATCATCGGTCTCAACTTCGGCGTGCTGCCCGTCATCGGAGCGTACTACGTGCAGACCGGGGAGTTCTCCGCGCACGTGCTGCTGGCGTCACTGCCCGTCGCGTTCGCGATCATCCTGGTGCTGTGGGTCAACGAGATCCCGGACATCGAGACCGATCTGGCGGGGGGGAAGCGGACGCTCGTCAATCTGATGGGGCGGCGCGCCGCCTCTCGGGGCGGCGTGCTCGTGCTCTCGCTGCTGCTGTTCGGCTCGCTCTTCGCGGCCGTGTTCACCGGCTCGCTCATCCCGCTCACGCTCATCGTCATCCTGTCGTTCGGGCTCATCCGGACCGTCGTCGTGGACTGCTGGGCCATGCCCGCGAACCCGCGCGACCTGCTCGAGGCTCAGGAGACGGCCATCAGACTGCACCTGATCATCGGGCTGGTCATCGGGCTGTCCGCGCTCGCTGCGCTGGCCGGATAGGGCCGCGCACACTCTCGGAGGCACCCTCATGGAGCGGAAGCGCATTCTCTGGAGCGTGGGAACGCTCCTTTTCATCGTTGCACTCATGTCCGTCTACCTCGTCCGCATCGACCACGCGGTCCCATGCCAGTTCGACGAGCACCGCATTCTGATGGGAACGCTGGTCTCCATCACCGCGTTCACGAACGACGAGCCCGCGGCGCGGGTGGCGGTCGAAGAGGCGTTCGCCGAGATCGAGCGCATCGAGAAGGCGACGACGCGCTATTCGCCGGAGAGCGGTGTTGCAAGGATCAACAAGCGCGGTCCCGGCGAGGAGACGCTCTACATCGATCTCGATGTCTCGCAGGTCGTCGCGCGCTCGCTGTACATTTCGCGCGTCAGCGGCGGGTCGTTCGACGTCACCGTCGCGCCGTTGGTCGACCTCTGGACGTTCGAGGAGGGCGCGGCGCCGCCTGACGCGTCGGAGATCGAGCGCGCTCTGGGTCAGGTCGGGTATGAGGCGATCCGGCTCCACCCATCGAGCGGCGACATGACTTTGCCGCTCGACGTGAAGATCGACCTCGACGGCATCGCGAAGGGCTACGCGGTCGACAAGGCGCATCGATACCTGAGGACGAGCGGCGCCTTCACGGGCGCCATCCTCGACGCCGGTGGCGATCTCCGCTTCCTCGGCGAGTCACCCGGCGGCGGACCGTGGAGCGTCGGCATCAAGCATCCGCGCGAGGACGGGCTTCTCGGCGTTGTGACGACGGACGGCGGGAGCGTAGCGACCTCGGGCGACTACCAGCACTACTTCGAGATCGACGGCGTGAGATACCATCACATCCTGGACCCGGCGACCGGATATCCCGCCCGCGGTCTGATGAGTGTTACCGTCCTCGCCGAGCGCTGCATCGACGCCGACGCCTACGCGACGGCCGTGTTCGTTCTCGGGGCGCGGCGAGGGATGCGCCTTGTCGAGAGCCAGGAAGGGATCGAGGCGATCATCGTGACGGGGGAGGACGAGGTCGACGAGGTTCTCATCTCGTCGGGGCTCGAGGGACGGTATCGCCCGGCCGGGGCGCCCGCGGACTAGTCACGTTCTCGTGGAGGCCATCATGGTCGAAGCGAAGTACTGGAAGACTCTGGATGATGGACGCATCGCCTGCGAGCTCTGCCCGCAGGCGTGCCGCATTCCGGAGGGTGGGTCCGGCATCTGCCGGGGGCGCGTCAACGAGGGTGGGACGCTCGTCGCCGTCAACTACGGGCAGTGCGTCTCGGTCGCGATGGACCCGATAGAGAAGAAGCCACTCTATCACTACCACCCCGGGATGCCCGTGCTCTCCGTGGCGTGCAACGGCTGCAACCTGCGCTGCGACTTCTGCCAGAACTGGCAGATATCGCAGGAGCCCGCGCGGACGAGCGCGCTGCTCCCGGATGATCTCGTCCGCATGGCTGTCGAGAACGACTCCTTCGGCATCGCCTACACCTACACCGAGCCGATGGTCTGGTTCGAGTACCTGCTCGACGCCGGCGCCCGCGCGCACGCCGCCGGTCTCAAGAACATCCTCGTGACGAACGGCATCATCAACGAGGAACCGCTCCGCGAACTCCTGCCCGTCGTGGATGCGATGAACGTCGACCTCAAGTCCATGAGCGATGAGTTCTACCGGAGCAACTGCCACGTGCGCGGAGGCCTCGAAGCGGTGCAGCGCACGATCGCCATGGCCGCCGGGAGCGTGCATCTCGAGGTGACGAATCTTCTCATCACGGGCGAGAACGATTCCGAGGAGAACGTGCGCGAACTGGCGAGCTTCATCGCGGGTATCGACCCCGCGATCCCGCTTCACCTCTCGCGCTACTTCCCGACGTACAGGATGACCAACCCGCCGACATCCGAGACCTCGCTGCGCCGCGCGTACGATATCGCGCGTGAACGGCTCCACTACGTCTACGTCGGCAATGTCGGCAGGGAGTTCGCCGCGGACACGGTCTGCCCGGACTGCGGGCACACGCTCATCAAGCGTTCCGGGTATGCCACAAGGGTCACGGGCGTGAGGGACGGCGTCTGCGCGAACTGCGGGAGGACGACCGACATTGATTGGTCCGATCGTTAGGAGACATCGCCGCCTCGGGCTGCTCAACCGTGCCGACCGCGTGCTGCTCGCGGTCATGGTCATCGGCGGATCCGCGGGGATGTACGCGCTCGCGGTCTCGCCCGACAGCGGCGGCGCCTTCATCATCAGGGGACCGGACGGGTTCGAGGAGACCGTCACCCGTGGAGCGGATGTGAGGTTCGTTGTTCCCGGGCCGGTCGGGGAGACCGTCGTGGTCGTGGACGGCGGTGTCGCCTTCGTCGAATCGTCGGACTGCAAGCACCAGCTCTGCGTGAACATGGGACGGATCAGCGCGCCCGGCGAGCTGATCGCCTGTGTGCCGAACGGCGTGACCGTCGTTGTTGCCGGGGCGCGCGAGGGTGGCCCCGACGCCGTAACGAGGTAGGGGCTCCGGTGTGACGTCGGAGCAGTGGAGACTCCAGTGAGCAACCGGACCGAGCGACCAATCACCGGAACTCGAAGAACATCGCGCCTCGCCGTGCTTCTGGCCGTGTCACTGGGGCTTTCGGTCGTTGAGCGCGCGATTCCCGTGCCCGTGCCGTTTCTTCGCGTCGGGCTCGCCAACATCGTGACGGTTTATGCTATCATCACGATGGGACTGGCGGACGCTCTGGTCATCACGGTGCTGAGGGTCGCCATCGGGTCGCTCATCGTCGGGACGTTCCTCGGGCCGACCTTCGCCCTCTCGCTGGGCGGGGGCCTGGCGGCCACGCTCGCAATGGGCGCGGCGCGCACGGCATCGCCGCCGCTCGGCATCGTCGGCGTCAGTCTCGTCGGCGCGCTCTTCCACAATCTCGGACAGCTCGTGGTCGTGGCCGCGCTGTTCGCCGGAGCAGGTCCCGTCCTTCGGCTCGTCCCGCTCGCCACGCTGATGGCGGCGGGGGCCGGGCTCGTCACGGGGATCATCGCAACACTGGTTATTGAGAGGCTCGGGCATCTCGGTTTCAGGTGGGGGCCGGGCCGGCTGGGGGGACAGGCGTGAGAGAGATCGGACGCGTATCGACCGTCAAGAAGGATGCTGCCATGGTGAGCATGCCGATGTCGGGTGCGTGCGAGCGCTGCGGTGTCTGCATGGTCGCCGGCGATGGGCGTGACGTGCTTCTGCTCGCGAAGAACGACGCGGGGGCGGCCGAGGGCGACCACGTCGAGATCGAGATCAGCGCCGGGCGCGTGATCTCGGCGGCGTTCATCATCTACATGGTCCCCGTCTTCTTCACCATCGCGGGATTCGTGTTCGGACACTGGCTGACCGGCGGCGACGACGAGTCGATCCTTCCGATCATCCTCGCGGTCGCGTTTCTCGTCGTCTCGTTCGTGTGTGTCGCCGTCTACGACGCGAAGCTCCGGAAGGTGGAGCGGCACGAGGCCAGGATCGTCCGCGTGCTGACGGAAGACGAAGTGCGCGCACATGAGCATCATGTGCAGACTGTCACCATGGGAGAGTAGCCTTTGACGGACAAAACGGAACGTCTTGTTGAACGCGCGGCGGAACTCGCGCTTACGAAGAAAGCGTCGGATGTGATATCGCTCGACCTGAGGGGACTCTCGTCGAGCTGCGATTTCTTCCTCATCTGCCACGGCCAGAGCGGTGTGCAGGTTCGTGCTATCGCGGACGCGATTCGAGACGGGATCAGGGATGACGGGGAGCACGCGTGGCACACCGAGGGATACGAGGCGCGGCAGTGGATCCTCCTGGACTACGTCGACGTCGTCGTGCATGTCTTCGAGGCCGAGCGAAGGGACTACTACCAGCTCGAGAGACTGTGGGGTGACGCTCCGCAGCGCGAGTACAAGGACGAGGATGGAGAATGAAGGAACTCTACGGGAAGCTCAGCCGCGCGATGCTCGATTGTGAGGTCTGCTTCGTCACGGTCCTCAATCGTCAGCAGGAGATCGTCTGGTTCAACGAGACCATGGCGAAGGAGTTCGGCAATCTGAGCGACTTTCAGGGGCGGAAGTGTTACGAGGCGTTCGCCGGTTCGGAGAACCCGCATCCCGGGTGCGCCGTCCAGACCGCTTTCAGGACGGGACACCTCGAACGCGCCGTCGAGCGGATCGGGGGCAAGCAGCACCTGGTGCTCGCCATGCCGATCGACGACGACCACGTCGCCGAGGTCATTATCGAGATCCCGGAGAAGGAGCACTCGCTGTGATCGATGCCATTCTCGCACGACGGAGCATCAGACGGTATCTGCACGAGCCCGTGACGGACGCCGACGTCCGGACGCTCCTCGAGGCGGGCATGTCCGCGCCGTCGGGGAGCAACAAGAAGCCGTGGCACTTCGTCACGGTGACCGACCGCTCGAAGCTCGACGCGCTCGCGGATTCCGCACCGTACTGGAAGATGCTGGCGGAGGCGCCGCTGGCGATCGTGGTTTGCGGTGACCCTGCCATCTCTGAGAAGTACTGGGACCAGGACGGCGTTGCGGCCACCGAGAACATCCTCATCGCCGTGTCGATGATGGGGCTGGGCGCCGTGTGGCTCGGGTGTCACCCGACGCCGGAGCGGATGGACTCGGTGAGGAGCATCCTCGGAGTGCCGAAGAACATCGTGCCCATTACCGTCCTCTCGATCGGCCACCCCGCCGAGGAGAAGGAGGCGCGGACGCAGTACGACGCGGAGCGCGTGCATACGGAGAAGTGGTAGCGAAAGCGTGACGCTCGGTCGGTGCCAGGACCTGTGAGCAGGGGCGGAGGTGACCGTGAAGACGAATGCGACGATCGACGAGATGCTCGCGCGAAGGAGCATCCGCAAGTACGAGTCGCGCATGCCCGCCGACGAGGTCATCGAGGCCGTTGTCCGCGCGGGTCAGCAGGCTCCGTTCGCAGGGCAGCTCGGGAGCGTGCTCATGAAGCGGCGCCCGGTCGTCGATGAGAACGAGGCCGGAGCGCCGAAGGCGCCGAAGCAGTCAGCGCCGCCAGGCGGCATCCCCTGGAACGCCCCGTTGCTGTTCACCGTCTGCATCGACATGCACCGCATGGAACTCATCCTTGAGAAGCGCGGCTGGCCGACGAAGGCGCACGATCTGAACATGCTACTCTTCGGGACCCAGGACGCCATCCTCATGGCCGAGAACATGGTGATGGCGGCCGAGAGCTTCGGGATGGGGAGCTGCTTCCTGGGTGGGGCGCCGTTTCGGTCTGAGCGGATCATCGAGGAGTACTCGCTCCCGAAACGCGTGTTCCCGGTCGTCCAGCTGACCATGGGATACCCTGCGGAGAACCCGCCGCCGCGACCGCGCTACCCGCTTTCGTTCCATCTGTTCGAGGGCCGTTATCCGGATCTCACCGACGCCGATGTCGAAGCTGCCATGAAGCAGATGGATAGCGGCTACCTCGCCGAGGACTACTACCGGGCGCTCAAGGCGAAGATCACGCTCGAGGGCGGTCGCGAGGAGACGTTCACGTACGACGACTATGGCTGGACCGAGCACATGGGGCGGAAGTGGGGCCAATGGCTCGAGGACGAAGGACCTCTCCTCGAACAGCTCGAGAAGTGCGGGTTCAGCCTCAGACGAATGGGAGAGAGGACGGGAGCGGATGAGAGTGCTCCGGATTAGGAGCGATGCGGGCGGAGCGGTTCCCGCTGCCGCGATGTGCGCGACAGTCGCGCTCGTGCTTGGCGCGCTCGCGCTGGGCGTTGTCGCACCCGGATGCTCGAACACCGCCGGGCCGGGCGAGCCGAAGACGCGCGCTGAGCTCATTCCAGCGGATGCCGTGAAGGTCACGCCCGACACCGATGTCTTCGTCCCTGTCGTGAATTCGGCCGAGTGGGCCGCCCCGGTTGCCATGCCGGGACCGGTCAACACCGCGGGCGCCGAGGACTCGCCGTTCATCGCGCCCGATGGATCGATGTTCCTGTTCTGGTGGACGCCGGACGTGAGCGTCCCCCCGGAGCAGCAGGTCGGCGACGGAGGGACGGGCATCTGGGTAGCGCTGCCGGGCTCCGGTGGCCGTGCGGGCGCGGTCTCCGGCGCGGGCGCGGCTTCCCGTGTGGGTGACGGTGAGCGCATCCCGCCGCTCTGGGCCGAGCCCATGTTCGTGACGGTGAGCGACGTTCCTTCGCTCGAGGGCTGCCCGACGCTTCTGGGGACCGAACTCTGGTTCTGTGCGATACGCGGCGGCAACTACGGCGAGCACGATGCCTGGCTTGCCGACTACGCAGGTTCGGGCCGGTGGACCAACTGGCGGAACGCCGGCGAGACCCTGAACTCCGACTACGACATCGGCGAGTGGCACGTCCTCGAAGGCGGGAGCACGATCTACTTCGGCTCGGACCGGGCCGGCGGCCACGGGGACATGGACCTCTGGCGAACCTCGTACAACGAGGGTACTTGGACGACACCGGAGAATCTTGGTCCCAACGTCAACGACGCCGGGCACCAGAGCCGTCCGTTCGTGACGGCGGACGGCGAGGAACTCTGGTTCACGGGCAACAGCGGGCTCGGGTATCACGGCCCCGCCGTCTACCGGTGCGTCAAGCAGGGCGTGAATTGGGGGCCGGCGGAGGAGATCGTCTCGAACTACGCGGGCGAGCCCTGTGTCGACAACGACGGCAACATCTACTTCACCCACCACTTCATGGACGCGGACGAGGAGATGATCGAAGCCGACATCTACGTCTGCTACCGGCAATGATCGGGACCGGCCGACGCTGATCCGCGTCGACCCGTGCTGACTGCGTCCGGCCGGCGGCGAGCGGCCTCGCCACCACTGCTGAGGAGAGGGCGACGTGGCAGGATGGATGACCGCCTGGATGCGTGAGCGATGTGCCTCCCTGCGTGTGAGCGCGGGGATCGTCGTACTGTGCCTGCTGATCGCCGGGTGCGCGTCGACGTCGACGGGTCCGGGCGACATCACGGACGACGACACGCGCGACACGCGCCTGGCGCTCTGGCTTGCGAAGAAGGCGGAGCTGATCGCGCACGCTGACGCCGAGTTTGATCTCGTGCTCTCCGGGTGGTTCGAACAGTCGGAGGCAGACGCCATCCTGGACCGCAACCCGAACGCGAAGCTCCTCGCCGGGCTGACGGTCGCGTGGATCCTGGACGATCCGGCGTGGCAGGGGCTTCTCGTGACCGTGGCGAACGGGGGAGACCCGAACGGTCCGCTGCAGATCACGGATGACATGTACCTGATGTACGACTCCAACGAGGACGGCGAACTCGACACGCACTGCTCCCCGCCGGGGTGGGACGACATCCTGGCTATGGACCCGAGACACCCGGGATGGCGACAGCTCGTGCTGTCCTTCTACGGGGTCGTGGGCGCGCAGCCGCAGCACGACGGCGTCGTCATCGACATGGTCGACGCATATCCGTTCTGCGAGGGCGCGTGGTCCGAGGGCGTGCCGGAGTCACTGAGCGCGGTCGCATGGGTGGACGCGCAGGCGGAGCTTCTCGAGGCCGTGCGAGACACGGTTCCCGTGGCGAAGTGGGTGTTTGCCAACGCGGGTCGCGACTTCCCCGCGGGCTCCCCGTTCCCGGAACACCTCAACGGCTACCTGCTCGAGAACGCGCTCGGGGAACTCTTCGGTCTGGAGGATGTCGAGGACCTTCTGGACTCGGCGGACCGTGCGCTCACGACGACCCTGGCGCCGCACATGGTCGTCTACAGTGTCGATACCGACGACACGGGCGTCATCGATGCGGACCGGTTCCGGACGGGCCTGGCGACGAGTCTGCTCTATGACCACACATACTTCGCGTTCGATTCGGGTCCACGGGACCACGGCGGGGTGAACGGCTGGTGGTTCGCCGATTCCTACGAGTTCGAGCTCGGCCCGCCCCTGGGAGCGTACCAGGCCGCGACCGGCGGGTACCGACGGATCTTCGAGCGCGGCGTGGTCATAGTGGCGTGCGCAGAGCCGATTGACGTACTATTCGATGAGCCGCACCGTGATACCGCGGACGGAGCTGTGGACACGGCATTCACCATCCAGCCAGGCGACGCGCGCGTCCTCCTGCTCGAACCTTGATCGGAGCATCCATGTACTACGATGAACTGACACGAGCGCTTGAGGGTGCCGTCGCGAAGCTCGGCCTCGAGGTCGACGGCGTCGAGGTCATGCCGCCGCGCGATCCCTCGCACGGGGATGCCTCGACGAACGTCGCGCTCATCCTTGCGAAGAAGGCCGGGCGCAACCCGCGCGAGCTCGCCGCCGAGCTTCTCGACGCGCTCGAGCTGCCCGAGGACTACATCGAATCCTCCGACATCGCCGGACCCGGATTCCTCAACTTCCGGTTCGGGCGCGCGTGGTACGAGAGCGTGCTTCGGGACGTCGTGCGGGGTGGCGAGGAGTACGGCACGTGCGATACCGGGAAGGGAAGGACCGTCCAGATCGAGTTCGTGAGCGCGAACCCGACGGGGCCCCTGAACATCGTCAGCGCGCGGGCCGCATCGGTGGGTGACGCCATCGGTACGCTGCTCGAGGCGACGGGCGTGACGGTCCAACGCGAGGACTACGTCAACGATGCCGGTCAGCAGGTCGGCAAGCTCGCGCTCTCGGTCGACGCGAGGCTCAGGGAACTCCGCGGTGAGCCGTTCGAGATCCCCGAGGGCGGGTATCACGGGGAGTATCTCAAGGATGTCGCGGCGAGCCTGCTCGCGGCGAAGCCCGACCTCGGCGGGATGCCCGACGAGGAGCGGCTTGCGTACCTGAAGGACGCGACGATCGAGAACATCGTGGCGGGGCAGCGGGCCGACCTCGAAGGGTTCGGTGTCACGCACGACCGCTGGTTCCACGAAACCGAGCTGGCGGAGGCGGGCGCGGTCGAAGACGTGCTCGAGAGGCTCAAGTCCTCCGGTGAGACCTACGAGAAGGAGGGGGCGACCTGGCTCCGCACGACGCCGCACGGGACGAACGACGACAAGGTCATCGTCAAGA
>CAZEXP010000032.1:0-26454 GCA_964516845.1 uncultured bacterium
TCCGCGAGAAGTAGCCCGTGACCCTCGTGATGTGGTCGACGTCCTTCCCCTGCGAACATGCGGCCGAGATTGCCTCGAGGCTCTGCTTCTCGACCGCCTCGAAGGTGCAGTGCGTGAGTGTCTGGAGTCTGTTGTTCTTGACGAGGACGCCCTTTTCGTCGGTCTGGTAGTCCCAGTCGTCGTTCGCGTCCAGCCAGCTCGTCAGCTCCTCCAGCTTCATGGACCCTCCCGGTCCCCTCCTACTTCGCTCTCCGGTCCGCGCCCAGGCTCTGAGGTCGCCGCCTGGCAGGCACCCGCCCGAGCGCCACCGGTCCAGCGTCTATCACTCAGGCGTCGCCGATGCTTCGCCCGTGTCGTTCGCTGTTGCCTTGACCACTTCGTTGAGGTCGGTCATGAGCGCGTCGACCTCGATGCCGTGCGCCTGCGCACCCTCGGCGACCGATTCGAACGCCGCGACGTGGCACCCGATGCAATGCAGCCCGTGCTTCAGAAAGACCGGGACCGTCTCCGGGTGTTCCTTGACGACGGCGCCGATAGGCATGTCTCTCGTGATGGTGTCGGAACCCATTTCAGCTCCTCAGGATGTCGGGGTTGACCCCGTGGGGATGTCCGAACCGCATCGTACCCGAGCGGTCGCGTGTCTGCAAGTCGGTTCTGAATCTATCCTGCGAATTCCTCGCGCGCAAGTCGGACCTTGAGTCGCCTTCTGAGAGCCACCTCAGACAACACGGCGAGGAGCGCAAGCAGTGCGACGGCGATCGCCCCCGGCAGCGGGGCCTCCCGGATGGTCTCCTTGATGGCCACGAGCGCGCCCATGGCCAGGCCGAGGAGCATCACGAGGCCCAGCTGGCGGGCCTGTCGCGTCTTCTCGACCGACTGGGAGAGCGGCAGGTACGGTGAGGCCAGCGAGAGCAGCGAGAACGTCAGAAGCGACAGCAAGAGCGTCAGGAGCAGATAGACGGCGGCGCTGACCGGCGGGATCACCAACGACATCAGCACGAGGAGCCCGGCAAAGAACGGCAGTATGTATCTCCAGATGACGAGTTTGCGGGCCCCGACGATGATGGCGACGCGGTCGTGGACGGGGGCCGCGTAGTAGATCCAGCTCGCCTTCCACTGGTCGGACTGCGTCATCGCCGTGGAGAAGAACAGCGTGATGAACACACAGTAGAATCCCAGAAGCTCCTGGACGGGAAGACCTTCGTCCATCGGGCGCGGCCCGAACGGGTCGGCGAAGCTCTTCGTGACGAGACCAAACAGGTACACGGCCAGCGGGAGTCCGAAGGCCGGATAGATGCGCATGCGGAGCTTGCGGTCGCGGTGCATGTATCGACCCATGAGGTCGTATCCGGCGCACTCCTCGTCGGTGCGGCACATCGACCGTCCGATGAGTCCAAGCCGTGTCGACACGCGGCTTCCGCGCTCTTCCGACACGACGTCGGGTGAGGTCGCCGCGAGTTCGGAGATGCGACGTGAGTAATCGAGCGACACGAGACTCAGGGCCAGCGTGATGACGGCCGCCGCGGATCCGAGCGCCATGACCGCGAACAGCAGATTGTGCGTGCCTGGATTGCCGGCGGCGAGGTCGACCGTGCCCGCGTACCAGGCGGGCGGCGCGAACCACGTCCATCGCCCTTGCGTGATCTCGAGCGCGACGCCCTCACGCATCAGCATCCGCGGGACGAGCACATATCCGAACGTCAGCACCAGTGTCGCGACGGAGTGGACGTACGTGATGGCGTTCGAGAAGCGCTGTGAGTCGAAGATCCGGATCGCCGTTGAGTAGATCAGCACCACGACGGCCGCGGCTGAGACGCAGCCGACGATCGCCAGCAATGTGTAGGAAACGGCGAGCGGGACTCCCCCGCCGAAGCGAATGCCGATCGCGATCGAGGCGGGCAGACTCAACGCGACTGCGGTTGAGCAGACGTAGAAGAACAGGTTCGCGATCTTGGCCCAGAAATACGTTCGCGACGAGACCGGTCGGTGCGCGAGGATGTCGTGGTCGTCGGGATTCACCACGACCGAGCTGTATTCCATGATCACCGTCACCGCGGTCATGAACATCGCGGCCGACAGCGTCAGGAACGCGAACGTGAACGGGTCGCCCGTCTTCCAGAGCGACACTGCCAGGAACGAACCGATGATGACGTACGTCACGAGCATGGAGATCATCGGAGGCATTCCGAAGCTCTTCCGGATGCGCCGCTTCGTCGAGCGCACGTCGAGTCGGATTCCCGTGACGATGAGAGCGCGGAGCTGTCTCATGTCGACGCGGTGTCCGCTCGGTCCCGTTCTGCCGGCGCTCATCGTCAGCGGCCTCCTCCCCCGTCCGAGACGGGGCCTCCGCCGGTGACGTTGTCCGAGAGAGCGCGCACGATGCTGTCGACATCGACCGTCGATGTCAGATTGGTGAACGCATCTTCCAGCGAGGCCTTGTGGGTCAGGTCCTTGAGCTCCTCAACGTCGCCGTCGGCGACGATCTCGCCGTGATCGATGATCACGACCCGGTCGCAGATCCGCTCGACGACCTCGAGGATGTGCGAGCAATAGAAGATCGTCTTGCCCCGTGACGCCAGATCCCTGAGGAGTTCCTTGAGAATGAGTGCCGTGTTCGCATCGAGTCCCGACAGCGGCTCGTCGAGGAACAGGATGCTGGGATTGTGGATGAGCGCGGCGGAAATGAGGACCTTCTGACGCATGCCTCGCGAGAAGGACGTCATGATCCGGTCGGTCGAGTCGGCGATTCCGAAGTGCGAGAGGAACCGGTCGGCGCGTCCGGCGGCGAGTCCCGGTTCCAGATGATAGAGGTTGCCGATGAGCGCCAGATACTCCCGCGGCGTGAGATTGTCGTAGAGCGCCCCCGTCTCGGGGACGAATCCGATCCGCATCTTCGCCTCGACCGGCCGTTCAGCGACATCGATCCCCTCGATGAGGGCCACGCCGTCCGTCGGAGCGAGCATTCCGACCGCCATCTTCACGGTCGTCGTCTTGCCGGCGCCGTTGGGACCCAGGTATCCGCAGATCTGGCCCCGCGGGATCGTCAGGCTGACGCCGCGAACCGCCTCGACCTTGCCGAACCGCTTCGTGAGATTGCTGAGTTCAATCGCGTACACGTGCTCTCCTTCGCGCCACAGTGGCTACTGCTCCGTATCTCCTGCCTTCGCTTCGCGTGTCTCCGTGACATGCCGGAGCGCGGCCTCGGCGACCGCCGTCAGCTCCGGCGGGGCCGGCGGGTCGGCGGTGAGGACTCGCTCTGCCGCGGCCTCGGCCTCGGCGAAGCGGCCAAGTTCGAAGTACGCGCGTGTCAGTGCCAGCGACGCCTCGTGGTATCCGGGGTGGATCCCGACCGCCGCCTCGAGATGCTGTGTCGCTTCTTTCGGACGTCCCAGCTCCAGAAGCGACAGCCCAAGATTATACCGCGCCGAGAGGTCCGTCGGGCTGATTTCGACAGCCGCGGAGAATTCGCGGGCGGCTCCCTCCATGTCCCCGCGAGATCCGAGCAGCGCGCCCAGCGTGTTGTGCATGGGTGCTGCGCCGAATCCGATCATCCGCACGTTGACGGCTGCGCCGATGAGCGCGAGCACGACCACGGCCGGAGCGAGCGCTCCCCATGCTCGCGTACGAAGCATCCGCCAGAGCCACGTCAGCGCGAACCCCGAGCCCACGAGCAGCGTGGGTACGATGGCGAGCCGATATCTCGCCGTGATGAAGAAGGGAACGACCGAGATCATGAAGACGGTTCCGAACAGGATGAGAAGGCCGACGCGTCTGCGGTCCCGCCAGGCGAGCGCGAGGCCGAGCAGTCCGAGCGGTGCGATGAACGCGAACCGCGACGGACTGAAGCGAAGGACCGGCGCGAAGTCCGATACGAAGTTCATGTCGTAGTGGTTCGGGATCTCGAAGTGGTTCCAGAACAGAGCAAGCTTCCGTGCCGTCATTCCGAGGAATGCGCCGGGGTGCGCGCTGATGAACCCGAACGCCTGGCGCGCCCAGAAACCCGATACCTCTCCATCGGAGAGCGTGCGCCCTGCTGCGCGTTCGGCCGCCTCCTTTGACGCCACGCGGAGATCGAATCGCATGTCGGGCGGAACGCTGAACACGCCCTGCGCGCCCTCGTGGTTGCCGATGTACAGGTTGATCCCGCCGTTCGATGAGACCGGGATGAGGTCGCCGGACATACGCCAGTTGTGGACGGTCGTTGGGAGCACGCACGCACCTGTGACGAGGAAGAACAGCGATGCCAGGAGCACGGCCTTCCTTTGAGCGAGAGCCCGCCGTCCGCGGTCCGAACGGTCCCGCTTCACGGGTCGCCGGAGCGCGGCGTGGAGCCACAGTGCACCGAAGGGTGCGAACAGGAGAAGGTTCGGTTTGCCGAGCGACGCGATACCAAGGAGGACGGCGGCGGTCGCCACGTGCCACGCGCGGCCGCTCCTCCGTGCGAGGAGGAGCATGATGAGGCACCCCTCGACCGCGGTGATGACGATCGTGATCTCCAGGATCTCGGCCTCGAAGAAGATGAACGGCGCGTACGCCGCGGCCAGGAACGCCGCCACGAGACCGGCGGTCCGCCCGACAGTGAGGCGTGCGAGAACGAAGATGAGCGGGATCGAACCGACTCCGATGACCGCCTGGAGTACGCGCACGGGCGTGAGACCGGCGCCGAAGACGCGCTCGACGAGCGCGAGGAAGAACGGATAGAACGGACACGAGTGGAAGAAGGCGTGCGGCGGGACCAGCGTGCCGGCGAGAATGCCGTGCGCCCGGCCGAGATAGACCGCGGGGTCGCCGGTCAGGGCCTCGTAGAGCAGGTGACCGCTGATGTCGTGGAGGAAGAGGATCCTGAGGATGACGCCGAGGAGGACGGCTGCGGAGAGTAGCCCCGCGTCGCGCTTCGTCACGGCGCCTCCCCTTCATCCGCGTTCGATGCTGCCGGCGCCTCGCCATCACTCGTGCTCGAAGTCCCCGGTGTTCCGTCGTGCGGCACCGGGAAGATGATGCGCGCCGCGACCGGCTTGCCATCGACCGTCGCCGGCGCGAAGGACCAGCGCGCGGCCGCGAACGCGAGGTCCACGAGCGCGGCACACCCGATGCTGTCGCAGTCGTCGATCCCCACATCCTCGACCGTTCCACTCGCGCCGATGAGGAGTCCGACGTTCAGAACCTCGGCATTCGGCAGCGTGTCGCCGTCCGCGGCCTCGGGCCACGGCTCGACGTAGCTCATCAGGGCCGGCGGCACGGGCTCGACCGTGGTGGAGTCGTGGGGGGCTGCTTCGACGCCGCTGTGTGAGGGCTCGATGCCCACGAGTGTGATGAGACGAGTGTAGGGTTCCGTCCGTGCGTCGGCCGCCGGGTCCGGCAGCGGAGGGAGCATGTCGGAGGCCCCGATGTTCGGGTCGAGCGCGAGCGCGCGGGCGCGTTCGGCGTTCGCATCGCCCCACGGCATGTCGGTCCTCTCGAGCATCATTGCAAGTCGGTAGAACGCGCGTGCGGCGTCGGGTGATGCCAGTCCCATCCGGTCGGCGTACGCGCGATAGAGGCGATCCGCCTGTCGGACAGCGCCCTCCTCATCGCGGCAGATCGCCAGGCCGAAGAGCGCTTCGAGCTGGCCCCGCGTGAGGTCGGCACTCGTCCCATCACCGTTCTCGATGGTCTCCACCGTGCTCGTGCCGACGATGGGTTCGTATTCGGAGCGGGCCTCCGCAAAGAGACCTCGCCGGATCAGCGTCGATCCCAGAGCCAACGTGGCCGTCTCCCAGTCGGGGCTCGCCGCCACGACCTCGCGGAGCACCTCCAGCGCCTCCGTGCCGCGTCGGGAGCCCAGAAGCGAGAGCGCACGCACGAGGTCGGCCTCCGGCGCTGAACGCGCGACCTGGGACAACGCGATCCCGGGGCAGGCGACTGTGAGCAGAGCCGCTGAGAGCGCCAGGGCTATTCCGCGCTCCGCGACGCACCGCAGGGCGGCACGTGGCCTCGAAATCGCTGTGCTGCGCGTACTTCGGGGTGTCGGACGACTCGAGGCGCACGACGCGCGAGAAGACACGCTGGAGGCGTTCTCTTGCCGTGTGTCAATGGCTGAGGCTTTACAATCGGGTCGTTCCGGGGCCCTTCCGTGCTCTGCCGTTGTCACTGGCTGCTCCCCCCCTCGTCCGCTGCGGTGCGTGACCCGCAGAGCTCGATGAGCGACTCGCCGATCTGTCGCGCCGCGCTGTCGAGGTGCGGCCAGCCGACCGACGCAAGGCTCTGGTTCACTGCCTGGCGGGAGATCCCGAGGTGGCTGGCCACGTGCTGCTGTGTTCTTGAGGACTTGACGAGCCGGATGATCTGCCGCTGCCGGTCGGTCATCGAGTCATACGCTTCGAGAAGCAGATCGAGTGCCGCGCCGAGAGCCGGCACCGCCCCGTGGCCGAGAACACGGACTCGGGAGTCGCGATGATCCGTCTCCGAGAGACCGGCGCGGGCCGATGCGTCTGACGCATGCGCGCTGAGGACGGCGACCTCGAGATCGCGGGTCGGAGTGTGTGCGAGTCTGTCGGCGGGGCGCTCGCGGAGCACGTCATGGCGTGTCGGCAGCGTCACGCAGAAGGTCGTGTGCTCGGGGCGCGCGGCGTCCGCGACGGCGAGGACGATCTCGACGACCGCGTCGGGTGAGGACGGGTTGATCGACAGAACGCCATCCGGCGCGACGACACCCGACAGGGCCAGAAGCCCGGCCCGTCGGCCGGCGAGTTCGCTGCTTGCCCGCCGCAGAAGCTCGAGCGCCTTCGGATCGGCGCGCCGGACTCCGCTCTGGTCGCAGATCTGCGCGGCCACGAGGAGCGCACAGGCGCTGTCGTCCGGTGAGCGGCTCATCCGATCGTCCTCTCCACCGTGGCGTATGCGTTGTGAGCGCTGACGCTCTCGAGGCTCTCGGCCTCGATGCGGTACCAGCGGACCCGCACGTCCGCCTCGAGTCTCTCCGCGATGCCCCGGACGAGATCCTCCACGAAGACGGGCCTCAGGACGGCGCTCTCGATGACGGCCCGCTCGTCCTCCCCGGTCAGGAGCGGATAGACGGGCGCGCTCGCGCAGGACTCGGCAAGCTCGACGAGTTCTCCGGCGATGATGCGGCCATCGAACGAGACGGCGATCTCAACCTGGGTCCTTTGACTGTGACCGATGCCGTTGGTCGCCTCCTGCGAGCACGGGCAGACCGTCATGACGGGGTGTGTCACGGCGAGCGTGTAGGTGTAGTCGGGATCGAGTGAAGCGCTGACGTGGACGGGATAGGACACGAGCGATGCGCGTCCGGAGACGGGAGCCGTCTTCGTTGCCGTTTCCTCGTACGCTACCTCGATGTAGGAGGCCTGGGCGCCGAGTTCGGCGCTCAGCCGTTCGAGCAGCGTTCGAAGCCCGTCCTGCGACGAGTTCACCGCGTTCTCGGCGAGGACGCGCGCGAAACGGCTCAGGTGGACGCCGCGGGAGTGCGCCGGGAGTGCGACGGACAGGTCGAACTCGCCGGCCGTCGTCGCGGGACCGTCGCAGGTCTCGAAGGTCACCATCTGGATGAGACCCGTGACGCCGACGCGGTCGAGCGGGATGCCGCGTTCGTCGTTCATGTCCTGGAGTGATGCCATGTAGCCATGGTACGAGTGAGGCACGGGTCTGTCAAGCCGTTGGACTTGTCAGACCCGTGTCAGTGTGTCGGATGCGTGTCTGTCGCGCGCAGCGCGCGTGGCGCGGCTCCGGCCTAGAGAATCCGGGTGAACTCGACGACGGCGTCCGCGGCCGCGCCGACGGAGACCGTCGCGATCTCGACATCGGCCATCGCGGCGATCGTTCCGAGGTAGCTCATCGCCTTCTCCGGGAGCTCGCTCTCCGTTCTCGCTCCGGACGTGTCGGTGGCCCAGCCGGGAAACTCCTCGAAGATCGGCCTGGCCCGCTCCAGTTCCTCGGTGGTGCGCGGGAAGGTCTCGGTCCGTCTGCCGTCGACCTCGTAGGCCACACAGATGGGGATCGTCTCGAACGTGTCGAGGACGTCCAGCTTCGTCACGATGAGCCGGCGGATGCCGTTGACGGCGACCGCGTATCTGAGCGCCACCATGTCGAGCCAACCGCAGCGTCTGGGGCGGCCGGTCGTCGAGCCGCGCTCGGCGCCGCGGTCGCGTATGATCTCGGCGTCGTCGTCGAAGAGTTCGGTCGGGAACGGGCCCGCCCCGACGCGCGTCACGTACGCCTTGGCGATCCCGACGATGTCGCCGACCATTCGCGGCGGGACGCCGGTGCCCACGGAGACGCCCGCGGCGCTCGTGTACGACGACGTGACGTACGGGTAGGTCCCGAACGCGACATCCAGCAGCGTGCCCTGCGCGCCCTCGAAGAGGACGTTGCGGTTCTGCGAGAGCGCCTCTCGGAGTATGTCCGGCGTGTCGGCGAGGTGTGGACTCAGGCGCTCCGCCGCCGCCTTGAGGAGTTCGAGCATCTCTCCCACATCGAGCGGGTCGCGTCCATAGAGGCGCGTCAGGATCTCGTTCTTGCGCGCGGCCGCGGTCTCGAAGCGGATCCGGAAGTCGTCGAACGAGGCCAGCAGCCCGATCGGCAGTCCCGTGCGGGAGGTGTGGTCCGAGTAGGTCGGCCCGATCCCCCGCAGCGTGGTCCCGATCGCGGAACCGCCAAGCCGCTCCTCTTCCGCGGCCTCGATGGCCTTGTGATACGGGAGAACCATGTGCGCGCCGATGTCGATGAGGAGGTTCTCGCCCACCGCGATCCCCGTTGCGCGGACAAGGTCGATCTCCTCAACGAGCCCCAGCGGGTCCACCACGACGCCCGGCCCGATGATGCAGCTCACGCCGCGCACGGAGATCCCCGAGGGAAGCAGGTGGAACACGATCGGCTTGCCGTTGACGGTGACCGTGTGTCCCGCGTTCGCGCCGCCCTGGAACCGGACGACGAATTCGGCGCAGGAAGCGAGGGCGTTCGTGATCTTCCCCTTGCCCTCGTCGCCCCACTGCGTACCGACGATCACGACGTTGCTCATCAGGTACCTCGATCCATCGTATGAGTTCGCATCGTATCCTGTTCTCTCAGAGCTCGCCCGCGGTCAGCGCGCGGTCCTTCGCTTCTACCGCTTGTGTCTGTCTTTCCCGAAATCTGTGCAGCCGCTCGCGTATGGCAGGATCGGCGAGCGCGAGGATCTGCGCGGCGAGGATCGCTGCATTCTTGGCGCCGTGCTTGCCGATCGACATTGCGGCCACCGGAACGCCGGCCGGCATCTGGACGATCGAGTAGAGCGCGTCGATTCCCTGGAGTCCGCCGCCGCTCATCGGGACTCCGATGACGGGCAGCGTCGTTAAGCTCGCCACCACGCCGGGAAGATGCGCCGCCAGTCCCGCTCCGACGATAGCGACCTCGATCCCCGCGTCTTCAAGACCCTCGGCCAGCGCCGCCGTCATCTTCGGTGTCCGGTGCGCCGAGGAGATCCTCATGGTGTACTCGATGTCGAGCTCGTCGAGGATCTTCGCCGTTTCGCTCATCGTCGGGAGGTCGCTGTCGCTCCCCATGATGATCGCGACTCTGGGCTGTCCCTTTGCCATGCGTCTCTCCTCATGCTTTAGGCGCCGCCTAGTGCTTGAAGTGTCGCTGGCCCGTCATGACCATGGCGATGTTCCGTTCGTTGGCCGCGGCGATGACCTCCGGGTCTCCCTTGGAGCCACCGGGCTGGATGATGGCGGTCACGCCCGCCTCCGCCGCCGCGTCGACGGCATCGCGCATCGGGAAGAACGCGTCGGAGGCCATCACGCTCCCGCTGACCCGGTTGCCTGCCTTCCAGACGGCCAGCACGCTGGCGTCGACCCGGCTCATCTGACCGGCGCCGATGCCGATCGTTTCGGAGTCCCTCGCCAGCACGATGGCATTCGAGCGGACGTGCTTCACGACGCGCCACGCGAAGATGAGCGAGTGCATCTCCTCGGGCGTCGGATGTCGTTCGGTGACGGGCTTGAGGTTCGACTGCTCGAAGATGTCGACGTCCAGATCCTGGACGAGCATGCCACCGCCGACGAGAGCGCGGGTGTGCCTCTGCGGTCTCAGCCGGTAGTCGGTCAGGTCCGGGAACACCGCCTTCATGATCCGCCTGTTCTTCTTCCCACGCAGGAGGTCGAGCGCGTTCCGGTAGTAGTCGGGCGCGATGACCGCCTCGACGAAGTGCGTGGCGTGGATGAGCTTCGCCGTCTCGATGTCGACGCTCCGGTTGAGCGCGATGATGCTCCCGAAAGCGGAGACCGGGTCGCAGGCGAGCGCCCGCTCGTACGCTTTGTCGAGCGTCGTGGCGCTGGCGACGCCGCATGGCGTGGCGTGCTTGATGACGGCCGCCGTCGGATCGGGGAACTCACGGACGATCGAGAGCGCCGCGTCGAGGTCCATGATGTTGTTGTAGGAGAGCTCCTTGCCCGAGAGCTGCTCCGCCCCCACGACGCTCGGGCCGGAGACGCGCGGACTCATCCGGTAGAACGCCGCGTTCTGGTGCGGGTTTTCACCGTACCGGAGGTCCTGGACCTTCTCGAGTTCGATCGAGATCGTTCCGGGGAGCGCTCCGTTCGTCTCGTCAACCTGCGCGAGATACCGATGGATCGCCTTGTCGTAGTCGCGCGTCCGGGCGAACGCCTGGACCGCGAGCGCCCTGCGCTCCTCGATCCCCAGGTCGCCCCGCTCCGTCAGCATGCAGAGGACGCGTCCGTACTGATCGGGCGAACTGACGACGATGACGTTCTCGTAGTTCTTCGCGGCAGCCCGAAGGAGCGTCACGCCGCCGATGTCAATCTGTTCGAGCGCCTCGGCGAGCGTCGTCCCGGCCGCGGCCGTGGCCTTCTCGAACTGATAGAGATTGACGACGACCATGTCGATCCGATCGATCCCTTCGTGCTCGAGCGTCTCGACGTGGCTCTTGTTCTGCGGCTGCGAGAGAATGGCCCCGTGGATGTGCGGATGGAGCGTCTTGACCCGGCCACCCAGGATCTCCGGCGCGCCCGTGACCTCGGCGACCTCGCAGCAATTGATGCCGGCCGAGCGGATCCGCGCCGCCGTGCCGCCCGTCGAGATGATCTCGACGCCTGCGTCGGCGAGTCCGCGAGCGAACTCCGCGATCCCCTGCTTGTCCGAGACACTGATCAACGCTCTCTTGACGCTCATGGTGTGTCGCTCCCTGTTGTCTTGCCGGCGTTTCGGCTGAACGCGCACTCGTGAGGGTAACTTCCGTCAAAGCAGGCGACGCAGTAGGCGTCCCTGGGGGGAGGAACCGACGACAGGAGACCGTCGAACGACAGGTAGCCGAGCGAGTCGACGCCGATGAAGCGGGCGATCTCCTCGACCTCGTTGTTGGCCGCGACGAGTTCCTCGCGGGTGGGTGTGTCAATCCCGTAGAAGCACGGGAAGCGGATCGGAGGCGAGGCCACGCGCAGGTGGATTTCCTTCGCGCCGGCCTTTCTGATGATGCGCATCAGTTCCCGGCTTGTCGTGCCGCGGACGATGGAGTCGTCAACCACCACGACTCGCTGTCCCCGGATCGTTTCCTCGACCGGGTTGTACTTGATGCGGACCCTCAGATCCCGGATCGACTGCTTCGGGTGGATGAACGTCCGCCCGATGTAGTGATTGCGGATGAGACCGATCTCGAGCGGGATGCCCGACTCCTCCGCATACCCCATCGCGGATGCGTTGCTCGAGTCGGGAACGGAGAAGACGATGTCCGCGTCCGCCGGGTGCTCGCGTGCAAGCGCGCGGCCGAGCGCGCGGCGGACGCCGTCGACCGAGGCGCCTCTCAGGACCGAGTCGGGTCGCGAGAAGTAGATGTACTCGAAGATGCAGAAGCTCCGCGGGCCGTCCGAAGGCGCCAGCCGGTGCGAGTGTGCCCCGGTCTCATCGAGAACGAGGATCTCACCCGGTTCCACGTACCGCTCGCGCGCAGCTCCCACGATGTCGAGCGCGCAGCTCTCGGAGGCGACCGCCCATCCTCCCGACTCGAGGCGTCCGAAACAGAGCGGACGATAGCCTCTGGGATCGCGGACCGCGACGAGCTTGCCGTCGAGCATGAACAGGATCGAATAGGCTCCCTCGACGCCGGAGAGCGCCTCGCTGAGGATTTCCGGGATGTCGTCCGGCCCCGCGGTCGGTCGGGCGGCGTACGCTCTCGCGATCAGATGCAGGATCGTCTCCGTGTCCGTCGTGGTCCGGAAGATGGAACCCTTCGCCTCAAGTTGTGAACGGAGGCTGTCCGAATCGACGAGATTGCCGTTGTGCGCCGCCGCGAGCTGTCCTCCCTGGAACCGCACGATCAGCGGCTGCGCGTTGATCAGCTGGCTCTGTCCGGTCGTGGAGTAGCGCACGTGCCCGATCGCGACGTCGCCCGGAAGCCCGTCCAGGATCTCCTCGTTGAACACGTGACTCACCAGACCCATCGCACGGTGCTGGAAGGCGGTTTCGCCGTCCCACGTCACGATGCCTGCGCTCTCCTGCCCCCGGTGCTGGAGGGCGTAGAGCCCGAGGTATGTCAGTCTCGCCGCGGCACGGCTGCCCGACACGCCGAATACGCCGCACTCCTCGTGGAACACGCGCTGCTCCTCTCAGGAAGAAACTCGCTCGAGAACCTCTTTGTACGCGTCGATGAACCCGCCGAGATCCTGCCGGAACCGGTCCTTGTCCATGATCTTCCCGGAGGCCGCGTCGTGGAACCGGCATGTGTCGGGCGATATCTCGTCGCCGAGGACCACCTCGTCACCCGCCATCCCGAACTCGAGCTTGAAGTCCACGAGGCGCGTGTTCCTCTCCGACAGGAACTCGGTGAGGACCCGGTTGACCGTCAGAGCCGTCTGCTTGAGGTGGGCCACCTGCTCCTCCGTCGCCAGCCCCAGGGCCCGCACGTGCTCCTCGGCGAGGATTGGGTCATTGAGGGCGTCGTCTTTGAGATAGAACTCAACGATCGGCGGATCGAAGACGGTTCCCGGCTCCACGCCGAGCCGCTTCACGAGCGAGCCCGCGGCGACGTTGCGAACGACGACCTCGAGCGCCAGCATGTTGAGCCGCTCGACGACCATCTCACTGTCCGAGATCTGCTCGACGAAGTGCGTCCGCACGCCTGCGGCCTTGAGCAGCCGGAAGAAGTGTGAGGAGATCTGGTTGTTGAGCACGCCCTTCCCGGATATGACCTCGTGCTTCACACCGTTGAACGCCGTCGCGTCGTCCTTGAACTCCTGAACCATGTGCCCGGGCTCGTCGGTCTCCCACAGGATCTTGGCCTTGCCCTCGTAGAGAGGCTTCGTCTTTCTCATGCGCCGCACTCCTTTCGTGGTTCCCGGATCTCCAGCCTTTCGTAGATCGCCTCTGTCGACGCGAAGTGACGCTCGAGGCCCGTCGCCTCCGCGATGCCTTCTTCGCCGAGGAGTTCGAGCGTCCTCGCGTTCTTCGCGACCTCGTCCGCGAATCCCGTTCCGTTCTTCCGCGCCGTCATCGCCGCCGACTGCACCACATCGTATGCTTCATCGCGCGACAGGCCCTTCTCGACAAGCATGGTCAGGACGGTGCCCGAGGCGAACAGTCCGTTCGTCGATTCGATATTCGCGAGCATTCTGTCCGGACGGATGTCGAGCTGTTCGACGACGGTCCGGAATCTCCTGATCATGTAGTGCGAGAGCGTCGAGCTGTCAGGCAAAATGACGCGTTCGACCGACGAGTGCGAGATGTCGCGCTCGTGCCAGAGCTCGATGTTCTCGACGCCGGCCAGAGCGTTCGCCCGCAGGAGTCGGGCGAGGCCACAGAGCTGTTCGCACTTGATGGGGTTGCGCTTGTGGGGCATCGCTGAACTGCCCTTCTGTTTGCTTGCGAATCCTTCGAGGATCTCGCTCGTCTCCGTGCGCGCGAGCAGCCGGATCTCGAGCGCCTCCCGGGCGATGACGGCCCCGAGCACGGCGAGCGCGTTGAGATAGCCCGCGTGCCGGTCGCGCGAAACGATCTGAGATGAGATGCCCGCTGGACGGATCCCGAGCGACCTGCAGACGTGAAGCTCCACTGCCGCGTCGAGGTTCACGTACGTCCCGACCGCGCCGGAGAGCTTGCCGACCGACGCAGCCCCGACCGCCACCGCGAGCATGTCGCCCGCGCGCGAAAGCTCGTCCCACCAGTAGGCGAACTTGAGCCCGAGCGACGTCGGCTCCGCGTGCACGCCGTGCGTGCGCCCCATCACCGGCGTCTTCTCGTGCTCGAGCGCGAGCAGTCGAACCGTCTCGCAGAGCTTGTCGAGTTCGTCGAGGATGAGGAACCCGGCCTGATTGATCTGGACGGCCGTCGCCGTGTCGAGAATGTCCGACGAGGTCATGCCGAGGTGGACGTAGCGCGCCTCGGGGCCGATCGATTCCCCGAGGACCTTGAGGAACGCGATGACGTCGTGGTGCGTCTCCGCTTCGATCTCCTTCATGCGGGCGATGTCGACCGAGGCCTTCTCGTCGATGACCTTGACTGCCTCCGGCGGCACGCGCCCGAGTTCGCTCCAGGCGCGAACGGCCTCAACCTCGATCCGGACCCAGAGACCGACACGCGTCTCCTCACTCCAGATCTCGTTCATTTCGGGGGTGGAATAGCGTTCTATCACTCTCGTTCCCTCACTCCCGCTCCGCGGCGGTCTATTCCCACTCGATGGTGGACGGCGGTTTCGAACTGATGTCGTAGCAGACGCGGTTGACGCCCCGGACCTCGTTGATGATGCGCGCCGACATCCGTTCGAGGACTTCCGGAGGCATCGGATACCAGTGCGCCGTCATCCCGTCGTGCGAGTGGACCGCGCGGAGGGCGACGACATGCTCGTAGGTGCGCTCGTCCCCCATCACGCCCACGGTCTTCACGGGCAGCAGTACGACGAACGCCTGCCAGATGTCGTCGTAGAGTCCCGCGCTGCGGATCTCCTCCAGGTAGATGGCGTCCGCCTCTCGGAGCACGGCCAGTCGCTCCTCCGTGACCTCACCCAGCACGCGGATGGCCAGGCCCGGTCCCGGGAACGGATGCCGGCCGAGGATGTCGGCGTCGATGCCGAGTTCCGCGCCGACCTTCCGGACCTCGTCCTTGAAGAGCGTCCGGACCGGCTCGATGAGTTCGAGGTTCATGATCTCCGGGAGACCGCCGACGTTGTGATGGCTCTTGATCGTGGCCGAAGGGCCCTTGACCGAGACGCTCTCGATGACGTCGGGGTAGAGCGTTCCCTGTGCCAGGAACCGGGCGCCGCCGACGCGCTTCGCTTCCTCTTCGAACACGCGGATGAATTCGTGCCCGATGATCTTCCGCTTGCGCTCCGGATCGCTCACGCCCTCGAGCGCCGAGAGGAAACGGTCGCCCGCCTTGATGACCTTGATCGTGACGCCGAGCTTCTCGTGCAGTCGCGTGATGACGTCGTGCTCTTCGTTCTTCCTGAGAAGACCGTTGTCGACGAAGATCGGCACGAGATTGTCGCCGATCGCCCGGTGGATGAGCACGGACATGACCGATGAGTCGACGCCTCCCGAGAGGGCGCAGACGACCTTCGAGTCGCCGACCGCGTTGCGGATCTCCTCGATCGACTCCTCAACGAACGACCGCGGCGTCCAGTCACCTTCGATCCCGCTGACCCGCCGAACGAAGTTCTCGAGCAGGCGGCTGCCCTGTTCGGTGTGGATGACCTCCGGGTGGAACTGCAGACCGTAGACCCGTCGTTCGTCGGAGCCCATCGCGGCGATCTTGCCGTCGGAACTCCGCCCGAGCACCACGAACCCGTCCGGCGGCACCGTCACCTCGTCGCCGTGGCTCATCCAGACCTGCGTGCGTTCCGAGAGCCCCTGGAACAGCGGGTGGTCACGCTGGGGATCGAACCCCATCGGGCCGTACTCCCGCGTGGTTCCGGGTGAGACGCGGCCTCCGAGCGCTTCCGCTGCCGCGTGCATGCCGTAGCAGATGCCGAGTACGGGCAGACCCAACTCGAAGATCCGTGGGTCGGGGCGCGGCGCGCCGTCCGTGTAGATGCTCGACGGGCCGCCCGAGAGCACGATGGCCCCCGCGGTCGCCGGGAAATCGGCCGCCGGCGTGTCGAACCGGACGACCTCCGAGAAGACCCCGAACTCGCGGATTCTGCGCGCGATCAGATGCGTGTACTGCGATCCGAAGTCCAGGATAACGACCGAGACGTGACCCGAGTGGGTCCGGTCGGTTGCTTCGCCGGTCACCGCTGCCGCGCTCCCCTGCGTCATGTGCCCCTCCGCTCCGGGCCTATCGGTACATTCCAACGTGCTGGCTCTGCTGCATCAGCTTGCCTTCGGACCTGATGGACGGTGCGATGATGAGTTCGGCCTGCTGGAATTCGAAGATGTTCTTCGCGCCGACCGAGCCCATGCAGGTCTTGATCGCGCCGACGAAGTTCTGCGTGCCGTCGTCGGTCCGCGCCGGACCGAGCAGGATCTCCTTGAGCGTGCCGGACGTTCCGGTCTTGACCCTCGCTCCGCGCGGCAGGTCGCCGTGTGGCGTGGCCATTCCCCAGTGGTAGCCGCTGCCCGGCGCCTCCTCCGCCCGGGCCATCGCCGAGCCGATCATGACGGCGTCGGAGCCGGACACGAACGCCTTGCACACGTCACCGCCGGTGTCCATGCCGCCGTCAGTGAGAACCGGCACGTACCTCCCGGTCCGCTTGTAGAAGAAGTCGCGCGCCGCCGCCGCGTCGACCGTCGCCGTTACCTGGGGGACGCCGATGCCGAGCACACCACGCGTCGTGCACGCGGCGCCTGGTCCGACGCCGATGAGGACCGCGTCCGCCCCGGCCTCCATCAGGTCGAGCGTGACGTCGTACGTCACGCAGTTGCCGATGATCACAGGGATCGACATCGAGTCGATGAACGACTGAAGATCGAGCGTTTCGTACTCCGTGGAGATGTGGTCGATAGCCGCGACCGTCGACTGCACGACGAAGATATCGGCTCCCGCCTCCTCGGCGATCTTCCCGAACCGCGCGGCTCGGATCGGCGTGGCCGATACGGCCGCGACGCCTCCCGCCGCCTTGATCTCCTCGACGCGCCTGCCGACCAGCTCTTCCTTGATGCTCGGTTTGTAGAGTTCCTGGACGATGTGCGTTGCTTCCTCGGGCGTCGCTCCCGCGATCCGACCGAGCACCTCACCCGGGTCGTCGTAGCGTGTCTGCACTCCCTCGAGATTCAGGACCCCGAGGGCACCGAGTTCGGACATGCGAACGGCCATCTTCACGTCGACGACACCGTCCATGGCGGCCGCCAGGATCGGCACAGCGAACTCCATGTCTCGAAGCCGCCACGTCGTGTCGGTCTCCGTCGGGTTGATCGTGGTTCTTCCCGGGACGATCGCGACCTCGTCGAAGCCGAAGGCGCGCCGCGCCTTCCTTCCACGCCCGATATACATGCCCATCGAGTCCTCCAGTGAAGAGTGACTGCTGTTATCTCTCGTCTACGGTTCCTGCCTGCTCCCGGGCTTGACGATGGGGATCCCCTGCTTGCAGAGCGGACAGTCCTCCGGATCAAAGCTCTCGGCGACGCGGCGGAGAAGCGACTCCGCCCGCGGCACGAGACCGGGATCCGACATGCTCCGGTCCACGATGAAGCCGAATCCGACGACGTCCGCTCCAGCGGCGCGCGTCAGTTCGGCGACCTCCTTGACGGAACCACCCGTCGTGACGACGTCCTCGACGATGAGGGCGCGTTCTCCCGGATCTATCGCGAAGCCGCGCCGGAGCGTCATCCGTCCCTCCTGTCGCTCGGCGAAGAGGAACCTGACGCCGAGCGCCCGCGCGACCTCGTATCCGATGACGACGCCACCAAGGGCGGGCGCGACGACGACCTCGACGCGGTCGTCGCGGAAGCGGTCGGCGAGAAGCCGTCCCAGCTCCTCAGCGTGCTCCGGGCGCTCCAGCACCCGGGCGCACTGGAAGTACTCGCCGCTGTGACGTCCCGAGGTCAGCCGGAAGTGTCCGGTGAAAAGAGCCCCGGTCTCTTTGACGATGGCGGCCGCGGCGTCCTGCCGCGGCTCGGCGGTGTCCCGTGTCGTCTCCGTCACTCACGCGCTCCGATCATGCTCGACTCCTCGAGAATGAGTCTGGCCGCCTCGCTCGGCTGCTTGTCCGAGTCACGGATCGGACGACCGATGACGATGTAGTCCGCCCCGTTCTTGAAGGCTTCCTGCGGCGTGGCGACTCTTCGCTGGTCCTGGTTCGCGGCCCAGCTCGGACGGATGCCGGGTGTGACGATGAGGAAGTCGGGACCCATGGCGTCCCGGATGGCACGTGCCTCCCAGGCCGACGACACGACGCCGTCAAGCCCTGCATCGCGGGCGCGCTCGGCCAGAGCGAGCACCTCGTCGACCGTCGATGCCATGCTCGTCAGCACCGTGATGGCGATGATTCGCGGACTCGGGATGCCGAGTCTGTCCGCTTCGTTGCGACTCGCGGCGACGGCGGCCTTCATCATGGCCGTTCCACCCGATGCGTGGACGTCGAAGATGTCGACGCCGAGGGCGGTCGCCGCCGCGGCGGCCTCACCCACCGTGTTGGGGATGTCATGGAACTTGAGATCCAGGAAGATCCCGTATCCCGACTCCTTGAGTTCGCGGACGAAGCTCGGTCCCTCCGCCGTGAACAGGCGGCTCCCCACCTTGAAGTGCGACGCGTATTCCGCCGTTCTGTGCGCGAGATCGAGCGCCTCGTCTCTCGACGGGACGTCGAGCGCGACGATCAGTCTGCTTCTGTTCTCTGACATGGTGTTTCCACCTCCTTTGCCAAGCCGCGATATCCGGACAGGCAGTTGATTCCGTCGGTGAGTGCGCGCTGTGCGAGGTCGTCAGCGATCTGCTCGACGACCGAGGGGGTCCGGAAGAGCGCTGTGCCGATCTGGAAGGCGCTCGCTCCGGCCATCAGGTACTCGAGTGCGTTCTCCGCCCGCTCGATGCCTCCCGAGCCGACGATGGGGATGCCGATACTGTCCGATAGCTTCCAGACCAGGGCCAGGTTGACGGGGAGCAGCGCCGGTCCCGAGAGACCTCCGAACCTGTTTCCGAGCAGCGGGGTGCGGTTCGTCACGTCGATCCGCATTCCCGGAAGCGTGTTCGCCACGACGAGCGCATCAGCTCCCGCCCGCTCGCCGGCCTCGGCGACGCTCTGAACGTCCGCGGCGTTCGGCGACAGCTTGAGGAACAGGGGCTTGTCGGTCGCGCGGCGTGCCGCCGTGACGACTGCGGCCACTCCATCGGGGTCGGCCCAGAGCGGTCGCCGAACGCGCGCGAGCTTGACGTTGGGACACGAGATATTGAGCTCCAGCCCCGCCGTTTCCTCGCGCTCGCCGATGGCCCTGCAGAGCTCCGCGAATTCCTCCGGCGTCTCCCCCGCGACGCTCGCGATGACGAGCGTGGGAAGGCGACCGGCCTCCGCCAGCTTCTCGGAGAGGAACGCGTCGAGTCCCACGTTCTCGAGCCCGATCGAGTTGAGCAGTCCGCCTCGCGTTTCCGCCAGTCGCGGCGGAGCGTTCCCCGCGCGCGGTGCGGGCGTCACCGTCTTCGTGACGAGGGCGCCGACCTTCGCGAAGTCGATGAGTCCGTCATACTCGGGGCCGTATCCGACCGTGCCCGATGCGAGCATGAGCGGCGTGGCGAGCCTGAGACCCGCTATCGTGACCGAAAGGTCAACCACGCGCGACCTCCATCACGCTCCCCTCCGGGACCAGGACGGATGCGTTGAAGACGGGCCCGTCCTTGCACACGGTCCGGTATCCGTCGATGGTCGAAACCACGCATCCCCTGCAGGCGCCGACGCCGCATGCCATCATCTCTTCGAGCGAGAGCTCACACGTCATCCCGCGCCTGCTCGTGATGGCGGCGAGCGAGTCCAGCATCGCGCGCGGCCCGCATGCGTAGACGGTCGTGTCCTCGGGCAGTGCCGACGACTCGGCTTCGAAGAGATCGCAGACCGTGCCATGGAATCCCACCGTGCCGTCGTCGGTCGCAAGACGGACCGTGCCGGGTTCCGGGAGCGTCGTGTGCAGGAGTGCCTCCCCGGTCCGGGCTCCGACGAACAGCGTCGCGTTCACTCCGGCCTCGGCCAGGCGGAGCGCGAGGAGACGGATCCCGGCGACGCCGATGCCGCCCGCTACGACGGCTGCTCTGCAAGTAGCTTCGGCTGCCCGGTGGGTCGCCGCGTCCGCCCGGGAGATGGCTTCGGCTGCCCGGTGGGTCGCCGCGTCCGTCCGGGGCAGCATGAACCCGTGGCCGAGTGGCCCCATGATGGTCAGCAGCGCACCGACCGGAAGGTCCGCCAGCGCGCGCGTTCCATCTCCACGAAGCTCGATGAGGAGTTCCAGATCTCCCTCGCGCGTGACACCAGCAACGGAAAACGGTCGCCGGAGCGTGCGCTCGGGCCCGGTGTCGACGTGCACGAACTGACCCGGCTGCACTGCGTCGAGCGGTGTCCGGGGCCTACACGTTAACAGCAAGCTCGTCGCGCTCGGCGCTTCCCGAGCCACGACCGTCGTCTGGACGTCCCTCGTCATGGCCTTCCTCTTCGAACACGATCCTGCCGTGAGTGATCGTCATGCGGACGCGCCCCTTGAGGGTTCTGCCGATGTAGGGCGAATTCTTCGACTTCGAGCGGAACCAGTCGGCTCCGACCGTCCACTCCGTATCCGGGTCGAAGACGACGACGTCGGCCCGCGCGCCGACCTCGAGCGTTCCGCCCGGGATGTCCAGCGTTCGTGCCGGTCCCGACGTCAGAAGCCGGAGCGCGGCCGGGAGCGTCATCGCTCCCGTGTGCACGAGGTGCGTCAGGGTGACAGGCAGGAGCGTTTCCAGCCCGATCATGCCGGGAGGCGCTGCGTCGAACTCGACCTGCTTCTCCTCGAGTGAGTGCGGGGCGTGATCGCTCGCGATAGCGTCGATCGTGCCGTCGACGAGTCCCTCGATGATGGCGGCGACATCCTCGGCCGTCCTCAGCGGTGGATTGACGCGCAGGCTCGTGTCGTACGATCTCACATCGTCGTCGGTCAGACTGAAGTAGTGCGGACACGTCTCGCAGGTCACCGCGACGCCGTCGGCCTTCGCGCGCCTGACGAGTTCGACCGAGCCCGCTGTCGAGACGTGTGCGACGTGGAGATGCGCGCCCGTGTCGGCGGCCAGGATGATGTCGCGCGCGACCATGACCTCCTCGGCCGCGGGCGGGATCGGTCTGAGACCGGCCTTTGTGGAGGCGAGCCCTTCGTGCATGACGCCGTGTCCGACCAGGGCCGGATCCTCGCAGTGCGCTACGACTGGTCTGCCGACCATGCTCGCGTACTCCAGAGCGCGCCGCATCACATTGGCGTTCTCAACCGAACAACCGTCATCCGAGAATGCCACGGCGCCGGCGGCGGCCAATTCCGCCATCCCGGTCAGGATCTTGCCCTCGCGCTGCATCGTGATCGCGGCGATCGGGTGGACCGTGGCCAGCTTTCCTCGCGCGCGCACGTACTCGACCCAGGAGGGATCGTCGATGGTCGGTTCGGTGTTCGGCATGGCGGCGACCGTGGTCACGCCGCCGTGCACTGCAGCCCGCGTCCCGCTTTCGATGGTCTCCTCATCCTCGCGGCCCGGCTCACGCAGGTGAACGTGAATGTCCACGAGCCCCGGAGCCACCACCAGTCCGCTGACGTCGATCTCGGTCGCGCCACCCGCGTCGATCGTACCGCCAATGGCCACGATGGTCCCGGCGTCAATGAGGACGTCGAGCGTTGCGTCGGTGTTTGATGCGGGATCGATGATTCGCCCGCCTCTGAGGATCATCCGGCTCATATCGATACCTCCGCGAGGATCTCGGGCTCATCGACGCGCTCAGCGGCGCGGACACGTGAGAGGAGATACAGGACGGCCATCCGGACCGCGACCCCGTTCGTCACCTGGTCGAGAATGACCGAGCGCGGTCCGTCGGCGACATCAGGCGCGAGTTCGACGCCGCGATTGATCGGTCCGGGGTGCATGATCACGACGTTCGGCCGCATCGCAGCGAGTCTCTCGCTGTCGATACCGAAGAGGTGCGTGTATTCGCGCAGGCTCGGAAGGAAGCAGCCCTCCTGTCGTTCGCGTTGGATGCGAAGGATGTTGACGATGTCGGCGTCGACGGTGGCCTCGTGAATGTTGTGGCTCACTGTGACCCCCATCGCCTCGACCTCTGCGGGCATGAACGTCTTCGGTCCGCAGAGTGTGACCTCGGCGCCCATCGTCACGAGTCCCCAGATGTCCGAGCGGGCGACCCGCGAGTGAACGATGTCACCGACGATGGTGACCCGCTTCCCCCGGAGGTCGCCGACGTTCTCGCGCATCGTGAAAAGGTCGAGAAGCGCCTGCGTCGGGTGCTCGTGCGGGCCGTCGCCGGCGTTGATAATCGAAGCGTCGATGTGCTGCGTGAGGAAGTGCGGGGCGCCCGGGGACGGGTGGCGCATGACGACCATGTCCACCTTCATGGCCTCGATGTTCCGGGCCGTGTCGCGGAGCGTTTCCCCCTTCTTGAGACTCGACGTGGATGCGGAGAAGTTCATCACGTCCGCGGAGAGCCGCTTCTCGGCGAGCTCGAACGACATGCGTGTTCTCGTGCTCGCCTCGAAGAACAGATTGACGACGGTGATTCCCCGGAACGTCGGGACCTTCTTCACCGGACGGTCCAGAACCTCTCTGAATTTCGACGCCGCATCGAGGATGGTCGTGATCTCGTCGCGGCCGACATCCTCGAGGCCCAGGAGGTGCTTCCTGCTCCAGCCCATTCCCTCCTCCTCGAGGCCGAGGGTGAAACACAGAAACGGGTCACGCCAACAGCTACCGGCGCCAACCCGTCTTTATGACTGTGTCTCTCTTCACCCTTTCTAGCCTCGCAGTGCTAGTTTAAAAGGTCACTTCATGTCTGTGGTGCGGAGTATATGCACCGTTCTTCATCTTCGCAAGCCTTTTCGCGCGATTCGATCGCTTTTTTCCTGTGTGGAGCAGTCCCATCCCCAGCGTGCTTCGAGCCTGCTCCCCGGACGGAGGTGACGCGGCTCAGTCTCCCCTGAGCGGCACGACACAGATGAACCTGAGAGGCCCGTCGCCGGTGTTGACGAAGTTGTGCTCCTCATCGGGATCGACGAGCAGCGAGTCTCCCGTCGCGAACGACGCGTCCCCGTTCTCCGACTTGAGGATGCCTTCTCCCTCGATGATGTAGACGACGTGCTCCCAGTCATGCGCGTGCCACGGCGTGTGCCCGCCGCGGTCGAGTTCGAACAGCCGCATGGCCGCCGTCGGCGATCCGTCTCCGGCGGTGACGAGTCCCGCCTTCTTGACGCCGGTTGCCCCCTCGACCGTGATCGGCTGCGGGATCCGGTTCTCCGACTTCATGTGCTTCATGGGGATGCTCCCTCCGTGTCAATTGCCCTACGATCCGGTGGCGAGCCGGACGATCTGTCGGGCCGGCCAGGAGAAGACGTCACTCCAGATGAGATGCTTGAGTATCAGGACAGCGAACAACACGACGAGCGCGCGAAGCGAATCACGCTCGCTCTGCCAGGCGACCTCCGCGGAGTGTGTGTGCGGACTCCGGGGATCCGCCGGCGCCACTCTCGGGATCCAACGGGGCACTCTGCGCACATAGGCGCGGTACTCGTCCCCGAACTGGTTCGCGAGGATGCGCTCCTCCCAGGCGACGATGGCCGCGTACTGGATGAAGAACAGCACGGGGAACACCCAGAGCAGCCATCCCACACGTGAGAGAACGATCAGCCCGAGCGCGAGCAGAAAGTTGCCGATGTAGAGGGGGTTCCTGACGCGCGCGAAGGGGCCGGCGGTGACGAGTTCCTTGACCTTCGTCCCGCGCGTCCGCGTGCGCTTCCCCGCGTACCCGACCGCATGGAGACGTACGGCCTCTCCCGCCAGTATCAGCGCGACCGACACGGCGAGAACGGAGATGGGAATGTCCGCGGGAGTCGGCCAGAACAGCACGATGAGTACGAGGATGAGCGGCGTTACGCCCCTCGCCCGGAAGAGCGTCCCGCCGAGCCCCTCCCACCACGTCATGCCCGCTGTTGCCGGTGTCTGATCCATGAGGCCGCCCATCGCTCCGAGTGAAGCTCTTTTGCGAGCGGAGAATACCAGCTTGTCGGCGGGCGCGCTACAATAGAACTGCGGCCCCGGGACGGGTTCCGCCCGGAGCACCGCCACGATGCAAGGTGGCGCACCGGAGACCTTCCAGCGCGTGCGAAGCGGGGGCCGGTACTTCGGCCCCCGCTTCCCTGTTCTTCTCCCGACGATGAACACGATGTGGCGGGGTGCCGCCGCTTGTCTCCACCATCGGTCTCACAGCTGTCTGCGCTTCGCCAAGCTGGCGCGTAGCGGCAGCCGCGAAGCGCCAAGCTCCTGCCCGAAGGCGGGAGCCCGTTACTTCAGCATGACCATCTTGTGGCTCTCGGTGAAGTTCAGCGCGTTCATGCGGTAGAAGTACACGCCGCTGGCGCACTTCGCTCCCGCATCGTCCGTGCCGTCCCACACCACGAAGCCCTGCGCGCCGGCCTCGAGCTCGCTCCGCAGGAGCGTGCGCACGACCTTGCCGGCGACATTGTAGACGTCGATCGTCACGGGGCCCGCTTCGCGGACGCTGTAGGCGATCTTGGTGACCGGGTTGAACGGGTTCGGGACCGCATGCGCGAGCATGTTCTTGGTCCCGCCCTCGACAACGCCGGTCGGGTCGGTCGTCGGATCCTTCGCGAAGTACTGCATGATGTTGTCCATGAGATTGATCCGGTCCGCGACGCCGGTGTTGTAGTACCCGGTCGACGGATCGAGGCTGTCCATCATGAACTCCATGCCGAAGCCGAGGGCCACGGTCTGGTAGCCGAGCGTTCCGTGTGTGTAGGCGACGCCGGCCGACAGCGTGGTCATGTCCTGCTTGTAGTACTCGGCGACGATCTCGGAGCCGCTGCCGGAGTACGGCTGGATGACATCGAACTCCATCAGCACCGGACAGCCGCCCGCGAGGACGCAGGCTCCGTCGTCGTAGTCCATGAACGTGAAGCCGCCCGCGTTGTCGCGCAGGATCGGCATACTGTCGGCTGTCACTTCGCCGATCTCGTTCTGGACATAGTCAACGGCCAGCCACTGCGTCACGAAGTCGAGTGTTTCGTACCCGGCCTCCATGAGTTCGAAGGCCCAGTCGTTGCCGGTCGTGAGGAAGTTCCTCTCCTTGCCGGCGCCGGACTGGTTGAGCCAGTTGATGATGTTCGCCTGATCCTCGGCCCAGTACGTGTACGAGTTGAACTCGTCGGTGAACCAGATGATGGTGTCATAGTACTTGTACCCCATCGTGTCTGGTCCCTCGGACAGGCTGCTCCCCGACGGCACCTCGATGTCGTACTTCTCCCATTCGTAGCCCAGGATGCCCAGGGCTTCCCGGTAGTAGTACTCGGAGCTGTGGAGGTAATTGCGCGCCTCGCTCGGGATCAGCCGGCCGTGCTTGTCCACGAGCAGAATGCCCGGGTCCGACACGGTCGCCGTGATCGGCAGGACCGAGATCTCGAAATAGTTGTCGGGAGCAGTTGACGGGTAGGTCGCAATAGTGCCGACGCCGTCGATCGATTCGAAGTAGTAGTGGATGACGCTGCCGGCCGTCAGCTGATTGATCGGAGGCGATCCGATCCAGTCGTTGCCGAGAGGATCGAGACGGCGACAGGGATAGGCCTCCCATGTTGCGCCGTCGTCGTTCGACGCCATGATCGAGACCGAAGCGATGTCGTCATCGTCCTTGACGGTGATCGTCGCAGAGTCAAGGAACGCATCGGCCAGCTGCTCGACGAACCAGTCATTGAAGCGGTCCCAGTTGCCGTACGTGTACGACGTGCCCGGGTCGCCGGACGGGATACCGACCTGCGCGAAGTTGACGAAGAAGCCGGCCATGTGCGTGCCCGGAGCCGCTGGATCGTTGTTGTAGTTCCGGAACTCGATGGCGAACCAGTCGTTGCCCGCAAAGGCGTCCCAGTCGTCTGTCTTGGTGTTCCAGTAGGGGCCGCCGTACCACGCCCCGGGAGCCTCGTCGACGAACCCGTCGAGGCTGGTCACGCAGGCATAGTCGTCGTCCGAGGCGAGCCAGACATCGTAGAGGTCGTTCGCCTCGTTCGGACAGTCGAGCCAGTAGTCCCAGCGTCCGACGAGCTTCTCGGCGCCACTGATGTCGATCGGCGGGCTGACGAGGTATGCGACCTCGCCGTCGATCATCTTCTCCGTAAAGGGGTCGACGGCCGCGTACATCCAGCCCGAGCGGTTCTCGCACGTGAAGGGACGGCCGTTCTCGAAGTCGGTGCCGTAGAGACCGCGGAAGTACGTGACCCCCGTGGCGCCCGTCTGGAGCTGGTCTTCATGGACCCAACCGTTGTCACCGGCCGCCTCGACGTCGTCGGACCACACGGAGACCGTGTT
>CAZEXP010000033.1:0-25291 GCA_964516845.1 uncultured bacterium
CCTCCGGCAACAGCTACAAGCGGCAGCGGCCGGCGTACTCGCGGCTGATGAAGACTGGGATGAGGACGCGGTCCTCGAGCATCTCGAGGAAGCGGACTTCGTCGGCGGAGCGAACCACGTGGATCGCGCAGCCGGACTCTGCTGGGCGCGCGATGGAACGGCCCCGGTTGATGCCATCGGTGAGAACCTGCACCGAGACATCCTTGGTCTCGACGATCTCCGGTCTGATGACCGCCGCGACAGCGAGCGGGTCGTGCATGTACCCCCCTGGAAGCCCCGACTCCCATACCTGGAAGGCGATGTAGTAGTCGAGGGCGCGGTGGATGACCCGTCCGAGGACTCGTCCGGGCCTACGGAAGACGTGGTCCCCCGCATAGAGCGAGAGCATGCTCGATGGGAGAACCGTGGTCGTCGTCACGTCGAGCGGGACGAGCGTGATGTCGAGACCGGACGCCATGACGATGGCCGCGGCCTCCGGGTCCACGTAGAAGTTGAATTCAGCGACAGGGCCGGTGTTCCCTGGCACATCGAACGCGCCGCCCATGATGACGATACGCTCGTATCCGCTCAGCGCGGCAGCATCGTTCTGGAGAGCCAGCGCCAGATTCGTGAGGGGACCGGTCGCGATGAGCGTCGGCTTGCGCGCGCCGCTCGGCGGCGTCGCATGCTCGGATTCGGCCGTACGAGGAGCGGCAGCGGCCCGCGTCAGCACCTCGTGCGCTGGTTGTGCGATCTCCGCCCGATGTGGGTCCGGCAGCGACCGCCACAGACCACCCAGACCGTCGCCGCCGTGCACTTCGGGCGCGGTCACGAGCGGCCGTGCGAGCGGGCCGCCGGCGCCCCGGGCTACCGGCGGCGCGTCGTGCCCGCAGATGAGTTCGGACAGGAGCAGGTTGTTCCGCGTGCACTCGTCGACCGGCGCGTTGCCGGCGACCGACGTGATGGCTTCGATATCGAGCTCCGCAGAATGCATCGCGAGGACGAGTGCCACCGCGTCGTCCACACCCGTGTCCATATCGAGAACGACAGGCGTTCTCTCGATGTCATGCGTGTGGTCGTCGATGTCCGACGTCTCGCCTGAAGGGAAGGGGCGCCAGTTGTTCGTCATGTCGTCAGGAACTCCCGCCAACTCCGCGTCGGTCTGAAGCCCGTCAGCGTCTCGAGCATGTCGGAGGAGAGCAGGCTGCCGAACTCGGTGACACGGTCCGGGACGCCGATCTTGGGGAAGAAGCGGCCGACGAGCTCGCGCGTCGGGTAGACGGTTCCATTGTCCGGAGCCGCCATGAAAGCTGCGTGACATCCCACGGGGAGATCGGCGGAAAGACCGCGTGCGACAGCCTCGGCGACATCGTCGCCATGGACGTAGGCCCAGAGTCCGCTACTCCATCCCTCCGGGGTCGTCAGCAGGTTTCGGCACTGCTCGTACTCATCGGGCACCCAGATCCACGGCGGGCGCAGAATGAGGAGCGGGAACTCACCGGCGGCCTCCTGCTCGAGATACGTCTCCGCGAGCAGCTTGCTCTTGCCGTACGGGTCGGATGGCAGAAGCGGGTGGCCCTCGTCGATGGGAAGATACCGCGGGCGGACCTCGCCGTCGGAGAATACGAATCCGAGCACCGAGTCGCTGGAGATGAACACGAGGCGCTTGACGCCACCCGCGGAGCAGGCGCGGCCTACCTGAAGTGACCCCTCCGCGTTGATGTTCATCAGCTCTTCCGGTGTTCCGAAGCGGGGACCCGGGAGCGCGGCAGCGTGGACGACGGCGTCGTAGCCGTGGATCGCGCGCTGGATTCCGTCGACGTCGAGGATGCTGCACTCAACATAGGCCTCCGAGCCGTTACGCGGCGTCCGGATGTCGATGTTGACGACCTCGTGGTCGCGGGCGAGGCGGGAGACGATGCGTCGGCCGAGCAGCCCGCTGCCGCCGGTCACGGCGACCCTCATGAGCTTCCTCCTGCTGGACGGGGTTCGACAGTCATGCTACTGCGCCGGCGAGATCGATGCAACCGGCCGCTCTCACAGGCGTGACGGAGCCGCTACTCGCCCATGAGCTGAACGACGACCTCGCGGGTCCGGGGACACTCATCGAAGTCCATCAGCACGACCTGCTGCCACGTGCCGAGCGTCAGCGTGCCATTGATGAACGGGACTGAGAGGCTCGGCCCCACAAGCGCCGCCCGTATGTGGCTGTGGCCGTTGTGATCGCCCCAGCGCTGGTGGTGACGCCAGTCACGTTTGCTCGGGGCGAGGGCCTCGAGCACCTCCCTGATGTCCTCGATGACCCCTGACTCGTACTCCACCGTCGTGATCCCGGCGGTCGACCCGCCGATGAACAGCGTCGCGACCCCATCCGTAAGTCCGCTCTCTGTAACAAGTTCAGCGAGTTCACGGGTAAGGTCGATCGTATCGCCGTCCCCGCGTGTCGAGGCCGCGATAGCCCCCGAGACGACCGTCATGTTCCCTCCGTCCTGTGAGTCCTCCTCATGAGATGCTGCGTCGATGCCAGTTCCCCGCGTGAGCGGTTGACCTACTCATGGTATCCTGAACCATCAATCGAGCAAAGCCCGCGTCGCGGGCGCAGAGCCTCTGCAAACAGGAGTGTGCGGCGTGACCTACGCCAAGAGTGCGCAGTTCTATGACTACTTCGATACGAAGGGCAACGCGGCTTTCTACGTACGGATGGCGCGGGACACCGAGGGCGGAATCCTTGAGCTCGGTGTCGGCACCGGGCGAGTGCTCTTCGAGCTGGCCGGGCTCAAGCGCGATTGCGTCGGGATCGACAACTCACCGGAGATGCTCCAGGAGGCGAAGCGGAAGCGCAGGAACGACTTCCCGGAACTCTCCGGACGCACGAGGTTCATTCTTGCCGACATGATGAGCCTCGAACTCGGGGAGGTGTTCGGATTCGTGTGCGCTCCATCGGGCGGTGTCCAGGGCGCGAGCGCCGACGACATACGCGGCATCTTCCGTCGCGCGTCGGAACATCTGGAGCCCGGCGGCATCTTCGCGTTCGACATCATGTCGCCGAGCGCGCTCAAACAGACCAAGGTGTACTCTCCGGAGCGCCAGGAACTCCCCGGCGGGAGGATCGTCGTCCGCTTCATCGCGCAGACATACAATGAAGGCGACGAGGCCGCTTCGCTCGATCTTCTGTTCAAGGAGCATATCCCCGGGCGCACGCGGTACGAGACGTACAAGGAGGGATGCGCGGTCGCGATCATCACGCTGCCGGTCATCCGCGAGGCGCTCGAGTACGCGGGGCTGGACTTCGAGAAGGTCTACGGCGACTTCGAGGGCGGGGATTTCACGGACCAGAGCCCGCGCATGATCGTCGTAGCAAGGAAGCCGCTCTAGCGGAGCAAGACACCGCTCTAGCGCACGACCACGAGCTTGCGCGTCGCTTCGTACTCGCCGGCCGTGAATCGGATGAAGTAGACACCGGAAGCGGCGCGCTCGCCGCTTCCGCTTCTTCCATTCCAGAACACCATGTGGCTCCCGGCGTCCTTCGGCCCCGAGGCCAGCGTCCGCACGATCTCACCCCGCACATTGTAGAGAACGAGCTCGACCTCGGCGTCGTCGGGGATCGTGTAGGTGAGCTGCGTGATGGCGCCGGCCTCGAACGGCGTGCCGCCGTCCCCGTGTTCCAGCTCAGGACCGGCGGGATTGGGAAAGCACTGCGAGATGGAGTACTCGGGGAGTCTTCCCGCGATCCTGAACACCGCGACGTTGTTGGTCTCGTTGATCTCCGGGAGCAGCGAGTCGGGATCGACGATGATGTAGAAATCCTGCGTGTCGGTCCCGGTCGGTGTCCAGTGATACGTGAGGTCCGCGCTCCCATTGCTGGGGATGTAGTACGCCGTGTGGTAGTTCGCGGCGTAGTGGTCGCCGACGTCCGCAACCGTATTGGTCGGTCCGACGAACTCCTCGAGCACCATCGTGCCCGATCCGAACGGGTCGCCCTTCCAGAGCTGGACCGTGATACGCGAGCTGTCCGGCGGGTCACACGCGCTCGGCTCGATCGTCAGCCCGCGCTTGTCACCGTCGGGATCGTTCCCGCCAGTCCGGTCGTACGCCTCCGCCTCGACGTGCGTGTCACCGATGTCGATCCAGTCCAGGAAGTAGTCCGGATCGTAGTCCATCTGGTAGGTGCCCAGGAATATGCGGTGCTGGCCCGCGGCGACCGGCACGTCTCTGACCGTGACGATGTTCCAGAGGTTCGTATCGCCGACCGATGGAACGGTGAGCGTGTTGAGATGAAGACCGTCGAGCTCGACCCGCCAGTCCACGTCCCAGTTGTCGCGGCAGCGGAACACGACATCGACCGTATCCGACCGGGCCGTCGAGAAGTCCCACTCACCCCAGCACGAACGCCCGAGCGGCGAGTACCAGCCATGGGCGGCACGGGCCTGGCAGAGGGCATGGTTGCTGATGCTCGCGGTGATCGTGACGTCCTCGCCGACGAACGGCGCCGGGTTGTCCGAGACGATGTCCTCGCGTGCGAGCCCCCAGTCCCACTCTTCCCAGCGCGGGAACGAATCGTCGAGGTCAATGGCGACCGCGTACTCCGGCTCGCCGGAGGTCTGGACCTCGAGGTACGGTGCGAACTCCGCACCGTTCTCGCGCGTCCTGAAATACGTCGTTGGGATGCTGACAGCGCCCCAGCGGGTCGTGTCCTGAAGGACCCACCCGTAGTTGCCGTACGGGTCCGTGAGCGTCTGCAGGTCCGCGGTCACGTCGAATGCCATCCAGGCGCCCAGGGCGTCAGGCACCGTCGCCGAGGCGGACGCCGTCGGCTCAAGAGATGGTTGCGTATTCCAGGTGACGAGAGCCTCTGTCCACGGACTCGTCGCTCGGCGGCATGTGATGTCGCGTCCGGCCGGGTTTGCCCCGCCGTAGTTGTGGTAGTAGACATGAAGAACCGCCGACTCTACCGTTGCTCCGTATGTGATGTCGGAGAGTTGGAACTGAACGAGGGACCGATACTCGAAGTCGTCGTCCCCCGAGGCTCCATATCGGTTTCGCACCTGCATGGTCAACGATGCGCCACCGGTGCCTGTGGGGTTCTCCATCCGGATCGCCGCATCGTCAGTGACGGTCACGATCTCACCGTGGACCGCCGGCGCGATCACGGCGAGTGCGACGAAGGCAAGGAATGCCGCCAGCCAGCCGTTCATCTGTACGCCTCCGGGGACATCGTTGTGGTTTGGCCTGGAAGTGCACCCAGCGCACTATATCACGCAGGCGGCGGTGCGTCAAAGCAGTGGGACGAGCGGCGCCGGCGGCTCCGGAGGATGCTGCGAGCACGCGAGCGGGCGGCGCCGGAGCGCTACCTGACGAGCACGAACATGGTGTGCACCGCCTCTGAATCTGCGCGCAGGCGGACGAAGTAGACTCCGGATGGCAAGGAGGACGCTCTGCCCCCCGTCGTGTCCCAGCGAATCGGGGTCGTTCCGGCGTGGAGCGGAGCCGAGAGAAGCGTGGCCACCCTGCGGCCCGCGATGTTGTGCACGGTGACGTCCGCGTGCTCGATGTCCCTCTCCGCCCGGACGAGCACGAGGGCCGACTCCGAGCATGGGGATGTGCAGGATATCGAGGCGTTGCGCCGCGGCTCGTCGATTGGTGTCACGCTGTTGGGAGCCTCGAGCGTCAGCTGGTAGGCGCGACGGCCGTGCAGCGGATCCGAGCAGGTGTAGTACGCGTGTCCCTGTGAGTCGATCTGCGTGATGTCGGACGCGCCGTTCCACTCCGGGACGGTGCCGAGCTTCTTGAGAACCCCCCAGGTTGCGCCGCCGTCACGGCTGGCATACAACGCGGCGGCGCTCCACGTATCCATGAGAGCGACGGTTCCGGCGATGATGAGCCTCTCCGGGTCTCCTCCGATGACCCATACATACGTATTTCTCTGGCCATCAAGAAGGAGCGCTGTCTCGAAGATCTCATCGTCGGTCGTACGGTAGATGCGGTTCACATCGCTACCACAGTCGCTTCCGAAGATCCTGTGCGTTGGAGTTGCCATCATGTCTGTCGGCTGAGCCAGGCATCCTCCGATGTGCAGCGTGTCCCACGATGCGCCGCCGCTGCGAGACTTGATGATCTGCTGCCGACCTTCCCCGTCCCCGATGCCGGCATAGACGGCATTCTGCCACCGGTCATACCTGACGAAATGGACATGACGTCCGGAGCCTTCGTACACGGTCGTCCATGTCTGGCCGCCGTCGTTGCTCCGGTGGATGAACGCGCACGTATCGGACCAGCCGCCCCCGTACTCCCCGATGTAGAGACGCTTGCGGTTGTCCTCGCACATCTTCCACATGGCCGAGTTGTTCGTGTTCGGAGTGCAGTCCGAGCATCCGTAGGTGAGGGACTCATCCCATACACGGGGCGTGCCCCGGTGGGTGACCATGAGCTTGCCGGTTCGAGTGAGTCCAAGGAACGTGCTGCCGGCGGAATTGACGAAGAGGCCCCGGCACCCGATCGAGTCCGGGAACGTTCTGAGGGTCTCCCACGTGTCGCCGTAATCGAAGCTGACGAGCAGGGAGTGGTTCTCCCACGCGTAGACTTCGTCCGAGGGGCCGATTGCCACACAGCTCAGAGCGCGGTCGAGACAGATCTCCGACACGCCATCGATGAGCGCGTACGCGGGGCCGGGGGCCGCACACAGCAGAAGAGTCCAGGCAAGCAGAAGGAGCACCCGCGGCGAGCCTGGAACGCAGTATCGTGACATATCTCTATGATATCCTAACTAACACCGCGTGTCAAGGTGTTGAGTGCGCCCGCGTCCTGCCCGCTGCCGGGCGCGTCCTGGAATCCCCCCGAGCATCGCCGGTGTTCCGCCACCTAGCCGTCCAGCGCGCAGTACCGGTCGATCTGGTCCGTGAGGACCTTGACGCTCGCGTCCCAGAAGCCGCGTGAGCGGATGTCGATCCCGTAGCGCGACGCGATCTCCGCCGCCTTGCCCTCGCCCGTGCTCCGGAGCAGTTCCTTGTAACGGGGGAGAAACGCTTCGCCCTCCTTGAGATAGAGTGCGTAGACCCCGAGCCCGAAGAGCAGCCCGAACGCGTAGGGGAAGTTGTAGAAATTGTAGCCCTGGCTGTAGTAGTGCGGCTTGAGCAGCCACATGTACGGATGCAGGTGGCTCTGGTCGAGCCCGTCGCCGTAGGTCTGGCGCTGCGCGTCGAGCATCAGTTCGCAGAACTCATCCGCGGCGAGATCGGCCTTCGCGCGGCGCGCGACGACCTCGGTCTCGAAGATGTACCGGGAGTAGATGTCGACGATGACCTGCGACGAGTCCATCAGCTGGTTCTCGAGAATGCCGAGCTGGGCATCGGGCGGCGCCGTGTCGAGCGCCGAGTTGATGATGATCGTCTGACAGAAGATGGAAGCGGTCTCGGCCAGCGTGCTCGGCGACCCCTGACGGAGCATCGGGAGTCCGATCTGACAGTGGTTGTGGAATCCATGTCCGAGTTCGTGCGCGAGCGTGCTCATCCCGTCAAAGCTGCCGTCGAAATTGGCGAGAATGCGTGACTCGTTCACGCCGGGGACACGCATGCAGAACGCGCCGCCGACCTTGCCGTCGCGAGGCTCGGCGTCGATCCAGTTGTGCTCGAACGCGTGCGCGGCGTAGTCGGCCATCTCGGGGCTGAACGTCCCAAACTGCTCGACGACATAGTCGCGGGCCTCGTCCCATGTGTACGAGAGCTCGACGTCTCCGACGGGCGCGGAAAGATCCCACCACGGGAGCGCGTCCTTCCCGAGCTTCTTCGCCTTGCTCCGGAAGTAGCGGCGGAAGGCGGGGAAGGAGTCGTGCATCGATGCAAGGAGCGCCTCGAGCGTGTCGCGGTCGATCTTGTTGTTGTCGAGCGCGCTGTGGAGCACGTCCTCGCGGCCGCGGCGCTTGCAGAGCGTGATGGCCGTGCCCTTCACCCCGTTGAGTGCGAAGGCGACCGGCTCGCGGATCTGCTCCCAGCCGGCGAGCTCGGCCTCGTACGCGCGATGCCGGACGTCCTCGCTGGCGTTGTTCGCGAGGTTCCTGATCATCGTCATCGGCATCATCTCGGTCTTGCCGTCGAGCTCGAACGGGATCTTGAGCTGGCTCGTAACGGTGCTCTGGAGCCTGTCCATGATGCCGCCACCCGAGAGGAGCAGTTCGGAGGCGAGCTCCTCCATCTCCGGCGTCATGCGGTAGCGGCTCTCCTCGGTGGTGTCGATGAGGAATTGCCGGTGCTCCTTGAGCGTGTCGTTCATCGAGCAGAGTTCGTCGATAGCGGGCTCGAGCGAGCCGACCCATGCCTCGAACAGGACGAAGACATTCGAGAGACGAACCGAGACCTGTTGAAAGGCACTCTCCTCCTTCGCGGCAGTCTTGTTGTACGAGTCCGTGGTCACGAAGCTTGAGATGTATGCGCCGACCGTCCGTCTGATCGTGAACGTGTCGTTCAACGCACCAATGAGAGCGGTCATCGTGGCCGCGACGGCGTCCAGATCGTCCGGGATCGTGTTGAGGCGGGCCACCCCGCCATTCGCGACGAGCTCTTCGAGCGCGTCAAGCCTGCGCCCGACATCCTGCACGGCGTCCTTGAAGTCCCGACCCTCGAGCCCAGAGTAGATGTTCGACAGGTCCCAGTGCGGCAGTCCCGACGTGTTCTTCGACATAGGATCCTCCCCTGTTTTCGTGTGTTTGTATGCAGTCTCCGATGCTACCATGACGCGAGTTCGCACGAAACCCTCGGGCGCGATGCGGTGTCAGACACCGTGCAGGAGACGAGAATGCGCCCCGCGGCAGAGAGCCCTGCGGCGTGCGACATAGACGGCACAGGCACACGTCGGACCGGGTCCCGTACAGAGGAGGAGCGACCATGAGAGCGACTGCTCTACTGGTTATATGCGTGTTGGTCGCCACGGTGAGTATGGCCGCGGCCGAGACGAAGGAGATCAAGAAGGACTTCGATGAGACGTTCCAGGTGTCGGAGGGCGCGATCCTCCATTTGAACCACGGCGACGGCGACGTCACCATCGTGCCGTGGCAGAAGGATGAGATCCGCATTGTCGTCCACTACGATGCGACCGTGAACATCGGAGGCGCCTGGAAGCAGACGGACTTCGATGTGGACTTCGAGCAGACCGGAAGCACCGTCAGCGTGGTCGCCCACGAACCGACAGCCTCGTGGGGGTTCGGATGGATACGACGGACCGTGCGCAAGTACGTCTTCGAGATCTCGGCGCCTTCGTACGTGGAGATCGACATCAATGGCGACGACGGTGATGTTGCGATTGCCGGCTGGCGCGAGGATATCAACTGCTCGCTCGACGACGGGGATATCAGGCTCAGCGATGTTGAGTGCGGCCGGGTCAACGTGGCGCTCGAGGATGGCGACGCCTACCTTGACGGTATCAAGGCGGCGGTCCACGTGACTTCGGACGACGGTGATATCACCATGCAGAACTGGAGCTGTCCGACGGTCCGCGTGTCGGTCGCGGATGGTGACATCTTCCTGATGAACGGCATCGGGGATGTGTACGCCAGCCTGGACGACGGCGACCTCACCGTTCGTGAGCTCATGGCCGACTCGTTCGAGGCGTGGGGCGAGGACGGTGATATGGACATCGAGCTGACGAACGAGGGCGCGATCGATGTGGAGATCGCGACCGACGACGGAGACGTCGACCTCTGGCTCAACGCGGGCGTGTCGGCCATGCTCACCGTCGCGATGGACGATGGCGATGCGAGCATCGTGCACGACGGTCTCTGGGGGGTTGAGAAGCGGAGCCATCGGCTCACCGGAAGGCTCGGGGCGGGAGACGGTTCTATTCGCATCCGGACGGCGGATGGGGATATCATGATAAGGCAGATGAAGTAGCGTACGATCCTGATGGTAGGGTTCGGCGTCCGGCGCGCGCCGCAGAGAGATACTGCGGCATCCGCGAGGATGCCTTGGCGTCCGGAAGGACGCCAGGGGGTGCGGAAGGACGCCAGGGGGTGCTCCGGTCCTGAGTGATCCCGGACACGGAGCGACGAACGGGCGCCGGCATGAGTCGGCGCCCGCTTCATTGTGGGGTGGTGTCTACTCCGGGACCGGCGGCGTGTCCGGGGCACGTGGGATCTTCGCGAAGCGCGTGTAGAACCGGACCGTACCGAGCAACACGGCCGCCACGTAGATCCCAAGACCCCAGAAGAAGGAGTGGCCGAGCGTGGGTGCCGCCACGCGGGCAAGGTTGGCGCGGAACGTCGCCTCGGCGACCACGATGAGGAAGCCGAGTGTCAGAGCCGCCATCCAGAGGGCGTAGACGGACATCTGCACCCACGTGTCCTCTCTTCGCTCCGGCGCGAACCAGTAGTCGCGGTTGGGCATGTTGATCATCGATGTCGGGAGACGCTTCGTGAGGAACACCGGGACGAGCAGGATGATGACCACGCCGACTTCGACAAGGGCGTACGTCGTGAAGAACGACTGCCGGGCGCTCCACCCGTCGGCCTGCATGCTTGTGCCGAAGTGCGTGGCCATCCGCTCGGGCATCAGCGGGTAGTAGTGCATCAGTTGAAGCGCCGCGCCGAGGAGCAGCACCAGGATGACGAGCAGCGCCACGTTCGCATTCTTCATCCGTTCATCCTCCTCATGTGCTTCCGCTCCCCGAGCGGGGGCGGCCATGACGGTGCGGCCCCGTGCGCGGTCTCATCGCCGGGCCGCGTCAGAGCGACAGGCATGCTTCCGCGGCGAGCCAGAAGAGCCTCGCGCGGACCGATTCCCTCGAGTGCCAGCCCCGCACATCCCACTCCGCTCCGCTGACGTCGTCGGCTCCGTAGAGGATCTGCGCGAACACCACGCCGCGGAACTGGGCGACCGCGAAGAACCCGGCGGCCTCCATTTCGACCGTGAGACATCCCTCCGATCTCCGCAGCGCGACTTTCTCCGGTGTCTCCCGGTAGAAACCGTCGGTCGTCCATGTCTTGCCGCTGAGATAGGGGAGATTGTGCTTGTCGCAGGCGGCGCGGAGCGCGGCGACGCCGTCCGGGTGGGCGGCGATCTCGCGCGAAGGCGGAGCGTAGTGATACGAGAGTCCTTCGTCACGAACGGCGGACTCAGGGATGACGACGTGGCCGAACGTGATGGCGCGGTCGAGCACGCCGGCGCTTCCGCACGCGATGAACTTCCGGCACCCGAAAGCGATGGTCTCCTCGAGCATCGCGCCGGCGAATGCGGATGTGATGCCGGGGAGGAAGACCGCCAGGGGTCGGCCCTCGACCTCGATCTCATAGACCGGATGCCGCCCCATCTCCGACTTCATGCAGGCCAGCTCGCGAGCGCGGCCGTTCTCCACGAGTTCATCGATAACCTCGCGGAAGAAGCAGGCGACACAGTGCTCGGGCACATCGCAAGCCTTGATCTGCTCGGACGGCTCGATGACCGCCGGCCGCGTCGGATCGAACTCCAGGATGGGATAGTCGCGTCGGTTCATGAGGACGAAGATAGCGCAGGATGGCGGGGCGGCGCAACGACCGGGGCGCCGCGGCGATGCGCGCGAGTGGTTTGCGAGCGTGGGAGCCGTGCGGCGGCGGCAGGTGCAGTGAAGCAAGACGATGTCTGCGCGTTGAGGTTATCAGCAGATGTTGATATAATATGTAGCAGATAATCCTCTATCCACAACACCAGAGAGGCCGCCATCGCCATGCCGGGGCGTCGTGGAAGCAGACACCGTCATCTCAGGGCGGCCCTCGTGGCCGTCGGCGCCGTGGGCGCGATCGCCATCGCGATCGCCGGCAGGCGGGCACCCGACCATCACTGGGTGAGCGCGCGACTCGAGCCGCAGGATGGAACGAACGCGTTCCTGCTCGCACCCCGGACGGACTGGGACGGTATCGAGGTTGCCGCATCGTACGAGTCGTACCACAGCATGCACATCTGTGGTCTCGATCGTGACGGCGTCCCCATCCTGGCCACGGCCGAGTACACGAACGACCAACCGCTCCGCACCATCTCCACACACGTCGTGAGTGCCGCCGGCGGTGAGACGCTGGCCGGCTGGGACGACCGCTGGCTGGTGTGCCCGGTCTCGCAGGGCCGCGGTCAGAGCGACCTCCTTCTCTGGTTCCCCGAAGCCTGGCATGAGCACGCGAGCAGCGTGGGCAGGTCAGACACGATAGGGCTGTTTCGACACAACTACGCGATGGACTTCAAGCTTCTCAGTAGGAACACGTTCACGACATCGCTCGAGGCGGCGGCGCGCGGAGAGAGCCTGGCGGTCTATTCCAGGCTGGCGGTCGTCGGTCCCGACGGTGAGGAGAAGCTGCGCTTCGCCTTCGACCCGCGCTACACCGCGGACGATGGGTTCCTGTACGAGACGCCGGGCGGCAGGGTCGTGATCGTCGAAACCGACGGGGGTTACTCGAACTCCGATCTCTTCTATGTGCTTCTGAGCCAGCCGCAGCTCGTGGACGGGGCGGCCGTGACGCTCAGGAGCAGCGACGATATCGACGGGAGCTATCGGGGGTTCTTCGCGGTCGACGTCGAGAGCGGCGCCCCGCTCTGGTATCGCCGGATGGGCGTGACCAGCATGAAGAACCACCTCGTGGATCTCGACGGGGACGGGATCGATGAGATCCTCCTCGATACGTACTGCGCGGAGAACAGCGTCAGCGGCGGGGGGACGACCGACTCCGGAACCGCGTACGTGATGTGTCTGGACCAGGGCGGCAACATCCTCTGGAGGAAGCGGTTCCTGGGTACCCACCTTGGCGCGCAGTCGGCGGCCGTTGACGTGACCGGCGACGGGCTGCCCGAGGTCTTCGTCACGTGGTCCAGCGGGCTCTTCGAACATCAGGGGGGCGCGGCCGTTCTCTCCGCTGATGGCCGGACACTGGCTGAGCGGACCGACCTCGGTGGGCTCTACGGGATGGCCGTGGCCGATTTCGACGGAGACGGAGAGGTCGAGATCGCCACAGGCGGACCTGAGAGCATCATCTACATTCTCAACGCCGACCTCGAGGTCGAGTGTTCGCGGACTGATTCGACCGACCTCCTGACGTCGGCGCACGATCCGGACGGCGTGTACGCCACGCGGCGGTTCCACGACACGGGAGTCATCTGGCGGCACCGGGTGATGCCCGTGGCGGCCTCGGATGTGAACGGCGACGGCGTTGCCGACGTGCTCGCGCTCCAGACGATGTGGCAGCGGTGGGACATGGGGATCGGCACGATCTTGTGCGGGCGCGGCGATCTCGTTGTCCTTGACGGCCGGCTTGAGGAACTCATGAGAGTGGCGCGCGACCACAGAGAAGGTGGCGCGCGCGGGTTCCCGGCAGACATGCCTGCTTCGATGAAGATGGTGGCCTTCCCGCTCGATATCGATGCCGACGGCGCGGCCGAGTTCATGCTCGGCACGATGGGGCGCGGGCTCTACGCGTATCGGGGGTTGCATGCGGACTAGCGCGCTGACGGTCTCCGCGGTCGTGGCCGCGCTGTTCCTGCTCGCGGCGCCCCTGACCGGCGCGGCGGCTCCACCGGCCATGCCCGAGCAGGTGCCGGAGCTTATGCATCGGTCCATCCTTCCCGTGACCAGCGACGTGCCGACGTGCGCGTCCGTCGCGTACAGGCCCGGCGGTGAGGCGGACTTCCCCGTCGTCGGACTCGCCAATGGGACGGTCAATGTGTTCCACCCGAGCGGGAACGACATGATCGTCCGCGTCATCGAGCTCGACCGGGGGCGCTCCGTGGACGACGTTTGCGCCATCCGTCTCGCCGGCGCGCGGTCCGACTTTGCGCTCCTCGCGCTCCAGGGCAACAGGCTCAACGTGATGGGCTCTGAGGTCTCCCGTGTCGAGGAGACGATGGTTCTCCCTGTGCCGACGGGTTCATACGTTCTTGTGCGCGTTCCCGGGACGGACGGCCCTGAGGCCGGGCGCGCGGAACGCGCGCTCCTGCGCGACGACCGGAACGTCTTTGAGATACGAATCGGCGCGGCGGGACAGCGCTGGAGCCTCGCGCTCGAGCCTGTTCTGTCGGATACCCGGGGAGTCGCCGTCCACGCCCTCTCGGACCGCATTGTGTTCGTCTCGGGCCCCGGCCCGGTCCGCGAGTTCACGGCGGACGCGGGTCTTCTCGAGTTGCCGGATGAACAGGCGGGCGGATCAACCGGGCATACAGACGGATCGACAGGAGATGTCAGGTCGGGGCCGGCCATCGTCGCCGGCGCGGTCTCTGAGGATGGGAAGTCGTTGGGCGTCCTGCTCCGCGGTCCCGATGGCCGGTGGTCGCCCGCTGCCGTGCCGCTCGAGGACTCGCTGACGCTCGCGGTGACCGTGCGGGACTCGATGCTGCTTCTTGGCGGGGCGATGACGCGGGACGAGCTGCGAAGCACAGGCTGGCTTGCCCTCGTGAATGCGCGCGGCGAGATCATGGCGACCGGCGAGCACGGCCGGACCGTCGCGGCGGCGACCGCGGTTGGCGAGTGGCTGGCTGTCCAGGGGGATCGTCAGAATCTGTCGCTGTACGATCTTGAACTCACATCGATCTGGGACAATGCGTCGCAGGTCGGCCCGCTCGCGATGCTTGCGGCACATTTCAACGCCGATGAGAGCGAAGACCTTATCGTTGTCGGGATGCGCATGTTTGCAGTCGAGACGGAGCGTGTGAACGCCATCCGTGAAGTCCTGGACCGGCCGAACTTCATGACCGGGGCTGACGAGCGAGGGAACAAGATGTACCTCGACCGTCCGATGCTCAACGTCTACTACAGCAGCGCGGGCGAGCTGGCCGATATCGTTCGGGACCGCGGGCGGGCATCCGATGAGCGTCGCCGTTCCAGGGACTATGTCGAAGCGGCCAGGCATGCGTTCACCGCACGCGCCGCCGCCGCGACGCTGGGGCATTGGGTGGTCGCGGAGTCGTTCCGTAAGCAGGGCGTCAGGCTGCTCGCGATGCCCCGCCGCGAGCGGGCCACGCTCCTCGCTGCGGTTCTGCTTCTTGCCGTCGGTCTGTGGAACGGCGCAGGTGCGGTCTGGCACACGTCCCGACGGAAGCGGTCGAAGGCCTGGTGGGTCGCGGAGGTGTGGCCGCCGGTTCTGCTTGCTGTGGCCGCGCTTGCCGTATCGTGGCTGCTCGGGGCGGTCCTCTGGTCGCCGGCGCTCATCCTGGGAGCCGTTGTGGCCGGGGCGGGCGTACTCGTTGCCCGGCTCCGTCGCGGGGGGGCGCCGGACGTGCGCGTCGCGGGGGCTCCGATCGAGGAGCTGGAGCTTCGAATCGGAGAGTTCACGCACGGCGGTGATGGAAGCAGCCAGCAGGGGCGGAAGAAGCTGACGACCCTCGCGTACCTCATCCAGGAGATGATCGACGGCATCGACGATGTCGGGCGCTACGAGATCGTCCGCGAGCGGCTCGAACTGCGGTACGGTTCCTTCCATCCTGCGAAGTACCAGCTTGCCAGGGATCTCCCTGGCTGTGCGCGCGCCGCAGGCGTAGCGGTCGATGAAGCCGAGATGCTTGCGGATGCCACGACCTCCTTCCATGAAGCCGTGAGCGTGCTTCTCGACAGTCCGAACGTTGGGGACCCGCGGCGGAATGAGGAGCTTCGTTCCACCGGGGAGGACGCGCTCGAAGCGTGGCAGACGATACGGGACGCCGCCGACGCCGCCGCTGCGATCGTCCGACGGAACCCCGGAAGCTCCGTCACAGCATGCATCGATCGGGTGCTGGACGAGCGACGGGAGGTCCTCGATTCGATGGGCGTCGATGTGGCGCAGAGCCTCGGGCTGGACCCCTCAGAGGATGCGGTCGCCATCCAGCGCGCCCAGCTCCACTTCGTCATCGAGAACCTCGTGACCAACGCACTGCGGGCGATGGACGACGCTGACCAGAGAGTCCTGTCGTTCGTCGGCATGGCGGCACCGGGCGGGTATGAGCTCCGCGTTTCGGATACCGGCTGTGGCATCACCGAGTCGAAGCTTCGCGAGATCTTCATTCCGAACGAGAGCGTCACCGGCGGCCTCGGGCTTCCGCACTCGCGCGAGATACTCCGTCGTGTATCCGGGAACATCGATGTGGAGCGAACCGAGGTCGGTGTCGGGACGACGATGCTGGTCACGCTCCGCTACTGGACACCGGAACCTGTCGGTGAGGAGGGTGGGTGAGATGAACGATCGGGACCGTGACCGACCTCGACTGCTTCTCGTCGATGATGACGAAACCTTCCTTGATGACGTTGCGCTTCTGCTCGAGCGCGACTTCGATTGTGTCTGCGAGACCGATCCGAATGCGGCAGTGGCCGCAGCGGAGCGATCGAAGCCGGACGCCGTGCTTCTCGATCTCGACTTCGATGGTGTGATGCTCGGGTTCGAGGTCCTCACCGCGCTTCGCAGTGCATTTCCCGCGCTTCCGGTCTTTCTGTGGTCCGAGGCCAGCGAAGAGGACGTGTGGCCGCGCGGGCGCGAACTCGGCGCCACGGGCCTTCTGCGCAAGATCGCCCCGCCGCGAGAGATCCTGAAACGGCTGACCGAGGCCTGATCCGCCGGGCCGCCGCCGCGGCTCCACCGGCGGTTCCTGAACCATCCTCGCCTCTCTGGCCTCCCAGGGGCACGCAACTTGCATACCAACGCTCTCCTGAAGGGGTCGGGCGTAACCTCAGCGGGCAAGGTGCGCTAACAGGGGGCCGTTTTAAGTGAGAACCGTTCAGCATCTCGCATACCGCATTGCTAATGCGGTACACGAGACTGAGGACCTGAACCAGCTCTTCGTGACCATTCAGGAGGAGCTGGGCAACTTCCTCGACACCGAGAACTTCTTCATCGCGCTCTACAACAAGGACAGCGACACCATCTCGCTGCCCTATTTCCGTGACTCCCAGGACCAGGACGCCTTCCAGAGCTTCCCTGCGGGGAAGACCCAGACGGCATATGTTATCCGCAGCGGCGAGCCGCTCATGGTCACCCGAGCGCAGGCCGATGTGATGATCGAGCAGGGACTTGTCGAGGCGATCGGCACGCCGTCCAAGATATGGCTCGGCGTTCCGCTCCGCGTCAACAGCGAGGTCACCGGCGCGCTCGTCGTTCAGAGCTACACGGACGAGACGGAGTTTGGTGAGAGCGACCGCGAGCTGTTGACCTTCGTCTCGGACCAGGTCGGACTCGCTATCGAGCGGAAGATCGCGGATCAGGAAGCGGAACGTCAGCGGCGGGAGATGCGGACGATCCTCGACTCCGTCCCGGCTCTCATCTTCTACAAGGACCTCGATGGCCGCTACATCCGTGTCAACAAGGCGCTTGCCGAGGCGACGGGCATCCCCGCCGAGCAGTGGCTCGGCAAGACCGACTACGAGATATCACCGACGCTCGCGGATCGCTATCACGAGGACCACGAAGCCGTCATCAGCACCGGCGAGGCGAGGCGGGCCGTCGTCGAGCCGTATCACTCGCCCGAGGGTGAGCGGTGGGCGATGGCTGACAAGATCCCATACCGCAACGAGGATGGCGAGATCGCCGGAGTCATCGGCCTCTCCGTCGACATCACCGATCGCATTCGCGTCGAACACGAGCTTCTCGCCAAGGAGGAAGAGCTCCAGCAGTCCCAGAAGATGGAGGCTGTCGGGCGTCTGGCGGGCGGCATCGCTCACGATTTCAACAACCTGCTCACCGCCATTTCCGGCTACTCGCAGCTCCTCTACGGGCGGATGTCCGAAGGGGACCCGAACCGCGAGCTGATCAAGAACGTGCTCGACGCGACCGAACATGCCGCGTCGCTGACGCACCAGCTTCTGGCGTTCAGCCGCAAGCAGTCGGTTCAGCTGAGGTCGATCGATCTCAACCAGACCGTCTCCAACATGCAGGCGATGCTCAAGCGGCTCATCGGCGAGGACGTCGAGCTCGAGACCGATCTCGACACCGCTCTCGACTGCGTGAAGGCCGATCCGTCGCACATCGAACAGGTGCTTCTGAATCTCGCCGTCAACGCGCGCGACGCGATGCCCGACGGCGGAACCGTGACCATCCGGACCGAGCGCACCACGGTCAGCGATGAGGCGAGCAAGATAGTTCCGGACGCCCATCCGGGCGACTTCGTCTGCCTGTCGGTCAGCGATGCCGGTGTCGGCATGGACCGCGCGACGATCGAGCACATCTTCGAGCCGTTCTTCACGACGAAGGAGAAGGGGAAGGGAACCGGCCTCGGCCTCTCCGTGGTCTACGGCTGTATCAAGCAGCACGGCGGCTGGATCTGCGTCGACAGTTCGCCGGGACGAGGTACGACCTTCCGTATCTATCTGCAGCTCTCCGAGCAGGGCGTCGCATGCGCCACAAAGAACAAGGTGATCGACGAGCGTGTCCTCGAGGGACACGATGAACGGATCCTGCTCGTCGAGGACGAGCCGGTCGTGCGCGATTTCGCGTCTCGTGCCCTTCGCGAGAAGGGGTACGACGTGTTCGACGTTGGAAGCGCAGAGGAAGGCCTCGAGGCCTTCGAACGAGAAGCGCACATGTTCGACATGGTATTCAGCGACGTCGTGCTGCCCGGCAAGAGCGGCGTCCAGCTCGTCGATGAGCTTATCTCAATAGTGCCGGACCTGCCCGTGCTCCTCAGCAGTGGATATGCCGACCAGAAGTCCCAGTGGCCCATCATCCGGGACAAGGGGCTCAGGTTCCTCCAGAAGCCCTACTCGCTCCAGGACCTCCTCAGCAGCGTCCGCGAGGTACTCGACCAGGACGGCCCTGCTCAGTAGGGTCGACACGGTGTTTGCCTCGCAACCCATTGCCGTGTTTCAATCACCTCATGACAAACGAACCCCTGAAGATCATCGAATCGATCGACCGCACCCCAATCCTCGTGCTCGGGGCCGGCAACATCCTGCGGTCGGACGATGCCGCCGGCTGCGTCGTGGCCGAGCGGGTTGCGGAACGATTCCCCGACAGCGTCATTGACGGCGGGCTTGTCCCGGAGAATTTCGTCGGTCCGATCCGCCGGTTCGCACCCGGGACGGTCATCATCGTTGATGCCGCCGATTTCGGGGCGGAACCGGGCGACCTCTACGTCGCGCACGAACATGATGTCGCGGGGGACATGTTCGGGACCCACGGGGCGCCGCTGAGCCTGTTCATGCGCGCGCTCCACGAGTCAATGACGTGCGACGTCATCCTCGTCGCGGTCCAGATCGGAAACATGGAATTGAACGTGCCGATGACCGAACGTGTCGAATCGGCAGTCGAGAAGCTCGTCGCATCCCTCGTCGGACTGCTCCAGCGGACGACGAGCGCCTGACGTTCAACACAACAGGACGCGTCGTCCGGCGCCCGCGCCGGGATCCCTCCGCGCCGGCCCGGACTGCCGGCGCGTCCCCACATGGAGGTCTTCTCATGGTGACAAGGGCATCACTTCCGACAGTGGTAGCGCTCCTCGCGCTCGCCATCTGTCTCTCGTCGTGCTCGAGCATTCAGGAGCCGATCATCCGGCTTGAGGGTGTCGATCTTGTTGGCATCTCAACCGACGGGTTGGAGCTCAAACTCCAGACCACGCTTGAGAATCCGAACGACTTCGGTGCCGACATCGGCCGGCTCGAGTACCGTATCTTCGGCGACGGTGTTGAGCTTGCGCGCGGGACACGGGAGGAGAGAATTCACGTGGCGGCGGGTGAGACCGTCGATGTTGGCGTTCCGTTCGTCCTGGACTGGGCGGGCGGCAAGACGATTCTCGAGAGGATCCTGGACGGGGAGGAACACGACTGGAAACTCGAGGGGAGCGTCGACGTCTCGAAGGGACCGATTCGAAAGACGTTCGCGTTCTCCGAGAGCGGCAGTATCAATTCCCCGGACCGATCCCAGGACCTCTAGCAGCTTCGGAGGCACATCATAAAGAAGAAATCTGAATCCAAGAACGAGCGCGCCATTCTCGTCGGTGTCAGCCTGCCCGACTCCTCGATCGAGGTCGAGCAGGAGTCGCTGGACGAGCTCGCGCAGCTCGCGCGCACGGCGGGGGCGACGGTCGTCGATCGCTTCGTGCAGAACAGAACAAGGATCGACGGGAAGACCTATGTCGGAAAGGGATTCCTCGAGCGCATCAAGACGGCCGCCGAGTTTCACGACGCCAACCTGTTGATCTTCGACAATGATCTCAGGCCGGCGCAGGGCCGTGAGGTTGAGAAGGCGACCGACATCAAGGTTATCGACCGGACCGAACTCATCCTCGATATCTTCGCAGGCCGCGCGCAGACGAAAGTCTCCCGCACGCAGGTCGAGCTTGCGCAGCTGGAGTACGAGCTGCCGAGACTCCGCCGGTTGTGGGACCATCTCGAACGGCTGGGCGGCGGCATCGGAACACGGGGTCCGGGTGAGACGCAGCTCGAGAGCGACCGCCGGCTCGTGCACACGAGAGTGAAGATACTCAAGAAGGTCCTCCAGGGCGTGGAGACCGACCGGGCCGTCCAGCGGAAGCAGCGCGGGGAGATGACGCGTGTTGCGCTCGTGGGCTACACGAACGCCGGCAAGTCGACACTGATGAACGCGCTCGCCGACGCCGATGTCTTCACCGAGGACCTGTTGTTCGCTACGCTGGATGCGACGACGCGCCGGATCGACCTTCCGGGCGGGCACGCGGCGCTTCTGACCGACACGGTCGGTCTCATCAAGAAGCTGCCCCACCATCTCGTCGTGAGTTTTCATGCGACGCTTGAAGAGGTCGCGGAGGCCGATCTTCTGCTCCATGTCGTCGACGCGTCGCGTCCGCACTGCGAGCGCTATCTCGAGCTTGCGGACGAGGTTATCGCTGACATCGGCGTGACGGACAAGCCGACGCGGATCGTGTTCAACAAGATCGACCGCGTGACGGACATCGGCGAGCTGGAACGGCTCCAGCGGACCCACGCCGGGGCGCTGCTGACGAGCGGCACCGAGGGGAGAGGGATCGAGGAGCTGCGGAACGCCATCTGTGCTTTCGTCGAGGGACACGAAGAAGTCGTCAATGTGGCCGTGCCGCACAATGACGGGAAACTCCTGGCAAGGCTCTACGAGCGGGGAGACGTGCTCAGCCGCGACGTGGGCGAGGAGTGCATCGACGTCCGCGTGCGAGTCACGAAACCCGAGGCGGACCGCCTGAGGAAGCTGGGCGTCATTAAGTAAGCACTCGGCGCGAGTGAGCGGCTTCGGGTGTCTCCTGCCGTTCGCGTTGCGCTATCTGATGAGCGCCACCTTCGCTGAGAGGATCTCGCTGCCGACCACCGCGCGAGCGAAGTAGACGCCGGAGGCCGCCTGGTCCCCGGCGTCCGTCCGCCCGGACCAGTCCAGAGCATGCGCGCCGGCGGGCAGGTCACCCTTCGCGAGCGTCGCCACGAGTCTCCCGGAGACGTCGTATACGGAGACCGCCACCGAGGCGCGCTCGGGGAGCGAGAGTTCGAGCTGGACCGCGCCCGTCGGGGCCGCCGCTCGGACCGTCAGCGCGAGTTCGGTCGCCAGCTCGCTCTCCGCGCCGCGCCCACTTCGCCATGCTCCCGGTGACGCGGTCTGCCAGAGCGGTGTGACCTCGTCGCGAAGGCGCCAGTGAACCTGCTGCCCGAGGTCCTTGCTGTAGTATCCGTTGTAGACCGTCACGGCCGTGGCGGCGTTGGCGAGGAATCCGTCGAGACCATCACCGCAAACGAACGCGACATCGATTTCGACGGTCTCATCCGGTGCGATCGTGCCGTACGGGCCAGTCACGAGCTGGAATCTGATGTCGTCGGGGAGTGTTGCTGCACCCGGCACGCTTGCGTCTCTGAGGAAGCGATATCGCCCCGCGTCGTTTCCCGGCTCGTCGCCGCCGGCGAACATCTGGTAGCCGTGCGGTCCGACGTCGACCGGCCCGGAGACTCCGCCCGGATCCGTCGTGTGATTCAGAAGCACGATGCCGAGGTAGCCATTCCAGTCTCCATCGGCTCCCCCGGGGGCGTCGTGGGCGTATGCCGCCATCACCCGCACGGGCGCGTAGTGGCCGTCGAGCCCCGGCGTCACCACCTGGTCGGCCACGAAGCAGACGTCATCCTCCCACGGATACTCGACGCCCGGATCACCGATATCAGCATCGACGAGAACGGCAATGTAGGCATCGTGCCAGTCGCTCGCGGAAATGTTCGTGAATTCGTAGTGGACGCCGACGAAATCGTCCCGATCGTCCGCCACCCAGGCGTAGGATTCCTCACTCAGCTGGATCCCCAGCGGAACGTGGATGTCCACCGGAGGCGACTGCACGGCTGCAGTATCGAAGCAGGTCCGCGCGAACATCTGCTGTGAGATTCCACCGTAGTCCTCATCGACGGCGCCGTCGTGATCGTTGTCGAACCCGTCAAGCCGGTCCTCGTCCGTGAGGCCGTCCCGGTCGTCGTCGATGAAGCGGAGTCCTCCGGAGGCCTCCATGCTCCCGACGCGAATCATGTAATCGGGGTCCTCCATCGGCGGCTGAAACTCCATGGAGTATGCCGCCGTCGTGGTCAGCGTGTCACCGCCGACGATGGCCGTGACCCACGGGCCGGCGACGTAGAGATGCTCGATGCCTGATCCGGCCGGCCACTCGGCGGACGGCGCGCTCATATCACTGCCGAACGAACCGTAGAATCCGAAATTGGACACGTGCAGAAGCAGCTCGCCGGCGTCGTGCCACCATCCATAGAAGTTGCCGTCGCGTTCGGAGGAGACCGGTGAGACGGTTGAGGCGGAGGTCGATGCTGCGAGAGCGATGGAGAGTACGATGACGAGCCAGGCGCGAGTCGTCATGGTGATTCCTCCCTGTGGGGGTGTCGGGGGGCGAGGCCGGACACCTGGTCGCAACTGATGACGCCCCGGCCGCACGCAAGCGCGCGGATCGGGGCGACGACACTCGCATACTAGCATATTGCATCATGCCGTGTCAATGCCTAAGATATGGAATACACAATCCTGTTGTGTTGCGCGAACGCCCAACGGCTAGGCCCCTTTACACCGGCGGGCGCGGCGTGATATGCTCTCCCCTTGGCTGCGGCCCTCCGGCGGGGCCGTTTCGCATGAGACACTTTTCGGGCGTGAATGCTCTTGGTTCGGCATCGGGCGCCGGTTTCCGGCGCGCGAGGAGGAGAGTCAGTATGCCGATAATGAACTCGAAGACCGGCAAGATCAGGCAATCGTACACGATCGCGCAGCTCGATGAGGCCGCCGCCGTCATGCGTGCCTACGACATGGTCGCGCTCCACGCGGCCGGGTCGGGTCACTCGGGCGGAACGCTCTCGATCATGGACATCACCGCGGCGCTCTACCTTCATGTCGCGAACCATGATCCGAAGGACGCGTTCTGGAAGAAGCGCGACCGCATCATCTGGTCGGTCGGCCACAAGGCGCCGTCGCTGTACATCGGCCTCGGGATGGCCGGGTACTTCAACATCGACGATGTCGTTACGCTCCGCAAGCTCTACTCGCCATTCCAGGGTCACCCGCACTGGCTCAAGCTCGACGGCGTCGAGGCCTCGACCGGCTCGCTCGGCCAGGGCCTCTCGATCGCGGTCGGCATGGCGCTCGCGGCCCGGATCGACAAGAGCGATCACCGTATCTTCTGCCTCATGGGCGACGGTGAGCAGCAGGAAGGTCAGGTCTGGGAGGCGGCGATGGAGGCCGGTCATTTCGGGCTCGACAACATCTGCGCGGTCATCGACAAGAACAGACTTCAGATCGACGGCTGGGTCGACGACGTGATGTGCGTCGACTGTCTCATCGAGAAGTATCGCGCGTTCGGTTGGGCCGTCGTCGAATGTGACGGCCACGACATGCAGGAGCTTGTCGACGCCTTCGAGATGGCGGCGACGATCAAGGGCAGGCCGACCGTCATCATAGCCCAGACCATCAAGGGCAAGGGCGTCGACTTCATGGAAGACGTCGCGGGCTGGCACGGCAAGACCCCGAACACCGAGGAGATGTGGGAGGCGCTCAAGCAGCTTGGCCTCGACAAGAAGTTCCCCGTGAAGAAGCTCCTGAAGAAGGCCGAGGACTGGCAGAAGAAGGCCATGACGACGCTCGAGGCCAAGCAGCCGAAGTTCTCGAAGGACTACTTCTGGAACAAGACGAGAAATATGAAGGCTGACATGGACCCGACGCGCAAGGGCTTCGGCCGCGCGTTGGCGGACCGCGGCGGCGACAAGCGGGTTGTGGCGCTGGGCGCCGACATCTCCGGGTCGATCACCATCAGCCAGTTCTATGAAGGACATCCCGAGCGAGCCGACCGCTGGTTCTCAATGGGCATCGCCGAGCAGTCGGCGACGTCGGCTGCCGCGGGACTCGCGAAGGAAGGGAAGCTTCCGGTCTTCGGCACGTACGGTGTGTTCGCTTCGGGTCGCAATCTTGACCAGCTGCGCACGACCGTCGCGTACGGTGATTTCAACGTGTTCATCGCCGGCGCGCACGGCGGCGTGTCGGTCGGCCCCGACGGCGCGACGCATCAGGCGCTGGAAGAGCTCTTCCAGATGTGCGGCATCCCGAACATGCACGTCGAGGTGCCCTGTGACTCGATCGAGACGAAGCGGGCCTGCGAGCACCTGCTGTTCAAGGTGAAGGGTCCGAAGTACGTGCGGTTTGCTCGTGAGGCGACCCCGGTCGTCACCGATATGAAGACCCCGTACGTGTTCGGGAAGGCCAACGTCATCCGGTTCCGCGGGACGAAGCCGAACTTCAAGGATGCGTTTGACCACGCGCTTGCCTCGAAGTACAAGAACGAGAACGAGGACATCGCCATCATCGCGTGCGGCCCGTCCGTGCCCGAGGCGATGCGCGCCGCGTGGATCCTTAAGGCCGAGTACGGTATCGAGACGCGGGTGCTCAACGTCCACACGGTCAAGCCGCTCGACAGGACCGCGATCATCAAGGCGGCCGTCGACACCGGTGTCGTCGTGACGGCGGAGGAGCACCAGATCGGCGGGTTCGGCAACAAGGTCGCCGCTGCGATCGCCGGAAGCGAGAAGGTCTACGGCAAGCCGATGATCGTCGGTATGGTCGGCGTGAATGATCGCTTCGGCGAGTCCGGTGCACCGTGGGAGCTCGTCAAGGAGTTCGAAGTCTCCGCTGAGCACATCGCGGTCGAGGCGAAGCGGCTGTACGATCTCAAGATGAAGAAGCTGACGGCAGCCGAGAAGTCGGCTGCTAAGCCGAAGCCGGTGGCTCAGCCGAAGCGCAAGGCCGTCGCGAAGAAGAAGACGGCCGCTGGCAAGCCAGCGGCTAGGGCCAAGGCGAAGGTCAAGCCGAAGAAGACGGCCGCTGGCAAGCCGAAGCCGAAGCGCAAGGTCGCTGCGAAGAAGAAGGCGGCGGCCAGGAAGCCAGTCGCGAAGAAGAAGG
>CAZEXP010000034.1:0-24184 GCA_964516845.1 uncultured bacterium
TCGGAAGTACAGTGGCGTTCCCAGATCTCCCGCAAGCACCAGATGGTGCGACGCTTTCCGGCCGACTGGGAAGTGCTGTTCCTCTCCCCTGCCAACCTCGCGACGGGCGAGAACAGCTTCCGCCTCCGGCGGGAACGAGTTCCGGCCCTGGTCGAGTATGCTTCGATTCTTCTGCCGAAACCTGACTCGGGAATCGCGGCGCTCCGCTCGCTGACCCCGGCGCTCATGGCCGGCGGCGGTGCGCGAGTCATGAGCCACGTGCGCCGCTTCTCCCCGGATGTGGTTGTCTGTTCCTATCTGTGGGCGGCGCCTCTGGTGCCCGCGATCCGCGCGATGGGGATTCCCGTCGTCTACGACCTCAACGATCTCCATCCCCACTTCTATCCTGCCGCGAGAGATGAAGCCGAACAGATGTTCCGGAAGCTCCTGGACAGCGCAACCGAGGTGGTCGCGTCGTCCGCAGCGCTCAACGAGGAGGCCGGACGCGGGATCATCATCGGTAACGGGGTTGATCTCGACACCTTCCGCGGGCGCGAGGACGGACCGCGCCCGGAGGAGCTGACCCGTGGACCGGCTGGAACCTGGAACCGGACGGTGATGTATGTTGGCTCGGTGGATGACCGTCTTGATCTCGGCATTCTGAGACGAACGCTCGAGTCGCTGGCCGCGGACACGACCGGCACCGGGGTCGCGCTTGTCGGAAGGGTCTTCGATCACGTGCGCGGCGCCGTTCGCTCGCTCGAGGAGGCGTTTCCGGAGAATCTGCTTCTGACGGGGCGTATTCCGTACCCGCGGCTCCCGGCAATGATGTCGCACGCCGACGTCGGCATCGCCCCGTTCGTGCTGACACCGAAGACCGAGGCGATCAACCCGAACAAGCTCTACATGTACGCGGCGATGGACATGAACATCGTGTCGACGCCGTTCTCCGATGACGTCCGCAGACACGAGGACATCATCCGGATCGCGTCCTCGCCGGCCGAGTTCGCATCGGCCGTACAAAGCGCGATCGGCGACGATGAACGCCGCCGATCGCTCCGCGAGAGGATAGCGCTGCCGAACAGTTGGGCTGAGCGGGTGGAGGAGTTTACCCGACTCCTGTCCGACCTTGCGCAGGGGGATTAGCCTAGTTGTCTGGAAGGCTCTCCCGCGGTTCACCTACGAGAACCCTCGGCCCGTTCGGACCGTCCTCCGAAAGGTCCTCCGCGTTGATCGCTTCAGGCCGCTCCGGCTCTCCCTCACGCGCGTAGTAGGGCATGAGGTAGAAGTGGAGCGTCTCCGTCGGATGGCGATACTCCAGATTCACGTTGTAGCTCAGTCTCTCGTATCCTGACGCGTAGACGACAACCTTGAAGTCCTCGTTCTCCGGACCGCCGTTCCCGTCGTCGTAGAGATACCCGCCGTAGAGCGTCGTGTGACCGTAGGGATTGACCGACCAGGTGCCAACATAGTCCCACTCCCACCAGTCCTCCTCAAACAGGTCGGCCACCGCCCAGGTAACGGGCGCGCCGGTGAAGTAGTCGCTCACCGTCACGTAGACCATCGCCATGCGTGGCGGCTGTTCATCGCAATCCCAGCACCACGGACACGCGATACAGCCCGAGAGCAGAAGAGGAATGGCAACGACTATCGCAAGGCCGGCCCATCGCACATGTCTTCGTGCCGTGTTCATCAGTCTCGACTCCATCACAGGAACCTCCTTCCCGGACCCGGTCCAGTTCGGGCCCTCCGTCGGTCCCCTCCCGCCGCGCAAGGTCGGGACAGATCTATCGTCCATAAGCCGTCACGTCGAACTTGATCCACTCAATGCGAGGAAGCTGCCATGGTCTGACGTGAGCCGTCCGAACGTCGACGACCTCGACATCCACGCGGACGGGGCCGCTGAACGCCGAGTAGACATCCCCCCGCCGGGGAATGACGCCGACGCGACCGCTCGCATCTATGTGAAAGATCACGTCGTCTTCCCAGCCGCCGAACCATCCGACCCTCCCGATGATCTCAGTCGGGTCGTTCTTCCGATCGGCTATGCAGTTGATCTTCACACGAACCTTCTCGCCATCGTATTCGAAGGTCTCGTGCATGGAGTCCCTGGGATCGCTGAGCCGGAACCGCTCGTGCATGAGAGGGCGACCGTAGCTGTGTTCATCCCAGTCGCCGCTGGAGTCGCCGTCCCAATCATCGTTCCAACTTCCGCCGTGCCACCAGTCGGATCCCCAGTTGCTGCCGTAGCCCCCGTCATCAACGCGGAGCGTGACCGAGTCGCACGCCCAGCGCCCGGGGGAGTCGTACCATCCGTCCGGCACGGGCCACCAGCCCGGACCAACAACAACACGGCCGCGAGGCGGTCCCCATTGCCGGGACGGTGGCCGACCGGGCGAGGTCCAACGCGAAGAACCTTCCACAACGACGCGGCCGCCGGAGCTTCCTCCAAGAACGACCTGTCCGTGGGAGCTGCCTCCGGGTACGACCTGTCCGTGGGAGCTGCCTCCGGGTACGACCTGTCCGTGGGAGCTGCCTCCGGGTACGACGCGGCCGCGCGGTGCGAGCCACTCGTGATACTGCGGGACCCACCAGCCGCTCGGGCCGCTCGGCCACGAGACCTCGTGGGCGCAAGCCACGAGCGTCTCAATGCCACCCGGCCCGGTGATTCGAAGGGAGAACTGTCTGTCGTCTGGGACGCGGTAGACACGGCCCGGCTGTGCCATGGAGGATCCGGACCACGGGTTTGGATAGACGGTCTCGACACGCCCGTCCGTCGTGTAGTCAAGGATCGTCACGTAGCACGGCCGGTTCACGCGGAAGTAGACCCACAGACGATCGCCCGGCTCGTAGGTCGCCCACTCACCGCGATCGACCCACGTGTCAATCCTCAAGCCACCGGGCTGGTAGTGATAGAACGAATCGTCGATCTCGCCCCAATCACCCCACTGGGGATTCGGGTCAACGACAACGCGCTCCGACACTGTGGATTCGGGAACAGGTCTCGGCTCCATCGGACCGTCACCGTCACTCGGCACGGCCTCTTCGCGCGCGACCGCCGCAGCCTGCGACGCTCCCGCCAACGCGAGAACCGCGATGAACGCCATCGCAGCGATCCACGAGAGCCGTGCGCGCGCTGGATTCATTCCTCTCATCCTGCCCATCCTTCTCACTCGCAGCATAGGGATCACCTCCCTGTTTGAGACGACCCCTCTCCTTGAAGTCTCTGGAGACCGGGCCGTCGTTCCTGCGAATGGCTTAGACGCAACCCCGGAATGGCTATTCACGAACGGTCCGGCAGCGGGGTGAGTTCGTGGCGAACGGGGGTCGGCGCAGGGGTGGATTCGTGGCGAACGGAGACCGGCTCCGCGGTGTGGCGAGCCGGCTCAAAATGCAGAGAGGCCACCGCTTCCGCGACAGCCTCTCGCACTCACTCACCGGAGAGCCTCCGGCATCCAACACGACTCGGGGTCGAGTCGTCTTGCGTCTATCGTCTCGCGGAGAGCGCCAGGATCAACACACCGTCGCTGATCGGAGGTCCTCCAAGCAGGACGGTACCTCCGTTCTCAAGTCGGATCTGCGTGCGCAGAACGATCTCGTCGTGCGACCTGCCACGCTCGCCCCGGTCGTCGCCGGTCCGGACGTCACGAATGAGCGTTACAGTCATCTCGATGCGCCCGGAGCCGTCAGGCTCGAAACGGGTGGGCTCGATCTCCATCGCGAAGTGCTCGGGAAGCTGAAGCCGCGCGGTCGTGCCGAAGTCCACGCGGGTGCGCATGTCACCGAGGAATACGTAGCGGTTGTAGGCGAAGAGCGCCCGGAGCTTCTGCGCATATCCGGAGAGCTCTGCGTCGACACGAGCCTCCCCGTTCTCGATCTGCGCCTCGGACACGGACGCGGCCGCTATGGAGGTCACCTGAATGGTCACCTCGTCGCTGGCCGCGTGTGTCGGCGCGCAGAGGAGCACGAGAAAGAGAACGACGATGTAGGTGATAGCTGTCTGTTTCATAGCTCTCCCGGACCCCGCCGGCGTGCGGCGCAGGTCCTGGAAGTATCCCCCGTCGGCGGTCGCGCCAGCAGACTAGAGCGACCCTGGGGCATCCGACCGCCCGCCGCCCTCGACCTCCTCCGAGAACACCCAGATGACGGTCATCTCGGGATCGTCGGAGGTAAAGGCCATCGGCGTGTAGCCGGTGGCGTACGTCTCGAGGCTCTCGACAGCGCACCCGTTGCTCGATGACAAAACGATCGGAGCGATGCTCGTCGGCCAGAACGCCATGAGCCCAAGTGCCGCCGCGATCCCGGCGCCGGCGAAAGCGATAGCCCGCTTCCTCAGGTCGCCGAACACGGGTCGTGCCTCGCGAACTCTGGAAGGCCGCGAGGCCTTCCGGTCGATCCTGTCCATCTCCTGCGAAAGGAGCCTCTCGAACCTCTCCCACTTCTCCTCCGACACCGGCGGAGCAACGGGAGCATCTTTGAGGATTGTATCAAAGGACCGGATCGAGTCAAGCTCCCGCGCGCACGTCTCGCAGCAGTCGACATGCTGCTCGACCTTCCTGCGCAGACGGGGCGAAAGCTCGCCATCGGCGTACGCCGTGAGATACTTCTGTGTTCCACATGTTCTGGTCATAGCTGTCAGGTCTTCCCGTTCTCCCCGTCCGTCACTTCGACGCGGCGACCACCTTCAACGTACGGCTCGAGCATCGTTCTGAGTTTCTTCCGCGCGTAGTGCAGTCGCGACATCACGGTGCCGATCGAACAACCGACGACATCCGCGATTTCCTTGTATGACATCCCCTCGATCTCGTAGAGGACAAAGACCGACTTGTGATACTCGGGCAAGGCCTCGATCGCCTTCTGGATCTGCTCGCCAAGCTCGCTGGTGAGAACCTGCTTGGCCGGACCGCGCGACGGCTTCCAGCCGATCGGTTCGCTGTCCGCGTACTCGGCAACCTCTTCAGGGACTGCCTGAGACGCAACGGAACGCGAGTGTTTGCGCGTGAAGTCGATGCACGTGTTCATCGCGATCCGGTAGAGCCATGTCGAGAAGCTGGACCGGTACTTGAAGCTCTTGATGCCCTTGTAGGCTCGAATGAACGTGTCCTGCGCCAGGTCCATCGCGAGATCCTGGTCCCGCGCGAACCTGTAGGCAACGGCGTAGACGACATCCTTGTACTTCTCGATCAGGTAGTCGAACGCCTCACGGTCCCCGGCCTGACTGGCACGGACCTTCTCAAGGTCTATTTCCCTGGGATCGCGCTCAGCCATGGTCCCTCGCACCATCCTTAGACGGGGCACCCCGTGGGGTATTCACGGCCGTCTGGCCTCTGGTTCCGAACGGCCGCTCAGCCGGCCCGACAGCTATGCCTCGTGGACTCTAGAGCTGTATCTCCCCGTACTCACGCAACTTATCGGTAACGAGCTTCTGGATCTCGGCCAACCGTTCCTCGGTCCTCGCCTCGAATCGCAGCACGATGACCGGCTGCGTGTTCGAAGCCCGAACGAGGCCCCAACCGTCTCCAAAGAGGATCCGGACGCCATCGACGTCGATGACGTCGTAGTTCGCCTTGAAGAACTCGACGGCCTTCTCCACCATCGCGAACTTCGTGGCGTCGTCGCTCGTCTCTCCGCGGATCTCGGGCGTCGCGTAGTAGTGCGGGATGGTCGCGACCATCTCCGAGAGGGTCTTGTCGGTCCGAGAGAGCATCTGGAGGATCCGGCAGGACGCATAGATGGCGTCATCGATAATGTAGTAGTCGTCAGCGAGCACCATGTGACCGCTCATCTCTCCACCGATGGGGGCCCCGGTCTCACGGATCTTCTCCTTGAGCAGCGAATGGCCGGTCTTCCACATGGTCGCCTTCCCGCCGTGCGCCTCGATGTCCTCGACGAGCGCCTGCGAGCACTTCACGTCGAAGATGATCTCGGCCGGCCCCTTCGCGAGGATCTCGCGGGAGAGCAGCGCCAGCATCTTGTCCGCGAAAACGAAGTCGCCGTTCTCATCGACGGTGCCAACCCGGTCGGCGTCGCCGTCGTAGCCGATGCCGACATCCGCTCCGTGTTCCTTGACCGCTGCGATCAGGTCCACAATATATTCGAGTACGGTCGGGTCCGGATGATGGTTTGGGAAGGTGCCGTCGGGCTCGCAGTACAGTGGGACGATCTCACACCCAAGACTTGAGAGCAGGTCCTCGGCCACGAGCGAACCGCATCCGTTTCCGCAGTCGATCACGACCTTCAGCGGGCGTTCGAGGCGGATGCGCTCGCGGATGGCGGCCTTGTACGGTTCGATGATCTCGGCCGTCGTGCGGGACCCCTGCCCCACCTCGTAGTCACCGGCCTCGATTATCTCACGGATCTTCTGGATCTCCTGCCCGTAGACGCTCGCGGGACCGAGGTTGAGCTTGAAGCCGTTCATGTCCGGCGGGTTGTGACTCCCGGTGATCATGACCGACGCGTCGACCGGCAGCTCAAAGAGCGTGAAGTACAGCGCCGGTGTCGGCACGGTGCCTACGTCGACGACGTTCGCGCCGACCGATGTAAGCCCTTCCGTGATGAGTTCGCGGAAGCGCGGCGTGGAAAGTCTGACGTCACCGCCGAGCGCCACGGTCTTCTTGCCATGCCGGAGTACGTACGTCCCGAACCCACGTCCGATGTTGCGCACGACGTCCTCGGTGAGGTCGCGTTCCACGACCCCCCTGATGTCGTACTCGCGGAAGATGTAGCTGTGCATCGTACCCCCCTCAGGTAGACCGGCCGCCGCACGTTCGAGCGACGGCCGTGGTCTCGTGATCGTTCTCGTGTCGCTCTGCGGAGCTAGCCTGATTCCATCTGCCCGGCGCCCGCGTCGACGCGCGCGCCGTCTTCCGCCGGTCGCAAGTCGGCGCGAAGACCGAGCGCTCTCCGGACATCGGTCCACCACGCCTGAGACTGCGCGCTCGCGAACTGGATCCAGAAGGTGGATCGCCCAACGACGCGAACGGTGAACGCGCCTGCGCCGCCGCTCGCGGACGGGGAGTACTCGGCGTCGAACAACCCCATGTCGTTCACGGATTCGAGGTGGACGAGGATGCGCATATGTTCCCGACGGCCCGTCGTATCGAGAACATAGAAGGCGTTCCGCGTGAGCCGTATGTCGGCCCTGAATGCCTTCTTATCACCCTCCACCTTCGCCTGGACGCCACGCTCCTCGCGAACGACTCCCTCGGTCAGCGCGGTCTGCTCCCAGATTCTCCGCACCGTCTCCGACTTCCTTCGGCGGGCGATCGCCGTGATCGCGGCTACGATCGGCGCTACGATGTAGCCGATGGATGAACCGAACCGGCCGAGATGCCGGAGATCCACGTTCTCAGCAATGGCATCCCAGTTGTGGTAGGCGAGGTAGCCGACCGCTATGAGACCGAGCACCGCGTAGATCCATCGCTCGTCGCGTTCTTCAGCCATGTCCGGCCTCCGGTGGTCTGTTCACGGCAGTGCCGCGTCCGCTCCCGTACAGCTACTGCCCGCGCGGGGCCAATCCCATCCGCTCGCGCACCTCACCCATCGTCTCGCGCGCAATGGCACGCGCGCGGTCGGCGCCGTCGGCAAGAACCTCCATGATGCGGTCCGGCTCCGCCAGGAACTTCTCACGTCTCTCGCGAAGCGGCGCGATCATCTCCTGCATGCGCGCCACCAGAATGCGCTTGCACTCGACGCAACCGATCCCTGCGGAACGGCACCCCTGCGCGCAATGCTCCTGCTCCTCAGGCGTGGAGAAGACTTTGTGATAGCTGAAGATGTTGCAGATGTCCGGGTCGCCTGGATCGTCGCGGCGCTGCCGGGCCGGGTCAGTCTTCGCCGTGGCGATCTTCTTCGTGAGTTCCTCGTCGGTATCATCGAGATAGATGCAGTTGTCGAGGCTCTTGCTCATCTTGAACTCTCCGTCGAGGCCGAGCAGCTTCGCCCCTTTGCCCAGAACTTCGGCGGGCTCGGGGAAGGTGTCCCCGAACGTCGAGTTGAACTTGCGCGCGACCTCCCGGGTGAACTCCAGATGGGGAACCTGATCTTCACCGACCGGAACGATCTCGGACTTATAGAGAAGGATGTCGGCCGCCATCAGCACAGGGTAGTCGAACAGCCCCATGCTGACCTGTCCCGGGGTTTGTCTGACCTTGTCCTTGAACGTCGGGATGCGCGAGAGACGTCCCATCGGCGTGAGGCAGTTGAGGATCCAGGCAAGCTCCGTGTGCTCGGGAACGTGCGACTGCACCATGAGGACGCTCTTCTCCGGATCGACGCCGGCCGCGAGATACGCGGCCGCCGCGTCGAGCACGCGCATCGGCATCTGGCTGGTTTCGTACGGCACGGTGATGGCGTGGTAGTCGACGATCCCAAAGATGGGCGCGTACTGGTCCTGGAGCCCGATCCACTGCTTGATCGCCCCGAGGTAGTTGCCGATGTGGAGCCGTCCGCTCGGCTGGATACCGCTGAAGAAATGCTTTCTCATGTCATCTCCCAGGTGTGGAATCGCGTGGTCCGCGCGGAACGGGGGCATACCGCGCCGCGCACGGTGTCAGTCCCCATCGTAGCACGCTCCGGACGGTCGCTTCAATGCGTGCCGAGCCCGGCGAGCCTCCTCCGGGCCTCATCGGAGACCGGATTCACTTCGAGCGCCGCTTCGTAGGCCGAGACAGCAAGCGCAGGCTCTCCGCGTGCTTCGCTGTAGCGACCGACCGCGATGTGATACCGCTCCAACCACGAATCATCGGTCGCCTCGTCGAGGAGCGCGGGACAGCGGTCGAGGTGTGCGAGCGCTTCCGGCAGCCTGCCGAGTTCGACAAGCGCTATGGCCAGCTCAGCATGACCGCGAGGATCGGCGGGGCGAAGGACCGCATGACGTTCCAGCAGGTCAACGGCGGCCGCGTGGTCGCCGGTCTGTTCGGACAGCACGCCGGCCGAGAAGAGATACTCGGCATTCCCCGGGCTGCGCTCGATCGCCGTCAGGAGCGCCGCCAGCCCCTCCTCCGGGCGTCCGACGCGGACGAGCGCCTCTCCGTACTTCGCATGATAGAGCGCCCTCCCCGGTGCGAGTGCGGCGGCGGCGCCGAACTGGTCGACGGCCTCCGCCCAGAGGTTGTCCGCCGCTGCGCGCCCCCCGAGTTCGAGGTGAACGCGAGCCTGGTCCGCGCTCTCGACACGCGGCACGATGGCGCCCGCGTCGACCGTCACGCTCAACGGTTCGAGGTCCGTCCGAAACTCGAACACCTGCTGCGCTGAGTTCACCGTGATCCACTCATCGTAGACCCAGCCGCCCAGATCGACGGTCAGCGGCAGCGGCGTGCGAAACGGCTCGACGAGCTGCCGGACGGTCCCGCGGACGACGTACCCTTTGCGAACCGGCGTTGCTTCGTAGTCCAGCGCATAGACTGGCAGGTCACCTCTGAATACCCAATCGTAGAGCAACCAGTCCATGTCGGCGCCGGCAGCGCCCGCAAGCGCCGTCGCGAACGACCTCAGACCGGGAGCGTCCGACCCTGTGCCGCGCGCAAGCCCGGAGACAAGATCACAGAACTCATCCGTTCCCAGGATCGCCGCGACGATCCCCATCAGCGCGCCGCCGCGCCCCAGCGAGATCCGCGAATCGCACGACGCATCAGGACCGAGACAGAGCGAGAGCGGGGCCGAGCCACCCGAGTCCGTCAAGGCATGTAGATACTGCACGCGCCGGAGCGACCTCCGCCTCGACGCATCCTCCTCCCCGCGCACGCTCTCCAGCCACTGTATCTCCATGTGCGCCGCAAGACCGTCGGCGAGAAGCGGTCCCGCGTGATAGGCATCCCGCCACCATGCCCTCGCGAGTTCGAGCATGTACCGGTCGGGATCCGGCGAGCGCAGACAGGCCCCATCGCCGGGATCGGCCTCCACGATGATCAGACCGGGGCCCGAGACGGCCGGCACGCCGAGCGTCCCGTGCGGAACGGTCACGATGTGGAGCCACGTCAACGGGTACGGACCAAAACAGGATTCGAGGAAACGAAGCGGCTGCTTCATCCCGAGATCAAGTGGTCGGGGCGTCGCAGGCGAGGCTGGTGACGCCCCATCGCGACCGGTGAACCGATGCGTGCCGATGAAGAGCTCACCGAGGATATTCCACGAGCCGGCGAGATGTCCCACGACGACCGATGCGCGTTCGACGGACTCCGCCTCCCAGACATCGCCGAAGGAACAAGGACCCGGCCTCGACGCGGGAGGCGTCGCCATACCGGCGAGTGCCCCGCTGAACACGGTGGTGTACGCGCCGGGATGCCGGACCACGGCGCGGACGAAGGAGCGGTCCCCTTCGCGGGGAGATGGGTACCAGCAGTCGCTGCCGAGAAGGATCACGAGACCGTCGTCGGCCGCGTCCGCACCGTACTCGGGATGCACGATCCCCTCGTACTTGATAACGAGTTCAGCTGGAGCGTCTGTTCCTCGAACACCGACCCGAACCGTCAGCGCGCGTCCGGATCGCTCGAAAGCAAGGTCCCGACCGGTTACATCGGTCAACGAGAGCACGGTCAGCCCTTCGTTGAGGAGGAGCTGGGCGCGCCCAGCGACGGCATCGAAACGCAGCCTCGCTGACCCGGACAACCACGCGCGACTCGGATCGACGCACACGTCGATGTCGCAGCGCGCCACGTCCTGCGTAGCGAGGTCCCTGCTCAGGGCCGAGACCCGTGCCTCGTCGAGTTCGAAGAGCTGCTCGACAGCCTCTGAGATATGTGAGGGAACGGGCCCGGGAAGCGGGACCCCGGAAACGGGCTCCGCCTGGACTACCGACGGTAGAATGAGAAGCGCTGCGGTCACGGCGAGCGTCGCGAGCGTACCCACGCCCTGGGTGCGTATCATGGGGTCTCTACTCCGATGGAGCCAGTGGGCCGGGATCAGCCCGTGCACGAGATCGTGAGCCGTCATGGTAGCACCGAGCTGCTCTGGTGGGCAAGAGCAGCCCCGCGGAGCGGAGCAAGCGCGGCCCTGCGCCTGGCCGTCTTGACGGACTCCCGCCGAGGGGCTATCATCGATATGGTACATTTCGGAAAGGAGCGATGCACCGTGGCACCCATCTATAGCGACAAGGTACTGGAGCACTTCAAGAACCCGCGAAACGTCGGTGAACTCGACGCCCCGGATGGAGTGGGGGTTGAGGGCAACCCGGTCTGCGGGGACCTCATGGAGATCCAGATCAAGGTTGAGAACAATATCATCACCGACGTGCGGTTCAAGACGTTCGGGTGTGGTTCGGCGATCGCCACGAGCAGCATGGTGACGGAGATGGCGAAGGGGAAGACGCTCGAGGAGGCGCTCAGGATCACGCGCGAGAATGTCGCAGAGGAGCTGGATGGTCTGCCGCCGCAGAAGATGCACTGCTCGAACCTCGCGGCCGACGCCCTCCACAAGGCGATCCAGAACTACCTGGAGAAGCAAAAAGCCACCGACACAAGGGAGTAGCAATGCAGGAGACTCCGATGGGACAGCCGCAGTCCGGAATGCCCGTTCAGCAGCCGAACGCCGTGATGAAGCCGCACCGCGGCGGCGCGATCCTTGCGCTCGGTATCGTCGGCATCGTCCTGTGCTTCATCACCGGCATCATCGCCTGGGTGATGGGTTCGGGCGATCTGCGCGAGATGAAGGAAGGGCTTCGCGACCCTGAGGGTGAGAGCCTCACGCGCGCCGGCATGATCTGCGGCATCGTGGGAACGTGCCTCGCCATTCTCGGAATACTCTGGTACGTCATCGTCATCATGATCATCGGCGCCAGCGGCGGCTTCAACGGCTGCTGGTAGCGGTCGCGTCGGCTAAGACGTGAGACTCCGCATGATCTACGATGCGCCCGGGATCAGAGTCCCGCGGACGGCCGTCGCCGCAGGCGTCGTGCTCGCGGTTCTCGGTCTTGCGGTCGCCGCATCGATATCGATCTCGGAGGGCCCCGTCATCTGCCCGCTGAGGGCGGTGACGGGGCTTCCTTGTCCATCCTGTGGAATGCTGAGGAGCGCGAACGCGGTTCTGCACGGTCACGTAGGAATCGCGTTCACCACGAACCCGCTCGACACGCTCTTTCTGCTGGTCGTGGTTCCCGCGATGGTCGTGATGTGGGCCGTGCGGGTATTGCGCAGGGTGGCCGTGCTGGTGGAGCTTACGCGTCGCGAGCGACGGGTCGCGTGGACCGCACTCATCGTCGCGGTGGCGCTCAACTGGGCCTACGTGCTCGCCACGCACACCTAGGGCGACACGCCGCCGTAGATCTCCTCATAGAACTGCCCGTAGAGATAGACCCGGCGAACATAGTCGGCCGTCTCCGAGTACCCGATATCTTCGACGAACACGTCCGTGTCCTCACACCCGCCGTACTCCCACCAGCGCTCGACGTTCCCCGGCCCGCCGTTGTAAGCGGCGAGCGCCCGCATGGCATCCCCCTCGAAGTCCGCGAGCTGCTCCGACAGGTAGTAGACGCCGAAACGGATGTTCGTCGATGGCTCCATGAGATGGTCCAGCCGAAACCTGCCGTGATCGAGACGCCGCGCGATCCATCGCCCCGTCGAGGGCATGATCTGCGAGAGACCACGCGCGCCCACCCAGGAGACGGCGTCGATCTCGAACAGGCTCTCCTGTCGCATCAGCGAGTAGAACGTATTCGGATCGACACCCCGGTCCATGCACTCAACCTCCACGAACTCGTCGAAGTGCGCCGGACAGATGCGCTTCCTTAGATAGAGCGGCGCATCGCTCAGGCTCCGCGCCGGTGACATCTGAAGGATGCGCTCCGCGAGGCGGATGCCGCGTTGGTGAAGACCGCGACGCTCGTAGTAGTCGACGAGCATTGAGAGCTGTGTCGGGTTGTCGCCGATCCGGTCCTCGAGCTGCGAGAACTCCTCGGCGGCGTGCGACTCCATGTGGAGCGCGCGAAGATGGTCGGCGCGCACGAAGGTCGGCTCGCTGACCAGTTCCTGCCGCACGGCAGCCTGCTCGACGGGGACATAGGAGTGTTCGGCCCATGTGGCGAGCCAGACGCCGAATTCGCGCGCCTCCGCGTTGCCCCAGATCGGCCTCGCGTGCATGTCGCCGATCCGTTGCGCGAGTGCCGCGCGGGGTCTCGGCGGATCGACTGCACCCAGCGCGACCAGCCTCTCGATGGCGCGGCGTCCATAGAATGAGTCTCTGTCGGACTCGGCGGCCTCTGAGTAGACGACGAGTGCCTCTTCGGTTCGCCCCAACTCCTCGCGTGTCTTCCCGACCCAGTAGAGCGCCCGGGCGACGTCCGCGCCACCGGCGCCGGCGGAGACCCCCGCGAACACGGACTCCGCATCCTCGACAAGTCCCTCCTTGTAGAGCACGAGCCCCGCGCGGAACCGGCCGTCGGCGGCTCGCTCCGAACGCGGATACTCCTCCGCGAGACGGACGAACTCGCGCGCTGCCTCGGTCCAGCGCTGTTCATCCTCAAGAAGCCGCGCCTTGTCCCAGAGCGCGTCGGCGGCCTCGGGAGCGTCGGGGTGCTTCGCAACGTACTCCTCATACGTCGCGAGACTCTCCTCCGTGTTGCCGAGCGCGCGACGGCAGTAGGCAAGTTTCGACCACGCCAGATGGTAGTACTCGCCCCCGCCAGGCGATGCCCCATCACCGCCGGTCCTCCCAGCGAGCCCCACCTCCACGGCCTCGGCATAGCGGCGCGCGGCGAACGCGTACCGTCCCTGCCGCTGGTGGGACCGGCCCAGGAAGTACGTGGCCTCCAACCGCCACTCCTTCTCGTCATCGTGCTTGAGGTAGTGCTCGAAGAACTCCCCCGCCTCCCGGTAGAGCTTCCGATTGTAGAGCACGAGTCCCTGATGATACCGGTCGGTGAAGGACCGGGAGATGCTTCTCCCTTTCTTCATGGCGTCGTACGCGTGCCTGGAGCGCGGGTAGTCGTTCGCGGCCGTCCGATAGCTTCTCATCGCCGCGCCCTCGTCACCGCGTTCGTCGTGTGTCAGCCCGATCTTGTAGTGGATGAGCGCCTGGTCGTTGTAGGACGGCGCCCGCGCCACGAGCAGCCGGTACCACTGAACAGCGAGGTCCCACTCCGAGAAGCGACGATATGCGTCGCCGAGGGCTTCGATGGCCGGGCGGTCAAACGATGTCTCGACCCCGTCCTCGACGATCTCGCGGAGCAGACCAACCGCCCCGTCAAGATCTCCCATCTCGACAGCACAGTTGGCGAGACGGAACCGGACCGCGTCGCCAACCGGTTCGAGGAGCGGCAGCGCTGCAGCGTACGCGTCCGACGCCTGCTCCCAGTCTCCGGCGAGTTCGAGCGACCGCGCGGAGAGGAACGCGGAACGCGCCATGAGATTCTCGAAGTACGGCCCGAGTTCCTCGGAGGCGTGTGTGGCAATGAGCGCCGACGTCTCTTCGTAGAGACGCGCGGCAATTGAGTACTCCGAACCCTGGTAGTTGAGTTCAGCGTCCGAGTAGAGGGAATCGACGGATGCCCGCCAGTGCGCGGAGGCCGGCTGCGGCGCAAGCGCGATGGCGAGAACCGCGATCACGGCGAATATCGTGGCGAAGGCGTATCTCTGTGTCATGTGCTCCGGTCTAGCTCTTGTCAATGCCGATGAGTGTCGCGACCTCCGACGCCGTGGCCGCCGCGAGAGCTCGAGACGCCAGCGCCTCGGCTTCCGACACATCCGTCATCGCGACCGTGCGGCGGGCGAACAGGATCCTGCTCATGGCAACGCTGAGCTCGCGCACGCCAAGTCCGAGCAGGAGTGGTATGTACTCGGTGGCGCCGGCCATCTCTCCGCAGACCGAGACCGGGATGTGGGCGTTTCGAGCGGCCGTGACCGTCAGCTCAATGAGAGCGAGCACGGCCGGGTCGTACGGCCGGTAGAGGTGATCGACGTAGGTATTGCCCCGGTCGACGGCCAGTGCGTACTGCACGAGATCGTTCGTGCCGATGCTGAGGAAGTCGCTCTCCGCCGCGAGCCGATCGGCGACCATGACGGCCGACGGGATCTCGATCATCACACCGACCTTCATGTCCTCGTCGAAGGGCACGCCCTCTGATTTCAGAGAGTCCTTGGCCCTTTCGAGCAATTCCCGTGCCGCGCGCAACTCACCGACCCCGGACACCATCGGCAGGAGGATCCTCACGTTCCCGTGCGCCCCGGCGCGAAGAATGGCTCGGAGCTGCTCGGTGAACATCGCGGGGCGATCCAGCGAGACCCGGATGGAGCGATATCCGAGATGCGGGTTGTGTTCCTGAAGCGGATTCTCACGCCCGACGAACTTGTCGCCGCCGATGTCGAGCGTGCGGATCGTGAGCGGCAGCTCTCCCATTCCCTCCGCCGCGGTCCGGTAGATGGCGTACTGCTCCTCCTCCGACAGGAAGAACCCGGCTGAGATGAACGGCATCTCGGTCCGGAAGAGACCGACGCCGTCCGCCGAGAGCGCGGCGGCCTCCGCCGATTCCTCGGCGGTGCTGATGTTGGCCATGAGCTTGATCCGTGTCCCGTCCGCGCTCTTCGTGATCGCATCGAGATACGGCGAGAGCTCCGCCCAGTCGAGCGCCTCCTGATGCTGCCTCTCCTTGAAGCCATCGAGCACCTCATCCGGAGGATTGACCAGGACCTCGCCCGTGGAGCCGTCCACGACAAGCGTGTCACCGGAGTGGATGCTGTCCACGATGCCCTGCGCGCCGACGACGGCCGGGACGCCGAGCGACCGCGCCAGGATCGCGGCGTGCGCCTCGCGCCCACCGGATTCGGTGACGAAACCCAGCACCCTCCCCCGATCCATCGAGACCGTGTCGGAGGCGCGGAGTTCGCGGGTGACGATGATCATCGGGTGGGTCAGGGGACAATGCGCCCAGACACCGAGCATCCGCTCGATCACGCGCTTCCCGATGTCGGTCACATCGTATGCGCGGTCCCGGAGATACTCGTCGTCCGAACCTCGCAGCACCGCGCTGACGCGCTTCATCTCGCTGGCGACAACGGCGTCTGCATTGACGTGATCGTTCCGGATCTTGTCCTCGATGGTCTGAACGAGCTTCTGATCCTCGAGGATCATCGAGTGAACGAGGAAGATGTCCGCCTCGCTCTGGCCGAGTTCGCCGGAGATCCGCTCCGCGTCGCGCGCCAGCTCCTGCTTCACGAGAGCGACCGCGTCACGGAACCGCTTGATCTCGAAATCGACCTGGGATGGTTGGATGGAGCGGGTCTCGACCTCGTCGAGAATGTCTCCGAAGAGCATCGCGGGACCATGGACAACACCCGGAGACGCCGGGATGCCCCTGACGCTGAAGGTCGCGGACGCTATCCTCGCGCTCCTGTTCCTGTCATCTCCCACGGTCGTCCTCCATGTTCGCCCGCGACTCCACGGCTCGGCGCGATCCCCGTCCTGGACCGCGAGCTTTTCGACGCGCTACGTATCGAGCTTCTTCACGGCCTGATTGGCCGCAATGAGGATCGGATCCCAGACCGGCGCGAACGGAGGCGCGTAGCTCAGATCGAGGGACGCGAGAGCGCGAACGTCCATCTGAGCCGCGAGCGCCGCCGCGAGGACATCGATCCTCTTCGCCACGCCCTCCACGCCGACCATCTGGCCGCCGAGCAAACGCCCGGTGTCCCGATCGAAGATGAGCTTCACGGTGATCCTTCCGCCGCCCGGGTACGCATGCGCCCGCGTCGTTCCCGAGATCCGCACGGAGTCAGGCTCAAACCCCTCGCGTTCGGCCACCGCTGTCGAGAGCCCGGTCTGCGCGACATCGAGACCGAAGATCTTCGTCACATTGGTCCCGGCGACCCCGGCGAACCGTACGTCGCCGCCCACGGCGTTCTCACCTGCGTTGCGGCCGTGCTTGTTCGCCGTCGTGCCGAGCGGGATCCACGTCGACCTCCCGGTAACGATGTGCGGCGACTCGGCGCAATCCCCCGCGGCCAGCACTCCAGGCTCGCTCGTGATCTGTCTGGGATCGACGGCGATGGCTCCGGACCGGCCAAGGTCGATCCCCGCCGCAGAGGCGAGTTCCACGCGCGGCCTCACCCCGACGGAGATCAGTACGATGTCGGTCGAGAGCCGCTGGCCTCCGGCGAGAACGCAGCCGACATGACCGTCGCTCCCCTCCTCGAAGCCCTCGACGCGGGTGTCCGTACGCACGATGACATCGCGGTTGAGAAGCTCGCGGAGAACGAGGTCGTTCATGTCCGGGTCATAGGTCGACAGGACGTTCGGCAGCAGTTCGATCACGGTCACTCGCGCGCCCCGCGCGACGAGCGCCTCCGCCATTTCGAGGCCGATGTAGCCGCCTCCTACGACGGTCGCCCGGACCGCTCCGGGAACCGGCTGCCCTGTAACATCGGTGTCCGCTCCGGTGACCGACGGGGCGGTCTCGCCGCGAGGCGTCCCGGCGCCCAGCGCCGTCAGACGATCGCGGATGGCGTCGCCGTCGGGGATTGAACGGAGCGTGAAGATACCGGGGATGTCAACGCCGGGCAGCGAAGGTCTGACGGCCGCCGCGCCCGTCGCCAGGACGAGTGCATCGTACGTGAGCGACTCCTCGCCGAACGCGGTGTGGCAGACGACGACCCGTTCGCGCGGTCTGAGTCCCACGGCCGTCGCCCCGGTCCTGACATCGATGTGACGCTCGCGGCGGAAGAACTCAGGGTCGTACACGATCAGGTCGGAGCGCGAATCGACGACGCCGGAGATGTAATACGGAAGCGAGCAGGCGCCGTACGACACGATGTCACCGCGCTCGAGGACGACGATCTCCACGTCGGGGCGGAGCCGCCGCGCTCTGCTGGCGGCGCTCATGCCGGCGGCGTCACCGCCGACGACGACAAGCCTTCCACCGTTCCTCATGCGTGGCGGCATCTCTCCCCCCCTGAAGACGGGTTGCGGAATCCGGCGCTCCTCGGGTGCGACCACTCATACTAGCCCCACGGACCCGGGCGACACAAGCGGAAGGGACCGAGGCAGAACGCCCCGCGTGCCGGGATGACACGCGGGGCGCGGGTACTGCCTGTGGTCACGGACTATATTCCCTACTCCTCCTCCATGCACCGCTTCAGGGCGTTCATCAGGCCCTGGTGCACGTGGGGGGGCACCTGTTCACAGCGGGTTCTGCTGTAGTGAACGATGGTCTGCCTGAGCGTCTTGACGACGGCTCTGCACCGCGCGCACTCGCACATGTGCATCTCGAGCTTGGTTACCACGACCTCGTCAAGGACGCCGTCATGATAGTCCGAGAGGACCTCGAGAAATTCCAGACAGCCTTCGCACTCGTGCTTCTCATCCATGATGTCTCACCCGCTTGATTATTCGGTCTCAGGCGTCTCAGCTTCGACCCTGCCGCCGAGATACTTCGAAAGGAACCGCTCCGCCGCCGCGTAGAACCTCAGGCGGTTCTCCGGCCGCGCGAACCCGTGCCCCTCGTCGGGGAACAGAATGTACTCGACATCAACACCGTTCTCCTGCATCGCCGCGACGACCTGCTCCGACTCGGCCTGGACGACGCGCGGATCGTTGGCGCCCTGCGCAACGAGCATCGGGATCGAGATCTGATCGACCTTGAACAGCGGCGACCTCTCGATGAGCATATCGCGCTCGGTCTGCGGGTTGCCGACCCTCAGGTACATCATGTCGATCATCGGCGCCCAGTACGGCGGGATCGTCTCGATGAAGGTCAGCAGGTTCGACGGACCCATCATCGCGACTGCGCAGCTGAACACGTCCGGCGTGAAGGTCGCGCCGACGAGCGCCGCGTAGCCGCCGTACGACGCGCCGTAGATGGCCACACGCTCCGGATCAGCGATTCCCTGATCGACCGCCCAGTTGACGGCGTCGATCAGGTCTTCGTGCATTGCCGCGCCCCACTCCTTGTTGCCGGCATTGATGAAGTTCTTGCCGTACCCAGTGGAGCCGCGGAAGTTGACCTGGAGACACGCATAGCCACGGTTCGCCATCCACTGCGCCTCGGGATTGTAGCCCCACTGGTCTCTCGCCCACGGACCGCCATGAACGTTGAGGACGAGGGGCAGATTCGTGCGGCCGAGACCCGGCGGGTAGGTGATGTACCCGTGGATCGTCATTCCGTCGCGCGATTCGAACTCGATCGGCTCCATCGGAGCCAGCGTGTAGTCGTCGAGGTCGGTGCGGTGCTTGAAGAGGAAGGTCCCCTCATCGGTCTCGCGGTCGAAGAGGTAGTAGACGATAGGTCCGTCGTCCTTCGAGAAGGCGACGACCCAGGTGTCGTCGGCGTAGTCACGACCGTAGACACCAAACTCGCCTTCATCGAGCGTGGCGATCGCATCGAAGTCCTGCTGAACGGCGGCATCCGTGATGACCCACTCGGTGCGGTCCCGCATGTACGCGATGCCCTCGATCTCCCACGTGTCCGGGTTGAACATCACATCTTCGATGTCGTACTGCTCATCGCCGGCGATCCACTCCTTCTCGCCCGTCTCAAGATCGTAGAGGCAGAGCTGGCCGGCGTTCGCGTCGCGCGAGTCAATGATGTACATCGAGCCGCCGTCCTTCGTGAAGGAGAGCGGACCGCTGGTCATGTTGTCCTCGGCACCCCAAAGGATGGCGGATTCCCACGTCGCATCCTCGTCCGCGCGGACGAGCAGCTCGGTCCCGCCGTCCGGCGTCATGGCGACCGCGCCGCGGACCTTGAGATCGAAGTCCGTGACCCAACCGACGATGTTGCCGGGGTTGCGGGCGATGATGGTGAGGTCGCCGCTGGTGAGGTCGAGGCTGTAAACGTCGTGGAGCCTCGGGTCCTGCTGGTTCATCGAGATGAGCATGGTGTTCGCGTGATGCTTCGAGTAGTCGACGATACGGACCTGGACGCCGTCGTACGGCGTGAGATCGCGGGTGTCGCCTGTCTCGATGTTGATACCGTAGATGCGCCAGTTCTCATCACCATCGCCGTCCTGGAGGTAGAAGATCTCGTTGCTGTCCTGTCCCCAGAAGTACTGGACGATGCCGCGGTGATCGTCGTTCGTGACCGAATGGTCGTCGCTCTCGCCGATGGTCCGGACCCAGATATTGAGCACGTCATCGACCGGGGCGACGTACGCCAGCATGTCGCCAGACGGCGAGATCCTCGCGCGCATCTTCTCCGGGTTGCCGAGCAGGACGGTGCGGGGGATCAGTTCGGGCTGCCGCGTGCCGCAAGAGGCTACCAGCAGGGCAGTTGCAATGAGCACCGCCAGAAGTGCGGCGGCGACGATCCTTGTTCTTGTCAACATCTCACATCCTCCTTGATACCGATTAAGTGTCTGTGTAACTCAACTTTCGATTCAAGATCGCTCCGGGCGATTCGCATTTCTACGCAGGCGCCCCTCCCTTCGAGTAGTACTCGGAGAGACGCTCGCGCAGAAAGAGCCGCGCGCGGTGGAGCCGGGACTTCACGGCCGGGACCGTCAGCCCGAGCACACCGGCGGCCTCCTCGGTCGAAAGCCCGTGCACGTCCCTGAGGACGAACACGATCCTGTTGTTGGGCGGAAGCTCATTGATGTGCTGGGTAAGGATGGTGGAGAGCTCGTCGTTCATCAGCCTCGATGACGGATCGGTCGTCCAGTCGGCCACGTCACGGGGAACCCTCGTCTCTCCCAGCTCAAGCGGCTGGTCGAGCGAAACGGTATCGAGCTTCTTCTTGCGGATCCGCATGAGCGCGGCGTTCGTCGCGATGCGGTAGACCCACGTAGAGAAACGCGCCTCCTCACGAAAGTTCGGAAGCGCCTTGTATGCCTTAACGAAGACCTCCTGGAGACAGTCTTCGGCGTCCTCGGGATTCCTGAGCATCTTCAGACACAGACCATAGACGTTGGCCTCGTGCCGGAGGACGAGCTGTCCGAACGCGTCGCTGTCACCTGCCTTCGCGGCAGTCACGAGTTCGGAATCGGTGGGGGTAAGCTCTTCTATCGTCATGCGGAACCCGGGATATCAGGGTCACACGGGCGGCTGCGAGACCGCCCGTGTGACCACATGGTGTGCGCGCTTCCTAGAGCTCCGGCGGAGGAGGTATCAGCCCTGATTCCATAAGGACGTGTGTCATATCCCTCGCCTCTCGTATCTTCGCCTCGGCCATTTCATAGAGGCGATCGCGCGGTATCGTAACACGCGCGATGCCCTGCTCGATAGCCTTCATTCCCACCGCGACCGCCACACGCGGGAAGATCTCCCACTCCGTCATGCTCGGAACGACGTACTCCTCATGAAGTCCCTTGTCCTCGGCGCATGCCGCGAGTTCCTCGGCCGCCGCGATGCACATCTCGTCCGTGATGGTCTTCGCCATGACGTCGAGCGCACCGCGGAATATGCCGGGGAAGCCGATGGAGTTGTTCACCTGATTGGGGAAGTCGGAGCGGCCCGTCGCCACGATCCGGGCACCCGCCTCCTTGGCGTCCCACGGCCAGATCTCAGGAACCGGGTTGGCGCAGACGAAGACGATCGCATCCTTCGCCATGCCCTCGATCCACTCCTTCTTGACGGTGTCGGGACCGGGTGAGGACAGCGCGATAAGCATGTCCGCCCCCTTGCAGGCATCCCCCGGATCGCCGACAAGATTCGCCTCGTTCGTGACCTGCGCGAGTTCCCACTTCTCCCGGAAGTCCGGCAGGAAGTCGCTCTTCCGCCCCTCGTGCAGCGTGCCCTTGCGGTCGCACATGATGATCTTACCGGGGTCGGCGCCGGCGCCGATCAGGAGGTTCGCGATGCGAACGCCCGATGCTCCTGCGCCGATCATGGCGATGCGGATCTTGCCGAACTCCTTGCCGACGACCTTGACCGCGCCGAGCGCGCCGGCGAGTGTGATAGCCGCCGTGCCCTGCTGGTCGTCGTGCCAGACCGGGATGTCGAGCTCGGCTCTCAGTTCCTTCAGAATGCGGAAGCACTTCGGCTGCGAGATGTCCTCGAGATTGATGCCGCCGAAGGCCGGCGCGATGAGCTTGGTCGTCTCGATGATGACATCCGGGTCCTTCGAATCAATGGGGATCGGCACGGCATCGACGCCACCGAGGTACTTGAACAGCAGCGCCTTGCCCTCCATGACCGGGAGACTCGCCTCAGGACCGATGTCACCGAGGCCGAGCACGCGCGTTCCGTCGGTGATGATGGCGATCGTGTTCTTCTTGTTGGTGTGGTCGTAAACCGTCTCGGGGTGTTTGTAGATATCCATGCACGGTGCGGCGACGCCGGGGGTGTACCAGATGGAGAAGTCGTCCAGGCTGCGGACGACGCACTTCGGGACGATCTGGTACTTGCCACCGTAGAACGGGTGGAGCACCATCGCGTCGTGACTCGGCTTCTCTGCCTTCCTTACGAGTTCTTCTCTGGTGAGCCTCTTCTCCTCTGCCAAGGGAAAGCCCTCCTTCTGATGGAACAGCCGTTTACCCTAGTACCACCCGCTTTCTCGCATCCTGCCTCCGAACTCCTCGCGAGCGATCTCGTGGACGAGCCGCAAGACCGCGTCACGCGCGACAGGTTCCAGGTCCTCATTGCGTGCAATATCGTCCGTCACTTCGATGGCGTAGACCGAGATCTCGCCGGGCATCGCAGTGTCGTGGACCCCGTCGAGCGCGAACTTCGCCCGGTACTCAACGCCGTGATCGGTCACTTTCTTGGGGACGAGCTCGAGGTCCTCGAGCCCGAGTCTGCAGAGCTCGCCGAATCCGCCCTGCCCCGCGCGAACGCAGTCAACGATGACGACCTTGCGGTAGCCGGCCACGATCTCGAAGAGATCGACGCCGCCCATCGCGGGGATCTCGATGATGTCGATCATGGGGTCGTCCAGCGTGGCGTGAAGCCCCCTCGCCACCTCGAGCCCGACGCGCTCACCCGCGAGCCCCGGATCGCCAAGTCCCAGGATCAGTGTCTTCATCCCTGCCTCACCCCCTCGCGCCGGACCAAGCGCTGCGGTCGACGCCATCCAACCCGAGTGAAAACACATCAGCGCAAGAACACCTGAGCTACCCGGGCGCGGTGAAGCCACCGCGCCCGAAACAGCCAAACAGCATGGTGATGTTCTAGTCGAGAGCGTCGATCCGGTGATCGACGGTCTCGGGACGGCGGTACTCCGGCAGCAGGATCGGCGCGATCCTGCCCTTGCCGACGCGCGCCGACTTGAGCTCCTTGTGGAACTTGCTGAGATGGGCGAGCGAGAGCTTGCCGCCCTTCTTCATCCCGGTGGCTCGTTCGGCTGCCGCCAGACCCGCGCGGCGACCGAAGACAACGACGTCGAGAAGCGAGTTGCCCATCAGGCGGTTCCGCCCGTGGATGCCGCCCGCCACCTCACCGGCAGCGTACAGGTTCTTGACCTTCGTCTCGCCGGTCTCGTCGATCATGAGTCCGCCGTTCTGGTAGTGCTGTGTCGGGTAGATGAGGATCGGGACCTTTGTCATGTCGATCCCGAACCGCTCGTACTGACGATACATCGCCGGGATACGGGACTTGATGGTCCCCTCGCCGTGCATCTCGTCGATGATCGGCGAGTCGAGCCAGACGGCCGGCTGCCCGGACGGCGTCGTGATACCCTTCTTCCGACCGAGGCACTCGCGGATGAGCGCGGCCGCCTCAACGTCCCGCGTCTCGAGCTCGTAGATGAACCGGTTGCCCTCGGCATTCGTGATCTGCCCGCCGATGCTGCGGACCTTCTCGGTCACGAGAAGCCCGAGGATCTGCTCGGGGAACGCCGCGCCCGTCGGGTGGTACTGGATCGTGTCCATGTACGTCAGCGGCGCACCGGCCCGGTAGCCAAGCACGAGGCCGTCGGCCGTGGCGCCGTAGTGGTTGCTTGTCGGGAAGCCCGCGACGTGAAGCCTGCCGCTACCGCCCGTGGCAAGGATGACGGTCTTGGCGCGGACGACCATGTACGCCTCGGTCTCCATGTTATAGAGGATCGCGCCGGTGACCTTCTTGCCGTCGGTCAGGAGTTCGTAGGCTGCCGCGAACTCCGCGACCGGGATCTCACGATTGAGGACCTCGTCCTTCAGGGTCTTCATGATCTCGGCGCCCGTGTAGTCGCGAGCCGCGTGCATCCGCTTGCGCGACGTGCCGCCGCCGTGGGTCGAGATCATCGTGCCGTCGGCCGTCTTGTCGAACATCACGCCGAGCTTCTCGAGCCACGAGAGAACCTCGGGCGCGTCGCCGACAAGCGCTTCGACGAGGTCGGGGTCGTTGAAGTAGCGACCGCCGCCCATGACGTCGA